>CAVPQV010000006.1:0-177373 GCA_963707625.1 uncultured Gammaproteobacteria bacterium
TTTTTCATCCGGTCGAGTATCCGCTCTGTGACTTCGCCGTTGATGGTGGGAACGAACGTTGGCGACCAGTCGAGCGTGACGAATAGGAAGGTGGCATTGCCGTCTTTTGTCGCTGCGGTCATCGACTCCATCGAGAGGTCGTGGGTCATGTCCCCTTTCCAGTAGCTCAAGGCGAGCAGCAATTCTGTCTGTCCAGGCTCGATTGGTTCCAGATCGGCTCGTTCAATTTTGTTGCTGAAGGGGGCTTCGACGTCGATCGAGAGACCTTTGTCTTCATTGACAGTTGCACTGCGCGAAGGGACTGGAGATTCGACAAAAAGAACTGCGTTCACCCTACGTCCTTTCGGACTTCTCGCATCATCTCTCACCTCCAGGCGAACCTTGTTGGCGAACTCAGCCGGAAGCTCTTCGAAATCAAATTCCTGGATGACTTCGGTCTTTCCATTCTGAGCGAGTAGTAATCGCACTTTCAGATCGCCGACGTCACGCCCTTTGAAGCTCCAGTCGTACAGACTCGGCAGTCCAGCGGTGCCCTTGTTGACCGTCTTATCGGTGACTTTGAGTTCGGGGTTGTTTGGCGCGGTTGAGGCGGTCTCCGATCGACCGAATGGCTGTTCGGACTGGACAAACGCCGACAGGGCTGCGTCGCGGTCCTTCTGATAGTAGATCGCCTCGGCGATACTGTAGCGCACTTCCTCGTGTCCGTTGCGGAAAAGCAGAATCGCACATTCGGACGCAGTCGGACTTTCCACCTCTCTCCTGAGAACGTGTTCTAATGCACGTTTTGTCATCAAGACATCTCCCGCTTTCGCGGCATTCTTGGCCAGTTCCGCAAAGGCCTGATCGCTCTGACTCTGATCGGTAATTTTCTCAGCGGCGCGAAACTGGGACAGCAGTACTCGTGCGGCAGTAGCATCCGCTGCATTGTCTTCGCCATTGTCTGTACCTTTGAGGTAGTAAATCATGGCACCGGTAAAGATCACTACGACAATCAAAGCGGTTTGGCCTGTCGTCATCCCGAAGACGCGACGATCACCGCGATTTAATTGACCGCGGCCTGAGTTCAATCTGTGGACTGCAAACGCAATTCCTGCAACGGTCGACAGGCACAGCGTGACGAGCATATAGGCGTAGGCGCGATGACCAGTACCCGCGTCAGTACTTGCGCTATCAAAGGCCCAGGTTTCGTAACACAATATCGCGACTGGAATCCAGGCGATGGCAAACAGAAGTCTCGCAATCACTAATAGCCAGTCTCGTCCCGCATCACCTGCGCCCGAATTCTGTCCGCCCGACTCGAAGTTATTTCCACCACCTGACAATAATTGTCCCTGCGAATTTGCTTCATCGGGTTGCCAAGTTCGCAGGAACGACTCTAACGCTTCTGCAACCTCCTTCGGCGTGAGATACCGCTCATCGGGATCCTTGGCCATCATCTTGGACGCGATGGCCACAAGTTCTTCAGGCACGTCGTCGCGCACCGAACTCAATGGGGCAGGTTCGACCTGTGCATGACTTTTGAGCTTGTGCATGACGCTGCCATCGTCAAACGGCACTCGACCCGAAAGCAAATAATAGAGCGTTGCCCCGAGGCTGTAGATGTCGCTGCGAATGTCGGCTTTGCGAGCGTCGTCGGCTTGTTCGGGGGATATGAAGTCCGGCGTTCCCATGATCGCGCCAGCCGCCGTCAATTCACCGCGAGCTTCGACTGAACTGGCTTCTGCCAATGCTTCTGGCGCCAGCGAGGCAAGGCCGAAGTCGAGGATTTTTACGGTGCCATCTGCCGTGACCATCATGTTGTGAGGCTTGATGTCGCGATGCACCATGCCGCGTTCGTGTGCGTGCTGCAGTCCGATCGCTGCCTGCCGGATGTAATCGCACGCTTCGGCGACTGGCAATGCGCCTCGCTTCTTGACCGTCTGAGATAAATCAACTCCGTCGACGAATTCCATCACCATGAAGTGGAAGTCACCGGCATGATCGGCGTCATGCGAAGTCACGATGTTGGGATGAGAAAGTTGTGCGGCAGCTTTGACTTCACGATGGAAACGATCGATAGCTTCCGCTTTTTGAACCAGTCCGCGGTTGATGACCTTCAGCGCCACTGTTCGTTCCATCTTCCGGTGGCGAGCTTTATAGACGTCGCCCATGCCACCCTTGCCGATCAGGCCGAGAATCTCATAACGCGGATGTTCGCTCAGAGGTTGTGGAATGTCGTCGAAAGAAGCCGAGTTTGCCGTTGCACTGTCGTGATCAGCCGTCTGATCCGTCGGCAATCGACCGGCTTCCTGCAACAAACCTGCGAATGTGTCTTCGGACGACAGTTCCACGATGGTCTCACAGCAAGGCTCGCATTCGCTGATATGGCTATCGATAGCGACCGCTCTTTCCTCGGGCAATTGCCCAAGGCTGTAGGCACTCAATTCCTCTCGGCTCGGGTGGTCGGTAAGTTTCGGCATGGGACATCTCTCGGATAACAGCTCTGTCGCGGACGCACGACTTTTTGAAGTTGGTCAGCGATTCAGCGTTACTGGCTGATTCGGAACTAACGAATCGCTTCTAGTGACAAAGACCCGCTCGCGAGAAATCTTGTCAGCTCTTTGGGAAAAAACTTGACGACGACTCGATCAAGCCTGCCGCCTCTTGGCGTAACCTCCTAGTGACACGAGACTTAGCGAGGCAGACGGCGTTCAGGGAAATTCCCATTTCCTGAGCTACCACGTCCGGTTTCGCCCCTTGCAATGCCACGCGACAGAATGCCTTCCAGGTATTCGGCTCGAAGTGCGGCTCCGCAAGCGTCAGCAGTTGCCGGAGAACATATTGGTCGTGCTCGCGATTCCAGATCTGGCTCATTTCGCTGGCCGGGTCGTCCAGCTGCGCGATCCTGGCATCGATGTCTGAGTCACCACGAGCCTCCGGGTGACGGTCTCGTGCTCGCCAGAATTTTCGCAACCGATTAATCAGTATCGCCTTGAGCCATCCTCGAAAAGCGCCCGGCTGCCCACGATGCTCGAACTTGCCAAGATCCTTCGATACGGCCAGCAAAACTTCTTGAACGAGGTCGTTCGCGTCGCTGTCTTGGACGTCGTATCGCCGCAACCACGCCCGAATCAAAGGCGTGTAAAGATCCGCCAACCGATTCCATCCCTCGTTTTCTGGGGACTGGCGGAGGCGTTCGAGAAGACTAAGCGAGGTTTCATGCATGCTGGGAAGGTCCTTTCCCCATGCATTATCGACTGGCAAGCGGGCCGCGCCAATTCAGCTCGCTTTTCCCTTGAATTCCACACGGTTGCCGTTTTCAGGGGGGTAAGGGGTTCGCTGCTTCTTTCTGCAACAAACAATGAGCAGCGCCAACGTGGATCCGTACAAGCAGCTATTGGCAATCAAGAGAGCCGGAATCATGAATCCAAACGGCCGAAATCTAATGATGAATACAACGACCAGAATGGGAACATTCAGAAGTATCGTGAGCCAATCGGCAACACGCTCCACCAGGGTCGAGCCACTTCCCTCCATCACCCAGAAGCCACCAGAAGTGTGACTGACGCTCCACCAATTGAGTAGCCCGTGGGCGATTGCAAGAAGGATCGCCAAGTACAGCCAGCTCAAGATCCACGAACGAGACTTGGCGGGCGATGAGGAACTCTGTGTTGGGGATGCGTAAGGGTCTTGATGGATCATGACGACTTCAATCTACCTGATTCAATTCCCTCGTACTCCGATGGGATAGAGAGGAAAGCCAAGTAGCGGAATACGCTAATGTGCTCCTGCCAGCTTCACTTTAGACTGCATGCCGTTGACTCACAATCCGCTACGGCAATGCTGGAAACACCTGCACACCTAGCCGCTGAACTCGGAACCGAACGAGTTGAATACCCGTCCGGTCCTGGATTCCGTCGTTCCAGAGCCAGAAAAGCCCCAAGATGTGCTTTTCGATCTGTCCGGAGCCGACCCCCGCTAGGTCCACAATCACGTTGTCCTCGCCGTTGAGCTTCAGCGTGAACGATCCGTCCGCCTCCACTTCGGCCAGGCGGTCATGCTGGTCCACGCCGTTGATCACGGTTTCGGTCGCTTCGTCGAAGAGCGTGAAAATCGACGAGCGATCATACCAGACAGCCCGCTTTCGACGCGCATAAAGGAATGGCATTCGTGCATAAGGACGAACCGTCGTGTGCGACTGGCGTCGTGAACCTGCTCCGGTTTCAT
Source organism: uncultured Gammaproteobacteria bacterium (assembly GCA_963707625.1). GTDB lineage: Bacteria > Pseudomonadota > Gammaproteobacteria > Xanthomonadales > Xanthomonadaceae > Arenimonas. The sequence continues at coordinate 4,207 of CAVPQV010000006.1, forward strand.
CGACCGGTGCAGATTTTCGCTCAGCATGGCTAACGCCTCTTGTTGCGTTGAAGCTCCTTGAAGCTAACTCGATCGCGTTTGGGCATCGCCGGAAGATCGGTTCCAAAAAGAAGGGCTCCCTGCATCGAAGCCGCAACGGCGGAGCCAACCAGGCAGTCGAGCCAGTGGTTGTCGGGTTGCTCCGGACGGGCTTTCCATTCGTCGACGGTTCGGCCGCGGCCTTCGGTCTTGACGAAGTACTCGGCGGTCACTTGCTCGGCGAACATGCGGTGTTTCGGCGTCGATCGCCGAAGAGGGAGAGGCAGCCGCGATCGCCCATGGCGACTGCGAGTCGAGCGTGGGTGAACGACTTCCACCAGTTGGTGTCGTAGATCACGTGGCGGATGGCTCGCTTGCCGTGGATCGTTGGGATTCGCCAGTTGAGTCCGACGCGATCACCTGGCCGGCGTTTGTATTCGCTGAACGGCAGCTCGAGACGCCCGACGAAGCGACCGTGGATGGGAGAAGATCGCAGCGCGTGCGGGACTTTGCCGGCAGAACTGGTAGACGACATCGGTCGAGTGGCCCCAGTTGGCGTCGATCAGACAGCGACCGATCTTCATCGCTGCACCATCGTCTCGCTGCCATTCGCGACCGAGTAGATTCGACGTCAGCGATTCGAGGCCGGCATAGATCGATCCTTCGAGTCCGGTTCCTGTCGGCTGCGGTCGCCAGCGTCTGGCGAGCATCGCGCAGCGTGAAGTACGGCACGCTGTTGGTCGGGGTACGTGCCGTAGTCGATGACGTAGCCCGTGAAGTCGTCCTCCCAGGCGGCGACCACGTAGAACAGCAGCTTCTGCTGAACGTCGATGAACGCGGTGAGATGGTTGGCAGCAATCGGAACCAAGCCGTCGTTCCATACCGTTGATCTTGGCGGCGACCTGCTCGGCGTGAGCTGATCCGCATCGCAACCGTTTCCGCCGGCAACGGATCGTTCTGGTACTCGGCAAAGAACGCCGCTTCGTCTTGCAGCTTCAGATTCATCGCGTGCTGGATCGCGGACAGTTCGTCGTGGTTGAATCGCTCCGGCCAGGCGACATCGGAACCTTCGTCCATCGCGGCTGATTCTGACGATAGAACTCGGTGGCCGCCGCTCCACCATCACCGTCGCGCAGGCCTTCGGCACGGATCTCGGCGTAGCGTTGCCACAGCGTTTCGTTGGTTGGGAAACGCATAGACCATCTCGCGTCCGCTCGCCATTCCATTCGGGATGTTGGTCACGATCGAGGATGTTGTCGGCCATGTCGCCCGGGCGAATGACCGTGCAGGGCATGATGCCCGAGATCTTCTTGCCAGGACCGGCCAAGCCAAGCACCGCGCCGGCGAGGATGCTTTCACGATTGGCACACTGCGAAAGCGACCGAGCCGATCTCGTCGGTTTGCGGATCATCGAGTACGACCAGACTTGGCCGAACGTTCTGCCGTCGGGCGTCTTGAACTTCATGCCGCGGATGCGACCGGTCAGGCCGGCGACCTTGATGATCGCTCCGCTCGCGTTGCTACCGGCGATCGTTGGCAGGACGATCTCCTTGGCGGTCCAGCCGATCTGCGTCCGTTTGCCTTGGTAGAGTTGACCATTGGCTCGATTGGAGATCCCATCGAGTGCCTGAATCGGAAAGCAGACCTCGGGAAAGTCGGCCAAGCAGCAGATCGTTGCTATCGAGTTCGGTCTTGATCGAGTCGAGCATGTCGCAGGCATGACCTTCGTCGCTGCCGATCAAACATACGAAGTCACGATGCCCGTAGAGCACGGCCCAGATGCACGCGACTTCGGCGATCGAACTCTTTCCGCTACCACGCGCCATCGCCAGCGCAAACAAACCACCATGCACAACGGCCTGTTCGATCTTCTCGATGACCTTCAAGTGGTCCGGCGACCAAGCGAGATGAAAGGTTAGCGGAAAGTAGGTTTCGCAGAAGAAGCGAAAGTCTCGCGATGCTCGATCTTTGCGATCTGGATTCTCGACCTCCGGCAGTTCACCGATGTCACGACCGGCAAGTGCCAGCGCCGCATTGCGAGCCCGCGCCGATTCCTTCATCCGCTCGTAGGGATCGACATCCGACTGTCGGTCTCGGCGTATGACGCACTTTGATGCATCCAGGCACAATAGCGAAGCAGGTCGACGGTCTTGCCGTCACCGATCCGATTGCCGGCCGCGTTGACGATGGCGATACAGCTGCCGTTCGCTGATCACTTCGCCCAGCGGCGTCGAGTTGAGCAGTCGGCACAGCTCGCTCGGTTTTAGTCTTTCTCGGATCAATCGCCACGTCCCATCTCCTTTGCTTGCCAGGCGGTGTAGTTCACGAGGTTGATCGTGCCATCGGCATTCGTCGGCGCACCGGCTTCGACGTCGGCCTGGATCTGCTCGGCTCGATCCGCTCTCGATAGGCAGCCGACAGCAGCTTCGCCGCTTGTTCGACCGAGAGCCGCGTCGGGATCGACTTGGCTCTTCCTTCACTCATCGCATTCCTCCGTGAGTTCGGCATCTCGCCAACGTCGCCACACGTTGCGCCACTGTCGCGTTCTTGGTCGCATGTTCGCCTAGTTATGCGGCACATGTTTGATCGCCACGGTGGCGCAATGTTGGGGCACCGGTGGCCTCTCGAAAAACATGAAAATTACTGGGAAAAACATGCAAGACTTCGCTTGAGGTTCCTCGAAACGCATGGCTCATGTGTGTCACGCGACGCAGAAAACGCGACGCAAAACACACCTCGAACCAACCAGGAACCCAACGATGAACGCCAACAAATCGCCTTCGGAATCGAATTCGAAACCACCCTGCCCGCCAGCGACACCACACCGATCGGCGGCTACCACAACGGAACCCCAGGTACCTTGGCTGCCCACCGGGTGGAAGGCGGAACGCGACTCGAGCATCCGAACACTGGCACCGAGCCGCAAAGGATGCGAGTTTGTCAGCCCGATACTGCAAGGGTATCGAAGGCGTACACCAGATCGAGAACGCGATCGACGCAGATCAACGCTCGCGGGGGCCGAGTAAACGCAGCTGTGGCTTGCACATAACGATTAGCTGGAACGGCGACGCGGCCGCCTTGGCAAGATTGATCTCCTTGGTCGGCAACCACGAACGAGCGATCTTCGCCTCGACCGGGACACGCAAACGCGCGAACGAACGATCTACAGCAAAGCAGATCAAGCACCTACGGCAACAAAGACAACGCCAAACGCCGCTGCGAATCGGATCGCTACCACCTGCTGAACCTGACCCACCTGGCCCGCGGAAAGAACCGCATCGAATTCCGGGCCTTCGCCGGAACGCTCAACAAGACCAAGGTGGTCGGATACCTGATGATGGTTTTGGGATTGGTCGAACTGGCCCTCAACACCAAACGCTGCAGCGACTGGGACTACACCAAGAAGAGGGCACCAAGAGCTGCTGGGATCGACCCGGGTGCGGCATGGGCGAAACGGAACTCAACCGATTGTTCTACCGACTCGGATGGACGAAAGGTTGGTACAAGGGTGACCTTCGCAACAAGGTCTTTGGCGAGATCGCCGGCGAAGACAAAACCGGAATGGAAAACGATCAAGACCAAGCTTCTGGACTTGGCCCGCAAGTACGACCGGGCCGCCTAAAGCGAAATGCCACCGCATAACGCCGGGGATGGATGCCTGGCGTCTTCTCGTTCGCGATTCTTGGCCCCAGACTTCGTCACCGTGCGGTCCGCTCGTGTATGCCACTAATAGTGCCCCAGAGTTCTCATCAACGCGACACGTCGCGTCCTTGCGCTGGCTTGGCATCGATAGAAAGCTGCAGAATTCTGCCGGAATCTTCGCATGTCGGCTTGAGCTTCTTCGAACCGCATGGCTCATGTGTGTCATCGCGTAAACGATTCCATTCCTTTTCCGAAACGGAGACAGAAACATGGCACAAGCAGACGACCACACAGAGACCGATGCGGCCCTTCGCGAGATCTTCAACGCGATGGATGCGCACCAAGCCCAAGAGATTCGCGAAGCCTACTACAAGGCGATCGAGGGATTGATGACCTTGTCCGAAGCCCTCGAGATCGCCGACGCACAACAAACGCCAAACGCCGGACCGCTTCTCACCGAACACTTCATCGCGGTCCAAGCCCTCGACGCGATGAAGAACAGCCGCCTGGGCAAGATCCTCTAAACCCAAGACCAGCGGAATGCCACGGACGCCGCGCACGGAAGGGCGGCGTTCTTCCGCTTGGTCGCGACACTTGCCCACGGTCGCGTTCTTTGCCGCTGGTTCGATGAACACGCCCACATGGAACGGAACGCGACATACGCCAACGTGTGCGAATCTCGGGCATCGCCAGAAACATTGAGAAAAGCTGACGAAAAGCTGCTGGAATCGGCTTGATGTTCTTCGAAACCGCATGGCTCATGTGTGTTATCGCAAGACGGTTTTTCATTCACCCCAACGGAGAGACAAACATGAATCTCGACACCCTGATCGAAATCCTGAGCGACTACCGCGACGAGTTTGGCGGCGACGCCGAAGTGCGGTTGATGACGCAGCAGAACTGGCCCTTCGAGAACCGCATTTGCGGAGTCACCAGCGGCCGCGACATGAACGAAGCGGACGAGGACGACGAAGCCATGACGGACGACGACGACGTCGCCGAGGACGCGATCGTCTACATCGTCGAAGGCGGCCAGATTTGCTACGGCAGCAAGCGGGCTTGGGAAACATGCCGCGATTGCTGATTGTGAGCACTGACAGGAAGTCCGGAAAAGATATCGAATTTTCTCCGAACTTCGCTTGATGTGGACTAAGCCGAAACGCGGAACAGATCCGCGTCGTCGATCGGTGGTTCGATCGACCCGATGATGGCAGCCAACCAAAAACACCAATTGGGGATGATGAGGATGAAAAAAGTGGAAGTAGAGATTGGCGGCGAGTATTATGCGAACGTTTCGGGAAACCGGGTGGAAATTCGCATCGACGCTGAGAAGCCTCGCGGTGGCTGGGATGCGACGAACCTTGCAACCGGCAAGAAGATCGTAATTAAGACCGCCCAGCGATTGCACGGCGAGGTGAGGACACCGACCAGTTGCGCGAAGGAGTCGGCGAAGGTGGTCATGGAATCGGCAACAGTCGCAAGCGATCCTTCTCCCGCGGTTACGGCTCCCAAGAAACCTCACAACTCGAAGATTGTTTCGCCGGAGGCCGGTGCTGGCGAAAAACGCCTGAGCTGCGTAGCGGCGGCATTGAAGGTTCTCGGCGAATCGGGCGAACCGATGAACGCCCAAGAGTTGATCAACGCGATGGAGGCCAAGGGCTACTGGGTCAGCCCCGGCGGAAAGACACCGCACGCGACGTTGTACAGCGCGATCCTCCGCGATCTTGCAAAGGGCGACGAGAGCAAGTTTGTCAAAACCGAACGCGGCAAATTCACGGTGCGGGGTTAAGGATCTGCGTTGGACGCACGTCCTGGTAATCAATCTCATCAACGCGCAGCTTTCCGAAGTTGCAACGCTCCTCGACGAAACCAACGGAGTCCGGAACTGATGGACCAACAAATAAACCTCAAAGCGGGTCACCGCGTCCGGCTGATTTCGATGGCCGATGACCCTGACCCAATCCCCGCTGGCACCATTGGAACGGTTGCCGGCGTATACCTGCACAACGATTGGACTCAAGTCGAGGTCAATTGGGACGGCGGGCGGTCGCTGATGCTTTCCATTCCACCGGATGTTGTCGAAGTGCTCGATGCAACCGCCCCCGACTTTCAACCCAAAGTAAACTGAACCATGTCCACAAGAGCCATAATCGCACTGCGACTGAGTCGCATCGTCAACAACTTGACGTCCGTCAGCGGAGTTTCCACAATGGTGACACATTGGTCGACCCTTGGCGAGTAAATGAAATGATCAAGAAACTAGTAAAACACGGCAATAGCTGGGCAATTATTCTCGATCGCCCCATCCTCGATCTGCTCAAGATTGATCCTGAATCGCAGGTGGAACTAACAACCGACGGGAAAACGATTACCATCGCACCACATCATGACGAGCAGAAAAAGTCTCGCGTTCAGTCGGCCCGCAAAGCTGTCAACGAAAAGCACTCGAAGGCATTCAAGAAGTTGGCGGAGTAGATGGACAGCGAAATCCTGTTCTTGACGATAGACGATGTTTTGGATTCTTATACGTTCCAGATTGAATCGTATGGTGGTGACCCTGGCGTTCGCGATCCCGGTTTACTTGAGTCCGCTCTGGCCCAACCGCAGGCGTCATTTGGCGGCAAGTATCTTCACGAATTTCCGTTCGAAATGGCTGCGGCTTACCTTTATCATTTGGTGATGAACCATCCGTTTGTCGATGGTAACAAACGTGTCGGACTGGAAGCCGCATTGATCTTTTTAGAGATCAACGATTCGCCGATTGAGGCGACGGACGAAGAGTTGGTCGACCTCGTCCTTGGTACCACGGCAGGCAAATTCAACAAACAAGACATCGCCACGTTTTTTGAATCACATAAAAAACAGTAGCGATCACCGCATGTTCTCTTCGCGGGCACCGACGGGAATCGGTGACTCGCCGGTTCGTTCGAGCACCGCTTTCTTGCCGGTGAAGCGTTGATAGCGATCGACGATCACGTCGCAGTACGGCGGATCGAGTTCCATCAAGAACGCGTTGCGTCCGGTCTGTTCGGCACCGATCAAGCGTCGAACCGCTGCCACCAAACAGGTCGAGCACGTTGTCGCCCAATTCGTGACGAGTACTGGATCGCGCGGACGGCTAATTCGGCTGGCTTTTCCGTCAAGTGTTCCATCTTTTGCGGAGTGATCTTCTTGACGTGCCACAGGTCGGTGGTTGTTCGGGCCGAAGAACTTGTGACCTGCGCCCTTCTTCCAGCCGTAAAAACGCCCATTCGTGGTTTCCGAGGAAATCCTTACGCGTCATCACCGGGTGCTCTTGTCCCAGATGATGGCCTGCGAGAAATACAGTCCGTGCGTCTTCAGAAACGGCGGATAGTTGCGCAAGTTGGCGTAGCCTCCCCAGATGTAGAAGCTACCACCTGGACAAGCACACGCGCGATATTGCCAAACCAAGCGTTGAGCAGTCGGTCGAACTCTTCGTCGGAAACGAAGTCGTTGGCCAGCGGCCGATCCTTGGCCCGCATCTTTTGTTTCGGTGCATTCGCGATCGCCGCCCCGCTCTTCTTCGCTTGTGTTTCTGATTTATCGCATGGGTAAATGCAGCCATACCTTGATCGTTCTTTAACTTCGACGATGCCGCGTTGTCGCCAAACGAACTTAAACCTGCCGCGATCGCGTTCTTGCTTCGCGGTTCAACTTTGACGTTGTACGGTGGGTCAGTATTGCAAAGATGGATCATCGTTGCCCGCAAGCAGTCGGTCAAGGTCCTCCGGCGACGACGAGTCACCGCACAGCAATCGATGGTTGCCGAGGATCCAGAGGTCGCCGGGCTGCGTGATCGCATCGTCGGGTGGTTCGGGAACTTCGTCGGGATCGGTAAGTCCCTGACCGATGCCCGGCTCTAACAACCTGGCCAGCTCGTCGCTATCGAAACCAAGTAGTTCGCAGTCGAAACCGCCTTGTTGCAAGCTCTGAATCTCGAGTGGTAAGAGATCATAGTCCCACTGCGCATTCTCGGCGGTTCGGTTATCAGCGATACGGTAGGCCCGGACCGCTTCGGGTTCAATATCGGCCGCTATGTGGACGGGCACTTCAGCGAGCCCTAGCTTCATGGCGGCCTTGTATCGCGTATGGCCGACAATGATGACGCCATAGGGATCCACTACGATCGGCTGCCTAAAGCCGAACTCGTTAATCGATTGAATGACGGCAGCAACGGCGTTGTCATTAATACGAGGGTTGTTTTCGTAAGGCTTGATTCGATCAAGCGACCACATTTCGACCTGCATGGCAGTGTCCTTTTCCCAAGGTAATGAAACGGAAAAGGGTCGGTCGGTTGCTGATGTTTGTTTGGTTGGTTGGGTGGGTGGTTGATTTCTGGTCGAGATATGTGTCTATACTGCCGTTGAACGCAAAGTACCAAGCCTTGGATTTGATCATGCCAAACGACACAGGAGATGACGTCGAAGCGGATTGCAGATCAAAATGGGGGGCGGTCAGTTCAGCCTACGCGGCATGTTCTCGCTGACAGCGGCATTCGCTTTGTGGCTTTTCGTGCTGTCCGACTTCCGAAGCGAACCAATTGCAATTGCCGTCTTTTGGACGCTCGCGGTCGTTGCTGGCATTGTCGGACATCTCATCTACACGTTTTTGCTTCCGTGGCGGGGTACAGTGACGACTAGCCTGATTGTGTTGTCGATGGCGATCTTCGCTGCAGTGGCAGCGTACTATGGTGCAACTGATGGTCGTTTTTGATCTTCTCCTGATGCCAATTGATTTCTTCTACCATCAAAGGTGGTCAGATCGTATTCGCTTTACGATTCCGGTATTCGCGTGTATCGCAATTCTCACGGCGGCTCATCCCATCAAGCCCAGTTTGATCAATGCGATCATCACCGCGATCGGGATCTCGTTGTGGTACGGGCTCGCACTTCTGATTGCGGCCAACGCGGGCTAGTTCGGATGCCTGCGAATCCGCTGGTGCTTATGCAGTTCCTCAGTGCACGAGTCCAATCGTCGCGATTCGAGGTGTGATGACGATACTTGGTCGTTGCATTCGCGAGCGATTCGCTCAGCACAAAGGTTCCAATCTCTGCGTGATCCATTCATCGATAATCCTTGAAATTTGAAGTTCGGCAAAAAACAAACTGTGTCATCTAGCGCCGGCTCGTTCGGCGGCCCTCAAGGGAAAATATTCCGCCCGGAAGTACCTAAAACCCTGCCATTCAGGCCCTTCTCTGTGCCATCCTGGCACTCTCGATCGTTGGCCCCCAGGTTCGCTTCAGTTGCGTCCTGCGGCGACTCCAACTGCAACTTCGTATTTGCTTCGTCGTCGCGTTCTTGGCCCAACGGTGCGGGCCACTCGACGAATTCACCGCACCAATCGTCCTCGCTGACGATCGGGAACACCGCGTGCGTTTGGTTCTCACGATGAAGCGGGGTGCCGACATTCTTGGGCGGATGACGTCGGCACTCGCCGAACCGTTGGCTTCGCGGCAGGCACACCGGTGCGGTGACCGGTTGATAAAAGTTGCATTCGGAACAGGGCATGGAACTCCTTAAGGCGTCATCGAAACAAAACACAGAGCTGATTGGATCAATCGGGGCGAACTTCTTTCCCTCTTTCACACCGTCTCGCGTAGACACTCATACGCGGGCGTTTCGCGTGCGCGGGTGGGTGTGGGTGAATACGTGAAAGAAGAGATTTTTTTCTTATATCTACGGGTTTTACGCTCAAACCTCATTCACCCTTCTTTCGCGTTCGTTCACTTTCTTTCACCCCACAACGGTCGACTTCGTTCACTTTCACCCCGTTTCTTCACCGTCGTCTTTGGCCATCGCTTGGTCGGTCATTCGGTAACCGCGTTGTGGGCGTCCGGCGGTCTCGGCGGAGATGATGCTGAGGTCACCTTGTTGGACCAACGTGTCAATCAATTGATGGAACACCTTGGCCTCCATCTTCATGCGTTTGAGCAACACGCTGTGCGGCAACGTCCGCTCGGGCGACTTGCGAAGCTTTTCGAGCAACCGAAGGCATTCGCCATGAAACGGATTCTCGGCCACGTGAGACGCCGCCATGAACAACATGCGTCGGGTTTGATGCTCGACGACCTCGATGGCCCAACGGGCGGACTCGGTATCAATGACTGGGTCACGACAGTTGCGACTGACGGCGTGGATCAACGCGAGCTTCCGAGTCTGTTCGCTAACGCGTCCCCAAACCGTAGTGCCAACCGAATCGTTGTCGGCCTCGGCGGCATCGTACTGAGTCTCCGCATTGACGCGGGCATCGCACAGCAAGCGTCGGGCTTCGTCATCATGCCTAACGATCGCTGGCGTCGGATTCCAGTCAACGAGGTTGCCGGCACCGGGACGATAGTTCTGCCACCACGCGGCGGTTTCGCGAATCGAGTCCGGAATTTCACGAATCTTTGGTTCTTGTCCCTTGCCACGCCGGCCGCACTCGAAGATTAACATCCGGGCGAACAGCCCGTTGGTCAGCATTCGCTCCGAGAGAGCGGCATAGTAGTGGTTCGGGATCGCGGTGCCGAAGATAACCAGGTTGGGTTGGTTAATGACGCCGGCGGCTTCCTTGCCGGCTTTGCGACGCATCGGGTACACGCTGTTGGCCGACGAGTACATCGTAAGCAGCGTCGACATGATGTGTTCGTAGCGAGCGTCGCGTGACTTGTTGATCGACTGCAGCAGTCCGTCGATTTCGTCGGTTTGAAAAAGCATCGCTTCGGTCAGGTGAAGCGAGTCTTGAATGCCTTCACCCGACGCAAATCGCTCGCCAACACAATCCGCCATGCCGACTTGCTGCAGGATCTGCATGTTGAGCTTCCGGGGCCAGTCTTTACCAGCCGCGGAATGCGCGAGTCCCAGCAGATACAGATTCGTTCGGTTGTCGCCCGGATCACGCACGCGTCGGCCGGCCAGCACCGCCTGCAACGACAACGCTCCACAGAACGCCATGACTGGGTTCGGGTACGGAGCGGTTTCGAGGCAATGGTCCATGACCTCGGCGATGAAGCCTGGGCACCACAACAACGCTTCGGGCAACACACCGGGATCTTCTGGCATCGGCTTGGGCGGATCCGGTTCGGCCGTGATGACTTTGGTTGCCGGCTTGCCCAGGATCCCGCTGAGGTCGACTGGTTCACCGATCGGTTCGATCGGCCCTTCGTCGCGTAGCCATCCGAACGGACGGTCGTGCGGTTTGGAGGCGGCTTGGTTGATCTTGTGTCGCAGTTCGCGGTCGGACCACGGCGGACTACATCGCGGGTTGTAGTCAGTGGCGAGGATGGCGAAAGCGCGATCGGGTTCGATTCCGAATCCATGAACGAGGGCCGTCGCAGCGGCAAAGGTTTGTGAGTGACCGCTGCTGCCGGAAATCGCCGGCGGCATCGAATTCAAATACGCGATCGCACGCAGCTCGACATTGCCGCCCGGTGCTGAGTGTGGCGTCGCGATCGGTTGCGGCTTTGGTGCGGACGACTCCGCGTTTGACGATGACCGCATCAGCGAGAGCCTTCACGCATGCGGCCAACATCGGTGCAGGCACGGTTGCCGGTTCGGTATCGAGAATGTCATAGGGTTCGCCATCGGGGTGAATACTTGGACCGACGACGGTTTGTGCTCCCGTCGATCGCAGTTCGATAATCATCGAACCGTCGCTTGGGTCGGTGTGTTTCTCAGTCGTTGCGCCGACTGCGATGTACCAGCGATGCGATCGCGGTGCCGTCGGACGACCGGTGATCGCGGGTGTTGGCGGCAGATAGTTGTCGGCCAGCGCGATCGCTTCGGGACAATCGAGGTCGATGTCGACGAGCCAACCCGACGGCTGACCAAGGATGATTCCGACGTTGCAATTGTCGGGAAAGACGTCGGGAGCCAATCGCAAGTTGGTCCAGTCGCGACGCGAAGGCGATTTCGTTCGCGGCTTCAAGGGCACACAGTACCAGCCTCGCTGACGATAGCTTTCAACCTTAGTTCGTGTGTCGATTGGAACAGTCCCGGGCACAGGTTATAATTCGCGGTTGGTTGTGGTTGTGCAATTGTCGTTGCGAGAATCAACGCTAAGTCGATTTAATCCGTCTTTGGCACTGTCCGTTTGGAGGGTTCGCATGAATCCAGTTGAAGTTCCTCCTGAAATCTTGAACCTTTCAGTTACAGCTCGATTGGAGTTGGTCGGTAAGATCTGGGACAGCATTGCTGAAGACGGACTTCCGCCACTGACACAAAAGCAGCGTGAACTGCTTGACGAACGTATTTCGGAAGCTGACTCAAATCCACAGAATCGAATTCCAGCTTCAGAAGTTTTTCGTGATGCTAGGCATTTGAATTGAGTTGGCGAGCTTTCTTTACGGATTCGGCTAACCTGGACTTGCTCGGTGCCAGAGATTGGTACGAGAAAGAACGAGCAGGCCTGGGCCTTGAATTTGTTGGCGAAGTTGAGTCGGCGACAATGAGGATTGAATCGAATCCCGAACAATTCGCGATCGTGTATCGAGATGTTCGGCTGTGTCCGGTGAAACGTTTTCCGTACATCGTCGCCTAGGATTGAAAATGAGTTCGCGGAAATCTTGTCGGTGATGCATGCACATCGAGATCCTGAATCGTGGAAGCAGCGACGGTGAAGAAGTCTCATTAAAAAGGTGCTTCTTCCAAAGCTTCGTTTGGGATTTGACCAAGCGTCTGTTTGATGATGCGGCGGTATTTCTGACCTGCAATTGATCGGACCGTGATTAATTCGGGCGCGGCGATTAAACCGACTTCGGCCAGATCGAGAGCTTCCTCCGCCGAAGTGGGACACGGATCGAGACAACGCTCTCGCCACCACGCTTCGGCTTTGCGTCTGGCGTAGCCGGTGTGTTCGATGCAGATGAATTCGCTTTGCCAATGATCGAGGCCGATCATGTAATCGACTCGCATGCATCGCGGCGCGTTTTCGTCGGCATCTCGCTTTCGGTGAATTCGGTAGACCACGTCGTGGACGTCGTATTCAGTATCGGTAACTTCGCCAGAAAGGACTCCGGCCTCCGTCGCCTCGGCGTCGTGCGGTTCGCGCTGTGGAGGCGGAAACGGATACCCGCACTCGGGACAATTCGCGTAGCCACAAGCGACCAGTGCATGACACTTTTCGCATTCTTTCGCCGGTGGACCTTGGTTGGCCCGCACAGACTTTTCCTTCGGCTTGATCTGGTCGATCGGTCCGTGGCGTTCGATGTTGCCGCCGAAGTCGAGGACCAGGCAGTTCTGTTTGTCGGGATGCAGACGGAAGCCGCGACCGACGCACTGGTATAGCAATCCGGGCGACATTGTAGGACGCAGCATCACGACACAATCGACTCGCGGGGCGTCGAAGCCTGTGGTTAACACGTTGACGTTGCAAAGAAAACGCAGCGGTTCAGACTGCAAAAGCGAAGGCAGCGCGTTGCCACGAAAACGGGCCAACAACTCGTCGCGTTCGCCGGTTGGCGTCTGGCCTGTGACAAAGCCACACTCAATGCCGTGGTTGTCTCGCAGCGTTTCGACGACCTGCCGCCCGTGGGCAACCGACGTTGCGAAGATCAATACTGCGCGGCGGTCAGCGGTCAGTTCCACGATTTCAGCACACGCGGCCGAAACGAGCGCGTCATCGCCAGCTAATCGTTCCACCTCGTCTGAGACAAACTCGCCGGCGCGAACGTGAACACTAGAAAAGTCCGCACGGTTGATTCCGGATTTTGAGACCAGCGGACTGAGATAGCCGTCGCGAATCAATTCTTTAATACCAATCTCATAACAAACATGATTCAAGAAATGATCCGAAGAACATATCATACCAGAATCTAATCGAAACGGAGTTGCTGTCAATCCAATCACGCGAACGTGCGGATTAATAATTTTGCAATCGGCTAAAAATTGTCTATATGTTCCGTCGCCTGACTTACTTATAAGATGCGCCTCGTCAACAATGATCAAGTCAAACGGATCGATATCGCACGCGCGCTGTAGATGCTCTGGACGCCGGCAACAAGAACAGGAGTATTTGTATCGCGTTTCTTTAGACCCGCCGAATAGAGCCCAACCTTGATATCCGGACACAAGCGGCGCACCTTATCGGCGTTCTGTTCCAAGAGTTCTTTGACGTGGGCCAATATCAACACGCGGCCATTCCACAACTTTACCGCATCCGAAGCAATCTTCGCCAGCACTAGGCTCTTGCCAGCGCCGGTGGGAAGAACCGCGACGGGGTTGTCGTCGCGGCTTCGCAGATGTTCGTAGACCGCCTCTACAGCAGATTGTTGGTAGGAACGCAACTTCACTTTTCAGCTCCAGCCAGATAGAATGGATGCGTAGCAATTTCCACAAGGAGGCTAATGATGAGTTCAATTGAAGACCGAGTACGAAAACTCGAAGATGCGGTGTTCGGGAAAACGGATCGCAAAAAAGACTGGCGATCGACTGTAGGAAAATTCGATGGCGATCCTTTTATGAACGATGTCATTGAAGGTGCGTTAGAAAGCCGCGAAGCAGAACGACGGAAGGCACGCGAGAACAGTGAAACCGAATCGCAATGATTATTCTCGATACTGATCATGTATCGATCTTGCAGCGGCAGTCGGCAGCGCGTGAACGATTGCTTGCAAAGCTTGATGAAGCGATTGAGATGCCGATGACTTCGGCTATCACGCTTGAGGAGCAGAGTCGTAGCTGGATTGCTGAGATTGGGCGACTTCGAGATGTAAACGACCAAGTCAATCCTTATCGACGCCTCGTTGACCTCTTCGAGTTTTTTTACGAATGGGACATCGTTGCCTTTTGCGCTCAATCTGCGGAACAATTCAAGGACTTGCGAGCTAGCCGCGTTCGCATCGCATCGACCGACTTGAAGATCGCCTCGATTGCAATAGTGAACGACGCACTCCTCCTGACCGCGAATTCTCGCGACTTTGAAAAGGTGCCGGGACTGCGATTTGAAAACTGGCTGTCTTAATCTGGTCCACTTCACGAAATCACCTCGCCGTTGTGACGCTTGACACCGCGAGTGATGCTTACGAAACCTGGTAATGAGTTTCTCCAAGAGGTGCATTCGCGGCACAGCCGATTCCCAGGACCGAGGGAGTCGAACTCTTGGTCACACCGTAAACAGATCCGATAGCCAGGTTCGCCAAGTCTTGCTGGCACATGACGGACAACGATTTCGCTGCGTGGCGAGTCACGTTCCGGTTCGACCTTCTCGACCGTCAATCGCGTAATTTGACTGTCGTCGTCATACGCACCGCCAGCTTGCATCGCATCGAGCAGTGCCTTTAATGAGTTGTCAACGTCGCGCCGTCTGCGATCAGCGGGTACGAGGCGAATATCGACAATCAAGTCGCCATCATGCTTTTTGACCTTTTGCGACTTCATCAAGTCGGTAACGATCTGTCGATACTCGCGACCTTGCTTGCTGATCAGAACGCGGCTGCCGACGTGTCGCCAGTAGCGATTGACCGACGGCGGAAATGCCGCGACAGCGCGGTGCTGTGGTGCCGGTCCACGGCGCCGGGGGCGCCGCGCACCTGGCACGGCTATCCGCACGCGCCGAGTGCCGCGGACCTGGCCCTGCTGGCGCAAGCGCCAACCGACGAGGTCGTGCCCGCCGCGCATGCTGCCGGCCGCGCCGTCCGTCACCTGCTTCCTGCCGACAACGAACTCGACGTCTGCCTGGTCACCGACTGGCCGGCTGCCGGGCCCGAATTCGCGCCGCTCTGGGCGGAATATCGCACCATCGTGCAGGTGCGCGTGGCCAAGGCGCTGGAGCTGGAACAGCAGCACCGCACCGCGCAGACCCTGCAGGAGGCCGCGCGCCTGCAGTCGGCGCTGTATTCGATCGCCGACCTGGCCAGCGGCGGCCTCGACATGCCGGACATGCTGCGGCAGATCCACGCCATCGTCGGCACGCTGATCTACGCCAAGAATTTCCTGATCGTGCTGTACAACCCGGAACGGGACACCCTGCGCTTCATCTACTTCGCCGACATCGTCACTACGACGTGTGCCCGACCCGGAGGCCGAATTTCCCGAGCGAGCGAGCTCAGCGACAGCCTGACGCTGGCGGTGATCCGTCGCGGCATCCGGCGATGGGTCGTCGGACCAACCAGCGTGCAGTTGCAGGAGCTGCAGAAGGCTTCCGCGCGGTCCGACAGCGCCGACTGGCTCGGCGTGCCAATGTTCGGCGGCAAGGTGCACGGCGCGATGGTGGTGCAGAGTTACGACAAGCGCGACGCTACAGCGATCCGAGGATCGCGCGCTGCTGGCCTTCGTCGCGCAGCACATCCTGACCGCGTTGCTGCGCGGCGGGCGCAGGAGGAACTGGAAGCTGCGGGTCGAGGAGCGCACCGCCGAGCTGCGCGTCGAGGTGCAGGAGCGCGAGCGCGGCGAGGCGCTGCAGGCCGCGCTGTATGCGATCGCCGAACTGTCGAGCAGCGAACGCGACATGAGCGACATGCTGCGGCGCGTCCACGAAGTGGTGCGGCAGCTGATGTATGCCGAGAATTTCCTCATCGTGCTGCACAACACCGAGCGCCGGACGCTGCGCTTCATCTACTTCGCCGACGTCAAGGACCCCAACCTGGTCGATCCCGCGGATCGAGATTCCCGAGGCGACGATGGATTCGACCCGGACCCTGGCGCTGATTCGCCAGGGCCGGCCCATTCGTGGCGCGGGACTGGAGCTGGCGACGCAACTGGGCGTGCCCGGCGGCACCGTGGTCGGCACCCCGGCGGTGGACTGGCTGGGCGTGCCGATGACCGAGGACGGCCAGGTGCGCGGCGCCGTCGTGGTGCAAAGCTACGATCCCAGCGTGCCGCGCTACACCGAGGAAGACGCCGCGCTGCTCGCCTACGTCGCCCAGCACATCCTCACCGCGCTGGCGCGCAAGCAGACGCAGGTCGAGCTCGAGCGACGCGTGCAGGAGCGCACCCAGGACCTGGCCAACGCGGTCGGCCGGCTGGAAGACGAGATCGTGCAGCGCGAGCGGGTCGAACAGAAGCTGACCTACGAGGCGCTGCACGATTCGCTCACCGGCCTTCCCAACCGCAGCTACCTGGTCGAAGCGCTGGAGCGCTCGCTGTCGCGCCTGCGCACGCATCCCGACGCGGCCTTCGCCGTGCTGTTCCTGGACCTGGACCGCTTCAAGGTCATCAACGACAGCGTCGGCCACCTGGTCGGCGACGAGCTGCTCAAGCTCGCGGGCATCCGCCTGACCGCCTGCGTGCCCAGCCACGGCGTGGTCGCGCGCCTGGGCGGCGACGAGTTCGCCATCCTGCTCGAGCATGGCGTGGACACGCAGGGCGCCTGCCAGGTGGCGCAGCGGGTGATCGACGCGATCAGCGAGCCGATGTTCATCGCCGGCAAGGAGCTGTTCTCCTCGGCCAGCGTCGGCATCGTGCTGAGCGATCCGCGCTACAACAGCACCGACGAGCTGCTGCGCGATGCCGACTTCGCCATGTATCGCGCCAAGGCCGCCGGCCGGCAGCGCTTCGAGATCTTCGACGAACGCCTGCACAGCGAAACGCTGCGCGCGCTGGACACCGAAGGCGACTTGCGCCGGGCGCTGATCCGCTCCGAGTTCGAACCGCACTTCCAGCCGATCGTGCGCCTGGCCGACAGCGTGACGGTCGGCTACGAGGCGCTGATCCGCTGGCTGCACCCCGAGCGCGGCCTGTTGCTGCCGGAGGATTTCCTCAGCCTTGCCGAGGAAAGCGGCAGCGTCGAGCAGATCGACTGGCAGATGTTCGACAAGACCTGCCAGCACCTGCAGGCACTGGTCACCGACGGCCAGTACGTCACCTTCAACCTGTCACCGCGGCACTTCCGTTCCACCGAGCTGCCGGCGCGTTTCCTGGCGCTGCTGGCGCGGCATGGCATCGCGCCGCACCTGGCGCGGATCGAAGTGACCGAAGGCACGCTGCTGGAAAATCCCGAGCAGGTCTGCACGATGATTGCCGAGCTGCGCGAGGGCGGGATCCTGGTAGCGCTGGACGACTTCGGCACCGGCTATTCGTCCCTGAGCTACCTCAACCGGTTTCCGCTGCATGCGCTGAAGATCGACCGCTCCTTCGTCGCCAGCCTGCGCCCCGGCGGCACCGCCGCCAGCACCGCGATCGTGCGCGCGGTGCTGGCGCTGGCGCAGACCCTGGGGCTGGAAGTGGTGGCCGAGGGCGTCGAGACGCAGGACCAGCGCCAGTGCCTGCTCGACCTGGGCTGCGAGTTCGGCCAGGGCTTCCTGTTCGCCGAGGCGCGGCCGGTGCGCTAGCTAGCGGAACGGCCTGACCCATATGGCAGCCAAGCGCTGACGCTTCGCCGTCCCACTTTCCGCTTGCCCTCTGTTGTGGATTCAGCAACAATCGTTGTCATTATGACAACGAAAGCTTCCGCCGCCACCGAACCCAGCGCCTTGCTGTTCGGCGATAGCCGTCGCCGGCTGCTCGGACTGCTGCTCCTGCGTCCTGAGCAGAGTTTTCATGTCCGTGAAATCGCCCGCTCGACCGGCGTCGACGCCGGAAACGCGCTCCGCGAACTCAAGCGCCTGCACAGTGCTGGCCTGGTCGCATCGACCCGCGTCGGCAACCAGGTCAGATACCAGGCCAACAGGGCGAGCCCGATCTTCACCGAACTCGCCAGCATCATGCGAAAGACCTCCGGCCTGTCAGACGTCTTGCGCGAAGCGCTGATGCCACTGGTGCCGCAGATCTCGTTCGCATTCGTTTTCGGATCGATAGCGAAGGGAGACGAGGGGCCACACAGCGACGTTGACCTGATGGTGGTAGGCGCGGCCGGTTTCGAGGACGTGGTGCAGGCGCTGCATCCCGTGCACGAAAAGCTCGGCAGGGAGGTCAATTCGGTGGTGATGGGTCTTGCCGACTTCCGCCGCAAGTTGTCGACCGGGGAGCGCTTCGTCAGCCGCGTGATGACCGAACCCAAGCTGCTGGTGCTCGGTGCGTTCGATGGACCTTGAGAACCTTGCAAGAATCGGACAGATCAAGCCGCATCCGCGTGACGCGGCGGAACTCGCGCAGCTTCTTGCTGCCGCGACGCGCAACCTGAAGGATGCCGGACTTGCCGAGCTGAGCACGGAGACCAAGTTCGACTGCGCCTACAAGGCAGTGATGCAGTCCGCACTGGTCGCGCTGATGGCCGCGGGCTACCGGCCGAGCACAAACATACCTGGCCATCAGATGACGACGATCCAGTCGCTCACGGTAACCATGGGAATCGAAGCGTCGCGCATGATCGTGCTGGATGCCCTGCGGCGGAAGCGCAACCTCAACGACTACCTGGGTGCCGACTGTCCATCCCAGACTCGCGCCGCGAAGCTAGCGCCAGGCCATCGTGTCGGCGCAGCCCTGGAAAGCCGAACCGACGTCCTCGGCGTTCACGCGAAACTGACCTGCGGGGGACTACAAGTAGTGATGAACAAGCCCATGCGCGCGCTTCGCTTCCCGTTGCTCCTCGGTCTTTTCTTTGCAGGCACCGCCATGGCCACCGAGGAACCGCCGTTCAAGCTGGTCGCCGAGGACGGTCCGTTCTCGGTGCGTGACTATCCGGTGCTGGTCGTGGCCGAAGTCTCCGTATCCGGCGACCAGGACGCTGCCGCCAGTGCCGGCTTTCGCCTGTTGGCCGGCTATATCTTCGGCGGCAACTCGCCGGGCCAGCGCATCGCGATGACCGCGCCGGTGGTGCAGGCGCCGCGCGATGGCGAAAAGATCGCGATGACCGCGCCCGTCATGCAGACCGCCCAGGCCGGACGCTGGACGGTGCGCTTCGTGATGCCGGCCGGCTACACGCTGCAGACCTTGCCCGCGCCGAACGATCCGCGGGTGAAGCTGCTCGCGCTGCCGCCCGCGCGCGTGGCGGTGGTGCGCTTCTCCGGCTTGGCCAACGCGCCGGACGTGGCACGCCAGACCGCGTTGCTGCGCGAGTTCGTCGCCAGGAAGAAGCTGCGCGCCTCCGGGCCGGCTTCGCTGGCCCGCTACAACCCGCCGTGGACGCTGTGGTTCAAGCGCCGCAACGAAGTGATGCTTCCGCTCGACTGACCTCCCGCTGAAACCCGACTGCAACAAGCGCGCGCTAACTTGCCGGCAATCCCCTGCAAGGAAGTGTCCCATGAAACTTCGCCCGCTTGCCGCCGCGCTCGCCTGCCTGCTCGCCTCGGGCCCGTCCCTTGCCGCGGACTGGACCTTCGTCAACCTGGTCGAGACCCCGGCCACGGCCACCGATGCGTTGAGGCTGCCCCGGGGCACGCCGTCCAGCGCCAACCTCAACCGCTTCGGCTTCTACTCGGACCTGGTCTTCAACCCGCTGTCCGGCGACTGGTATGCCCTGGCCGACCGCGGCCCGGGTGGCGGCCTGATCGACTACGCCACGCGCGTCGAACGCATCCGTGTGCCCTTCGATCGCGCCACCGGCGTGATCGGCCAGCCGGTCATCAAGCAGACGATCCTGTTCAAGGGTGCGGGCGGCCTGGCGTTGAACGGCTTGAATCCGTTGCTGCTCAACGACGACCGCTCGCTGCTGGGCGCCAGCTTCGACCCCGAGGGCCTGGCCATCGGCGCGGGCGGGCAGCTCTACGTCGCCGACGAATACGGCCCGAGCATCTACCACTTCACCGCCCGCGGCGAGTTCATCCGCGCCCTGGCCATGCCCACCAATCTGCTCCCCCGCGAAGCCAGCGGCCTGGCCAATTTCGTCGATGGCCGGCCGGTGGTGGTGAACGGGCGCCAGGACAACCGTGGCTTCGAGGGCCTGGCCTTCAACACCTCGCGCAGCCGGCTGTATGCCGTCATGCAGGATCCGCTGGTGAACGAAGGCTCCAGCAACGACGGCCGCCGCAGCCGCAACGTGCGCATCGTCGAGTTCGACCCGAAGTCGGGCCTGTGCACCGGCCAGTTCGTGTACCAGCTCGAAGACCGCACCGTCATCAATGCCATCACGCCCGATACCAGCGATGATTTCTCCGCCACCAACCAGGGTCGCAGCATCGGCCTGAGCGCGATCATTGCGCTGAGCGACAGCGAGTTCCTCGTCATCGAGCGCGACAATCGCGGCCTCGGCGTCGAAGTGACGCTGCCGCCGCTGCACAAGCGCGTCTATCGGATCAACCTGCAGGGCGCGACCGACGTCAGCAACATCTCGCTTGCAGGCAGCGACGCGCTGCCGCTGGGGGTTTTCCCGGTGCAGAAAGCGTCCGAGGTGGATGTACTGGCGGTGCTCAAGGCGCAGGGCCTGGCCGTGCCCGAGAAGCTCGAGGGCCTGGCGATCGGGCCGCTGCTCGATGATGGCCGGCACCTCGTGCTGCTCGGCACCGACAATGATTTCAGTGTCACCCAGACCGGCGCGGGCGAGCAGTTCGACGTGTGCGTGAATCGCACCGACGGAACCCGCGCGCAGGTGCCGCTGGATGCGCCATGCCCGGAGGGCAAGGCCCTGATCCCGGGAATGCTGATGGGCTTCGCGGTGGATTTCGGCGCCGACCCGACCATTCGATGACGGCACGCGGGCGGCCGGCCGGCCGGCTATGATTGTCGGCCCGTGCGGAGCGCGCCGTGCCGACCCGATCCACGAATCCTGGCGATGGCATGCTGGCCCTGGCACTCAAGGAGTGCCAGGCCATCCAGCGCGCGCTCGAGAATCGCGAGGATGTCTGCGAGGGGATCCACGAAGCGCGCAGGGCGCTACGCCGGCTGCGCTCGCTGCTGGCCCTGGCCGAGGACTGCGTGGACGGGCTGGATGCACCGGATCGAACGCTGCAACGCCTGTGCAAGGGCCTGTCCACGCTGCGCGATGCGCATGTCGCCACGGTCGCGGCAAGAAAGATGGAAGGCGAGGGCGAGTCGGCGTCCTGGCAGCCGCTGGTGGAGCAGCTGCTGCGACGCCGAGACACCCTGCTTGCGCAGGCGCTGGCCCGTGACCCGGATTTTGCACGCCGCCGGCGCGAGGTAGCGAGGCTCGAGCTGGCGCTGCAGAAACTGGACTGGAGCGCACTCGACGCCAAGCACCTGCGCGCGGCGCTGCAACGCAGCCGCAAGCGCGCGGCCAAGGCCGGACGGCGCGCCGATACCTCGCCCACTCCCGAAAACATCCATCGCTGGCGGCGGCGTGCGCGCCGACTGCGGATGCAGCTCGAGTCAACCCGGACGATTGCCCCCGCGCTGGCCAAGGCCGTGGCCAAACCTTCGCTGCGCAAGCAGCTCGGCGCGCTGCACAAGCTCGGCGACGAACTGGGTTGGCGCCAGGACATGCAGGTTTTGCTCGGCCTGCTGACGAAGACCAGGACGGTGGCGAATCGTCCGCTGCTGTTGCAGGAGCTGCAGGCCAGGATCGACGCGGCCGCCTAGCGCCTCGCCTGTTCGTAAGCGCGCAGTAGGCGCAACAGTTGTGGCCGCATCAGCACCAGGCGCTTGCTCAGGCCCCAGGGGCTGCGGCCTTTCTGGTACTTAAAGTCCACCCAGCGGGCCTTCGGCGTGGCGTGGCGGAAGGTCTCCCAGATCATGGGCAGGTAGTCGTCCTCCAGCTCTAGGCCGACGATGTGCCTGATGCTGACCCGTTCGGGATCGCCGCGCTTCAAACGGTAGGTGATGTAGAGGGAGCGGCGCTTGCATGTGCACGTGCGGCGCAAGAGGCGTTGGTCCCAGCCAGTGGGCGCCAGCTCGTCGTGGATGAACGCGGCGATGCTCTTCGACGCGCACACCGCCAGCCAGGCCGGCCGCTCGCCGCAGGCGATGCACTGCCACCAGAATTTCGCTGCCATGGTCGTCCAGCGCCTCCTCGATGCGCGCAGCTTCTGCAGCACCCTGACTGTAGCGGTTAAGCGACATTTCTTCTGAACAATCCGACACTGCCGGCCAAGTCCGACAGCGATGCCGCCTACCGGTTGGTGGGTAACAACCGCAGTTTCGATTTCATCCGCGGTTGGGACGACCTTGTCTACGAGGCCTGCAAGAACACCTGAGACCGGGCGCGGCGCAAGGTCCGACAACAGATTCCGAAAAATCACGCTGGGGCTCCCAATTTGGGAGTCGCAGGTGGATTTTTCAAAATTTGGAACGCCCTGTCGACGACCTGCGCCAGTTCCCGGGCCAGGTGCGATGTACCTTCTGCGGACTCGCTAGAATCGGGCTACCGCAATCAGCGAACGCCGCCATGCCCAAGCCCATCTGCCTCGCGCTGTTCCTGTCCGCCGCCGCGTTGCCGGCCAACGCGCTGTCTGTGATGCCGCCCAGCCTGTGGGAAACCGAACAGCGCCGCGCGGTGCTCGATACCACGCGCACCCTGCGCCTGGCGCCGGACCTGTCCGCGTTGACCGCCGGCGAGCAGCAGGCGGTGAAGCAACTGCTCGCGGCCGGCGAATTGGCGCAGGCGATCTACGAGCGGCAGGTGCACCCGCAGGCACGCGCGGCGCTCGCGGATCTCGACACGCTGCCCAGGGGCGCGTACCGCGACGAACTGCTCAAGCTGTATCGGCTGTTCAAGGGCCCGATCGGCACCACCCCCGACAACAAGCGCGAGCCCTTCCTGCGCGTGGCGCCGCCGGCGCCTGGCAAGGGCGTGTACCCGGTCGACCTCACGCGCGCTGAGCTCGATGCGTATATCGCCGCGCATCCCGGGCAGCGCGATGCGCTGATGGACCCGCTCAGCGTCGTGCGCCGCGCCAGCGCCGAGGACCTGCGCCGCGACCTGGCCTGGTTCGACACTTATCCCGTGCTCGACACGCTGCACCCGGGCCTGCGTGCGCGCCTGCAGGAAACCGCAGCGGACCCGAAGCAGCTCTACGCGTTGCCCTACTCGGTGGCCTTTGCGCGCGAAACGATGCAGATCCACGGCCACCTGCAGGCCGCCGCCGAGGCCGTGCGCGCGGACGACGCCGAGTTCGCCGACTACCTGCGCGCCCGCGCGCGCGACCTGCTCGCCGACGACTACGAGGCCGGCGACGCGGCCTGGGTCACCGCCCGCTTCAAGCGCCTCAATGCGCAGGTCGGCGCCTACGAGACCTACGACGACGAGCTGCTCGGCGTGCGCGCGTTCTGGTCGCTGTCGGTGATGCAGCGCCGCGCCGCCGAATCCGATGCGGCCGGCAAGGCGCTGGGCAGCCTGCAGGCGATGCACGACGCGCTGCCGGTGAAGGTCGCGCGCACTGTGCGCTCGGACATCCCGGTCGGCGTCTACGACGTCATCGCCGACTTCGGCCAGGCGCGCGGCGGCAACACCGCCACCATCCTGCCCAACGACGCCGGACACTCGCGCCGCTATGGCCGCATCATCATGTTGCGCGACAACGTCATGAGCCACCCGGAGTCGGTGGTGCAGGCGGCGAAGGCCTGGGAGGCGGCGATAGTGCCGGAGCAGCATGCGCACCTGACCGCCGTTTCCGGCGTGCAGCGCACGCTCTGGCACGAGATCGGCCACTACCTGGGCGTGGACCGCACCCGCGACGGCCGCGAACTCGACGCCGCGCTGCAGGACAGCGCCGACCTGTTCGAGGAGCTGAAGTCAGACCTGGTCTCGCTGGACGCGGTGCCACGACTGCGCGAGTCCGGCTACTACAGCGCCGAACAGGCGCAGGCGGTGTATGCCGCCGGCGTCCTGCGCGTGCTGCAACGCAACCGCCCGCGCCGCGACCAGGCCTACAACACCATGCAGCTCATGACCTGGAACTGGTTCCTGGCCAAGGGCGTGCTGCGCTTCGAGCCGGCCACGCAACGCATGCGCATCGACTACGCGAAGTACCCGGGCGCCGCGCGCGCGTTGCTGGCCGAGGTGCTGGAACTGCAGGCCACCGGCGACCGTGCGCGCGCCGAGGCCTTCGTCAGCGCATGGACGCAGTGGGATCCGGCCGTGCACGAAGTGATCGCGAAGCAGGTCCGCGATTCGCAGCAGTTCCGCTACGCGCTCTACACCTACGCCGCGCTGGGCGAGTAGCGCAGCGCCTACTTCTTCGCCGCACGGGCCTTGGCGAATGCGATCGCGTCGGCGTTGCCCTGCGCAACGGCCTTGTCGAGCATTTCCTTGGCCCGCTTGCGCACGCCCGGGTCGTTCTCGCCCTGGTCGAGCGCCTGGTAAGCCATCCTCGCGTACCACAGCTGCGCCGGCGCAAAACCGGCCTCGGCGGCGAAGCCCATCGCCTGGATGCCCTCGCCACGCTGCTGCGGGCCGCTCAACTTGCTCAGCAGCATGGCCTGTCCGTACATGTAGGTGCTGAAGGCATTGCCCAGGCCCGCGGCGCCCGTGAGAATCTCCAGATGCGGCTTCTGCTTCTCGGCGCTGTCCGCCGCGATGTACGAGCCGGAGGCGACGAAACTCATGGCCCGCGCCAGGCCCAGCTGCGAGGCGCGCAGCATGAAGCCGTCCGCCGCCCCCCCGCCCGCGGCATTCTTGCCCTGGCTGCGCAGGTGCACGGCATGCAGGTAGAGCGCGATCGGGTCGTCGGCCGCTGCGGCCTTGGCCACGGCCGCGGCGCGCGCAGGCAGCCCGGCCTTGCGCAGCAGGGCCGGATCGTCGAGCACCGACAGGTCGGCGACGGTGAGGCCCCAGCGCGCGGGATCCGCCGCGGCCGAGTCTCCGGCTGCCATCACCGGCGCGCGGCGGGCGAACTCGGCGACCGACTGCTTCGGCGCGGCCGCAGCCGGCGCGGCCGCGGCCTGCGCCAGGGCGGCCGGCGTGGCGAAGGCGGCGGCGGAGGCGACCAGCGCGACGAGGGCGAAGCGGGAAGCGGCGTTCATGGATCGCATGGCTGACTCCAATCTGGATGCGCGCATTTTAGCAGGCCCGGCTCGGGCAGTTTTGGTCCGGGCCTATACTGGCGCCTGCTTTCAGGGGAAATCGCCACAATGCTCGGTACCGCGCTCGTTCTTTCCATCCTCGGCCTCATCATTGCCTTTGTCGGCTTCGTCCTCTTCATTTGGGCCATGCGCCTGCGTCGCGTGGTGCCGGTGAACGAAGTGCACATCATCCAGTCGCGCAAGAGCACGGTGTCCTACGGCAAGGGCTTCGACAGCAACTCCTACTACGAATGGCCCTCGCGCATCCCGGTGATCGGCCTGACCAAGGTGATGCTGCCGGTGTCCAACTTCGCCATCGACCTGCCGGACTACGCCGCCTACGACAAGGAGCGCGTGCCCTTCATCGTGCACGTGATGGCCTTCTTCCGGATCAGCGATTCCAACACCGCCGCGCAGCGCGTGGCCTCCTTCGAGGAGCTGCAGGAGCAGTTGACCGCGATCGTGCAGGGCGCGGTGCGCACCGTGCTGGCCGGCCACGAGATCGACCAGATCATGCTCGACCGTTCGCGCTTCGGCGAGGCTTTCACCAAGGAAGTGCAGCCGCAGCTGGGCAGCTGGGGTGTCGAAGCCATAAAGAACATCGAACTGATGGACATCCGCGACGCCAAGGACAGCGATGTCATCCACAACATCATGGCCAAGCGCACCTCCGGCATCGAGCGCGAGTCGCGGCTGGTGGTCGCCGACAACACCCGCCAGGCCGAGATGGCCGAGATCGCCGCCAAGCGCGAGATCGAGATGGCGCGGCAGCTGGCGGCCGAGCAGGTGGGTTTGCGCACCGCCGAGAAGGACCAGAAGGTCGGCGTCGCCAACGAGCAGGCTTCGCAGCTGGTGAAGGTGCAGCAGCGCGAGACCGCGGCCAAGGAAATGGACGTGGTGCAGGTGAAGAACGTGCGCGGCGCCGAGATCAGCCGCGAGGTGGCGGTGATCAGCGCGGCGCAGGCCAAGGAAGTGGCGATCGTGCAGGCCGAGGCCACCAAGCAGGTGGCGATCGTCTCTGCCGAAGGCACCAAGCAGCAGACCGTACTCACCGCCGAAGGCCAGCTGGAAGCGGCCAGGCGCAACGCCGAGGGCATCTCGGTCGAGGGCCACGCCAAGGGTTCGGCCGAGACCGCGATCCTGATGGCGCCGGTCGACGCGCAGATCAAATTGGCCGAGAAGATCGGCAGCGACAAGGGCTACCAGGATTACCTGCTGGGCGTGCGCAACATCGAAGCCGGCCAGGCCGTGGGCGTGGCGCAGGCCGAGGCGCTGCGCACCGCCAACGTGAAGGTGATCGCCAACGCCGGCACGCCGGGCAAGGGCCTGGCCTCGGTGATGGACCTGTTCTCCGCCGGTGGCGGCACCGCGGTGGCGAGCATGCTCGAGGCGCTGGCGCAGTCCGACGAGGGCCGCAAGATGCTGGAGAAGTTCACCTCCAAGCCCGCCGAGTGAGTGCGGGGCGATGGAACCCGCCTCCATCCAGCGGCGCCACGCGGGCGCGCCGTGGAGCGAGTTCGTCGTGCTGCCGAACGGTCGCGAGTTGCTGGTGCGCCCGATCGTGCCGGAGGATGCGCCCGCCCTGCGCGAGGGCTTCCAGGCGCTGAGCCCGGAAGAAGTGCGCCTGCGCTTCCTGCACCCGATCGCCGAACTCACCGAGGCCCAGGCCGAGCGCCTTGCGTGCGTGGATCCGAAGCGCGAGTTCGTGCTGGTGGCGGCGGAGCCCTACGCGCCGGGCGAGGCGCTGGTGCTGGCGGTGGCGCGCGCGAGCTTGCGTGACGATTCGCCGCGCGAGGCCGAGTTCGGCCTGCTGGTGGGGCGGCTGGTGTCGGGCCAGGGCCTGGGTAGCCTGCTGCTGCGCCTGCTGGTGACCTGGGCACGCAAGCGCAAACTGCACAGCCTGCGCGGCACCGTCTCCACCGACAACTCGGTGATGCTGCGCGTCGCCCAGCAGCTCGGCTTCACCCGCCAACTCGTCCCCGGCGAGCAGGGCACCGTGCGGATCGAACTCAGCCTGAAGAACGGGGACGGGGCACGTCATTAACAGGGACAGGCGCTAGGCTTTCTTGCCCAGCGCGCCCACCGGCAACCAGTCGCTGTGCGCATCCACGAAGCCGCCCATGCTGGGTTCGAAATAGCGCGCGTCGAGCCGCCACATATGCATGGGCGTGTTGGCGGCGGCGCCGACCGGGATGGTCACCGACTTCAGCGCGATCGCGTGCATCTGCCCGGCTTCGCGGCGGCCTTCGCGCAGCAGGCGGCGGCGGTAGCTGCGCCTGTGCTGCAGCCACCAAAGCCCGGCGCTGCCCAACAGCACGCAGAAGGCCGACGGCAGGCCGAACACCAGCTGCATGATGCGGTCGGCGCGCGGGAACGCGCGCAGGTCGCCGGTAGGCTCGCTGCGCTTGTACAGGTATTCGATGGACTGGCCGACCTCGGGGTCGCCATTCGCGTAGTGGTAGCCCTCGGCCTGCGTGTCGCGATGCGTCACGCCCTGGGCATCGGTGAACTCGCTGGTCATCTCCAGCTCGCCCGACTCCGGGTCGCGCGTCACCGCGACGATGCGTCCTTCGGCCTTCGAGAAGTCGCTGGCGCCATGGATCATCGGCATCGAATAGAACACGCCCAGGCTGAGCAGCGCCGCAAAGCCGAAGAACAGGTACACCCCCGGCATGCGCCGCCGCCGGTCGCGCTCGAGCTCTGCGTAATAGACGTCGTCCATCCGCCGATACTAAACGGGGAAGGGGCCGTTGATTTCCCCGCCGAAGTGCTGCGGGCCCGCGACGAACGCCTTTCCGGCAAGCAGCACCCCTTCCGGGACGAACGCGCCCTTGCCGGCGGCGCCGACTGTCGCTGAACGGCGCGCGCCGCTAGGGATCGGAGCGGGTTCTGTCATACCCTGTGGCGGGGCGCGTCCTATCGTGGACGTCGGCCACGGGGGGTCATGGCCGCACAGTCGTTGCTCACGGAGCTCAGGCGCCGCAACGTCATCCGCATGGCCGGGCTGTACCTGGTCGGCGCCTGGCTGCTGGTGCAGGTGGCCGGCACCGTGCTGCCGATGTTCGGCGCGCCCGACTGGATGCCGCGCAGCGTGGTCGTGCTGCTCGCGCTCGGCTTCGTGCCCGCGCTCGTCTTCGCCTGGATCTTCGAGCTCACGCCGGACGGCCTGAAGCGCGACGCGGAAGTGAAGCCCGAGGAGTCCATCGCCACGCAGACCGCACGGCGCATGGAGCACATGATTGTCGCGGTGCTGTTCCTGGCGGTGCTGTATTTCGTGTTCGACAAGTTCGTGCTGGCGCCGGCGCGTGTCGCCACCGCGACAACGGCCGCGACCACGGCGGCAACTACCGCCGCGGCCGCCGCACCGAAGCCCGCTGCTGGCGCCAACTCGATCGCGGTGCTGCCCTTCGTGGACATGAGCCAGGGCAAGGACCAGGAATATTTCTCCGACGGCCTCAGCGAGCAGCTGCTCAACGAGCTGGCGCAGATCCCCGGCCTGCACGTCGCCGGGCGCACGTCCTCGTTCTACTTCAAGGGCCGCAACGAGGATCTGCGCAGCATCGGCAGGAAGTTGAACGTGGCCACCGTGCTCGAGGGCAGCGTCGCCAAGAGCGGCAACACGCTGCGCGTGACCGCGCAGCTGATCGACGTCGCCAACGGCTACCACCTGTGGTCGCACACCTATGATCGCGAGTTCAAGGAAGTCTTCGCGCTGCAGGACGAAATCGCCGCCAGCGTCGTCGCCGCGCTGAAGCTCAAGCTGCTGCCGGTGACCGCTGCAAGCGCGGCGGCCTCGAGCCGGAGCACCAAACCCGAGGCCTACGACCACTATCTGTTGGGACGAAGTGTCCTGCGCCAGCAGAGCATGGCCGGCTGGCAACAGGCGGCGGATGCGTTCCGCGCAGCCATAGCGCTGGATCCTTCCTATGCGGCCGCTTATGCGGGCCTGGCCGAGGCGGCCTACGAACTGGCCTATGCCCATGCCGACCCGGCCGCGGTGGACGCCGCGCTGCGGCAGGCGCGCCAGTATGCGGAGCAGGCGGTCACGCTCGATCCCGCGCTGGCCGAGGGCCATCGCATTCGCGCCAAGCTGAAATCCGAGAACGCCTTCGACCAGGTTGGCGCGATGGCCGATATCGAACGCGCGCTGGAACTCAACCCCGGCGACAGCGACAACCACGCGGTCGCCGGGGTGCTGCTGAGTTACGTCGGCCGTTTCGACGAAGCGGAGGCGGCGCTGGTCAAGGCGCTGGCCCTCGACCCGCTGTCGGTGCGCGCCCTGAGCGACCTGGGCGAGGTGCACAAGGACCGCGGGCAATGGCGCGAGGCCGAGCTTTCCTATCGCCGGGCGATCCAGCTGGCGCCAGGCGCGGGCTACGCGCTGAGCGGCCTGAGCCAGAGCTATATGCTGCAGGGCGATTATCCGAAGGCGTTGGCGACGGCAAAGCTGCTGGTCGATGATCCGCCGCGGCATTTGTACAACCTGGCGCTGGCGCACCACAGCCTGGGCCAGCACGCGGAGTCCGACCGCGCCCTGGCCGAGCTGAGCCGGCGCTATGGCGCCGGATGGGCCTACCAGGTCGGCGTGGTGCATGCCTGGCGCGGCGATTCCGACCAGGCCTTCGCCTGGCTCGAGCGCGCCTACCGCCAGCACGACGGCGGCCTGGCCTGGACCAGGTCCGACGGTCTGTTGCACAAGCTGCACGGCGATCCGCGCTTCGCGGCGCTGCTGAAGAAGCTGGGCCTGCAGCCATGAGCCTGTTCGACGAACTCAAGCGCCGCAAGGTGTTCAAGGTCGGCGCCGCCTACCTGGTCGTGGCCTGGCTGGTGGTGCAGATGGCCTCGATCGGTTTTCCCACTTTCGATGCGCCGCCCTGGGCGCTGCGCATCTTCATCCTGGTGGTGTTCCTGGGTTTTCCGATCGCGTTGGTGTTCGCGTGGGCCTTCGACTTCACGCCGGACGGCTTGAGGCCCGAGGGCGGGGCGCGCGGCGACAAGCGCTTTTTGCTGTTCGCCGCGGCGCTGGCGACGCTGGCGTTCGCCTGGTATTTCAAGGGCCAGCCCAGCTACCGGGAGCGGGTCGAGGCGCCCGCGCCGATTGCAGCGCGAGCCGCGGCCGGCAGCGCCGCGGCGCCGCCCGCGCCGCCCGCGCCGGTCAGCGCGAAATCGATCGCGGTGCTGCCATTCACCGACCTCAGCCCCGGCAAGGACCAGGAGTATTTCTCCGACGGAATTTCCGAGGAGATCCTCAACGCGCTGGCGCAGGTGCAGGACCTGAAGGTTGCGGGCCGGACTTCGTCTTTCCACTTCAAGGGCAAGAACGACGACCTGCGCGGCGTCGGCCGGGCCCTGGGCGTGGCGCACATCCTCGAAGGTTCCGTGCGCAAGCAGGGCGACAAGGTGCGCATCACCGCGCAGCTGATCCACACCGAAGATGGTTTCCATCTGTGGTCGGAAAGCTACGACGGCGACATGAGCGACGTGTTCGAGCTGCAGGAGCGCATCGCCCGCTCCATCGCGGCCTCCCTGAAGGTGATCCTGGACGGCGCTTCGCAGTCGCAGCTGGCGCCGCGCACCACCGACAACGTCGAGGCCTACCAGCAGTACCTGCGCGGTCGCTACTTCCTGTACAAGCGCGGCTACAAGAACCTCACCAGTGCCGCCGATGCCCTCGAGCGCGCCACCCGGCTCGACCCGACCTACGTCGATGCCTGGGGCGCATTGGCGCAGACCTATGCCCTGATCGGCGAGTACTCCGCCAACGACCCCGAGAGCAGCCAACGCGTCGATACCTATCCGCAGGCGCTCGCCGCCGCCGAGCAGGCGCTGCGACTGGATGCCAAGGCCAGCGCGGCGCTGCTTGCCCGCGCCTACGTCCGTTATCTCAATGAATTCGACTGGAGCGGCGCCGAGCTCGACTTCAGGGCATCCATCGCCAGCAATCCGCGCGACTCGACGGCGCACCAGTGGTATGGCCAGTTCTTCGCTAGCCAGGGGCGTTGGCGCGAAGCGGCCGCCGAACTCGATCGCGCCGTCGCGCTCGATCCGCTGGCGCAGATCATCGTCTACAACCGCGGACTGCTGCAGGACTCCCAGGGCGATTTCGAGGGCGCGCTGCCGTACCTGGACGAGACCTTGAAGCTCTCGCCCGGGTTCTACTTGGCGGGCATGAGCAAGATGGTGGACCTGGTCGAGTTGGGCCGGTTCGAGCAGGCGCGGGCGCTGGTGCCGGAGCTGCCCGAGCATCGACGACAGGCCGTGACGAGCCTGATCGCCGCCATCGAGGACAAGTCCAGGACCGAGGCGGCGCTCAAGCAGCTGTCCGCCCAGCCGCTGGGAGGGCTCGACCAAGCCTGGGCCCTGGCCAAGCTGGGCAAGCGCGAGCTTGCCCTGGCCGAACTCGAGCGCCTCTTCCGCACGCGTGATCCGGTTCGGGTCTATGTGCTGCAGACCTACGCCTTCCGGCCGCTGTATCCGGATCCGCGCTTCCGCGCGCTGGTGCGGCAACTGCGCTTGCCGGAATCCACCCTCGACCGATTGACGGCCGGCCCATGAGCCTGTCCTTTGGGAGCACGCCGTGAGCAAGGACTTCCTCGGCGAACTCGGGCGCCGCAACGTCATCCGCATGGCCGGCCTGTACCTGGTCGGCGCCTGGTTGCTGGTGCAGGTCGCGAGCACGCTGTTCCCGGCCTTCGGTGTGCCGGGCTGGGCGTTGCGCGCAACGGTGATCGTGCTGGCGCTGGGTTTCGTGCCGGCGCTGATTTTTGCCTGGGTGTTCGAGATCACGCCCGAGGGGCTCAAGCGCGACGCCGACGTGGCACCGGAGCACTCCATCGCCCCGCATACGGCGCGGCGGATGGACCGGATGATCATCGCCGGCCTGATGCTGGCGTTGGTGTATTTCGGCCTGGACAAGTTCGTCCTGACACCGAAGCGCGGGGCCGTCGTCGCGGCGGCCGTCGCCCAGTCCGCGCCGCCGCCGGCCGCGCGAGCGACCGACGGCAAGTCCATCGCGGTGCTCGCCTTCGAAAACATGAGCGCTGACCGCGACAACGAGTACTTCTCGGATGGCATCGCCGAAGAGATCCTGAATTCGCTGGCGAAGGTGAAAGGCCTGAAGGTGGCCGGCCGCACTTCCTCCTTCTCCTTCAAAGGCAAGAACCAGGACCTGCGCGCGATCGGCAAGACCCTGGGCGTGGCGCACGTGCTCGAAGGCTCCGTGCGCAAACAGGGCAACAAGGTGCGGGTCACCGCGCAGCTGATCCGCAGCGAGGACGGCATCCACCTGTGGTCGGAAACCTATGACGGCGACCTGCAGGACGTGTTCGCGCTGCAGGAAAGCATTGCCCGCGCGATCACCGGCGAGCTGAAGGTCGTGCTGGAGGGCGCGCAGGCGACGCGCCTGGTGGATGCCGGCACCGACAATGCCGAGGCCTATGCCCTGTACCTGCAGGCGACCAGCATCTTCAACCGCCGCGACGGCGACCGTTTCCCCGAGGCGATCGCGGCACTGGAGGCGGCCACCCGGCTCGATCCGGACTATGCGCGCGCCTACGCGCGCCTGACCTCGCTGTACACGGTGTTGTCGAGCTACTCCGACGCCGGCGCGGGGGCGTCGCACGCCAAGGTGGTCGAGTACGCGCAGAAGGCCAGCGCGCTGGATCCGACCCTGGCCGAGCCCCACGCTGCGCTGGGCCTGGACTACGGCGAGTTCCGCGGCAAGCTTGTCGAGCAGTTCAAGGCGATGGAGCGCGCACTCGAGCTCGAGCCGGACGATGTCACCACCAACTTCTGGTATTCGCTCGCGCTGATCAAGGCCGGCTACACGAAAGCAGGCACCGAGCGGCTGGAACGCGCGCTGACGCTCGACCCGATGTTGCCCAACGCCCTGCGCTGGCGCGGCAGCCTGTACATCCACGCCGGTGACCCGGCGCGCGCGCAGCAGGTGACCCAGCGCGCCCGCGACCTGGGCATGCTGACCTCGGACGTCAACCTGTCCAAGATCGCCGGCGCCAAGGGCGAGCGCGACGCGGCGGTCGCGCTGTGGGTCAGCGGCACGCGGGCCACGATGCGTGGCTGGTCCGACGCCGATCGCAAGCTGGTCGCCGAAGGCATCTACGGCGATGCGGCGGCGCGGCAGCGCGCTGTGGCGCTGCTGGAGGCCTGGCTCGCCCAGCCGCACAGCCATGTCTCGCAGGTGGTCCCCGAGGCGCTGTTCATGCTGCAGCAGCCGGCGCGGGCACTGGCCGTGATGCATGCGCAGCAGCTGACCGATTCCGGCGAGCCCTTCACCTTGCTCTGGAGCCCGCAGGGCCGGGCGATGCGTGTGCTGCCCGGCTTCACGGCCTTCGCCCGCGACTTCGGCTTCTTCTCGCTGTGGGACGAGTACGGTCCGCCCGACATGTGCCGCAAACTGGGGGCTGGCGACTATGCCTGTGACTAGCCCATGAGCTTCATTCGCGAACTGCGCCGCCGCAACGTCATCCGCATGGCCGGGCTGTACCTGGTCGGTGCGTGGCTGCTGGTGCAGGTGGCGAGCACGCTGTTCCCGGCCTTCGGCGTGCCGGGCTGGGCGATTCGCGCGATGGTGATCATGCTGGCGTTGGGCTTCGTGCCGGCGCTGGTGTTTGCGTGGGTGTTCGAGCTGACGCCGGATGGGCTCAAGCGCGACGCCGAGGTGCCGCCGGAAGCCTCGATCGCGCCGCAGACGGCGCAGCGGATGGACCGGATCATCATTGCAGTGCTGTTGCTGGCACTGGTGTATTTCGGGTTCGACAAGTATGTGCTGTCGCCGCGACGCGGACAGGCGCAGGTCGCGGCCACGACCGCCGCGGCGGCGCCCGCGGCGCCCGCCGCCACGCCGGCGAGCAACGACAATTCCATCGCCGTCCTGCCGTTCGTCGACATGAGCCAGACGAAGGACCAGGAGTATTTCTCCGACGGTTTGTCCGAAGAACTGCTGAACCAGCTGGCGCAGATCCCGCAGTTGCGCGTGATTGCGCGCACGTCGTCCTTCTCCTTCAAAGGCAAGGAGGCCGGCGTCGCCGAGATCGCCAAGGCGCTCAATGTCGCGCATATTCTCGAAGGCAGCGTGCGCAAGTCCGGCGAGACGCTGCGTATCACCGCGCAGCTGATCCGCACCTCCGACAGCTCGCACCTGTGGTCGCAGACCTACGACCGGAACCTCACCGACGTGTTCAAGGTGCAGGACGAGATTTCTCGCGAGGTGGTGGCGGCGCTCAAGCTCAAGCTGCTGCCGGAAAGACTGCCGGATAACACCCAGCGCACCAAGGATCCCAAGGCCTACGAGCAGTACTTGCTGGGCCAGGAAACCGCGCGGACGGGCGGGCGCGCCTCGGCGGAGGCCGCACTGGCCGCCTTCCAGCGCGCGGTCGCCATCGACCCCGGCTACGCCAACGCCTGGGCCATGCTTGGCAACATGCAGGGCACCGTGTCCGATTTCCAGGACTCGCCCGCGCAACGCGAAGCAGTGATCGACCAGGGCCTGGCAAACGCCGACAAGGCCATCGCGCTCGCACCCGACCTGCCCGTCGGCTATGCCGTGCGCGGCGGCCTGCGCCACCGCCTGCGCTGGAACTGGCAGGGAGCGCAGGCCGACTTCGCGCGCGCGCTCGAGCTCGATCCCAACCGGGCGACCACCTTGCGCAACTACGCGCCGGTGCTGCACTCGCTCGGCCGCGCCGATGAGGCCGTCGCCGTGGCGCGCAAGGCCACGGTGCTTGATCCTTTGTCGGAAGATGTCTGGACACAGCTGGGCCGGACGCTGGCCGGCACGCATGCCGACGCCGAGGCCCGACTGGCGCTCGAGCGCGCGCTAGTGCTGAACCCGCAGCAGAACTGGGCCAATTTCATGCTCGGCAGCCTGTTGCTTTCGCAGGGCGAGACCGAGCTGGCCATGTCGTACTACGCACGCGCGCCGGAACAATTCCGCACCACCGGCACAGCGATGGTCGAGTTCACGCGCGGCAACGAGGCCGCCTCGAAGGCCGCGCTGGCGAAGATGGAGAAGGACTACACCATCGGCTTCGCTTTCCAGATCGCGCAGGTCTATGCCTGGCGTGGCGAGAAGGACAAGGCTTTCGAATGGCTGGACCGTTCCTACGACATTCATGACGCCGGCCTGGTGCGACTGCCCTACGACCCGGCCGTCGACCCGCTGCGTTCCGACCCGCGTTTCGCCGCACTGGTGAAGAAGATGGGCTTTCCCAAATGAGCTTTTTCGAAGAACTCAAGCGCCGCAAGGTGTTCAAGGTGGGCGCTGCCTACCTGGTGGTGGCCTGGCTGGTCGTGCAGATGGCCTCGATCTTCTTTCCCACCTTCGACGCACCGCCCTGGGCGCTGCGCATCTTCATCCTGGTGGTGTTCCTGGGCTTTCCGATCGCACTGGTGTTTGCCTGGGCCTTCGATTTCACGCCCGAGGGGCTCAAGTCCGAAGGCGGAACGCGCGGCGACAAGCGCTTTCTGGTGTTCACCGCGGCGCTGGCGGCGCTGGCTTTCGCCTGGTACTTCAAGGGCCAGCCCAGCTACCGCGACGAAGCCGACCTCGCGCGCAAGGCGGCCAGCGCACCGGCGGCCGCGTCCGTGCCGGTGTCCACGAAGAAGTCCATCGCCGTGCTGCCCTTCGTCAACATGAGCAGCGACGCCGGCAACGAGTTCTTCGCCGACGGCATCAGCGAGGAGCTGCTCAACGTGCTGGTGCGCGTACCGGAGCTGGGCGTGGCCTCGCGCACATCCTCCTTCGCCTACAAGGGCAAGCAGAACATGGGCGCGGCGCAGATCGCTCGCGAGCTCAAGGTCAGCCACATCCTCGAGGGCAGCGTGCGCAAGGCCGGCGACCAGGTGCGCATCACCGCGCAGCTGATCGACGCCCGCGACGACCGCCACATCTGGTCGGAGACCTACGACCGCAAGCTGACCGATATCTTCGCCATCCAGGATGAGATCGCCAACGCCATCGTGGCGGCGCTGCGCGGCTCGCTGATCACGGCGAAGACCGCGCCCGCAGTCAAGGTGCGTGCCGATACCGAGAACATGCAGGCCTACGAGCTTTACCTGAAGGCGCGCGAGAACTTCATTGCCCGCCGCGACCTGTCGAATACGGCCGACATGCTGGAGCGGGTGGTGCAGATGGACCCGAACTTCGCGCGCGGCTGGGAAGGCCTGGCCGCGGTCGCCTCGGTGGCGCCCAGCTGGAATTACCGGGACCGCGACTACGTGGCCCTGGCCCGGAAAGCGGCCGACCGCGCGCTGGAACTGGATCCCACCCTGTCGATGCCGTGGGCGGTGAAGGGCCAGAACACGCAGAACACCTGGCCGATCGATTTCATTGCCGCCAGCGCCGGTTTCGACCGCGCCATCGCCGCCGATCCGCGCAATGCCACCGCCTGGCTGTGGCGCGGCATCTTCTGGACCCGGCTGGGCTTCTTCGAGCGCGGCATCGCCGACACCAGCCATGCGGTCACGCTGGACCCGAACTATCGCAACGCCAGCCGCCACCACGCGCTGGCGGTGTTGCTGTCCGGCAAGGAGAAAGAGGCCATCGCGCTGTTCAATCGCGACGTCGAGAAGGGCTTCGTATACAGCCGCAGCGAGAACTTCATCGCGCCGATGCTGGCCAACGGCGATCGCGCGCAGGCGATGATGTTGATGGACGCCGAGCTGATGTCGCCGGCGCTGCGCGACGCGGTGCTGCAGTCGCTGGATCACGGCAAGCCCGCCGCCGACGCCCATGCGCTGGTCGAGGCCATCGCGCCGGACAGCCGCCTGCTGCAGGACCTCAACAAGACCACGCTGTACCTGTGGTTGGGCGACTTCGACCGTGCCGGCGCCTCCGACGACGTCGTGACCACCGCCATCGTGGCCTGGGACCGCTATCCGAAGACATGGCGCAACTCGCCCGGCATGAAGGCGAAGCTGACGCGCATGGGCGTGGTCGCCTACTGGCGCGCCAAGGGCTTCCCGCCGCAGTGCCGCGCCGTCGGCGCCAACGACTTCAGCTGCGACTGACCCGATGAGCCTTTTCGAAGAACTGAAGCGGCGCAAGGTATTCAAGGTCGGCGTCGGCTACCTGGTGGTGGCCTGGCTGCTGGTGCAGGTGGCCTCGATCGGCTTCCCGGCCTTCGATGCGCCGGCCTGGGCATTGCGCATCTTCATCCTGGTGGTGCTGCTCGGCTTCCCGGTTGCGCTGATGTTCGCCTGGGCCTTCGACGTCACCCCGGAGGGCCTGAAGGCGGAACCGGCACAGCGCGGCAACAAGCGTTTCGTGCTGGTGGCGGTGGCGCTGGCGGCGCTGGCCTTCGCCTGGTACTTCAAGGGCGAGCCCGCCGTGCGCGAGGCGGCCGAAGCGCGCGTGACGCCGGCGGCCGTGGCCGCTGCGCAAGCCGCGCCCGCGGTGGATCCGAATTCGATCGCGGTGCTGCCCTTCGTCGACATGAGCCAGGGCCAGGACCAGGAGTATTTTTCCGACGGCCTGTCCGAGGAACTGCTCAACCTGCTGGCGCAACTGCCGCAGCTGAAGGTGATCGCGCGCACCTCCTCGTTCTCCTTCAAGGGCAGCGAAGCCGACGTCGCCACCATCGCCCGCAAGTTGAACGTCGCCCACGTGCTCGAAGGCAGCGTGCGCAAGTCGGGCAACACCTTGCGCGTGACCGCGCAACTGGTGCGCACCTCCGACAGCACGCACCTGTGGTCGCAGACCTACGACCGCGAGCTCACTGATGTGTTCAAGGTGCAGGACGAGATCGCGGTCGCCGTGGTGGACGCGCTCAAAATCAAACTGCTGCCACGGCAGGCAATGAGCAACGCCCATCGCAGCAGCAAACCCGAGGCCTACAACGAGTTCCTGCTGGGCAAGGCATTCAACGAGCGCGAGAACCCGGAGAACTGGCGGCGGGCCATCGCCGCCTACCAGAAGGCGCTGGCGCTCGATCCCGGCTACGGCCCCGCGCAGGCCGCCCTGGCCTCCGCGCGCGCCCGACTGGCGGACAGCCTCGGCGACGAGGCGGCCAAGGACCAGGCGATCGCGGAGGCGGACAAGGCCATCGCGATGGCGCCGACGCTGGCCGAGGGCTATCTCGTTCGCGCCGTCTCGCGGCTTTCCTTCAAGCGCGATTGGGCCGGCGCGCAGGCCGATTACGAGAAGGCGATGACTCTTGATCCCGGCAACCAGCTGGTCCAGGGCAGCTACGCCCGCCTGCTGATCGCGCGCGGCCAGTTGCCGGAGGCCATCGTCGCCCTGCGCAAGGCGATCGAACTCGATCCCCTGGCGGCGACCGAATGGGGACAGCTCGGTCGCATGCTGAATGCCGCAGGCGATTTCACCGCGGCGCGCGCGGCGCTGGACCGCGGCCTGGAGATCAGTCCGGAGTCCAACGTGAACCTCTTCCACCGCGGCATGAGCGACCTGCTGCAGGGCCGGCCGCGGGAATCGCTTGTCTATTTCCGCAAGGCCGGCAGCGGCTATGGCGGCGCCGGCCGCGCCATGGCCGAACATTCGCTCGGCAACGTCGAGGCCGCGCAGCGGGAGCTGGATGCGGAGATCGCCGGTTTCTCGCGAGGCGCGGCCTACCAGATCGCCGAGGTCTACGCCTGGCGCGGCGAACGCGACAAGGCCTTCGAGTGGTTGGAGCGCGCCTACGCCCAGAACGATGGCGGTTTGACCTTCATCAAGGCCGATCCCTTGATGAGGCCCATCCAGTCCGATCCGCGCTTTGTCGCCTTCCTGCGCAAGATGGGCCTGCCGGAGTGAAACTGCTCGCCGATCGGAACCGCCGGCTTATGTGCGGTGGCTATCTTCACATTTGACTGACATCGGGTGGAACGCTTAACGACACCCACAAAGTGCAAAGGATGCGGACTGAACCGCACCCTTTTTGGCGCCTGGCGCCTGGCGAATGCGCCTAAGCGCGCTTTGCGACGACCGGCTTGTCCTTGTTGGCTGCAGCGATCAGAGCATCTCCCTCACCGCTTCGGCTGCCGCGCCAAGTCCCAATGCTTGTGAAGGGCCTGTCACTTGACCGGCTCTCTGGGTTCGCGTTGAGCTGATTGGCAAGCGAACTGGTGGAAGCGAAAGGCGCAAAGGACAACCTGTTGCGTTTCGATGTAGACTTCCGGGGCAACTAATGCGAGGTGCCAAATTGGACCGGATGCTTTTAGTTCGTATCGTATTCGCGGCGTTTGTACTTTTCGCGCCGGCTATCGCCTTGGCGCAGCCCGTTTCGTCACCGAAGTTGACTGAACTCTTGACAGAGCAAGAGCTGTTGCTCGCCGAAATGGAGGAGATCGGAGGAAGTCGGCTTTCTACCGAGGCAATTGCCAACACCCAGGGCGAAATCTACGAACTAAGGCAAATTGCAGAGACCTACGGGCGGCTGGCCGAGGATTTGGAAATTACGCAGGCTGAGTTGCAACGCATGCAGCGAGAGGCCGAGCAGATGAAGACTGAGCCCGGCGGCAGCGCGACCGATAAGGCCAAGCGCAAGATCGCCGAAGAAGCGGCCAAGCGCCTGCTGGAACAGGCTGCCAAGCGTGTCCTTAAGATCGTCGGCATTGTCGTCGATGCGGTTGAAACGGCCTACCTGCACCAGATCAAGACACAAACGGTCGAAACTCTGCGTAGCTACGTTCGCAGTGGTCAATTGAAGCAGCGGGAGGTGCAGCAGCTACTAACGGCCGTCTACCACGGAATGGCCGCTGAGGAGAACAAGCGCAGGCGACTGGTGGCCATTCAGGAGCGAACGCGCACCTTGGCCGGCGATATTGCCGTCGAAAGGAAGCGTCTCGAAGACGGCGCCCAGCCCGCCACAAAAGACGCTTTCCTGATCCCGGATCACGATCCCGCTGGGGATGCAGAAGAGCGCGAAAAGCACAACAAGGAGGGAATTGTGCCTGCCGGTCGCAGCGTCGAGATCGACTGGCGCCGGGATGATTTTGGGCTCAACTCTATCGATACCTACGTTTGTCCTCCTAACCCCGATCGGCAGTTTTCCAATGCAAGCCTGGTCGGCACCGACCGCTACCTCACCAAGTCGCCGGTTTGCCTCGCGGCGGCGCACGCGGGGGTTATCACCGTCGAGCTTGGGGGACGTCTGCGGTTGATCTTCTTTGCCGGTCAGGACACGGACACATATCAAGGCAGCGAACGCAACGGCATCAAGAGCGGATCGTGGAACCGCAATTGGGGTGGCTTCTCTGTGGCCATCCCTCGCTAGCGACGCCCGCACCACGACAAACCAGTCAAAAGAAAAAGGGATGCGGACTGATCCGCACCCTCCCGTAATTCGTCCGCGCTGTGTGTCAGCCGCGTTTCTTGACGATCGGCTCAGTTCCTCGGATGCCCAGCAGGGCCGGGTGCAATCGGGTCCCTTCCTGCTGGCCGTGATGAGCACCGTCTGCTTCTGCGGCGCCCCCTTTTTGTGGTGGCCGGGCTAGAGTGGCGGCGACTCCAGAACCTGGTACGGATCGCATGCGCTTTTACGCAAGAGCTACGTTGCTGCTCGCCGGTCTTTTTTCCGCATCGGGCGCCAACGCCGGGCAACTGCTGGTAGAGAACGTGCATGGCGCCACCCTGTCCGCCGCCGGCCCGGTGCTGCGTTTCGAGGCGATGCTGGTGCAGGACGGCAAGGTCGTCGCCACCGGCCGTCGCGAAGAGATCGCCGCGCGCGCGGACACCGACGCGCAGGTGCTCGACGGCCAGGGCCGCTTCCTGCTGCCCGGACTGATCGATGCGCACGGGCATCTCAACAACCTGGGCAAGCTGCGCCTGCAGGCGAACCTGGTCGGCACTCGCTCGCAGGCCGAAGCGCTCGAACGCATCCGCGCGCACGCGGCCAGCCATGGCGACGATCCCTGGCTGCTCGGCCGCGGCT
The DNA here is from genome assembly GCA_963707625.1 of uncultured Gammaproteobacteria bacterium. Taxonomy (GTDB): domain Bacteria; phylum Pseudomonadota; class Gammaproteobacteria; order Xanthomonadales; family Xanthomonadaceae; genus Arenimonas. The sequence goes on from CAVPQV010000006.1 coordinate 45,522, forward strand.
GGAACGAAACGCTATGGACGGAGGCGAAACTGCCGACCGCGCAGGCGCTCGATGCCGTGGTCGCCGACCGCCCGGCCTGGTTCCGTCGCGTGGACGGCCACGCCGGCTGGGCCAACACGGCGGCGCTGCGCGCGGCCGGCATCAGCCGCGACACGCCGGATCCCGCCGGCGGCCGCATCGAGCGCGACGCGCAGGGCGAAGCCACCGGCGTGCTGGTGGACGCCGCGCTCGACCTGCTGGAGCGCGCCATCCCGGCACGCACGCCGGCGCAGAACGCGGCCGCGCTCGATGCCGCGCTGGCGGAGCTGGCGAGCCTGGGCCTGACCGGCGTCAGCGATGCCGGCATCGACAGTGCGCGCCACGCGCTGTACCGCCGCTACGCCAGCGAGGGCCGCCTGAGCCTGCGCGTGCACGGCATGATCGACGAAATCGGCGCCGACTTCGATGCGATCAGCGCCGAGCTCGCGCCGGGCGCGCTGATCAACGAAACCTACGCAGCGCGCGCGGTGAAGCTTTACGCCGACGGTTCGCTCGGCAGCCGCGGCGCCGCGCTGCTCGCGCCCTACGCCGACCAGCCCGGCCACGCCGGCGCGCTGTTCGAAGCCACCGACACGCTGGCGGCGAAGATCGGCAAGGCGCTGGCGCTGGGCTACCAGGTGGGCGTGCACGCGATCGGCGACGCCGGCAACCGCCAGGCGCTCGACGCCTACGCGCTTGCCTACGCCGCGCATCCCGGCGCCGCCGCGCAGCGCAACCGCATCGAGCACGCGCAGGTGGTGGCGCTGGAGGACATCCCGCGCTTCAAGGAACTGCAACTCGTCGCCGCGATGCAGCCCACGCACGCGACCTCGGACATGAACATGGCCGAGGACCGCATCGGCGCCGAGCGCATCCGCGGCGCCTACGCCTGGCGTCGCTTCCTCGCGCAGGGCACGAAGATCGCCGCGGGTTCGGATTTTCCGGTCGAGTCCGCCAATCCCTTCTTCGGCATCCACGCCGCGGTCACGCGCCAGGACCACGAAGGCAAGCCGCCGGGTGGCTGGTATCCCGACCAGGCGATGAGCGTGGCCGAGGCGCTGCGCGCCTTCACCCTCGATGCCGCCTACGCGCAGCATGCGGACGCGCGCGTGGGCTCGCTGGAGCCGGGCAAGTGGGCCGATTTCATCCTGGTGGACCAGGACATCTTCGCGGTCGCACCCGCGCAGCTGTGGCAAACGAAAGTGCTGGAGACCTGGCTCGCCGGCAAGCGCGTCTACGCCGCGCAGCCCTGACGCTTAAGCCGGCCGCAACCGCAAGTTCAACCCGCGCAGGAAATTGCGCAGCATCTGGTCCCCGCACGCCCGGTAGTTGCGATGCGCCGGCTGCCGGAACAACGCCGACAGCTCCGGCTTGGTGACCGGGAAACCGGCTGCATCGAAAATCTCGTGCATGTCCTCGTCCTTCAGCTCGAAGGCGACGCGCAGTTTCTTCAGCACCAGGTTGTTGCTGATGCGCTTTTCCACCGGCCGCGCCGGCAACGCCTCGTTGCGGCCGCGCCGGTGCAGCACCAGCCCGTCGAGGAAATGCGCCAGCACGCGGTCGGGGCATTCGGCGTAGCCGGCTTCGCCTTCCTTCCTCAGGTAGGACTGCAGCACGGCCTTGTCGAGCTCGAAGGCGGGATCGGCCAGCTTGGACATCTCGACGATATGGGCGTCGCCCAGGTCGAGCATGTAGCGGATGCTGCGCAGTACGTCGTTGTTGATCATGTTCCGATGCTACCGGAATGGCGCGGCGATGCCCGGCGCCGGCCCCGCGACGTGGCGCGGAAGGGCCCATGGCCATGTGTTAGCTTCGGCATTGGCGTGCCCTGCGGGGGCGCTCCGCACTGGGGAGAGCGCCATGGCCGATGAACCCACCCTGCGCCAGGAAGACACCTGGGCGGGCCCGCGTAGCGAAGGTCCGGGCAGCCGGATCGGACCTTTCCTGCTGCTGCGCCAGCTCGGCGAAGGCGGATTCGGCGTGGTGTTCGAGGCCGAGCAGGAGCAGCCGGTCCGGCGCAAGGTCGCGCTGAAGATCCTCAAGCTTGGCATGGACACGCGCGAGGTGATCGCCCGCTTCGATGCCGAGCGCCAGGCCCTGGCGCTGATGGAACACCCGCACATCGCCCGCGTGCTTGATGCCGGCGCCACCGACAGCGGCCGGCCTTACTTCGTCATGGAACTGGTTGACGGCGTGCCGATCGCGCAGTATTGCGACGAGCACGGGCTCGACATCGGCAAGCGCCTGCAACTGTTCGATCAGGTCTGCGCCGCGGTCCAGCATGCCCACACCAAGGGCGTCGTTCACCGCGACCTCAAGCCCGGAAACGTCCTGGTCAGCACCCAAGACGGAAGCCCGCTGGCGAAGGTGATCGACTTCGGCATCGCCAAGGCCACCCGCGGCCGGCTGACCGAGCAGACATTGATGACCGAGTTGAACCAGGTGATGGGTACGCCGCTTTACATGAGCCCGGAACAGGCCGAAGGCAGCGCCGACATCGATACCCGCTCCGACATCTATTCGCTGGGGGTGATCCTCTACGAGTTGCTTACCGGCAGCACGCCGGTGCAGTCCTCGACCTTGCGCTCGGCGGTGTTCGCGGAGATCCAGCGGATCATCTGCGAAGTAGAGCCGCCGCGGCCCAGCGTCCGACTGGCGCAGGACACCTCCGCCCTGTCCGGCGTGGCCGCGCGGCGTGGCACCGAGCCGCGCAAGCTGGCCCGCACGGTCAAGGGCGAGCTCGACTGGATCGTGATGAAGGCGCTCGAGAAGGATCGCAACCGCCGCTACGAGACCGCCAACGGCCTGGCCATGGACGTGCGCCGCTTCCTGGCAGCGGAGCCGATACTGGCGGCACCGCCCAGCGCGTCGTACCGGCTGCAGAAGTTCGTGCGCAGGAACAAGGGCGCGGTCGCCGCGGGCGCGCTGGTTGCCGCTTCGCTGCTGATCGGGATCGCGGCCTTCGCCTGGCAGGCGCAGATCGCGCAGGCTCGCGCCTACCAGCTCCAGCAGGTGGCGAATTTCCAGGCCGACATGCTCGGCCAGATCGACGCCACCGGCGCCGGCATCGCGCTGTCCAACAACGTCGAGGCCAAGTACGCCGACGCGCTTGCCCAGACCGGAATGCCGGTCGGCGAAAGGGCGGCGCAGGCGGCCGCCTTCGCCAGCCAGTGGCAGCGGATCAATGCCACGGATACCGCGCGCGAGCTGATCGACAGCACGATGCTGAGGCCCGCCGCGAGCGCCATCGACAAGAAGTTCCGCGCCCAACCAGAAGTGGACGCGACCTTGAAGCAGACCCTGGCCAACGTCTACGTCGAGCTGGGCATGCTCGATGCGGCCGAACCGCTGCAGCGCGACGCCCTGGCCACGCGCACGCGCGTGCTCGGCGAGCGCGATCCGCTCGTGCTCGAATCGAGCAACCGCCAGGGTGAGCTGCTGATGTACCAGGGCCAGTACGATGGTGCCGAGCCCTACTTCCGGCGCGTGCTCGCCGCGCGCAGGAGCCAACTCGGCGAGGACCACACCGACACCATCAAGACCATGAGCGATCTTGGCGAGCTTTTGCGCCTGAACGGCGACCTGAAGCAGGCCGAGCCGCTGGCGCGCGCGGCGCTGGCGAAAAGCCGGCGCGTGCGTGGCAACGACGACCTGGCGACGCTGGAGGCGATCAGCAACATGGGACTTCTGCTCGACGACGCAGGAAAGCTCGACGAGGCCAGGGGGTTCCAGCTCGAGGCGATGCAGCGCAGTCGTCGCCTGCTCGGCAGTGAGCACCCGCAGACCTTGGCCGCGATCGACAACTACGGCGCGCTGATGTTCCAGAAGGGCGACCTCGCGCAGGCCGACCGCTACCTTGCCGAATCGTTGGCCACGCGCCGCCGCGTGCTTGGCGAGGAGCATCCTGAGACGATCAATTCGATCAACAGCATGGCGGTGGTGCGAGGCCAGCAGAAGCGCCTCTTCGAGGCCGAGGCCTACTACCGCGAAGCGGTCGCCAAGACCCGGCGCGTACTGGGCGCCGACCATCCCGACACGCTGCAGTTAGTCGACAACCTCGGGGTCTTCCTAGCGGACCAGGGCAAGCTGGCGGAAGCCGAGCCGTTCGTGCGCGAAAGCGTGTCCAAGAACCGCCAGCAGCTGGGGCCGGAACATCCGCGTACCCTGGCGGCACAGAAGTCGCTGATCGGGATTCTAGTCGCCAACGGCAGCTATGCCGACGCGGAACGGCTGGCGCTGGAGATGGAGCCGGCCGCGCGCAAGGTATTCGTCGGCGAGAACCTACGCAGGCTGCCGAAGCTGCTGATCATGCTCGGCGAAGCGCGCACCGGCCTGCACAGGTATGCCGAGGCGGAGCGCACGCTGCTGGAGGCGCGCGAGCTGGCGGTGCATACGCGCGTGCCTCGCCACGCCGACGTGCGTGACGTCAACAGTGCCATTATCGCGCTCTACACTGCCTGGGACCGCGTCAGCCCCGGAAAGGGTTACGACCACAAGGCAGCGAAGTGGCAACAGCTGCAGGATTCGCTGGCCGCGATGAAGACCGAAGACATCCCGAATGTACCGACGCCGACCGCGGCGCCCTGATCCAGGACATACATGCCCACCATGAATGCAAGAGCACGTCGCGCCTCCGCCTCCATTGTCCTGTGCCTGGCCGCCGGCCTGGCGCTGGCGCACGAACCCACGCCCACGCCCACGCCGGTGCCGGCCAAGGCCCTGGGCCAGATCGAGTTTCCCACTTCGGCAAAGAACGCCCAAGCGCAGGCCGCCTTCATCGAAGGCATGCTGCTGATGCACCTGTTCGAGTACACGTCCGCGGCGCAGGCCTTCCAGCGTGCGCAGGAACTCGAGCCGGGCTTCGTGCTCGCCATCTGGGGCGAGGCGATGACGCATACGCACCCGGTGTGGAACCAGCTCGACCTGGAGGCCGGCCGCGCCGCGCTGGCCAAGCTGGCGCCGACGGCCGAAGCGCGCGCGGCGAAGGCCGCGCACGCGCGCGAGCGCGATTTGCTGCAGATGGCCGAGATCCTCTACGGCGAAGGCAGCAAGGCCGAGCGTGACCTCGCCCTGCTGGCGCACATGGAGGCGATGGCCACGCGCTATCCAAAGGACGACGAAGTGCAGAGCTTCCTCGCGCTGGCGCTGCTCGGCGCCGACCAGGGCGTGCGCAATGTGCCGCGCTACCTGCGCGCCGCCGAGATCGCGAAGGCGGTCTACAAGCGCAACCCGCAGCACGCCGGCGCGGCGCACTACTGGATCCATGGCATGGACGCGCCCGAGCACGCCGCTGGCGCGCTCGAAGCCGCGCGCGCGCTGTCGAAGATCGCGCCCGGCGCCGGCCATTCGCAGCACATGACCTCGCACATCTTCGTCGCGCTCGGCATGTGGGACGACGTGGTCGAATCGAACATCGCGGCCAGGCAGGTGGTGAACGCGGACCTGCAAGGCCAAGGGCCGTCCGACCTATTCCTGCGGGCACTACACCGAGTGGTTGCAGTACGCGTACCTGCAGCAGGGCAAGGACGAGGCGGCGGTGCAGCTGCTCGAGGACTGCGCGCGCGACGGCGCCACCGTGCGCGCCTGGATGAGCGCGAACCCGGGCCAGGCCTTCGGCAGCATGCGCAACCCGGCCGCCTTCGAGTCGCGCCTGGGCTGGTCGCTGATGATCATGCGCGCCACCGTCATGCTGTCGGCGGCGACGCCGGCGCTGCGGGCGCGCGCCGCGGCGGTGGCGGCGCCGCAGTCCGCGCTCGGCGGCGATGCCGCCCCGGGGCTGCTCGCCGACGGACTCGTGCAGGTGCAGGCCCGCGACTTCGCTGCCGCCCGCGTGGCGCTCGAGGCCCTGCGCACGCACGCCGCGGCGCCGGCGGCGGAAGGCGACAACGGCCTGTTCGGCAAGCAGGTCGGCGTCATGGCACGGATGCTGGAAGGCGCGATCGCCGAGGGCGAAGGCCGCGGCGAGGAAGGCATCGCGCTGGTGCGCGCGGCCGCCGAGGCCTTCGAGCAGCTGCCATTCGATTTCGGGCCGCCGGCGACGGTGGTGCCGCCGCGCGAGCTGCTGGGCGAGATGCTGACGCGCGCTGGCCGCAAGGACGAAGCGCGGGCGCAGTTCGAACTGGCGCTGAAAACGGCGCCGGGTCGGCGAGCGGCGACGCAGGGCCTGGAGCGGACTCGGGAATAAGCGCGTAGCCTTGCGGGTCGGGGCTTTCCCGCAGGAGCAATCTCATGGCAGTTGGCGACAAGGCAGTGAACAAGGGTCCGCTACGCGGCAACAACAGTTTCCCGGTGGGCAACAAGGCGCGCCCCAACACCAGCGGCCAGGGTGGCGGCGGCGCCGCGGGCGACGGCACCGGCATTGCTGCGGGCAAGATTGCCAAGGGCATCCGCGATGCGGCCGTGGCCAAGCAGAACAAGCCGGCCAAGGGCAAGGCCAAGGCCGGCTGAGCGCCGCTTCGCCGAGACAAATGGAAACGGCCGCCTTTCGGCGGCCGTTCCCGTTCTGGAGCCAGTGACGACCCGGCTTACCAGATGCGCACGCGCTGGTCGGGCGCCAGGAACATCTTCGCGTCTTCCTTCACGCCGAAAGCCTGGTACCACTCGCTCATGTTGCGCAGCGGCCCGTTGATCCGGTAGGTCGGCGGCGAGTGCGGGTCGGACTTGATCAGATTGACCAGCGCCTCGTCGCGGTACTTCGACTTCCACACCTGCGCCCAGGCCATGAAGAAGCGCTGGTCGCCGGTCAGGCCGTCGATCACCGGCGCCGGCTTGCCCTTCAGCGACAGCTGGTAGGCGGTGTAGGCCATGGAAAGACCGCCGAGGTCACCAATATTTTCGCCCATGGTCAGCTTGCCGTTGACGCAGGTGTTGGGCAGCGGGCAGAAGGCGTCGTACTGCTTGCCCAGCGCGTCCACCTTCTTCTGGAAGTTGGCGCGGTCGGCGTCGGTCCACCAGTTGCGCTGGATGCCCTGCCAGTCCGACTTCGAGCCCTGGTCGTCGAAGCCGTGGCCCATCTCGTGGCCGATCACGCCGCCGATGGCGCCGTAGTTGACCGCCGGATCGGCGTTGAGGTCGAAGAAGGGCGCCTGCAGGATGCCTGCCGGGAACACGATCTCGTTGAACTGCGCGTTGTAGTAGGCGTTGACCATCTGCGGGGTCATGAACCACTCGTCGCGGTCGGTCTTCCGGCCGACGCGGCGGTTGTCGTCGTGCGCGTAGTACTTGCGCAGCGCGAGCACGTTCGCCATCAGGTCGTCGGGCGCGATCGCGACGCTGGAGTAGTCACGCCACTTGCCCGGATAGCCGACCTTGGGCAGGAAGGAACCCAGCTTCTTGTAGGCCTCCTGCTTGGTCTCGGCGCCCATCCAGTCCATCTTCTCGATGTTCATGCGCAGCGCGATGCGCAGGTTCTCGACCAGCTCCTCCATCGCCTTCTTGGACTCGGGCGAGAAGTGCTGCTGCACGTAGACCTTGCCGACCGCCTCGCCCAGGCCCTGGGTGCTGTTGACCATCGCCACGGCGCGCTTCCACGACTCGCGCTGCGCCGTCTGGCCGTTGAGCACGGTGCCGGCGAAGGCGAAGGCGGCGTCATCTATTTCCTTGCTCAGGTACTGCGCGTTGCCGCGCACGGCCCAGTAGGTCAGGTAGTCGCGCCAGGTGGCGATCGGGGTGTCGTTGACCACCGCGATCACCGGCACCATCGCGCTCGGGGTCGGCACGTTCACCTGGTCCGGGATCGGCATGCCCTGCGCCTTGAGGTGCGCGGCGAAGTCGTAGCCCGGGTAGGTCTTGCCGAGGTCGACGAAGGGGATCACGTTGTAGGTCTTGTCGCGGTTGCGGCGCTCGGCGCGCTCCCACTGCGGCTTGGCCAGCGCGGTCTCCAGCGCCAGGATCGCCTCGGCGCGTGCGCGCGCATCCTTGATCCCGGCGAAGCCCAGCATCTTCTCGATGTGGTCCACGTAGGCCTTGCGGATGCCGACGAAGCGCGCGTCCGGGTTGGTGTAGTAATCCTTGTCCGGCAGGCCGAGCCCGGCGACGCCGATGCTGACCAGGTAGGCGTCCGGGTTCTTGCGGTCGATGTCCACGCCTACGCCGATGGCGGCGTTGGTGCCGGTCACGTCGGCGTGGCCGAAGGCCTCCACCAGCGCGGCGGTGTCGCCGATCTTCGCGATGCGCTCGAGCATCGGCTGGATCGCCGCGATGCCGCGGGCGTCGCGCGCGGCCTGGTCCAGGTAGGAGGCGTAGAGGTCGCGCACTTTCTGCTCGTCGCTGCCCGGCTGCAGGTCCTTGCGCGCGGCGATTTCCTGGATGATGGTGCGGCTTTGCTCCTCGCTCTTCTCGTACAGGAAGTCGAAGCTGCCGTAGTCGGCGTGGTAGTCCTTGAGGACGAAGGTGTCCTTCCAGGTGCCGTTGGCATGGCGGTCGAAATCGTCGCCCGGCGCAGTCTTGAGATCGCGGCTGTCGAGTTCGACGCCCCAGCTGCCGAGGGTCGGCTTGCCGTCGGCGGCGTGGGCGGAGCCGATGCTGGCGATGGCCAGGCACAGGCTGAGGGAGAGCAGGGACTTCTTCATGGCTGGCTCGGTGTCTCGTGTCGGCGGAACGCCGAGCCTACCCGGGCGCGGGCGGCGCGGCCTATGCCAAAGGTGGGGGTTCGCCGTAATCTGCAGCGGGCGCCGGGGAGGCGCGCGGGGGATGAGATGGCGCGGATCGTGATCTGGATGTTCGTGGTGGTGCCGCTGCTGTACGTGTTGTTCGTGCTCGGCATGCGCCTGGTTCCGCCCACGCCTGAGCAGCGCCGGGCGCTGGCGCTGCTGGAGGCGCCGACGCCGCCGGTGGCCGGGCGCGATGGCACCGATGCAATGTGGGTCTTCGGCCATGACGTGCCCGTCTCCCGGCAAGCAGAGATCGGCAAGGCCTATCGTGAATATCTCGCGGCCCGGGCCGCCCCCGGCGCAGCGGCGATGGTCGATCCGCTCGCCTCCTTCCCGGCTTTTCCGAAGGTGCCGCGGGACGGCGAAAGCGTTTGCGCCGACCACGCCGCTGGTTGCCTCGCGCATGTGCGCGAAAACCAGTCGAAGGTCCGCGAGATCCTGGCTGCGCACCAGCCCTTCCTGCAGGCGGCGCTGGCGCTTGGGCAGTTCGATGGGTTGCGTTATGGAATGCTGCCCACGCCGGAGTTCGAAATCCCGAACCTGGACGGCGCCAATCGCCTGGCGCGCACGCATTTCGCGTACGAATTCGTCGCGGGCCGGCCAGCGGAAGCAATTGACGGACTCTGCCGGCTCACCGCGGGCTGGCGTCGCCTGGGCGGCAATTCGGACTACCTGATCGCCAGCATGATCGGTGCCGGCGCTGTGCGGCAGCACCTGCAGTTGCTCGCTGACATGCTCGCGGCCTTTCCTGTGGAAAGCGCGGTGCCCGCGGCCTGCGAGGACGCGCTCGCCCCGACCCGCGACGAGGAACTGACGCTGTGCCCGGCGATGCGCACCGAATTTCGCTTCATGCGGCGGGCATCGGCGGAGATGGGTGGTGGGCCGGCCTCGGACGGCCTGCTGGCGCAGCCCTGGATCGTGGATCGGAAAAACGCCGATGCCATGCTGGCCGAGGCGCTCGCGCCCTTCTGCACGCCGCCCTTCCTGGAGGCGGCGCGCGCGGACCGCTCGGTGACCGCACTGATGCCGCCGCCGCCAAGTGTCCGCCGTTGCGCCGGGCCGCGGACCCGGTCGGCTGCATCCTCGCCGAGATCCAGCCTGCCGATCCCTCTCGCTATGCCGATCGCCGCACCGACCAGGCCGCGACGCTGGCGCTGATGCGCGCCGTCGTGTGGCTGCGCGGCGAGGCCGCATCGCCCGAGCAAGTGACGGCCGCATTGCGCCGCCTGCCGCCCGCGCTCGGACTGCGCCGCACGCCGGCCTTCGACGCCGGCAAGCACACGCTCGCCATCCCGATGCTGGAGACCTCGCGCGGCATGTACTTCGAGCTGCCGGTGGCCGTGGCGCGCCCCGACTGAAGGCGCGCGTCTGGCTGGGTGTCGCCGCCGCGGCCCCGCGCCGGCGCTGCTTGCGTCCATAAGAGAAAGGCCGCCCGGTTTCCCGGACGGCCCCGATGCCGTGGTGGCGATGGATCAGTAGCGGTAGTCGTAATCCTGCAGGCCCAGGATCGTGGTCAGCACCGCACCGATGATCGAGTAGTTGCCGTTTCGATAGCTGCCGTACTGCTGGCGGCTGTAGTAGCCGTCCTCGTAGCCACGGCGGAAGCCCTGGCGGAAGTAGTACGAATACTCGCTGCGGTCGCCGTAGTAACCGTTGAAGCCGTAGCTCGCGTTCTGGTAGACCCATGAGCTGCGGTAGTCGGCGCGCCAGCCGTCCATGCGGTCGGCGCGGCCCGAGCGGTAACCCTCGCCGTAGCCGCTGTTGATGGCCTGCTGCAGCAGGTTGGCGCCGTACTGGTTGATGTTGTAGTAACGGCCGTCGCGCTGGTAGCGGTAGATCGGCGCGCTGTAGAAGTACGGGTCGTTGTAGTAGTTGAAGTTGGTGGTGGAGTAGCGCTGCTGCTGCTGCATCAGGCGGTTGTTGTAGTCCTGGATGTAGGTGTATTGCGCCGAGCGCTTCTGCTGCTGCACGGCGCGAGCCGCCTGCTGGGCGGCGCTGCGCTGCGACTGCGTCCACGAGCGGTACTGGTTCACCCGCGCCTTCTGCGCCGAGATCACCTGCTCCTGCTGCGCCTTGTTGAGGCGGCGCGCGGCCTGGCGGTCGCTGCGGTTGTCCTGGCGGGCCGCCTGGTTGGCGGCCTGCGCCTGCTGGCGGTCGGCACGGTTGTCCTGGCGCGCGGCCTGGTTGGCGATCTGCGCCTGCTGGCGATCGGCGCGATCATCCTGGCGTGCCGCCTGGCGCTGCTGTTGCGCCGCGGCTTCGCCCTTCTGGCGCGCGTCCTGGCGTGCCTCGGTGGCATCCTCGCGGGCGTCCTTGGCCTTCTCGCGCGCCTTCTGCTTCTCGGCGCGCTGCTCGGCCGTCTGGGTCTGGGCGAGCGCAGCGGCGCTGCCGAAGGCCAGCGGTACAGCCGTCGCAAACATCGCTGCGACGAGCAGGGTGTTCTGGATCTTGGTTTTCATGGCGGTTCCTCGCATTCGTGTGTCCCCATGAGACGGCTTGGGCCATGAATCGGGTCTGATGAAAGCGCCCCCTTGCCCGACACCGGCTGAACGAGTGTTGTGATGCGCTTCGCAGTTTCCCGCGCTAGACTCGGGCCACACTAGCGGCAATAAAGCCGCGTTCTCTGGGGAAAACTGCATGTCCTTGCGTCCGAATCCGCTGGCCCTGGCCACCGTCCTTATCCTGGCCAGCGCCGCCGCCGAGGCCGCCCAGCGCGCCCCGCTGCATGGCACCGACCTTGCCGCACTAAATCACCAGTACCGGCTCGCGACCCAGCTGGCCGGTGCCCCTGCCGCCGCCGCCGAGCGCCACGCCGAGCTGCTGGGCCTGGATGGCGAGTCGCGACTGCAGGTGATCAACCACCGCGTCGATCGCGACGGCACCCACTACTACCGCTACCAGCAGACCTTCCGCGGCGTGCCGGTGTTCGGCGAGCAAGTGATCGTCAGCGAAGGCCGCGGCATGGTGCGCAACCTGTTCGGCCGCAAGGTCTCGGGCCTGGCCGCCGACCTGCCGCGCCAGCCCGCCGACATCGGCTCCGGCCGCGCGTTGCTGCTCGGCAAGCAGGCGGCGCTCGGCGCGCGTCTGCCCGGCATGCAGATCCAGCGCGATGGCGCGCGCCGCGTCGTCTACATCGGCGACGACAGCCGCGCCCGCCTGGCCTACGTGGTCTCCTTCTTCGCCGACAAGGTCGGCGGTGGCGCGCCCACGCGGCCCTTCGTCATTGTGGACGCGGGCAACGGCAAGGTGTTGCGCCAGTGGGAAGGCCTGACCACCGACGAGATCGGCACCGGCCCCGGCGGCAACGCCAAGACCGGGCAGTACGAGTACGGCACCAACTTCGGCTTCAACGATGTCGCCGTGTCCGGCGCCAACTGCACCATGAATAATACCAACGTCAAGACGGTGAACCTCAACCACGGCACCAGCGGCAGCACCGCCTACGTCTATGCCTGCCCGCGCAACACCGTCAAGGCGATCAACGGCGCCTACTCGCCGCTCAACGACGCGCACTACTTCGGCAAGGTCGTCTACGACATGTACGGCTCCTACGTCGGCGTGCCGCCACTGACCTTCCAGCTGACCATGCGCGTGCACTACTCGAACAACTATGAGAACGCCTTCTGGGATGGCTCCGCCATGACCTTCGGCGACGGCGCCACCACCTTCCACCCGCTGGTGAGCCTGGATGTGTCTGCGCACGAGGTCTCGCACGGCTTCACCGAGCAGAACTCCAACCTGACTTATTCCGGGCGCAGCGGCGGCATGAACGAGGCCTTCTCGGACATCGCCGGCGAAGCCGCCGAGTTCTTCATGAAGGGCAGCAACGACTGGCTGGTCGGCGCCGACATCTTCAAGGGCACCGGCGCGCTGCGCTACATGGCCAACCCGCCGCAGGACGGCGCCTCGATCGGCCACGCCAACGACTATTACTCCGGCATGGACGTGCACTACTCCTCCGGCGTGTACAACAAGGCCTTCTACCTGCTGGCGACCAAGCCGGGCTGGGATACGTCCAAGGCCTTCAAGGTGTTCGCGCGTGCCAACCAGCTGTACTGGACCGCGAACATCGGCTTCAACGAAGGCGCCTGCGGCGTGCAGACCGCCTCCACCGACCTGGCCTTCGCCACTGCTGACGTGACCGCGGCCTTCACTTCGGTGGGCGTCACCTGCGGCACGCCCGATACCGGCGGCGGCACCGAGACCGACGGCGGCGCACTGACCAATGGCGTGGCCAAGACCGGCCTGTCGGCGAGCACCGGCAGCGCCTGGCTGTTCCAGATGGCGGTGCCCGCGGGCGCCACCAACGTCAAGTTCGTGCAGTCCGGCGGCAGCGGCGATGCCGACATGTACGTCAAGTTCGGCTCGCCGCCGACCGACGATTCCTGGGACTGCCGTCCGTACACCGGCGGCAATGCCGAGACCTGCAACATGACCACGCAGGTCGGCACCTACCACGTGCGGTTGAAGGCCTACTCGAGCTACAGCAACGTGTCGCTGACCGGCAGCTACACCCCGCCGGGTGGCGGCGGCGGCGGTGGTACGCAGGTCTACACCAACAACGTGGCAGTCGCGATCCCGGACCGTTCCACCATCACCAGCACGATCAACGTCGGCGGCCGCACCGGCAATGCGTCCTCGACCAGCAAGGCGAGCGTGAACATCACGCATCCCTACCGCGGCGAAGTGCAGGTGGTGCTGATCGCGCCGGACGGCACGCGCTACACGCTCAAGCCCGTGCTCAAGCGCGACCTGGTCGCCAACATCGTCGCGACCTACACGGTCAACCTGTCCACCGAGGTGCTCAACGGCGACTGGAAGCTCGAGGTCAAGGACACCGTGCGCTCGCGCACCGGCACGCTGAACTCCTGGTCGCTGGAGTTCTGATCCGCGTGCAGGATTGATCCGGCGGGAGCGGCTTCGGTCGCTCCCGTTTTTTTTGTGCCTTGCTCGCCTCGCTTCATTACCGGGAATTTTTCCATGAGCGACGAAACGCTGCGAGCGGGCGATACCTGGGAGGGCGCGCGCAGCGAGGGCCCCGGTAGCCAGATTGGCCCATACCGGATCCTGCGCCGGATCGGCGAAGGCGGCTTCGGCGTGGTGTTCGAGGCCGAACAGAAAGAACCGGTGAAGCGCCGGGTCGCCCTGAAGGTGATCAAGCTTGGCATGGACACCGAGGAAGTGATCGCCCGCTTCGAGGCCGAGCGCCAGGCGTTGGCGATCATGAACCACCCGAACATCGCACGCGTGCTGGACGCGGGAGCGACGGCCAGCGGACGGCCCTACTTCGTGATGGAACTGGTCGACGGCACGCCGATCTCGGAGTATTGCGATGAACACCGGCTGGACATCGAGGCACGGCTGGAATTGTTCGCGCTGGTGTGCACCGCCGTGCAGCACGCGCACACCAAGGGCATCATCCATCGCGACCTCAAGCCCAGCAACGTGCTGGTGGGCACGCTGGACGGTAAACCTGCGCCGAAAGTGATCGACTTCGGCATCGCCAAGGCGACCAGCGGCCGGCTCACCGACCTGAGCCTGCATACCGGCCTGAACCAAGTCATGGGCACGCCGCTGTACATGAGCCCGGAACAGGCCGCCGGCAGCGCCGACATCGATACCCGGACCGATGTCTACTCGCTTGGCGTGATGCTGTACGAACTGCTGACCGGCACCACGCCGGTGCAGCGCGATTCGCTGCGCTCGGCGGTGCTGGCCGAGATCCAGCGCCTGGTTTGCGAAGTCGAACCGCCGCCCCCGAGCACGCGCCTTGCGCAATCGGCCACTACCTTGGGCGCCGTCGCCGGCCAGCGCGCCAGCGATCCCGGCCGCCTGACCCGGGCCGTGCGTGGCGAGCTGGACTGGATCGTGATGAAGGCGATCGAGAAGCCGCGTGAACGCCGCTACGAAACCGCCAATGGGCTGGCGATGGACCTGCGCCGACTGCTCGCTTCCGAGCCGGTGCTCGCGGCCCCGCCGAGTGCTTCGTATCGGCTGCAGAAGTTCGTGCACCGCCATCGCGCCATGGTCGCTGCGGCATCACTGGTGGCGGCATCGCTGCTGGTCGGACTGGCCGCGTTCGTGCACCAGTCGCGCCTGACCGAGCAGCGCGCCGCCGAACTCGAGCAGGTGGCCTCGTTCCAGGCCGACATGCTCTCCGGGGTCGACCCGACCGTAGCCGGTCAGCTGCTCTCCCGTGATGTGCATCGCCAGTTCGCCGCGGCCTTGCAGCAGACCGGGGTGGCCGATCCCGAATTGTCGCGACGTGCCGATGCCTTCTCGGCGGACTGGCAGCAGGTCAACTCCACCGATGCCGCCGCCGCGCTGATCGATCGCACCATCCTCAAGCCGGCGATCAAGACCATCGACCGGAAGTTCAAGCACCAGCCGGTAGTGGATGCCCGGTTGCGGCAGTCGTTGGCGGAGCTGTACCTGGGCATCGGCCTGTTCGATGCCGGCGAGCCGCTGGCGCGGCAGGCGCTGGCGACGCGACGTCGAATCCTCGGCGAGGATGCGCCGGACACGTTGCAGTCGTTGAACAAGCTTGGCGAGATCTTGCAGAACCAGGGCAAGTTGCCGGAAGCCGAGGCGATCTATCGCGATGCGCTGGCGCGACGGCGACGCACGCTTGGCGACGAAAATCGCGACACGATTGCGTCGCTGAGCGACCTCGCAGCGACTTTGGGCGAGCGAGGCAAGTTCGAAGAGGGTATCAAGCTGGGCCGCGAAGCCCTGAAGCGATCGCGACGCGTGCTGGGCAATGACGATCCGGACAGCGTGAACTCGCTCGGCAACCTCGCATCGATACTGAGTGAAGCGGGCGAGTTCGACCAGTCCGAAGTCCTGACTCGCGAGTTCGTCGCGGCAAATAGGCGACTGAAGGGCCCAGACACCCCGGAGGTCCTGCTGGCGACCAGCGACCTGGTCGTGCAGCTGCAAGTTCATGGCAAGTCCGCCGAGGCGGAGAAACTGGCGCGCCAGCTGCTGGTCGACCAGCGCCGGGTCGCCGGCAATGAGGATCGAGGGACCCTGCAGGTGCTCGGCAACCTCGGCAGCATCCTGCAGTCGCAGGGCAAGCTGGACGAGGCCGAAGCCTGTTACCGCGAGGCGCTGGACAAGCAGAGGCGCGTTTTCGGCAACCAGCACCCGGACACGCTGTTGTCGGTGAACAATATGGGCATGCTGTTGCGGGAGCAGGGGAAGCTTCCAGAGGCCGAGGCGTACCTGCGCGAAGTGGTCGACACCAGCGCGCGTATGCTCGGGCCAGGCCATCCCCAAGCCGTGCGTTCGAGCGTCAATCTCGCCGCCATGTTGCTCGCCGCGCAGAAAGTCGCCGACGGCGAAAAATTGTTGCGCCAGACACTGGCAACCAGCCGCGAGGAGCTCGGCGATGCCAATCCGGACACCTTGATCGCACTGCGTCTTTTGGCCAAGGCGTTGGAGATGCAGGATGGGCACGTTGAGGCAGCTCGACTGCTCGGGCCGGCGGAGGGAAACACCCGCAAGGCCTTTGCCGAGACCGATGCGCGTCGCGTCGGCTATTTCCTGCTGACGCTTGGCCAGGCCCGCACCGGCCTGGGAGAATTCGCCGCCGCGGAGAACAACTTGCTTGAGGCGCAATCGATCGTGCTGGCGGCCCGCGGTCCCGGCCACCCCGAAACGCGCGAGTGCATGCAGGCCCTGGCTGAGCTGTATCTGGCGTGGGAGGACGCACCCGCAGCGGTCGATCGCGCCACGAAGGCCGCGGAGTGGTCCCGGAAGGTACGGGTAATGGATGAGGCCAAGTCGGCGTCGGCGCCCCGTTGACTGGCGCCGACGCGCGGTCATTGGGTAAGGTGTGAGTTATTTTTACTGGGGCACTCTCGCCATGCGGCTCATTCTCGCTGTTCCCCTGCTGCTGCTCGCCACCGCCTGCAACGCGCCCGGCAACAACGCCCAGGGCGAGATCGCCGCGCTCAGGGCGGAGTTGGCGGAACTGAAGGCGGCGCCGGCCGCCGCCGCGGAGCCGCCGGAACTGGGCGCGCAGATGCTCGAGCTGCAGATCCGACATGCACGGCTGTGGCAGGCCGGGCAGGCGCGCAACTGGATGCTGGCGCAGTTCCAGCTGGCGGAGATGCGCGAGGCTTTCGCCGGCGTGGTCGAGAGCAATGGCGATCATGCCTCGTTGCAGCCGGGGCGCCTGGCGGAGGTGCTGCCGGCGAAGATCGATCCGCCGATGAAGGAGCTGCAGGCGGCGGTGGATGCCGGCGACGGCGCTCGCTTCGACGCCGCCTACGACGCGCTCAGCGAGGGCTGCAATTCCTGCCACGTGACCGCCGCGCACGGCTTCCTGGTGATCCAGCGTCCGCGCACGCCGGTGCTCGACAACCTGCGCGCGGAGCCCGCCGCTAGCGAGTAAACTCGCCCCGACATCGAGGGGCGACGATGGCGACGACAACGCATACCGCGGCACCGAAGCGCAGCTGGTTTGCATACATTTCCGCGGGCCTGGGCCTGTCGGCGCTGCTCGGTGTGCTGTGCTTCCACTTCCCCGAACTGCTCACCAGCCGCGAATTCCGCCAGACCTACGAGGAAGGCTTCGCGCGGCAACTGCTGCTGTTCGGCCTGGTCGCCGCCTTCGTGCTCGGCACGGTGGCGATCCTGCGCGGCAGCGACCGCCGCGTGGCGATGGTCGGCGTCGGCAGCGCCGCGCTGGCGGTGCTGGCCGGCGGCGCCACCGTGCACTTCGAACAGATCGAATCCACGCCCTATTCGCTGGGGCTGGACTGGTTCGTGATCTCGCTGTTCTTTTCCACGATCGTGTTCGTGCCGATCGAGCGCATGCTCGGCGTGCGCGAGCAGTCGCCGCTGCGGCCGGAGTGGCGCACCGACCTGGCCTACTACTTCCTCAGCCACGTGCTGGTGCAGTTCGTGCTTATCGCGGTCACCGCTTCCACCACCACCATGGACGCGCTGGTGGCTTCGCCAGCGCTGAAGGCCGCCGTGCAGGCCTGGCCAGTGTGGCTGCAGTTCCTGTGCGCGGTGTTGCTCGCCGACATTGCCCAGGCCGTGCTGCATCGCCTCTACCACCGCGTGCCCTTCCTCTGGCGCTTTCATGCCGTGCACCACTCCAGCCGCCATATGGACTGGCTGGCCGGTTCGCGCACGCACATCGTCGAAGTGCTGCTGACGCGCAGCGCCGTGCTGCTGCCGCTGGTGCTGATGGGCTTCTCGGCCGACGCCGTCAATGCCTACGTGATCCTGGTCGGCCTGCAGGCGGTGCTCGCGCACGCCAACCTGTCGCTCAACTTCGGCTGGCTCGAGTACCTGCTGGTGACGCCGCGCTACCACCACTGGCACCACGCCCGGCACCCGGACTACATGGACACCAATTACGCCATCCACCTGCCGCTGGTGGACATGCTGATGGGCACCTTCCGGCGGCCGCGCTCCGGCACTTGGCCGCAGGAGTATGGCGTGATGAAGCTCGAGAGCGTGCCGCGTGGACTGGTTGCGCAGACGCTGATGCCGCTGCGCGGCAGGAAGACCTTCGACGACTACGTCGGAAGCTGCAACGAGTCGTAGCTGCATTCGCAGCAGCGGCTGCCCGCTGCGCTCAGATGCCCCGACGCGCGCTGCCCTCCAGGGTCTCGAGCGCCGCCACCAGTTCGCCGCGCAGTGGATGGCTTGGAAAGCGCCGCACCAGGGCGACCAGCAGATGTCGCGCGTGCTCTGCCTGGCCCAGGCGGTCGAGCTGCCGCGCCGCGGCCAGGCCGTTGGGCACCGCGTCCGGCTCGTCCGGGAATCGCCGCAAGAACTCCTGCGCCAGGTCGATCGCGCGCTGGGGCTGTTGTTCGCGCGTCAGCAGCTCGATGAGCTGGCTGAGCCGGCGCGGCTCTTCCAGCTCGAAGGCTGGATCCACGGCGACCGAGTCCTGGTACAGCGTGAGGGCTTCACCGTCCTGGCTGCGGTCGAGCAGGACGGGCAGGTAGTCGTGAGCGTGCCGGAGCAGCCGGTCCCGGTCATTGAGATAGATGAGCAGCTCGCGGTAGTACCCGTGCACCTCCGCCGCGGTCGCGCGGTCCCGCGTCAGCGGCTCAAGCTGCAGAGCCGCCTTGGGAATCCGCCCCTCGGCGGCGTATCGCTGCGCCGCACGCATCGCCAGGTCCGCCTCGGTGTAGGGCAGGTCCAGTCGTTCCGGTTGTTTGTCGACGGTCAGCTTCAGCCTGCGTCGATGCGAATCGAGCACGCGGCCGAGCTCGTGGTAACCGGCGACCAGTGCGTACAGCAGCGCCAGGCGCGACAGGGGTACGCCCAGCCAGCGCGGCAGGTCGGCGAGGATCCAGACCTCGGCGCCGCCAACTACCAGCGCCATCGTCGTCAGCTTCACGGTAGCGAGCAGGTAGTCGCTGCCGCCCTTGCCGATCAACAGCCGCCACGCGCGCGGGTCGAGTGCGAACTGCAGGCTGTCTTCCATGCCGAGCAGCAGCAGGATCGCCGGCAGCACCGGCGCAAGCAGCACGCAGTACACGGACAAGCCCGGGCCGCCGAAAAAAAGGAGGAGCACGTAGCCGACGAGCAGCAGCCCGCCCCAAAGCTGCAGCTGCCTCGCCGCTTGCGTGTCGTCCGCCCAGTTTTCGCGGCCCGGCTGGTCCTCGCGGCCGCTGGCCGCCGCCCGCATCGCCTCGACCGCGATCTTGAAAGCGTACAGCCACCAGAACATCTCGAGCACGGCGCCGATCAGTCCGAAAGCGACCATGTCGATGCTCGCGTGGATCTGGAACACCGGGAACCATTGCACGTCGAGCAAGCCGGTAAGGGCCTGCACGACGACCGAGGCCAGGCTCAGCCCCAGCAGCCAGACCAGTACGCCAGAGCGAAAGGGGTAGGCGAGCACCGGTTCAGGCGGCGAGTTCGATGTGCAGCGGGTTGCGGAACTGCGCCAGCAGCTGCGCTTCCTTCGCCTTGGCGGCGGCCAGCTGCGCTTCCTTGACGTGGCCATAGCCGCGGATGAGCTCGGGCACGCGCGCGATCTCCACCGCGAGTGCGTGGTTGCTCAGGCTCAGCGACGCAAGCAGTTCCTCGATGGTCGTCCGGTAGTCGGCGATCAGCTGCCGCTCCATGCGCCGCTCGTCGGTCTTGCCGAACACATCGAAGGCGCCGCCGCGCAGGAACTTCAGGCGCTTGAGCAGGCGGAAGGCGGTGAACATCCACGGGCCGTACTCGTCCTTCACGAGGTGGCCGTCGGCATCCTTCTTCGCGAGCAGCGGCGGCGCGAGGTTGAAGTGCAGCGTGTAGTCGCCGTCGAAGACCTCGCGCACGCGCTGCTCGAAGTCGCCGGTGGTGTACAGGCGCGCGACTTCGTACTCGTCCTTGTAGGCCATCAGCTTGAACAGGTAGCGCGCCATCGCTTCGGACAGGCCGGTGAGGCCGGGGGTGCGCTCGGCTTCGGCCGCGCGCACCTTCGCCACGAAGTCGGTGTACTGCTTCGCGTACGCGGCGTCCTGATAGTCGCCGAGGAATTTCGAGCGCAGCGCCAGCGACTCGTCGAGGGAGTGGGTGAGCTTGCCTTCGCCGAGGAAGGCGGCGCTCGTGGCGGAAGCAGAAGCAGTCGCGACTGACGTCGCTCCCACATCATCCAGGCCGGCAGCCACGCGCACGGCGGCGGGGTCGTGCGCGGCCAGGCGGCCCCAGGCGAAGGCCTGCTTGTTCATCTCAATCGCGGCGCCGTTGAGCTCGACCGCGCGCATCAGCGCGTCCAGCGACAGCGGCACCAGGCCCTGCTGCCAGGCGTAGCCGAGCATGAACAGGTTGGTGGCGATGGCGTCGCCCATCAGCGCCAGCGCCAGCTCGGTGGCGTCCACCACCGCCGGCGACTCGCCGCCGAGCGCGGTGCGCACCGCGTCGACGATGTCCTGCGGCCGGGAACTGCAGCTCGGTGTTGCGGGTGAACGTGCCGGGCATCGCCTCGTAGGCGTTCAGCACCACGTCGGCTGCGGTCGGCGCGGATTTTCGACAGCGCCCAGTAGTCGTTGACCACGACCATGTCGCAGCCCAGCACCAGGTCGGCTTCGCCGGCGGCGATGCGCACGGCGTGGATGTCGGCCGGGTCCTTGGCGATGCGCACGTGCGTGGTGACCGCGCCGCCCTTCTGCGCCAGGCCGGTCTGGTCGAGCACGCTGGCGCCCTTGTGCTCCAGGTGCGCCGCCATGCCGAGCAGCGCGCCGATGGTGACCACGCCGGTGCCGCCGACGCCGGTGATCAGGATGTTCCAGGGCTCCGACAGGTCGGTCTTCACCGGCGGCAGCGGCAGGCGCCGAAGTTGGCCGCGTTCGCCGACGGCTTGCGCTTGCGCAGCTTGCCGCCCTTGACGGTGACGAAGCTCGGGCAGAAGCCGTTGACGCAGGTGAAGTCCTTGTTGCAGTTGCTCTGGTCGATCTCGCGCTTGCGGCCGAACTCGGTTTCCAGCGGCAGCACGGACACGCAGTTCGACTTCACGCCGCAGTCGCCGCAGCCCTCGCACACCAGCGGGTTGATCAGCACGCGCTTGGCCGGGTCCAGCGCCTTGCCGCGCTTGCGGCGGCGGCGCTTCTCGGCGGCGCAGGTCTGGTCGTAGATGATCACGGTGGTGCCGGGCACCTCGCGCAGGCGCTTGCTGCACGCTGTCGAGCTCGTTGCGGTCGTAGAACTCCACGCCGGACGGGAAGATCGTCCGGCTTGCTCCACTTCTCGATGTCGTCGGACAGCACCACGATCGTCTGCACGCCCTCGCTGCGCACCTGGTGCGCGATGTCGGGCACGGTCAGCGTGCCGTCCACCGGCTGGCCGCCGGTCATCGCCACCGCGTCGTTGTAGAGGATCTTGTAGGTGATGTTGACCTTCGCCGCGATCGACTGGCGGATCGCCAGCGAACCGGAATGGAAGTAGGTGCCGTCGCCCAGGTTCTGGAAGACGTGCTTTTCGTCGGTGAACGGCGCCTGCCCGCACCAGGTGACGCCTTCGCCGCCCATGTGGGTGAAGGTGTCGGTGCGGCGGTCCATCCAGGTGACCATGTAGTGGCAGCCGATGCCGCCCAGCGCGCGCGAGCCTTCCGGCACCACGGTCGACGTGTTGTGCGGGCAGCCCGAGCAGTAGTGCGGCACGCGCGGGAAGGCGGCGCGCGGCAGCGCCAGTTCCTTCTCCTTGGCGGCGAGGCAGGCCAGGCGCTCGCTGATGCGCTCGGAGGTGAAGAAGCGCGACAGGCGCTTGGCGATCACGCGCGCGATGCGCGCCGGCGTCAGCTCGTTGGTGCTGGGCAGGATCCACTCGCCGGCTTCGTCGTACTTGCCGACGATGCTCGGCCGGGTCGGCCAGTTGTACATCTGTTCCTTCATCTGCGATTCGAGGAAGCTGCGCTTCTCCTCCACGACGACGATGTCTTCCAGGCCACGTCGCGAATTGCGCGGATGCCCGTTGGCTCCAGCGGCCAGGTCATGCCGACCTTGTACACGCGGATGCCGATGTCCTCGGCAGCCTGGTGGTCGATGCCCAGGTACTCGAGCGCCTGCAGCACGTCGAGGTAGCTCTTGCCGGTGGTGACGATGCCCAGGCGCGCGCGCGGACTGATCGAAGATGATCTTGTCGATGTGGTTGACGCGCGCGAAGGCCAGCGCAGCCTCCACCGCGTACTGGTGCAGGCGCATTTCCTGATCCAGCGGCGGGTCCGGCCAGCGGATGTTGAGCCCGCCCTGCGGCACGATCGAAATCCTCCGGCAGGATGATGTCGAGCTGGTGCGGATTGACGTTGACCGACGCCGACGACTCCACCGTCTCGGCGATGGTCTTGAAGCCGACCCAGCGGCCGGTGAAGCGCGACATCGCCCAGCCCAGCAGGCCCATGTCGAGGATGTCCTGCACGCCGGCCGGGTTGAGCACCGGCATCATCGCGGACACGAATTCGCAGCTCGCTGCCGTGCGGCAGGGTCGAGGAGCGGCAGGCGTGGTCGTCGGCCGCCAGCGCCAGCACGCCGTCCATGCCTGCGAGGTGCCGGCGGCGTTGCCGTGCTTGAACACGTCGCCGCAGCGGTCCACGCCCGGACCCTTGCCGTACCACATGGAAAACACGCCGTCGTACTTCGCGCCCGGGAACAGGTTGGTCTGCTGCGTGCCCCAGACCATGGTCGCGCCCAGGTCCTCGTTCAAGCCCGGCGTGAACTCGATGCTGGAGGCGGCCAGGTGCTTCTTCGCCTTCCACAGCTCCAGGTCGAAGCCGCCCAGCGGCGAGCCGCGGTAGCCGGAGATGAAGCCGGCGGTGTTGAGGCCGGCGGCGCGGTCGCGCATCTGCTGCATCAGCGGCAGCCGCACCAGCGCCTGCACGCCGGACAGGTAGATGCGTCCTTCCGGGCGCGTGTACTTGTGTTCGAGGCTGTAGTCGCGGTCGACCAGCGGGGAGCCGGCCGGCTGCAAGTCGGAAATGGGGGCGGGGCTGGACATGGCGGGGCCTGCAGCGCGGAGCGAGCCGGCGATTATATCAGCCGGCCCTTTTTGGCCCCCGCGGCCGCCTAGGGCACGAAGCCGCGCTCGCGCAGCCAGGTTTCCATGCTGTCGAAGTACCCGGCCGCGAAGTGCGTGCCAAGGTGGAACTCGTTGTTGCTGCCGGTATCACTGGCGACGAAGCCGTGGCCGGTGCGCGGCAGGCGCACGATCTTGAAATCCGGATGCGCCGTCTCGGCCGCGACCGCCTGCAGCCGCTGCGCGCTGAGTGCGGTCGGCACGTTGTGGTCGAGCTCGGCGAGGTACCACAGCACCGGCACGCGAACCTTGCGCAGCGGCCCGGTGGCGTCGTAACCGCCGTTTGCCCCCGCCCATGGGAAACCCCAGCCGCCCTCCGACCAGTTCAGCGGCCACACGTAGGGCGCGGAAGGCTTGCCCTTTTGCGTCGCCATGTACGCCGCCACTTCGCCCCACGGCGCGCGTCGCTGCGCCAGTGCGAACAGCGTGCGCGCCGAGGCTTCCGCTTCGAGCGCCACGGCTTCCGGCGCGCCGGCATCGCGCGCGCTCCAGCCGATCTCGTGCACCATGGTGTCGGTGACGTTGGCGCCCGACCCGGCGCGTACGATCACGAAGGCGATATCGGACGAGCGCGCTGCCATCAGCGGCGCGGTCCAGCCGCCCTGGCTCGAGCCATGCACGCCGATGCGCTTTGCATCAATGTCCTTGCGCTGCTTGAGCATCGCCACGCCGGCCAACCAGTCGCCGGCAATGTCGTCGAGGCTGGCCTTGGTCCAGTCGCCGGTGGACTCGCCGGCGCCGCGCTTGTCCAGCGACAGCACCGCCATGCCAAGGCGCACGAAATACATGTTCCAGAAGGCCAGGTCGCGGGTGGCGTCGCCGGAGCCGTGCGCGAATACCACCGCCGGGAACGGGCCTTCGCCGACCGGCAACGTGAGGCTGCCCTTGAGCGTGACCTCGCCGTTGGCGAGGCTCACCTGCTCGACGCGATGCGGCGCAATGCGGCGCGCCTCGAAATCCTTGCCGCCCTCGCGCCAGCGCAGGCCTTCCACGCGGCCATCGGCGCCGCGCTGGAACTGCGCTTCAATCACGAAGGGGGTGGGAATCGCCAGCGTCGGCCCGGACACGAAGCGGTCGCCGCCCAGCGCGTACAGCGGACCCTCGCGCAGCGTCTTCTGGTCGAGGAAGACCAGCATGTCGGCGTCGGCCATGCGCCCGAGGTCGATCACGTGGCCGGGCGCGATTTCATAGCTGCCGCTGTACTCGGCCATCTGCGCCGGCGTGAGCACCTGCAGGCGAAACAGCGAGAACTCGCCGCTGGCCTCGCCCTTCACCACCTTGCCCTGCATGCGCCCGTCGGCGATCGCGCCTTCGAAGCGGAAGGTGCCGGGCGGGCCATCGAACTGGAAGCTGGCCTTGAGCGCCGTCGTGGACAGCGTGGTCAGCGCCACGTCGCGCGCGCCGAGGGCAGGCAGGTCCACCGAAGAGGGCGCGTCGGCGAGGGCCGAGCGGTCGTGCAGCACCAGCGGATTGGCCTGGCCGTCGAGATGGAACTCGCCGATCCAGCGCTGTTCGGCCGGCGCGGCGAGCGCAGTCCCGACGCAGGCCAGGGCGGCGAGGGCGAGGGTGGCCACGTGCCAGCGGCGCAGTACGAGGGGCATGCAGATCTTCCGGTTCGGCCGCCGATGCGGCGTCGACCTAGGATGAGGCAATCGGCGAAAGGGTTTAAGCGCGCCCCTCGCCGGGGTCGAACTTCATGAGCTGCACGAGAGCATCGAGCAGCCGGCGCGGTCGCGCGCCCAGTCCGGCCGGCGCGCGGCAAAGGCCTCGCGGCCGGGTTGTTCCTCGTAGGGATGGCGCAGCACCTCGAGCAGCTCGGCGATGCCCGCCTCATCCCCCGCCTCGGCGCGATCGATGGCCTGCTGCGCCAGGTAGTTGCGCAGCACATAGCGCGGGTTCGCCGCGTCCATCGTCGCGCGCCGCGCCGCCGGCTCCACGCCCTCGTCGCGCACGCGCTGGGCGTAGCGCGCCAGCCAGGCTTCGAGCGCGGGTTGCTGTGTCTGCATCGCCCCGGCGTCGTAGAAGGCCTCGCGCAGCACCGCCAGTTGCGGCTGCGCCGGGTCGAGTTCGCCCAGGCCGCGGTACCACAGCGTCATGTCCGCCTGCGCGGCCTGCATCAGTGCGTGCATCTGCTGCAGCAGTTCCTCGTCGCCGGGCGCGTGCTCGCGCAGGCCCAGCTTGGCGTTGGTGAAATCGCGCTCGTGGCGCGCGTAGGCGGCGGCGTATTTCTCCATCCCCTCGTGCAGCGCGTCCACGCCGTCGAAGACCGGCGCCAGCGAACCGGCCAGCCGGGTCAGGTTCCAGAACGCGACCTGCGGCTGCTGGCCGAAGCGGTAGCGGCGGCGGTCGCGGTCGGTGGTGTTCGGCGTCCAGTCCGGGTCGTAGTCGTCGATCCAGCCGTAGGGGCCGTAGTCGATGGTCAGGCCGAGGATGGACATGTTGTCGGTATTCATCACGCCGTGCACGAAGCCCACGCGCAGCCAGTGCGCCACCATGAGCGCCGTACGTTCGGCTATGGCCGCGAACCATCGTGCCCTGCGCTGCGCACTGTCTCCTCCGGCAAGCTCCGGGAAATCGCGCTCGATGCAGAACTCCACCAGCTGCTCGAGCAGGGCGGTCTCTTCGCGTGCGGCTGGCAATTCGAAGTTGCCGAAGCGGATGAAGGAAGGAGCGGCGCGGCAGACCACCGCGCCGGGTTCCAGCTTCGGGTGGCCGTCGTAGAACATGTCGCGCTCGACGGCCTCGCCGGTGGCCACCAGCGACAGCGCGCGCGTGCTCGGCACGCCGAGGTGGTGCATCGCCTCCGAGCACAGGAATTCGCGCACCGAGGAACGCAGCACCGCGCGGCCATCGGCGTTGCGCGAGTAGGGCGTCGGTCCGGCGCCCTTGAGCTGCAGTTCCCAGCGCTCGCCGGCCGCGTTCACCGCCTCGCCCAGGCTGATCGCGCGGCCATCGCCGAGCTGTCCCGCCCAGTTGCCGAACTGGTGCCCGCCATAGTTCGCGGCCCAGGGCTGCATGCCATCGAGCAGGGCGTTGCCGCCGAACACCCGCGCGAAAGCGGGCGCGGCCACGTCCGCCTCGCTGAAACCAAGCAAGGCCGCCACCTCGCGCGAATGCGCAACCAGCCGCGGCGCGCGCACCGGTGTCGGTTCGACGTGCGAGTACAGCGCTCCCGACACCTGGCGCACGCGCGGGCCGCGCTCGGGGTCGCCGGGCAGCTCGCGAACGAAACGATTGTCGAAACGCAGTGCAGGCATCAGGGCCAACCCAAAACGGAGACAGGTACAGTTATTCACGATTAGCTACCCCCGTCCCCGTCCCCGTCCCCGTTTCCGGGGCGTGGCGGCAGTCCGGGCGATAATGCCCGGCTACACAGGATGCAGCCCACGTGACCACCGAACCTGAACTGGCGCCCGCCGCCCTCGCCGCCGACCCGGCCCTGCCCGAGCGCCTGCGCGCCGCTGCTGCGTTGCTGGAGGCGGTGGCCGCCGATACTTCCCTGCTCGATCAGCTCGATCCGGAACAGCGCGCCCGCTTCCAGCGCGCGCTGGCCTCGGCCTACCACCCGGACCGCAAGGCGCGCCGGCAGCGCCTCAAGGCCGCCGAAAAGGCGCGCTCCAACGCGGTCAAGGCGCACGACGACGCCCTGCTCGACGCCACCGGCATCCGCAGCCTGCGCCGCAAGCCGGTGTTCACCACGCCCAACTACTTCCCGCCGCCAATGCCCGCCGACAGCCTCGACGACGAGCACGCCGCCGACCACGGCCCGGTGGACGCGCTGTTGCCGTCGCGGCCGGGCACGCGCCTGGAGCGCCACTGCTACGTGTGCAAGAAGAAATACACCACGCTGCACCACTTCTACGACCAGATGTGCGGCGAGTGCGGCGACTTCAACTTCCGCAAGCGCGCCGAGACCGCCGACCTGCGCGGCCGCGTCGCGCTGCTCACCGGCGGCCGCGTCAAGATCGGTTACCAGGCCGGGCTGAAGCTGCTGCGCGCCGGCTGCGAGCTGATCGTCACCACGCGCTTTCCCGCCGATTCGGCCAAGCGCTACGCCGCCGAGCCGGACTTCGCCGACTGGGGCGGGCGCCTGCAGGTCTATGGCCTCGACCTGCGCCACACGCCGAGCGTGGAGGTGTTCTGCAAGGAGATCCTGGCCACGCGCGCGCGCCTGGACTTCATCGTCAGCAACGCCTGCCAGACCGTGCGCCGTCCGCCGGCCTTCTACGCGCACATGCTCGAGCTCGAGCGCGAAGCCGCGCGCGGCGCGCATTCCGACGTGCGCGCGCTGGTGCACGTGATCGATGAGCACCTCGAGCACGCGCCCGGCCTGGCGCGCGCGCCCGAGCTGTCGCAGCTGGCGCTGCTGCCCGAGGACGTGCTGGTGTCCGCGCAGCTGTTCCCGGAAGGCAAGCTCGACGCCGACCTGCAGCAGGTGGACCTGCGCGACCGAAATTCCTGGCGCCTGCAGCTCGACGAAGTGAGCGCGGTCGAGTTGCTGGAAGTGCAGCTGGTGAACGCGGTCGCGCCCTTCGTGCTCAATGCCCGCCTGCGCGAACTGATGCGGCGCACGCCCGGGCGCGAAAAGCACATCGTCAACGTGTCCGCGATGGAAGGGCAGTTCTACCGCAACTTCAAGACCACGCGGCACCCGCACACCAACATGGCCAAGGCCGCGCTCAACATGATGACGCGCACCTCGGCGGCGGACTACGAGGCCGACGGCATCCACATGAACTCGGTGGACACCGGCTGGATCACCGACGAGGATCCCGTGCACATCGCCACCCGCAAGCAGGCCGAGGAGCGCTTCCATCCGCCGCTCGACATCGTCGACGGCGCCGCGCGCATCGTCGACCCGATCATCGACGGCGTGAACACCGGTACCCACGTCTGGGGCCAGTTCCTCAAGGACTACAAGCCCACCGATTGGTAGCGCCGTTCGCTAGATGCTGACCTGCGAGCCGAGTTCGACGAGGCGGCCGGCGGGGATGCGGAAGTAGCTGCTCGCGGAGGCGGCGTTGCGGTGCATCAGTGCGAACAGCTTCTCGCGCCACAGCGGCATGCCTCCGCCCGGGCTGCCGCGGACGCTTTGCCGGCTGGCGAAATAGACCGTGTCGAGCACGTCGAAGGACAGGCTGCCGGTGCGGCGTGCGTCGGCGAGCGCGCGCGGGATATCGGGCGACTCCATGAAGCCGTAACTGATCAGGCAAGCGTGGAATCCCTCGCCCAGGTCCTGCCACTGCAGGCGGTCCTTCTTCGGCAGGTAAGGCGTGGCCAGGGATTTCACGGTCAGGAAAACATTGCGCTCGTGCAGGACCTTGTTGTGGGTCAGGTTCTGCAGCAATGCCGGAGGGACGGTGCCCTCTTCCGAGGACAGGAAGATCGCGGTGCCTGACACGCGCCGCGGGGGATCCAGTTTCAGGCTCTGGATGAGGGTCGCGGCAGGCAGGGAATTGCGCGAGATCTCGTCGTGCAGCAGCCCCCTTCCACGCCGCCAGGTGCGCATCAGCGCGAAGGCCGCCACGGCGATGATCAGCGGCACCCACGCGCCGAAGCCACTGAGCAGCTTGGCGCCGTTGGCGACCAGGAAGGCCAGGTCGATGACCAGGAACAGTCCGCACAAGGGCAGCACCCACTTTCGCGAGTCCGGCCAGCTCGTCCACGCCACGACCGCCAGCAGCAGCGTGTCGATCAGCATGGTGCCGGTCACGGACAGGCCGTAGGCCGCCGCGAGTGCTGCCGTCGACTGGAAACCGATCGTCAACAGCACGACCGCAACGAACAGCATGCGGTTGATCGAGGGCACGTACACCTGGCCCATCGCATCTTCGGAGGTGTACTCGATCTTGAGCCGCGGCAGGTATCCGAGCTGGACCGCTTGCGCCGTTACCGAGAACGCGCCGGTGATCACCGCCTGCGAGGCGATGGCGGCCGCGGTCGTGGCCAGGCCGATCATCGGGATCTGTGCCCACGCCGGGACGGCGATGTAGAAGGGGTTCGAGATGGCCGCGGGATCGGCCAGCAGGACGGCGCCCTGCCCGTAATAGCTGAACACGAGTGCAGGCAGCACGAACCCGAACCAGCCCCAGCGAATCGGCGCCTTGCCGAAGTGGCCCAGGTCGGCGTATAGCGCCTCGCCACCGGTAACCGTGAGCACGACGGCGCCGAGCACCAGCCCTGCGTGCCATCCGTGCGAACGGAAGAACTCGAAGGACCACAAGGGGTTCAACGCTTCCAGGACGCCGGGATGCTGCAGGATGTTCCAGCAGCCAAAGCCGCCTATGGCGACGAACCAGGTGATCATCACCGGCCCGAAGATGCGGCCGACGCGCGCCGTACCGAAGCGCTGGAACGAGAACAGGCCCGCGAGGATCAGCAGGCTGATCGGGACCACCCAGCGCCCGAACGCCGGCGACAGCACCGTCAGGCCCTCCACGGCCCCGAGTACCGTGATCGGTGGCGTGATCATGCCGTCACCGAAGAACAGGGCCGCGCCGAAGATGCCGAGGATGCCGATCACGTAGGCCAGGCGCGAACCGCTCCTGACGCCCCGCTGCGCCAGCGCCGTGAGCGACATGATGCCGCCCTCGCCCTGGTTGTCGGCACGCATGATCACCAGCACGTACTTGATCGTCACCACCAGGATCAGCGACCAGAAGCCCAGGGACAGCAGGCCCTTCACCGTCGCCGGATCGGGGACCAGGCCGAAGTGCGGATTGAACATTTCCTTGATGGTGTAAAGCGGGCTGGTGCCGATGTCGCCGAACACCACGCCGACGGCGCCGACCACCAGGGGCAGCATGCGCTGCGACTTGTTCTCATCCATCTGCGTCATCCGAAGGGCATCCTGCTCCGAGGGAAACTTTACGCGAAATCCGCGCGCGCTTCCCCGCCGGCGACCGCGCCGGCTACGTAGCGGGAAACACCCGGTAGTGGTCGAGCGCCAGCGCGACGGATTCGCCGCGCTGCGGCAGCGCCGGCAACTCGGTGCCGGCGATGTCGATGAGCAGGGGGCGCGATTGTCCTTCGAGGGTGGCGTCGAAGGTGGTGCGCCCGGCCAGGCGATGCACCGCCTCGACCTGCGCGAGCAGCGCCCGCGGGTGCCCGTTGGCGATGCGCAGGTCGTGCGGGCGCACGAACAGCGTCGCCGCGCCGGCGACGCAATCGCCGGCCGGCACCGGCGCGACGAAGCCGGGCGTGCTGAACAGGCCATCGTGCACCTGGCCGGTGATGGCATTGGAGCGGCCGAGGAAATCGAACACGAAGGCGGACGCAGGCTCGGCGTACACGCGGTCGGGCGTGTCGTCCTGCTCGATGCGGCCGTGGTTCATCACCACCACGCGGTCGGCGAGCTCCAGTGCCTCTTCCTGGTCGTGGGTGACGAACACGGTGGTGAAGCCGGTCTCGTCGTGCAACTGGCGCAGCCAGCGGCGCAGTTCGAAGCGCACCTTGGCATCCAGCGCGCCGAAAGGCTCGTCGAGCAGCAGCACCGTCGGGTCGATCGCCATCGCGCGCGCCAGCGCCACGCGCTGGCGCTGGCCGCCGGACAACTGGCCGGGCAGGCGCTCGCGGTAATCGGCCATCTGCACCAGCGACAGCAGCTCGTCCACGCGCTTGCGCAGCGCCGCTTCCTTCGGCCGGGTGGCGCGCGGCCGCGAGCGCAGGCCGAAGGCCACGTTCTCGAACACGCTCATATGCGGGAACAACGCGTAATGCTGGAACACGAAACCGACCTGGCGCTGGCGCAGCGACAGCCGCGTGGCGTCCTTGCCGGCGAAGACGATGCGGCCCTGGTCCACCGGCAGCAGGCCGGCGATCAGGCGCAGCAGCGTGGTCTTGCCCGAGCCCGAGGGGCCGAGCAGCGCCACCAGCTGTCCCGAGGGGATCGCCAGGTCGATGGGCTTGAGCGCTGCGAAGCCCTCGAACTGCTTGCTGATGCCTTCCAGCCGGATTTCCATGCGCGTCCTTAGTGCCGCCGGCCGACGCGGGCCGCGAGGGCCTCGCCGTGGCGGCGTTCAAGCCAGAGTTTGAGGCCCAGCGTGAGCAGGGCCAGCAGGGTGAGCAGGCTCGCCA
Organism: uncultured Gammaproteobacteria bacterium; assembly: GCA_963707625.1. Lineage (GTDB taxonomy): Bacteria > Pseudomonadota > Gammaproteobacteria > Xanthomonadales > Xanthomonadaceae > Arenimonas. The sequence continues at coordinate 76,796 of CAVPQV010000006.1, forward strand.
CCGCGAAGGCGGCGGGCGCGTTGAATTCGTTGTGCAGGATCTCGACCTGCAGCGGCAGCGTGTTGGTCAGGCCGCGGATGTGCCCGGACACCACCGACACCGCGCCGAACTCGCCCATCGCGCGGGCATTGCACAGCAGCACGCCGTACAGCAGCGCCCAGCGGATGTTGGGCAAGGTGACGCGCCAGAAGATCTGCCAGCCGCTGGCACCGAGCGAGGCCGCGGCCTCTTCCTGGTCGGCGCCCTGCTGCTGCATCAGCGGGATCAGTTCGCGCGCCACGAAGGGGAAGGTGATGAAGGCGGTGGCCAGGATGATGCCGGGCGTGGCGAAGATGACCTTGATGCCGTGCTCCTGCAGCCAGGGCCCGAACCAGCCATGCGCGCCGAACAGCAGCACGAACACCAGGCCCGCGACCACCGGCGAAACGGAGAACGGCAGATCGATCAGCGTCAGCAGCAGGTTCTTGCCGGGGAAGCGGAACTTGGTGATCGCCCAGGCGGCGGCGATGCCGAACAGCATGTTGAGCGGCACGGTGAGCGAGCGCGACCAGCAGCGTGAGTTTCACCGCCGCCAGTGTTTCCGGCGTGGTGATCGCGGCCAGGTAAGCACCGACGCCCGCGCGCGCCGCTTCCACGATCACGATCGCCAGCGGCAGCACCACCAGCAGCACCAGCAGCGCCAGCGCGAGCGCGATCAGCGCCCAGCGCAGCCACGCCGGCTCGCCGATCACCGGGGCGGAGAACTCAGACGGCCTGGCCACGGGCGAGCCTGCGTTGCAGCTTGTTGACCACGAACAAAATGGCGAAGGACATCGCCAGCATCAGCATCGCGATCACCGTCGCGCCGTGGTAGTCGAATTCCTCCAGCTTGATCACGATGAGCAGTGGCGCGATCTCGGAGACGTAGGGCAGGTTGCCGGCGATGAAGATCACCGAGCCGTACTCGCCGACGCCGCGCGCGAAGGCCAGCCGAAGCCGGTCAGCATCGCCGGCAGCAGCTGCGGCAGCACCACGCGGCGCAGCGTGGTGAAGCGCGAGGCACCGAGCGAGGCGGCGGCCTCCTCGTGTTCGCGCGTGCAGCGCTTCCAGCACCGGCTGCACCGTGCGCACGGCGAAGGGCAGGCCGACGAAGATCAGCGCGACGACGATGCCGACCGGCGCGTAGGCGATCTTGATGCCCGCCGGCTCCAGCACACTGGCCCAGCCAGCCGTTGCCGGCATAGATCGCGGTCAGCGCGATGCCGGCGACGGCGGTGGGCAGCGCGAAGGGCAGGTCGATCAGTGCATCGGCGAGCGCGCGCCCGGGAAAGCGGTAGCGCACCAGCACCCAGGCGATCAGCGCGCCCACGAAGCTGACCACCAGCGCGGCGAGCAGCGCGGTGCCGAAGCTGAGCTTGAGCGCCGCCAGCACGCGTGGGTCGGAGGCGATTTCCCACCAGCCGCGCGGGCCCAGGCCGGCGGCCTTCACCAGCAGCGCGATCAGCGGCACCAGCACCACCAGCGAGAGCCAGAACAGGCTGAAGCCGAGCGTCGGAATCAAGCCGGGCAGGGGCCCCGGCGCCCGCAGCGCGCGCATCACGGCCGACATCGCGGGCTCAGCGTCCCGGTTTGTACAGTTGATCGAAGAAGGCGCCGTCGGCGAAGTGCGTCGCCTGTGCGCGCTTCCAGCCACCGAAGGCTGCGTCGATGGTCACCGTGGTGACCGGCGGGAACTTCGCCAGCAGGGGCGCGGGCACCAGTTCCGGGCGCGCCGGGCGGAAGTGGTGTTTCGCCGCCAGCGTCTGTCCCTGCGCGCTGTAGAGGAATTCCAGATAGGCCTGCGCCGCCTTGCGCGTGCCATGGCGGTCCACGTTGCCGTCCACGACGGCGACCGGGGCTCGGCCAGGATGCTGATGCTCGGCATGACGATTTCGAGGTCGCGGCCCTCGCTTTCGCCGCGCGCCAGGTTCGCCTCGTTCTCCCAGGCGAGCAGCACGTCGCCGATGCCGCGGTTGACGAAGGTGGTGGTGGCGCCGCGCGCGCCGGCGTCGAGCACGGGCACGTTGCTTGAACAGCAGCGACATGTAGGTCGAGCGTCTTGGCTGCGGTCGCCGCTGGTGCTGCGCTGCCGCCCAGGCCCAGGCGGCAAGGTAGTTCCAGCGCGCGCCGCCGGAGGTCTTCGGGTTGGGCGTGATCACCGACACGCCGGGCTTGCACCAGGTCGCCCCAGTCGCGGATGCCCTTGGGGTTGCCCTTGCGCACCAGGAACACGATGGTCGAGTGTAGGGCGCGGCTGTTGTTGGGCAGGCGTGTCTGCCAGTCCGGCGGCAGCAGCTTGCCCTTCTCGGCGATGGCGTCGATGTCGGCGGACAGCGCGAGCGTCACCACGTCGGCCTCGAGGCCGTCGATCGACCGCGCGCGCCTGCTTGCCGGAGCCGCCGTGCGATGCCTGGATGCTCAGCGTCTCGCCGGTCTTCGCCTGCCACTGCGCGGCGAACAGCGGCGTTGATCTCGGCGTAGAACTCGCGGGTCGGGTCGTAGGAGACGTTGAGCAGCTCGACCTCCTTCGCCGGCACCGCCATGGACGCGGTGCCGAGGACGGTGGCGAGCAGCAGGGCGAGGCGCAGGTTCATGGTCAGCTCGCGCGTGCGGTGGGGGCGGCGACGGAAGCCTGCGCCAGTTCGCGCAGGCTACGCCTGTCGATAATCGCCGACATTGCGTCGCGGACGTCACCCATCAGCTCGCGCAGGGCGCAGGTGGGCGGGTCGATGCAGTCGGCGCAGGGCTGGTAGGCGGTGACCGAGGCGCAGCGGATCGGCGCGATCGGGCCGTCAATGATGCGGACGATGTCGCCGACCATGACTTCGTCCGCCGGACGGGCCAGCCGGTGTCCGCCGACCGTGCCCCGGCGCGACTCGACGATGCCGGCATTGCGCAGTTCGACCAGGATCGCCTCCAGGAACTTCTCCGGCACCTTCGCCTCCTGGGCGATGCGGCGCGCCTGCAATTGCTCGGGCTCGGCCAGGGCCAGGGTGCTGAGGGCGCGCAGTGCGTACTTGGCCTTCCTGGACAGCATCCTGACCCCGCTGGTTAATCCACACCGGCTTTATAGGATTTCCCCAATCCCCCGTCAAGCACCCGCCAGAAAATGGGGTCAGAAAATGGGGTCAGAGGAGATTTTCCAAAGGAAAATCTCCTCTGACCCCATTTTCTGACCCCATTTTCTGCTCAGTCGGCGGGGACGGTGCGGGTGCGGGCCCACTCGCGCAGGGCCGTTGACCTGTTCGGCCATCAGCACGCTCAGCGGGCGGGTGGCGCGGATTTCGTCGAGCAGCGCGCGCCTCGTCCACGCGGCGCGCGTCGGCGTGCGCGGAGTACAGCGCGCTGACCACGGCCTGTTCGATCTCGGCACCGGAGAAGCCCGTCGGCTGGCGTCGGCGAGTGCGTCCAGCGAAAACGCGCTTCCCAGTCCACTTCGCGCTTGGCCAGGTGCAGCCGGAAGATCTCGGCGCGCGCGGCGTCGTCCGGCAGGTCGACGAAGAAGATCTCGTCGAAGCGGCCCTTGCGCAGCAGCTCCGGCGGCAGGTCGTGCACGGCGTTGGCGGTGGCGACCAGGAACACGCGCGACTTGCGCTCGGCCATCCAGGTGAGGAAATAGCCCAGCACGCGCCGCGACACGCCGCCGTCGCTCGCTGCTGCCGGCGGCGGCCAGGCCTTTCTCGATCTCGTCGATCCACAGCACGCAGGGCGCCAGCTGTTCGGCCGAGGCCAGCGCGTCGCGCAGGTTCTTCTCGGTTTCGCCGTGGTACTTGTTGTAGAGCGTGCCGAAATCCAGCCGCACCAGCGGCACGCCGAAGCCGCCGGCCACCGCCTTGGCCGCCAGCGACTTGCCGCAGCCCTGCACGCCCAGCAGCAGCATGCCCTTGGGCGGGTCCAGGCCACCGGCAGCGCTTCGCCGCCGGAGAACACGGCGCGGCGCTGCTTGATCCACGCCTTCAGTGCGCGCCAGGCCGGCGACGTCGGCGAAGCGCGCGGTGTCGTACTCGAAATGCAGGTGGCCGCTCTTGTTGAGCAGCTCGAACTTGAGCTTGGCCAGCTCGGGCAGGTCGGCCTGCGCCAAGCGCGCCATCGCGGAAGATCAGCTGCCGCGCGATCCGCCGCGCCTCGCTCAGGCGACAGGCCGCGCAGGTTGCGCACGATCACCGTCAGTCGCGTCCTTGTCCACCTCCACGCGCCGGCCGCCATGCTCGCGCTGGTACAGCGCGGCCTCGTCCTGCACCAGCTTCAGCAGCGCGTTCTCGTCCGGCAGCCGCAGCGAAAAGCGCACCGCCAGCGTGTTCCAGGTCCGGCGGCAGCTCGATCTTGGCGCCGACCAGCACGATGGTGTGCTCCTGGCTGCCGCGGCGCTCGAGGATCTCGCGCAGCATGCGCTGGGTGGTGGCGTAGCCCAGGTAGGGATGGAAGTCGAGCAGCAGGTAGATGCCGCGCTGGTCGTGCGCGCGGATCGTGCGCAGCGTGGTGGTGACGTCGGGGGCGCCATCGGCGCGGTCCTCGCGGTCCAGGTCCACGCGGCGCAGGCCCTCGGTGATGGACCAGCGGTACAGCGGCGCGCCACACGTTGCGTCAGCACGTGCGGAACAGGTCCACCACGCGGCCCTCGTCGGGCGTCTCGATCACGATCAGCGGGGTGTTCGCGCGCACCAGGGAGGTCAGGTCCTGCAGTTCGCTCATGGGTCGGGGAAGGACCGGAAGGGGTGCCAACGATAGCGCACCCCGCAGTTCAGGCGCTGGCGAGCTGACGCGCGATGGACAGCCCGGCATCGCGGCCGTCGCGCACCGCGGTCACCACCAGGTCGGCGCCGCGGACGTTGTCGCCGCCGGCGAAGATGCGCGGATTCGAGGTCTGGTAGTCGAGGCCGCCATCGGTGCGGATGAGCCCGCGGTCGCAGGCCGCCACCGCCGTGCGCGCCCAGCCATGCCGGCGGGCTGGCGCGGAAGCCGAAGGCCAGGATGACGAGGTCGGCCGGGGATCGAGTGCCCGGCGCCGGACTGGCTGTGCGCGCAACGCGCACTGCCCGGGCAACGATCCGCGCGCCTTCGATCGCCAGCGGCTCGCAGGTGGAACAGGAAGTCGCACGCCTTCCTCGACGCGCGTTCTTCACCTCGCGGCGCGAGCCCGGCATGTCCGCCTGCGCCGCGCCGGTAGACGCAGCTGACCTGCGCGGCGCCCAGGCGCACGGCGCTGCGCACGCAGTCCATGGCGGTGTCGCCGCCGCCGAGCACGACCACGCGCTTGCCGCGGAAGTCGGGCAGGTCCTCGCCCGCGGACAGGCCAAGCATGCGGCGCGCGTTCGCGATCAGGAAGGGCAGCGCCTGCAGCACGCCCGGCAGGTTCGCGTCCAGGCAGGTCGCCGTGCACCGGCCGGGTGGCGCCGGTGCCCAGGAAGACCGCGTCGTACTCGTCCAGCAGCGACTGCACCGGGATATCGCGTCCGACCTCGCAGCCCAGGTGGAAGCGCACACCCATCGCCTCGAGCACGCCGCGGCGCATGGCGATCACGTCCTTCTCCAATTTGAACGACGGGATGCCGAAGGTGAGCAGGCCACCGATCTGCTCATGGCGGTCGAACACGTGCGCCTCGATGCCCGCGCGCGCCAGCCGATCGGCACAGGCCAGTCCCGCCGGCCCGGCGCCAATGACGGCGACGCGCTTGCCGGTGGCCCGTACCTGCGACAGGTCCGGGCGCCAGCCCTGCCGGAAGGCGCTCGTCCACGATGTACTTCTCGAGCGCGCCGATCGTCACCGACTCGAAGCCGGTCTCGAGCGTGCAGGCGCCCTCGCACAGCCGGTCCTGCGGGCAGACGCGCCCGCAGATCTCCGGCAGCGGATTGGTCGCGTGCGCCAGCTCGGCGGCTTCGAACAGGCGGCCCTCGCGCAGCAGCGCCAGCCAGTTGGGAATGTAGTTGTGCACCGGGCACTTCCACTCGCAGTAGGGATTGCCGCAGTCCAGGCAGCGCGCCGATTGCTCGATCGCCTGCGGCGCCTCGAACTGCCCGTAGATCTCCTTCCAGCCCAGCACGCGCACGGGCACCGTCGAGTTCGCGCGGCATGCGCCGCGGCAGCTCGAGGAACTGGAAGGGCTGCGCCTTCATGCCGCCCGCCGCAGCGCGTCGAGCAGCGACTCCAGGCTCGCGGCCTTCGACTTGACCAGCCAGAAGCGGCCGACCACGTCGCGGAAGTCCTCCAGCAACTGCTGGCCGCGCACGCTGGCGGTAAAGCCGACGTGGGTGCGGATCAGGTTCCAGACGTGCTGGCGGTGGTTCTCCATGCCCTCCGGCGTGATCCGCAGCACGTCGATCAGCTCATGGTTGTAGCGATCGACGAAATCGCGGTCCAGGTCGAGCACGTAGGCGATGCCGCCGGTGAACCCGGCGCCGAAGTTCAGGCCGGTGCGGCCGAGCACCAGCACGACACCGCCGGTCATGTACTCGCAGCCATGGTCGCCGACGCCCTCGATGACTGCGGTTGCGCCGGAGTTGCGCACGGCGAAGCGCTCGCCCGCGCGGCCGGCGGCGTAGAGCTCGCCGCCGGTGGCGCCATACAGGCAGGTGTTGCCCATGATGGTGGTGTCGCCGGCGACGAAGCGCGCGGCCCGCGGCGGCTGCAGCACGATGCGGCCGCCGGCCATGCCCTTGCCGACGTAGTCGTTGGCATCGCCTTCCAGGTGCAGGTGCAGGCCGCCGGCATTCCAGGCGCCGAAGCTCTGGCCGGCGGTGCCGTTGAACATCACGACCAGCGGTGTATCGCTCATGCCCTGGTCGCCATGCCGGCGGGCGATCTCGCCGGACAATGCGCGCGCCGATGCTGCGGTCGCTGTTGCGGATCGGGTAGTGGAATTCGCCGCCGCCCGCGGCATGGGCGCCACTGCGGTGGATGGCGCCACGCATGTCCGCCAGCATCAGCATCGCCAGCGTGCCCGGATCGCGCGGCGGGTTGCGCGCCTCGGTGCAGTGGCGGGCCGCGTCGCCGACCGCCGGAACTGGCGGCGAGAATCGGCGACAGGTCCAGCCCGCGCTGGCGCGCGCGTCTGGCCCTCGGCCAGCGCGAGCAGGTCGGTGCGGCCGATCAGGTCCTCGAGTCGGCGCACGCCCAGCCGCGCCAGCCACTGGCGCACGTCCTGCGGCAACGAAGCTGAAGAAGTTCATCGCCATTTCCGGCAGCCCGGTGAAGTGCTGCTCGCGCAGGCGCAGGTCCTGGGTGGCGATGCCGGTGGCGCAGTTGTTGAGGTGGCAGATGCGCAGGTACTTGCAGCCCAGCGCCACCATCGGCGCGGTGCCGAAGCCGAAGCTCTCCGCGCCAAGGATGGCCGCCTTGATCACGTCGAGGCCGGTCTTCAGGCCGCCGTCGACCTGCACGCGGACGCGATGGCGCAGGTGGTTGCGGCGCAGCGTTTGCTGCATCTCGGACAGGCCCAGTTCCCAGGGCGTGCCGGCGTGGTGGATCGAGGACACCGGCGAGGCGCCGGTGCCGCCGTCGTGGCCGGACACGGTGATCAGGTCGGCATAGGCCTTCACCACGCCCGGCGGCGATGGTGCCGATGCCGGCATGCGAGACCAGCTTCACCGAGACCAGCGCCGATGGGTTCACTTCCTTGAGGTCGTAGATCAGTTGCGCCAGGTCTTCGATCGAATAGATGTCGTGGTGCGGCGGCGGCGAGATCAGGCCGATGCCGGGGCGCGCGTAGCGAAGCCGCGCGATGAGTTCGTTGACCTTGTGGCCGGGCAGTTGGCCGCCTTCGCCGGGCTTGGCGCCCTGCGCGATCTTGATCTGCAGCACTTCGGCATTGACCAGGTACTCGGGCGTGACGCCGAAACGGCCCGAGGCGACCTGCTTGATCTTCGACGCGCGGCTCGGTGCCGTGGCGCGCCGGATCTTCGCCGCCTTCGCCGGAGTTGCAACGCGCCGCCGAGCCGGTTCATCGCGGTGGCCAGCGCCTCGTGCGCTTCGGGCGACAGCGCGCCGAGCGACATGCCGGCGGAATCGAAGCGGGCCAGGATGGCCTGCGCCGGCTCGACGTCCTCGAGCGCGATCGGCGCGATGTCGCTGCGCAGCGACAGCAGGTCGCGCAGCGCCGACGCCGGCCGGCCGTCGACGTGCTCGGCATAGCTGCGGTAGTCGGTGAAGTCGCCGCTGCGCACCGCCCGCTGCAGGCTGGCGATCACGTCCGGGTTGTACATGTGGTTTCGCCGCCGTGCACGTACTTGCAGGCGGCCGCCCGATCTCGATGTCCTCGGCATCCGACCAGGCGCGCGCGGCCAGGCTGCGCGCATCGGCCTCGAGGTCGGCGAAGCCCGCGCCCTGGATGCGGCTGGGCATGCCGGGGAAGCACAGCGCCACGACCTCGTCGGCCAGGCCGACGATCTCGAACAGCTGCGCGCCGCGATAGCTGCCGATGGTGCTGATGCCCATCTTCGACAGGATCTTCAGCAGGCCCTTCTTGATGCCGCGGCGGTAGCTGCGACCCAGTTCGGCCGGCTCGTTGCCGCGCTTGCCCTCGAGCGCGCCGCTGCGGCCCAGCGCCGGACAGCGTCTGGTAGGCCAGGTAGGGATACACCGCGGTCGCGCCGACGCCGATCAGGCAGGCCATCTGGTGCGGTCGCGCGCGCTGCCGGTTTCGACGATCAGGTTGGCAGTCGCAGCGCAGGCCGGCGGCGCACCAGGTGGTGGTGGATCGCGCCGGTGGCGAGCAGGGCGTGGATGGCCACGGCCGCCGGGCGCGGGGTAGCGGTCCGACAGCAGCAGCAGGATGCGCGCCGCGTCGCACCGCGGCCTCGGCCTCGGCGCACAGGCGCTGCAAGCGCCTGTTGCAGCGACTCGTCCGCGTCGCAGGTACAGGTCAACAGCGCTCGTTCGCATCGGCGAACTCGGGCAGCGACAGCAGCTGCCGCAGCTTGCGCTGGCGACAGCACCGGCGAGTTGAGCATGCACCTGCACGCGCGTTGTCGGGCGTCAGCTCGAAGACATTGCCTTCGCGGTCCGATCTGCGTGGCCAGCGACATCACCACCTGCTCGCGCAAGCGGATCGATCGGCGGATTGGTGACCTGCGCGAAGGCCTGGCGGAAGTAGTCGTACAGCGGACGCACATGGTGCGACAGCACCGCGCAGCGGCGTGTCGTCGCCCATCGAGCCGGTGGCTTCCTGCTCGGTCTCGGCCAGCACGCGCAGCACGGCTCTCGCGTTCCTCGCGGGTCAGCTGGAACAGCTTCTGGAAGCGGCGCAGCGTGTGCCGCGTCGAAGGGCTCCGCCGCCAGCGACGGGATCGATCAGATCGGCGACCAGATAGGTCACGCCCTGCTTGAGCCAGCGCTTGAACGGCGCGCGCGCCGATTGATGGCATCGATGTCGTCGCTGTGCGAGCAGCACGCCGCGCGTGCAGGTCCACCGCCATCATCTCGCCGGGCCCGAGCTTGCCCTTGGCGACGATGTCCTCCGGCGCGCAATCGAAGACGCCGGTCTCCGAGGCGATCACCAGCTGGCGCGGTCGGCGGTGAGCAGCCAGCGCGCCGGGCGCAGGCCATTGCGGTCGAGCGTGCAGGCGGCGTAGCGGCCATCGCACATCACGATGCCGGCCGGACCGTCCCAGGGATCCAGCGACAGGCCGTAGTACTCGTAGAAAGCCGCGAGATCCGGGTCCTTGTATTCCAGCGACGAGGTCGCCGGCGGAATCAGGATGCGCATGGCCTGCAGCAGGTCCATGCCGCCGGCCAGCAGCAGCCTCGAGCATGTTGTCGAGGCTTTGCGAGTCCGAGCCTTGCAACGCGACCAGCGGCTGCAGCTCGCTGAAGTCCAGCCGCGGCGTCGACCAGCGCGCGCGCGCGCGCCAGCGCCCAGTGGCGGTTGCCCTCGATGGTGTTGATCTCGCCGTTGTGGGCGAGCAGGCGGAAGGGCTGTGCCAGCTTCCACGCCGGCGCGGTGTTGGTGGAGAAGCGCTGGTGGAAGGTCACCACGCTGGCAGCGAGGTCGGCGCCGGGCCAGGTCCGGGTACACCCGCGCCAGCGCATCGGGCAGCACCATCGCCTTGTAGCCGAGGGTGGCGGCGGACAGGGTCACGACATAGAACTCGTCCTCGGCCGCCAGCGCTTTTTCCGCCGCCCGCCGCGCCTGGAACAGCGCGAGCTGGAACTGGTCTGCCGTAGCGCCGGCCGCGGCATCCACGAACACCTGTTCGATGCGCGGCATGCCGGCGAGCGCGATCGCGCCGCAGGCCGAGCGATCCACCGGGACCACGCGCCAGCCGGCGGGGCGCAGGCCGCGTGCGAGCAGGCAGGCCTCGAGCGCCGCGCGGCAGCGCCGGGCCCGGGATTCCTCGCCGGGCAGGTACACCATGCCGGCGGCGAAGGTCTCGCCGTGGGCGATGCCGGCCTCGGCCGCCACCGCGCGCAGGAATTCCCGCGGCCGATGCAGCAGCAAGCCCGCAGCCATCGCCACTGAGCCCGTCGGCGCCGACGGCGCCGCGATGGGCCAGGCGGGAGAGCGCGGTCAGGGCGGCGTCCACCAGCGCGCGGCTGGCCCGGTTGTCGATGTCGGCAATCAGGCCGAAGCCGCAACTGTCGTGCTCGAACGCCGGCGCGTACAGGGTGGATGCTCGCAGGCCTGGCGACATGACCCTGCTCATCAAGCCTCCGCAAACGTAGGTTCGATCCCAAGGTCACACGGCGGGTTAGAGTTTCTGCCCTACCCGTTATAGAGTGGGACGACCCCGGCAGGAGACACGCATGCGCACGTTTTTGGTGGCTAGTTCCAAGGGTGGCGCGGGCAAGACCACGCTGGCGACCAACCTCGCGGCGCATTTCGCGCTCGAGGGCAAGCGCACGGTGATGGTGGACGCGGACCGCCAGCATTCGTCCACCCGCTGGGGCGAAAAGCGCGCCGACCTGGCCAGCGCCGTGCTGCCGGTGGACGGCACGCGCCGGGGCTGGGAGAAGGCGATCCCCGCCGACACCCAGGTGGTGGTGATCGACGCCGCGGCCGGTGACATGGGCGATGACCTGGAGCCCTTCCTGGAGCGCGCCGATGCCGTGCTGGTGCCGGTCAACCCTTCGATGATCGACCTGGAAGCCACGGTCGGCTTCCTCAATTCGCTGGCGACGACGACGCGGGTGCACAAGGGCAAATTGCCGGTGGCGCTGGTCGGCAACCGCCTCAAGCCCTGGACCTCGGCCTCGCAGCAGGCCATGGACCAGCTCAAGGCCTGGCCCTACCCGCTGGTGGCGCAGCTGCGCGACACCCAGGCCTACGTGCTGATGGTGGCGCTGGGCAAGAGCGTGTTCGACTACCGTTCGGAACAGATCCGCGGCCACCAGGACGACTGGGCGCCGCTCCTCAAATGGCTGAAGAAGGCGTCCTGATGCGCGAACTGATCCTGCTGCGACATGCCCACGCCGAAGCCGGCGCCGCCGGCCAGCCCGACCTCGACCGACCCCTGTCACGGCAGGGCCAGGCCGAAGCCGAGGCCGCCGGCCGCTGGCTGAAGGAACACGGCCACCTGCCCGACCGCGTGCTGGTATCGCCGGCGCGGCGCACCCGCGAGACCCTGGAGGAAGTGCTGCGCCAGCTTGGCTACGTCGAGCAGCGCCAGGACGAGCGCATCTACGAGGCCACGCCGGGCACGCTGATGCAGGTCGCCGACGAACTGCGCGACATCCCGCGGGTGATGCTGGTCGGGCACAACCCGGGCCTGGAACAGATGGCGGCGCTGCTCAGCTCCGGCCAGTCCGGCGAGTTCCGCGGCATGCCCGCCGGCGCGATCGCGGTGCTGCACATGCCTTCGGACGCGATGCTCGAGCCGGGCGTGGCCAAGCTCGCGGCTTTCTGGTGGCCATGAGGAAATGGCTCCCGCGCGACACGGCGCGTGGCGGTGGCTGCTTGCGGGGCTCGCCGGCCTAGGCCTGGCGGCGGTGCCGATCCGGCTGCCAGCGCAGTCCACCACGCTGGCCATCGATGGCAGCCAGTCCAGTGCCCGCTTCATCGTCAACCTGCGCATGAAGCTGCGCACCGAGGGCCGCATTTCCAAGGTTGCCGGCGAGATGCAGGGCGATCCGGCCGGCGGCTGGACCTTCTTGGTGGCGGTCGACGGCCGCAGCCTCAAGGTGTCCGGGCCGCGCTGGATGGATCGGGCCACGCGCTCGGACGACTTCCTGGCGGTGGACAGCCATCCCGACATCCGTTTCCGTTCCGAGCGCTTCAGCGATGTGCTGCTGCACGAGGGCGGGCGCATCGCCGGCGAACTCACCTTGCGCGGACTTACGCGCGCAGTCAGCTTCCGGCTGCTACCGTCCGCCTGCGCCAACCCGGGGCGCGACTGCGACCTGCAGGTCCATGGAACGATCAGCCGGACCGAGTTCGGAATGACTGCACACCGCTTCAGCGTCAAGGACGAAGTCCAGTTGCAGATGCAGGTGCGCCTGCTCGCGGCTGGCGGCGGCGCGCCATGAGTAGGGGCGGACGGCCGGGCATCGCGGTTCCGCGCGCCGCCCGCTGGGCGCTGGCGCTGGCGGTGCTGCTGCTGGGCGCCTGCGCGAATGCGCCGATGCGCATCGACCGCCAGGCCGCGGACTACGCCGAAGCAGCGCGCAGCAGCGAGACCGGTTGCTACGAACAGCCCTGCCAGCTCGACTCGCCACTGCTGGCGCTGGGCGACCTGGCCTTGTCCGAATCGGCGCCCGGCCATCCCCGCCATCGCGTCGCGCTGCTCGACGCCGGCCAGGACTCGCTGCTGGCGCGCGTGCACCTGATCCGCGCCGCCCGCCGCAGCATCGACCTGCAGACCTTCCATTTCGCCCCCGACGACAGCGGCCGCGGTGGTGCTCGACGAGCTGATGGCGGCGGCCAGGCGCGGCGTGCGGGTGCGCCTGATGATGGACCAGCTCAACGGTCTGGCACGACCGGAGATGCAGGCGCGGCTGGCCAGTTTCCACCGCAACTTCGAGTTCCGAATCTACAACCCGGTGTTCGCCCAGGCCGACGTGAAGTCGATGGAATTCGCCGCCGCGGTGGTGTTCCGCCTGCGCGACCTCAACCGGCGCATGCACAACAAGATGATGATCGTGGACGACCGCATCTCGATCATCGGCGGGCGCAACATCCAGGACGAGTACTTCGACTGGCACCCGGACTACAACTACCGCGACCGCGACATCCTGGTGGCCGGGCCCGAGAACCAGGACATGAAGGCCAACTTCGAGGCCTACTGGAATGACCACCGCGCGCTGCCCCCGACCGCGCTTACCGACGTGATCGAAGTTCTGAACGCGCACCAGGGGCCGCCGCCCGACGACACCCAGCCGGCCACGGCACGCGTGCAGGCGATGGCGGCCAAGGCGCGCGACGGCGCCGCAGTGTACGCGCGCCTGTTGCCACACGTGTACGCCGTCGGCGACGTCGAGTTCTACGGCGACGTGCCCGGCAAGCACGACCTGGTGCAGAAGTTCCACGAGGACGCCACCAACGTGCAGTTGCAGGCGATCCGCGGTGCCAAGCGCGAACTGCTGTTGCAGACGCCGTACCTGGTGCTGTCGCGCCCGGCGCGCAAGCTGTTCCGCGAGTTGCAGAAGCGCCAGACGCCGCTGCCGGTGGTCGTCTCGACCAATTCGCTGGCCGCTACCGACGCCTTTCCGGCCTACGCGATGTCGCACAAGTACAAGCGCATGTTCCTGCGCGAGCTCGGCTTCCGGATCTACGAGTACAAGCCCTTCCCGGCCAACATGCCGATCGACATGAGCGCCATCCCCGGCGCGGCGCAGGCGCTGGTGCGCGAAGGCGAACCCATCTATGCCGACCCGGACTTCGACCCCTCCGGCCTGAAGCAGGGGCCGGTGCCGCTGAAGCGGGCGGGCGTGCGCATCGGCTTGCACTCCAAGTCCCTGGCCATTGACGGGGAAATCGCCATCGTCGGCAGCCACAACTTCGACCCGCGCTCGGCCGAGTTCAACACCGAGAGCCTGGTGCTGATCCGCGACCCGGTGTTCGGCAAGGTACTGGCCGAGAGCATCCGCCACGACATGGAGCCGGGCAACTCCTGGGTGATCGCGCCGCGGCCAAAGCTGCCCCTGCTGTGGGGCCTGAACTACAACCTGGGCAAGCTCTCGGAAAAGCTGCCGATCTTCGACGTCTGGCCGTTCCCCTATGCCACCAGCTACGAGCTCAAGCCCGGCTGCGCGCCCCTGCCGCCGGAGGACCCGGGCTTCGCGGAGTGCTACCAGGACGTCGGCGACTTCCCCGAGGTCAACCTCAGCATGAAGATGGTCTACACCCGTGTCCTGACCGTGTTCGGGGCCGGCTTCATCCCGTTCCTGTAGGGATTTCTGCTAGGCTGGCGGTCCGTTCTACCAGCCTTCCGGATGCGCCCGAATGCCCCTTTCGATCAGCTTCGAACTCTCCGACCGCGACCTCGAGCATTTCAACAATGCGATCAAGGCCGCGACCTTCTCCGCCGGCAGCAAGCCGGCCGAGGAAGTGATGGCCGCCGCCGGCAAGCTGCTGGAGTCGTCCTCCCAGCTGGAGCTGCCCGACTTCATCATGGAGCGGCTGGACAAGCTCGACGCGCTGATCGCGATGCTGCGCGACGAGGGCTGGGCGCTGCCCGAGGAAGACCGCCAGCGCGTGCTCTCGGCGCTGGTGTACTTCGCCGATCCGAAGGACATCATCCCGGACAACGTGCCGGTGCTGGGTTACTTCGACGACGCCATCGCCATCGAGCTGTGCGTGCGCGAGCTGCGCCACGAGCTCGACGCCTATGACGAGTTCTGCGACTACCGCCAGAACGAGGCCGAGCGCCGCGGCCAGAACCCGGCCGTGGTCGGCCGCGCCGAGTGGCTGGCCGGACGCCGCGAAGAGCTGCAGGACCGCATGCACCGCCAGCGCGCCCGCGACATGGGCACCGGCTACGGCAACAGCTCCGGTTACGCGCGCGAAGGCTACGCCACCGCCTGGCGCCCTTCGCTGCTGCGCGTGCGCTGAGCGCCTGGGCAATTACGGTTTTATTTCCCCAGTTTCAACAGCGTAAGCGAACCAGAGCCTCAGCCCGCAACGAGAGCTTGATCGATGGCTCAAGGCCGTCTTCCCGGTAGCTGAAGCCAGCGCTTCAGCATCCGTTTCCGATCGCATCACCTGAATCTGCAGCGTCGTGCCCATTGGGCGCATCGGCGTGCAGCGAGGTGCGTGCACGCATCGCCGTGCAGGCGCGGCATGCCGGACAGGCGCGACCACCTGCCGCGGTCCGTCGCGATGGTTTGTCCCAGCCCGCAGGCTCCGCCCGCCGATCCGTCAGGCCGCGGGCACGACGTTGACCGGGACGAGACGACGTCGTACAGTCCGGATCGATACCGAACGAACGTTCGGGCGGCCAATACTGCAATCCTTCTGGGAAAGACGGCATGCCAGCCATCGACGCGTGGGGAATGTTTTTTGTCGCCAATGGCGAGCCATTGCAGCGCCGCAGCTTCGTCGTGCCGCCGCCGGCCGCCGCCGAGGTGGTGGTGGCGGTGGCGGGTTGTGGCCTGTGCCACACCGACCTGGGCTTCCTGTCCGGCGCCGTCAAGACCAAACAGGGGCTGCCGCTGGTGCTTGGGCACGAGATCAGCGGCACCGTGGTCGCCGCCGGGGAAGATTTTTCCGGGCTGCTCGGCCGCCAGGTGGTGGTGCCAGCGGTGCTGCCCTGCGGCGACTGCGAGCTGTGCCAGGCCGGGCGCGACAACATCTGCCAGCGCCAGCGCATGCCGGGCAACGATTTCAACGGCGGTTTCGCCAGCCATCTGACCGTGCCGGCGCGCTGGCTGTGCCCGCTGCCCGATGAGCTCGGCGACTTTGCGCTGGCCGAACTGAGCGTGATCGCCGATGCCATCACCACGCCCTATCAATCCGTGCTGCGCAGTGGCCTGGCCGCCGGCGAACTGGCCGTCGTGGTCGGTGTCGGCGGCGTTGGCCTGTACCTGGTGCAGCACGCCCGCAACGTCGGCGCGCATGTGGTGGCGCTGGATATCGATCCGGCCCGGCTCGAGGCCGCCGCCGCGCAGGGTGCCGAGCTGGCCATCGACTCCCGCGCGCTCGACGAACGCGAACTGCGCAAGGCCATCCGCGCGTTCGCAAAGGAAAAGGGCTACCCCGACACGCGCTGGCGGGTATTCGAGACCAGTGGCAGCGCGGCCGGCCAGCGCGCCGCCTACGCGCTGCTGAGCTTTGCCGGCACGCTCGGCGTGGTCGGCTTCACCCTGGACAAGATCGAGCTGCGCCTGTCCAACATCATGGCCTTCGATGCGGACGTGTTCGGCAACTGGGGCTGCCGCCCGGCGCTGTACCCGGCGGTGGTGGCCGACGTGTTGGCCGGGCGCATCGAGCTGCGCCGCAACGTGCGCCAGTTTCCGCTGGCCGAGATCAATGCCGTCATCGCCGACGCCCAGGCACATCGCCTCACTGAGCGCGCCGTGCTGGTGCCCTGAGTCCCGCCTTCCTACCTTACCGCTGGCGCCCATGAAAAACCATCATCTGCTCGACAGTTACAGCTACCGCGACATCCTGGTCGAAAAGCGGCCATTGCGCGGCGCCGACGGCCACGCCATCGAGGGTCTGTACAACGCCTGGATCCTGCTCAACAACCCGGCCCAGCTGAACTCCTACACCACGCAGGCGGTGAAGGACCTGATCCTGGCGTTCCGCGAGGCCTCCTGCGACCGCTCGGTGGTCGCAGTGGTGTTCACGGCGGTCGGTGACAAGGCGTTCTGCACCGGCGGCAACACCAAGGAGTACGCCGAGTACTACGCCGGCAATCCGCAGGAATACAAGCAGTACATGCGGCTGTTCAACGACATGGTCACGGCGATCCTGCTGTGCGACAAGCCGGTGATCAACCGTGTCAACGGCATGCGCATCGGCGGTGGCCAGGAGATCGGCATGGCCTGCGATTTCGCCCTCGCCGCCGACACCGCGCGCTTCGGCCAGGCCGGCCCCAAGCATGGCTCGGCGCCGGACGGCGGTTCCACCGATTTCCTGCACCTGTTCGTCGGCATGACCCGGGCGATGGAGTCGTGCACCCTGTGCGAGCACTGGTCGGCGCACGCCGCCGTGGACATTGGCCTGGTCAACCGCATCGTGCCGGTGCTGCGCAAGCCCGATGGCGAGTTCATCGCCAATCCGATGGTGTCCACCGAGCGCTTCGATGCGTGGGGCAACCCGGGCTACGGCGCCTTCAGAACCGGCGCCGCGCGCGAGGCCGGCAAGGCGGCAATGGCCGACTGCACGGTCGATTTCAGCCTGCTCGATGCCGAGGTCGAGGCGATGGCCTACAAGCTGTCGCTGACGATGCCCGACTGCCTGAGCAAGACCCTGGAGTCGGTACGCAAGAAGAAGCTCGAGCACTGGCAACGCAACTGCGAAACCAACCGCTCGTGGCTGGCGCTGAACATGATGACCGAGGGGCGCGCCGGCTTCCGCGCGTTCAACGAGGGGCCCAGGCAGCAGCGCGAAGTCGACTTCCACGCATTGCGCCGGGCCTTGGCGCAGGCGCAGCCATGGGACGAGCACCTGCTGGCGCGCGTTCTGCCGAGGCCTGAGTGATGAGCTTCACGACACTGACGCTGACCGAACGCTGCGACGGCCAGGTGCTGGAGGTGGCGCTGACCGCGCCGCCGGCCAACATCCTGAGCGCGCAGATGATCGGCGAGCTGCGCGCCTTGCTGGCCAGCGAGCGCGCAGCGTCGAAACGCAAGGCGATCGTGCTGGCCGGCGCCGGCGCCCACTTCTGTTACGGCGCCAGCGTACCCGAGCACCGCGCCGCGGAAGTCGGGACGATGCTGCCGCAGTTCCACGGCCTGATCGACGACCTGCTGTCGCACCCGGTGACCAGCATCGCCCGGGTTTCCGGCCGTTGCCTGGGCGGTGGTTTCGAGCTGGCGCTGGGCTGCAGCCTGCTGTTCGCGGACGAGTCGGCGCGCTTTGCCGTGCCGGAAATCCAGCTCGGCGTATTCCCACCGGTGGCGGCGGTGCTGCTGCCGCAGATGGGCGCGGCGGCATTGGCGCCGCGCCTGGTGCTGTCGGGCGAGACCGTCGATGGCGCGCTGCTGGAGCGCTTCGGACTGCTCGCCGCGTACGCGCCGGGCGCCACCGTCGCTGCCGCCGTCGATACCTGGATCGAAACGCACCTGTTGCCGCGCAGCGCCAGCAGCCTGCGCTGTGCCCACCGCGCGCTGCGTGCCTGCCTGCTGGCGCATTATCGCGCCCGGATCGGCGACGCCGAACGGCTGTATCTCGACGAACTGATGGCCACGCACGATGCCAACGAGGGCATCGCCGCCTTCATGGACAAGCGCGCCGCGGTCTGGACCGATGCCTGACATGGACACTCCCGCCCTCGTTTTCCAGCCCTGTCCGGACGACATCCTCGCCCAGTGCGCGGCATTGATGGCCGATCAGGGCTACCACGGCACCAGCATGCGCGATCTGGCACGCACCACCGGGCGCAGCCTGTCCGGGCTCTACCACCACTTCGCCAACAAGCAAGAGCTGCTCTACCTGATCAACGAGCGCGGCTTTTCCCCGCTGCTGGCCAACGCCGAGCGGCAGCTGCGCGAGTACCACGGCGGCAACGGCCGCCCACGCGCCCGGCGCCCGGCCAGTGCCGCCCTGCTGTGCGACCTGATCGGCGTCCATCTGGGCTATTTCGGCAGCCACCTCAACGAGATGCGGGTGCTGATGTTCGGCACCCAGCCGATGAGTTCGAGCCACGGCGAGGCGATCCGGCAGATGAAGGATCGCTACACCGAGATCGTCAAGTTCGCGGTCGGCGAGTACATCGGGGCCCGCCGCGAAGCGGCCACGGCAGCCGAGATCGAGCGCAAGACCTACCTGCTGTTCGGAATGATGAACTGGATCTTCGGCTGGTACTCGTTCGACGAGCACGGCCCGGTCGAGGCGCTGGCCGAGGAGATCTACACCACCTTCACCAAGGGCTGCCTGGCCTTGCGCCCGGCCGCCGCATGCGACGAGTAGGCCATGGATACCCAACCGATCATCGATCGCTGCGAACGCCTGTACCGGGACATCGATCTTGGCTACGTGCAGGAATGGAAACAGCGCACGGGCGGCAAGGCAGTCGGCCACTTGCCGGTGTACGTACCGCGTGAGCTGATCCACGCCGCGGGCCTGCTGCCGGTCGGCATCATGGGCGGCGGCGACGACGTCGAGATCATCCGCGGCGATGCCTACTTCCAGTCCTACATCTGCCACCTGCCGCGTTCGACCGTCGAGCTTGGCCTGGCCGGCAAGCTCGACTGCCTGGATGGCATGCTGTTCCCGGCGATCTGCGACGTGATCCGCAACCTCAGCGGCATGTGGCAGATGATGTTCGCGGACAAGTACATCAAGTACCTCGACTTCCCGCAGACCTTCAACGGCGCCGGTCGCGAGTTCTACCGCTTCGAGATGGCCGAGCTGCTGCTGGACATGGAGACCCTGTCCGGCATCCGGGCCACCCGGGAACGGCTCAACCATTCGATCGCCCTGTACAACGCCAACCGCCAGGCGCTGGGCGAACTCTACGAACTGCGCGCAGCGCAGCCACACCGGGTGCCGACCAGCGAGCTCTACCTGCTGCTGCGCGCGGGCAACGTACTGGAAGTGAGCGAGCACACCGCCATGCTGCACGACTACCTGGCCGCCGCGCGCAACAGCTCGCGTCCGCTGCGCGACAACGTGCGGGTGGTGGCCACGGGCCTGTTTTGCGAGCAGCCGCCGCTGTCGATGGTGCGTGCGATGGAGAACAGCGGCTGCTACATCGTCGACGACGACTGGGTGCTGGGCGCGCGCTACCAGCTCGGCGACACGCCGGTCGGCGACAACCCGCTGGCCGCCATCGTCGACTCCTACATGAGCGGCACCGTGGCCACCGCCACACGTTATGTCGAGGGCGATGACAAGGGCGCGTTCCTGGTCGAACAGGTGCGCCGCCGCAACGCCGAGGGCGTGATCTTTGCCGCCGCCAGCTTCTGCGACCCGGCGCTGCTCGACCGGCCGATGGGGCAGAAGGCGCTGGCCGACGCCGGCATTCCCTACACCGCTTTCACCTACTCGGAAAACACCGGCCAGGTCCAGGTCATCAAGGAACAAGCCGGCACCTTCGCCGATTCCATCAAGCTCTGGGGAGCAGTGTCATGAGCAGCGCCGACATCCAGAAAGAAGAAAGCATGGTGCTGCAGAAGAAGATGATCGGCGAGCACTTCGAGACCCTGGCCAAGGCCAAGGAAAATGGCCGCAAGGTGGTCTACACCTTCGTGCCGGGCAACCTCAACGAGCTGATCCTCGCCTTCGACCTGCTGCCGGTGCATCCGGAGGTCAACGCCCTGCAGTCGGGCATGCGCAAGCTGTCCGGCGACTACATCCAGGAAGCCGAAAAGCACGGCCATTCCGAGGACGTCTGCACCTACGTCAAGTGCGATATCGGCATGCTCAAGAAGGGCAACATCGGCCCCACCGGCGAGAAGCTGCCGCCGCCCGACCTGCTGCTGCTCAGCTACACCGGCTGCTTCACCTTCATGAAGTGGTTCGAGCTGCTCAAGCAGGAATACGGCTGCCCGGTGGTGATGCTGCAGGTGCCCTACCAGGCCGACGGCAAGATCACCGCCAGCCAGCGCGAGTTCGTCGCCCGCCAGCTGCGCGACGTGGTGGTGCCGGCCCTGGAGCAGGTGTCCGGCAAGAAGCTCGACGAGGACCGCCTGCGCGAATTGCTGGCCAGCTCGGCGCGCGCCGAGGACGACCTGGTCTATGTCTGGGAATCGGCCAAGCACAAGCCCTCGCCGATCGATGCCTACTTCGGCGGCGTCTACTACATCGGCCCGATCTTCACCGCCTTCCGCGGCCTGCCCGGCTGCGAGCAGTACTACCGTTCGCTGCGCAGCGAGGTCGACTACCGCATCGCCCACGGCATGGGCCCGACCACCCCGGAAGGCGAGCTGCGCCAGCAGAAATACCGCATCGTGGTCGAAGGTCCGCCGAACTGGACCAGCTTCCGCGAGTTCTGGAAGATCTTCTACGACGAGGGCGTGGTGATGGTGGCCTCGACCTACACCAAGGTCGGCGGCCTGTACGAGCAGGGCTTCCGCCACGACCCGGACCACCCGTTCGAGACCCTGGCCGAGTACTGCCTGGGCTGCTACACCAACCGCAACCTGCCGGCGCGGGTCGACATCCTCGCCAAGTATGTCGAGGACTACGAGGCCGATGGCGTCCTGTTCAACTCGATCAAGAGCTGCAACTCGTTCTCGGCCGGGCAGCTGATGATGCTGCGCGAGCTGGAAAAACGCACCGGCAAGGCCGGCGCCTTCATCGAAAGCGACCTGGTCGACCCGCGCTACTTCAACGCGGCCAACATCAGGAACCGCCTCGAATCCTACTTCCAGATGCTGGAAGCCAAACGGCAAGCGGCCTGAAGGAGGACACCATGGACTGCTGCTATATCGGCATCGACCTGGGCTCGACCACCACCAAGGCGGTGTTCCTCGACGAGCACGAGCACATCATCGGGCGCGGCATCACCAACTCGCGCAGCAATTACGAGCTGGCCTGCCAGGTGGCGCGTGAGGAAGCGGAGATCGATGCCCGCTTCGGCATGCTGCGCGGCAAACTCGAAGCCAGCCCGCAGATCGGCGCCCTGGCCGAGCCGCTGATGGCGATACTGGCCTGCAACTACGCCCTGGCCCAGCACCTCGAACAGCTACGCGCCCTGCACGTGCAGTGCCGGCAACTGGCGGGCGCGCACACGCTGCCGGCGGCGGAAATGGCTGCGGTCGAGTCCGCCCTCGATAGCATCTTCGCCGCGCTCGAACGCCAGGCCGAGCTGGACTTCTTCCCCGGCAGCGCCGCCGCCAGCGACTTCTTCCGCGACCTCGCCACCAGCCAGTTCCTCAAGCAGGCCGAGCAGGTCACGCGTGAGCTGCCGGTGTCGTTCGATCGCCTGGTCGGCCTGTTCGATGCCGCCATCATCCGGGTTGAAAACCACAGTTTCGCCGGCCTGTACCGCAACTACCTCGAGTTCGCCGCCTGCCGCGTCGCCGCCGACGGGCGCTTCGCGCCGTTCGCGGACGAGATCGCCGCCGCCGTCGGCGACACCGCCGAGCGGCGCTTCAACGTGCTCAACATCGTCGGTACCGGCTATGGCCGCCTGACCCTGCCATTCGCGCGCGAACAGATCCGCTCGGAGATCCTCTGCCACGGCCTCGGCGCCCATTACATGTTTCCGCAAACGCGCAGCGTGCTCGACATCGGCGGCCAGGACACCAAGGCGATCCAGGTCGATGGCAACGGCATCGTCACCGGGTTCCAGATGAACGATCGCTGCGCCGCCGGTTGCGGTCGCTACCTGGGCTACATCGCCGACGAGATGAGCATCGGTGTGCACGAACTGGGGCCGCTGGCGATGCAGTCGACCAAGACGGTGAAGATCAACTCGACCTGCACGGTGTTCGCCGGCGCCGAGCTGCGCGAGCTGATGGCGATGGGTGAAAAGCGCGAGGACATCCTCGCCGGCCTGCACCGCGCCATCGTGCTGCGCGCCATGTCGCTGCTGGCGCGCTCGGGCGGGGTCAGTTCCGAGTTCACCTTCACCGGCGGCGTGGCGCGCAACCAGGCCGTGACCTCGGCGCTGCAGAAGCTGGTGCTGGAGAACTACGGGGAGATGACCATCAACATCAGCGCCGACAGCATCTTCACCGGCGCCGTAGGTGCCGCCCTGTACGCCAAGCGCGACCCCAAGGGCGTGATGGCCGATCTCGAGATCAGCAAGCTCGCCAGCAAACGCTCCGCCTGCGGCGGCGCCGCCACCTGTCCGGTCTGAGGAGGACTGCCATGCCCCATGCAATCGGGTTCCATACCGTCGGCATCGATGTCGGCTGCGATTCGGTCAAGACCGCGCTGATGGCCTTCGCGGCCGACGGCAGCCAGCCGCGCCTGTTGTTCAAGGACCTCGACAAGATTCGCAAGCGCAACATCAAGGAGGTGGTGCTTTCGGCCTATGAGCGTGCCTTGTTGCGACACGGACTGGGCGAGTCCGACATCGCCTACATCGCCACTACCGGCGAGGGCGAGCTGGTTGATTTCCGCCGCGGCCACTTCTTCTCGATGACCGCACACGCACGTGGCGCCATCTTCCTGGATCCGACGGTGCGCGCGGTGGTCGACTGCGGCGCGCTGCACGCCAAGGCGATGCTGATCGACGAGCGCTCCAAGGTGCTGGCCTACCGCATGACCTCGCAGTGTGCATCGGGCTCCGGGCAGTTCCTGGAGAACATCGCGCGCTATCTGGGCGTGGCCATCGACGACATCGGCGAACTGTCGCTGCACGGCGACTCGCCCGAGCAGGTTTCCGGCATCTGCGCGGTGCTGGCCGAGACCGACGTCATCAACATGGTCAGCCGTGGCATTTCCACCGCCAATATCCTGCGCGGCATCCACCTGGCGATGGCCAAGCGCCTGATCGGGCTGATGCGCATGGTCAAGACCAGCGGCGACGTGCTGGTCACCGGCGGCCTGGCGCGTAATCCCGGCTTCGTCGCGGCGATGCAGGAAATGGCCAATCAGGACAGGCGCCTGAAGGCGAACATCAAGGTGCATCCGGATTCGGTGCACGCCGGCGCGATCGGCGCCGCGCTCTGGGCCGGCTACCGCCATCTGCGCTTGCAAGGGCAGCCGGCGGCGCAGCCGCAGGCGGCGTGATGACCAGCGCGGACGCCACGACCACGACGATGCCGGTGCTGCGCAACGCGCAGGCGCTCGGCGCCGTGGTGCCGAATATCGGCAGCCTGGTGCTCGACAACGCCGCGCGCCACGCGGCGGCGCCGGCGTTCGCCGAGCGCCTCGACGGGCCCTATCGCCTGCGCAGCTGGACCGATTTCGGCGAGGACGTGCAGCGCGCCGCCGCGCAATGGCTGCGCCTGCGCGAACAGGCCGGCGCGCGCTGGCAGGGCCGCATCGCCTTCATCGCCGGCAACAGCTACACCCGCCATGTCAGCGAGTTGGCAGTGATGGCCAGCGGCATGATCAGCGTGCCGGTCTTCGCCGGCTATCCGGCCGACCTGCTGGCCGAACTGTTGCGCTTTTCCCAGCTCGACCTGCTGGTCACCGACCAGCCCGACAAGGTGCTGGCGCTGCCCGCGGATGCACTGCCGCGCCGCCTGCTGTTGCTCGCCGAGCCCGCCACCGGCGAGGCACTGGCCGCCTATGAACAAGCTGGCGGCCAGGTACTGCGTTTTGCCGAGGTGGTTGCCGCCGAACCCGATGCGGCGATGCGCATCCGCGTCGAGCGCGAGCTGCGCTCGGTGGAGGCCGAACGCGTCTGCCTGATCATGTTCACTTCCGGCACCAGCGGTTTCCCCAAGGGCGTGCAGCTGAGTCATCGCAACCTGCTCAGCCAGCAGCAGGCGCTGGCGCAGTGCTGGCAACCCGAGCCGGGGCTGCGCATGCTCTGCTATCTGCCTTGGCACCACAGCTTCGGCGGCCTGTTCGAGCGTTTCTTCGCGCTCGCCTTTGGCGGCTGCCTCGCGCTCGACGATGGCGGCGGCAAGGACATCGACCGGCTGCTGGCCAATTTCGCCGAGATCCGCCCGCAGGTGTTTTTCAGCGTGCCCAAGATCTACCAGGAAATCGCCGCACGTGTGCAGGCGCAACCAGCGCTGGAGCAGGCGTTCTTCCATCCGCAACTCAAGTTCGTGTTTACCGCTGCGGCGCCCTTGCCGCTGAGCGCCTCCGAGGTATTCCGTGCACACGGCGTGCCAGTGCTGGAAGGCTGGGGCCTGACCGAAACCTCGCCCTGCTGCACGCTGACCCCGCTCAGCCTCGAACGCACCCCGGGCGTGGTCGGCTGGCCGATCCCGGGCGTGGAACTGGCGCTGGCCGAGGATGGCGAAATCCTGGTGCGCGGAGCGAACGTGATGCGCGGCTATTTCCGCGACGAGGCGGCGACCCGCGCCGCGTTCACCGCCGACGGCTGGTTCAAGACCGGCGACATCGGCGCGTTCGGACCGGAGGGCGTGCGCATCATTTCGCGCAAGGAGCGCATGTTCAAGCTCAGCAACGGCGAAAAGGTGTTCCCGGCGCAGATCGAGGAGCGCATCCACGTCCGCTGCCAGTTCGTGAAATACGCCTATGTGTTCGGCTCCGGCCAGCGCACGCCGCACCTGCTGGTTTTCCCCAACCGGCAGGCCTTCGAGGGCTGCGCCGGCGGTCGCCGCTGCGGCGATGATGGCTGCGCCCGGCCACAGGACAGCGAGCAGCTCGCGCGCTGCCTGTCGAACTGCATGCTGGAGATCAACGCGCGCCAGGCGGCCGGCTTCGAATCGATCCGCCGCGCGCTGGTGGTGGGCCGCGAGCTGTCGATCGACGACAACGAATTGACGCCCTCGTTCAAGTTGATTCCGCGTCGCATCGAGGAACGCTACGCCGACTGCATCGAAGCGATGGAGCAGGGGTGTTACGAGCGGCTGCCGGCCGACGTGTTCGTGCTCGACCTGGAGGTTCGCAAGTGAGTATCCACTATGGCGTGGTCGGCACTGGCCCGGTCGGGCGCGTGTTCGCCGGCCTGTTGCACCAGGCGGGACATCGGGTCACCGTGCTATGTCACCGCCCGCAAACCGAGCAGATCCTCAAGCGCCGCCCGGTGGTGGTAAAAGGCGTGCTCAACGCCTACGCCCAACTCGACGAGGTGCTGCTGGAAGCGGCCGAGTTCGTGCGCGCCGAGCCCGACGTGGTGCTCATCTGCACCAAGAGCGTGGACACCGAGCACCTGCTGAGAACCTTGCGCGAGCACCGACCGCGGCCGGAAACGCTTTATGTGTCCTGCCAGAACGGCATCGACACCGAGCGCGTGGTGGCCGAGGTATTCGGCGCCGATCACGCGCTGCGCATCGTGCTCAACATGGGCTGCGACGTCTCCTGCGGCAACGAAGTGGTCGTCGCTTTCTGCACCACCCATGTGATGTCGAGGCCGGCGCTGGTCGACGGCGATCGGGTCGAGCGCATCGCCAGCGACCTGCGTGAGTCCGGGATGCCGCTTGTGCTCAGCGAGCACTGGCGCAACGACTCTTTCATGAAGGCGCTGTTGAACGCCTCGCTCGGTAGCGTGTGCGCGGTGACGCGGCACTGCATGGGCTGCGTCATGGGCCAGCCCGAGGCGCGCGCGATAGTTGAAGACATGCTGCGCGAGGGCGTCGCCATCGGCGCGGCGGACGGCATCGAGTTGCGCCCGGATTTCCTCGCCTACGCGATGCACTACCTCGACCAGGGCGGCGAGCATCGGCCTTCGATCCTGGTCGACGTGGAGAAGGCCAAGGTCACCGAGAATGAATTCCATTGCGCCGAGCTGGCGCGGCTGGCGCGCCGACACGGCGTGCCCGCACCGACCATCGACTTCGTCGACAAGCTGCTGCGTTGCACGGAGAACTTCTGATGCGCGAATTCCGCACCGTCGCCGTGGTTGGCGCCGGCACCATGGGCTCGGCTATCGCCCAGCATTTCCTGATGAAGGGCCTGGTCGTGCGCCTGGCCGACGCGGCGGCCGAGGGGCTGGCGCGCGGTCGGCACCTGATCGAGGTCTCGCTCGACGAGGCGGTGGCGCGGCGCCTGCTCGATGCCGAAAAGCGCGCCGCAACTTTGGCGCGGCTGCATCCGACGCTGGAGCTGGCCGACCTGGCCGACGCCGACCTGGTGGTGGAGGCGGTGTTCGAGGACCTCGCGCTCAAGCGCGACCTGTTCGGCCGGCTCGAAGGCATTGTCGCGCGCGACTGCGTGCTCGCCAGCAACACCTCCTCGTTCCGGGTGGGCGACGTCGCCGTCGGACTGGCGCATCCGCAACGGCTGGTGGGCACGCACTACTTCTACCATGCCGCCAAGAACAAGCTGATCGAGCTGATCCCGGGCGAACGCAGCGATCCGGAGCTGCTGCGCGAACTGGAAGGTTTCTACGCCGAACTGGGCAAGACCCCGATCCTCGCCGCCGACGCGCCCGGCTTCGCGGTCAACCGCTTCTTCGTGCCATGGCTGATCGAAGCCGTGCGACTTTACGAAGAAGGCCTCGGCAGCATTGCCGGCATCGATGCGGTGGCGCGCGCGACCTTCGGCGTCGGCATGGGTCCGTTCGCGCTGATGAATGCCACCGGCGTGCCGATCGCCCGCCATGCCGCTGAAGGGCTGGCGGCGCGCCTGGGGCCGTTCTACGCGCCAGCCGAGGCCTTGTGCCAGCAGGTCGCCAGCGGCAGCGACTGGGATCTGGATGATCATCGTGTTGCGGCTGGCGGCAGCGAGCAGCCGGACGCGGTCCGTCGTCGTCTGCTTGGCGCCGCGCTCGGCTGCGCCGCTGCCCTGGTCAGTGAGGGCGTCTGCGATGCCACCGCCACCGACCTGGGCGCGCGTGCCGGCCTGCGCTGGCCGCGCGGACCGTTTGAGCTGACCGCCGCGCTCGGCAAGGACGTTGTCGCCGGCATGGTCGGCGAGTTGTTCGGGCGCTGGGGCCTGCCGCTGCCGGCGGTGCCGTTCGCCCAGGCTGGCGAACCGGCGCTGGCGTGGGTGCACAGCGAAGTCCACGGCGACACCGGCCTGATCGTCTTCAACCTGCCCGACCGCATGAATGCGCTGGGCGAGGCGGTAATGGGGCAGCTGGAAGCGGCCTGGGCACGACTGGAGGCCGACCCGGCAGTGCAGCGGGTGTTTTTCTGCGGGCGCGGCAAGGCCTTCGTGGCCGGCGCCGACATCCGCTTCTTCCTCGATGCGATCGATGCCGGCGATCTCGAACGCATCCAGGTCTTTACCCAGCGCGGCCAGCACCTGCTCGCGCGCATCGCGGCCTGCGCCAAACCCACCTGCGCCTTCCTCGACGGCCTGACCCTGGGCGGTGGCCTCGAGCTGGCGCTGGCCTGCCGTTACCGCCTTGGCACCCGCAACACCTCGATCGCGCTGCCGGAAACCGGCATCGGCATCTATCCCGGTCTCGGCGGCACCCAGCGCAGCAGCCGCCTGCTGGGTCCGGGCGTGGCCAAGTTCCTGATCGCCACCGGCCGTCGACTCGATGCCGCCGGCGCGCTGGAACTCGGCCTGGTCGACGCCATCGTCGAGCCGGTGCGGCAGCGGCAGGAACTGGCGGCGCTGCCGATGCCGGCGCCGCAGTCCGGCGGCCGCCCGCAGCCGGAACTGGAGCAGGCCTTTGCCGACTATCGCGGCGCACTGGACGCGGCCACGCTGGCGCGGCCGGCGCTGGCGCCGTTCGCGCGCGAGCTCGCACGCAAGGCGCCGCTGGCGCTGGCGATGGCGATGCGCCTGGTCGATGAGGGCCTGGCGCTCGACCTGCCGGCCGCGCTGGCCCTGGAGTTGGCCGGCCTGAAGACGATCTTCGGCAGCCGCGATGCCCGCGCTGGCCTGGCCAGCGTGCTCGACGGCAGCCGCCCGCAATACCTCGGACAGTGAAGGGAAATCTGCGCATGCGCGCCACCGCCACCGGCTTCCGCAACGACAACGGCATCGGTGCGCTGTTCGACGACGTCTACCTGCTCGACGGCCGACGCACGCCGTTCGGCAAGTTCTGCGGTGCGCTGTCCACGGTCTCGCCCACCGATCTGGGCATCCACGCCGCGCGCGCCGCGATCGCCGCGGCCGGGGTCGACGCGGCCGCGGTTGACCAGAGCATCGTCGCCAACATCGGCCAGGCCAGCGCCGACGCCTTCTTCCTGCCGCGCCATGTCGCGCTGTACGCCGGTACGCCGGAGCAGCGCCCGGCCCTGCTGGTGCAACGCATCTGCGGCTCCGGCCTGGAGGTGCTGGCGCAGGCCGGCGAACAGATCGCGCTGGGCAAGGCGCAACTGGTGCTCGGCGTCGGCACCGACACCATGAGCCGCTTCCCGCTGGCCTCCTACTCGGCGCGCCAGGGTTTCGCGCTGGGCCGGCCGGAGTTCACCGACCTGCTGTGGGAGGCGCTGGATGACACCGCGGCGGTACCGATGGGCCGCACCGCCGACAACCTCGCCGAGCGCTACGGGCTCGACCGCAGCGAGGTCGATGGTTTCGCCCTGGCCAGTCAGCAGCGCTGCGCCGCGGCGCGCACGCAGGGCTTCTTCGCCGGCGAACTGGCGCCGGTGCCGGGACAGGGCAGCTTCGAGCTCGACGGGCTGAAGACGCGCCGGTTCCGCTGCAAGGACAAGGCGGGCCTGGGCGAGGACGAGCATCCGCGCGAGACCAGCGCCGAGCAGCTCGCCTCGTTGCGGCCGGTGTTCAGCGACGCCGGGCCGACCACCGCCGGCTCGGCCTCGGGCATCGTCGATGGTGCAGCGTCCTTGCTGGTGGCGTCGGGCGAGTTCGTGCGCGCACACGGTCTGAAACCGCTGGCGAAGTTGCGCGGACATGCCGCGGTCGGGGTGGCGCCGGCGTACATGGGCATCGGTCCGGCTCCGGCCATCCGCGCGCTGCTCGGCGCGGCCGGGATGCGCCTGGGCGATGTTGGCCGCTTCGAGATCAACGAGGCCTTCGCCGCCCAGTGCCTGGCGGTGGCGCGCGAGCTGGGCATCGACCACGGGCAGTTGAACGTCAACGGCGGCGCCATCGCCATCGGCCACCCGCTTGGTGCGACCGGTCTGCGCCTGGCGCTGACCCTGATGCGCACCCTGCAGCGCGACGATGCCGGCGTCGGCATCGCCTCGGCCTGCGTCGGCGGAGGCCAGGGCGTCGCCCTGCTGCTCGAGCGATGCTGAAGCGACTCGACCAGCAGGTGGCCCTGGTCACCGGCGCCGGCCGCGGCATCGGCGCGGCGATCGCCCGCCGGCTGGCCGCGGAAGGTGCCGCGTTGGTGCTGGTCGATCGCGACGTCGACGCGCTGACGGCGCTGGCCGCAGCCCTGCAGGCGGCCGGCCAGCCGGCGCTGCCGCTGGTGGTCGACGTGACCGTGCGCGCGCAGGTCGAAGGCCTGATGGCGCGGGTCGGCGAGCAATTCGGCGGGCTCGACATCCTGGTCAACAACGCCGGCATCATCCGCGACGGCTTCCTGGCCAAGCTCAGCGACGCCGACTGGGACGCGGTGCTGGCAGTCAACCTCAAGGGTCCGTTCCTGTGCTGCCAGGCCGCCTTGCCGCTGCTGCGCCAGGGCGAGCGCAGCAGCATCGTCAACATCGCCTCGCGCGCCTGGCTCGGCAATATCGGCCAGGCCAACTATGCGGCCAGCAAGGGCGGCGTGGTCAGCCTGACCCGCACCCTGGCGCTGGAGCTGGCGCGCGACCGGATCACTGTCAACGCGGTGGCGCCGGGGTTGATCGACACGCCGATGACCCGCGCCATGCCCGCGGCCGCGCGCGAGCGCCTGCTGCGCATGCAGCCGACCGGCGAGATGGGGTCCGTCGAGGACATCGCCGCCGCGGTCGCCTTTCTCGCCAGCCCGGATGCGCGCTTCATTACCGGACAGGTGCTGCACGTCGACGGCGGCAAGAGCTGCGGGCTGCTGGCGCTGTAGCCATGACCAGCCCACGCGCCAGTTCACGCGCCGCGACACGCCTGCTCAGCCTCGAGGTCAACGGCCAGCGCCAGCCGCGTGCGGTGTCGCCCGACATCACCCTGCTCGATTTCCTGCGCGAGGAACTGGGCCTGACCGGCAGCAAGCGCGGCTGCGACCTGGGCGAGTGCGGTTGCTGCGCGGTGCTGGTCGATGGCCGGCCGATGCTGGCCTGCCTGTTGCCGGCCGCCGACCTCGAACACAGCGCGATCACCACGATCGAGGGCATCGCCGACGGCAACACCCTGCACCCGCTGCAGCAGGCGATGATCGACGAGGGCGCGGTGCAGTGCGGCTACTGCACCCCGGCGATGGTGATCAACGGCGTGCACCTGTTCGAAGCCGAGCCGCAGCCCGACGACCAGGCCATCCGCACCTGCGTCTCGGCCACCAGTTGCCGCTGCACCGGCTACAACCGCATCCTGCAGGCGTTCCGCAGCACCGCCCGGACGCTCGGGCACGGCACGCCGACTGCGGCCGCCCCACCGGACGCGCCGCAGTGAACGCCTACCGCATCGTCGGCACGCCGCAGCCGCAGATCGACGCCCGCGACAAGGTCACCGGGCGCGCGCGCTACGCCGACGACATCCGCCTGCCGAACTGCCTGCACGCGGCAATCCTGCGTTCGCCGCACGCCAGCGCGCGCATCCGCGCGATCGACACGGCGCGCGCCGCCGCACTGTCCGGCGTCAAGGCGGTACTGACCGGCGCCGATTTCGAGCGCACCTTCGGCGTGCTGCCAATCAGCAAGGATGAGCCGGCGCTGGCGCGCGAGCGGGTGCGCTACGTCGGTGAGCCGGTCGCCGCGGTGGCGGCGGAAACCGCCGAGCTCGCCGCCGCCGCCCTGGCGCTGATCGTGGTCGACTACGCAGCAACGCCGCCGGTGCTCGACGCCCGGCACGCGCTCAAGCCCACCGACGACCCGCTGCACCCCGAATTGCAGCGCGAGAATAATCTGCACAAGCAGGTCGAGCAGCGCTTCGGCGACCCCGAGGCCGGCTTCGCGCAGGCCAGCATCGTGATCGAGAAGCGCTTCACCTTCCCGAGCGTCACCCACGCCTTCAGCGAGCCGCACGCGGTGCAGGTGGAGCTTGACGGCCGCGGCAACCTGACCGTGTACAGCGCCACCCAGGTGCCGCATTACGTGCATCTGGCGCTGGCCGAAGTGCTGGGCATCGACGAGCACCGGGTGCGGGTGATCAAGCCGCACCTGGGTGGCGGCTTCGGCGGCAAGAGCGATCCGTTTCCGCACGAGATGATCGCCGCCAAGCTGGCGCTGGTCACCGGCCGCAACGTGCGCCTGCGCTTCTCGCGCGAGGACGTGTTCTTCAGCCACCACGGCCGTCACCCGACCCAGTTGACGATGAAGCTGGGCTTTCACCCAGCGCACGGCATCACCGCCCTGACCGGCGATTTCCTGATCGACGGCGGCGCCTACGGCAGCTTCGGCGTGGTCACCACCTACTACAACGGCGTGCTGCTGCAGGGGCCCTACCCGGTGCCGAACTTCGCCTTCCGCTGCCGCCGCATGTACACCAACAAGCCGATGTGCGGGGCCATGCGCGGCCATGGCGGTGTCAATCCGCGCTTCGCCTCCGAGGTGCTCATGGACATGGCCCTGGTCCAGTCCGGGCTCGATCCGTGCCAGGCGCGCATCGACCTGATCCACCGCGAGAACACCCTCACCATCAACGAGTTCCGGGTCACCTCGGTCGGCCTCAGGCGCGGGCTGGAGGAGGCCATGCGCCGCAGCGGCTGGCGCGACAAGTACGGCAAGCTGCCGTACGGCAAGGGCATCGGCGTCGCCTGCGGTTTCTTCATCAGCGGCAGCGCGCTGCCGATCCACTGGAACCAGCGGCCCGCCAGCACGGTGCGGATGACGCTCGAATTCGACGGCGCGGTGACGGTGTATTCGGGAGCCTCCGACATCGGCCAGGGCAGCGACACCGTGCTGGCGATGATGGCGGCCGAAGTGCTGGGCGTTGAGGTCGGCCAGGTCAAGGTCGTGGCGGCCGATACCCGGCTGACCCCGGTCGACCTCGGCAGCTACAGCTCGCGGGTGACCTTCATGGCCGGCAATGCCGCCCGCAACGCGGCCATCCGCATGCGCCGGCTGCTGGTCGCGGCAGCCTGCCGGCTGCTGGCGCTGCCCGAGCCGGCGTATCCGGCGCCGGCGCCGCCCGAGGACGGCTTTCGCCAGGGCCAACGTGCGCCCGACTTCGATGCCGACTTCCTCGGCGCCAATCCCGACTACCGCGACGGCTTCGAGTTCGCCGACGGCCGCATCCGCCATCTCGACAGCGGCAAGGAAACCGGCTTCATCGCGGCCGTGCACGCGGCGATCGAAGGCCCGGGCATCCTGCAGACAGTCGGCAACTACCGCGCGCCCAAGCTCGGCGGCAGCTTCAAGGGCGCCGGCGCCGGCCTGTCGCCGGCGTACAGCTTCACCGCCTTCATCGTCGAGGTCACGGTCGATCCCGACACCGGCTTCGTGAAAGTGGACAAGGCCACCTGCGCGCACGACTGTGGCTTCGCGCTCAACCCGCTGGCGGTGCGCGGACAGATCGAGGGCTGCTTCCACATGGGCATGGGCCAGGCACTGATGGAGGAAGTGCTGCACTACGACGGCGCCGTGCAGAACGCCGGCTTCCTCGAATACAAGATCCCGTCGCCGTTCGAGCAGCCAGAAATCGACATCGTGCCCT
The DNA here is from genome assembly GCA_963707625.1 of uncultured Gammaproteobacteria bacterium. Classification (GTDB taxonomy): domain Bacteria; phylum Pseudomonadota; class Gammaproteobacteria; order Xanthomonadales; family Xanthomonadaceae; genus Arenimonas. Next base: position 110,044 of record CAVPQV010000006.1, read on the forward strand.
CGAGCAGCGACGAGAGCGAAGGCCCGTTCGGCGCCAAGGAGGCCGGAGAGGGGCCGCTGGCGCCGGTGATCCCGGCGATCGCCAACGCCATCTTCGATGCGGTCGGCGTGCGCCTGCACGAACTGCCGCTGCGCCCCGACCGGGTGCTGGCGGCGATGCACAAGGCAAGCGGCCGATGAGCGCGCAAGCGACCCACTTCCAGTTCGAGCGCCCGGACAGCCTCGCGGCATTGCTGGCCCGACTGGCGCAGTTGTCCGCTGCGGGCCACGACTATGCGCTCGCCGCCGGCGCCACCGACCTGATGCCGCAGATCAAGCAGGGCGTGAAGACACCCGCGCTGCTGATCTCGCTCACTGGCCTGCCGGAACTGGCCGGGGTGCAGGCGCGTGCCGATGGCAGCCATCGCCTCGGCGCCCTGACCCGGCTCGCCGACGTCGCCAGCGATGCGCAACTGCGCCAGCACTATCCGGCCCTGTGCGCGGCCGCCGGCCGCGTCGCCAGCCCGCCGATCCGCCAGCGCGCCAGCCTCGGCGGCAATCTGCTGGTCGACAACCGCTGCATCTACATCAACCAGAGCCCGCTCAACCGCGCCGTCCACGCCCCCTGCTTCAAGGCCGGCGGCGAGGTCTGCCCGCTGGTCAGGTCGGCGGTGCGCGGCGTGCTGCCGCAATGCCAGGCGCGTTTCGTCTCCGACACCGCGCCGGTGCTGTTGCTGCTCGATGCGGTGCTGCAGCTGGTCTCGCCGCGCGGCGAGCGGCGCCTGCCGCTGAGGCAGTTCTACTGCGACGACGGCATGCAGCGTCACGTCCTGGCCAGCGACGAGGTGCTGGTCGCCGTCGAGCTGCCGCCCGCGGGCGGCCTGCGCGTCGACTACGACAAACTGACGATCCGCCAGGCGCTGGACTTCCCCTCGCTGGGCATCGCCCTGGGCGTGCGTGCCGACAGCGCGGGCGTGCTCAGTGAACTGTCGTTGGCGATGACCGGCATCGGCACCCGCCCCGGGTGCTGGCACTTCGCCGCCGCCGCGCACGACGGCCCGAACGCCCTGCTCGACGCCGCTTGCGCCATCGCGCGCGATTCCGCCACGACCTACCAGCAGGACTTTTTTCCGCGTGACTACCGCAAGCGCATGATCGAGGTGTTTATCCGCAGGGCCGCGCAGCGGCTGGGAGGCGCCAGATGGATGTGAGCCCGATGGATGTGAAGCAGGTCATGCGCGACTACTTCGTCGATCTCGGCGAGGCGGCGAAGGACCCCGGGCGAAGAGTCGCCTGGTGCACGTCGGTGGGTCCGGCCGAGATCCTGCGGGCGATGGGTTTCGAGGTCTATTTTCCGGAAAACCACGGTGCCCTGCTCGGCGCCACCCGGGTGTCCACCGACACCATTCCGGCCGCCAACGCGCACGGCTATTCGCCGGAGATCTGCAGCTACCTCACCTCCGATATCGGCGCCTGCCTGAAGGGCGTGACCCCGCTGACCAAGGCCTACGGCCTGGACAGCGTGCCGCGCCCGGACGTGCTGGTGTACTGCACCAACCAGTGCAAGGACGTGATGCACTGGTTCGCCTGGTACGCGCGGCAATGGAACGTGCCGCTGCTCGGCATCCACCCACCGAACCACCTGCCGCAGGTGCTGCCCGAACACGTCGCCGACGTCGCCGCGCAGTATCGGCGCATGATCGGGCAGCTCGAAGCGATCACCGGCACGCCGCTCGATCCCGACGCGCTGCGCCTGGCCGTGGCCCGCTCGCGCGAGGCCACCGACCTGTGGGAAGCGGTGCTCAATACCGCGCGGGCGCGACCGGCACCGCTGAGCTTCTTCGACGGCGCCATCGTGATGGGCCCGATCGTGGTGCTGCGCGGCACTCAGGTCGCCACCGACTACTACCGGGCGCTGCTCGCCGAACTGCAGGCCAAGATCGTGACCGGGCAGGCGGCGGTGCCGGGCGAGCGCCTGCGCATCTACTGGGAGGGCATGCCGGTCTGGGGCCGGCTGCGGCACCTGTCCGACCTGTTCGCCAACAACCGCGCCTCGGTGGTCGCCTCGACCTACTGCAACTCCTGGATCTTCTCCGACTTCGACCCCGAGCAGCCGCTGGACAGCATGGCGCGGGCGTACCTGAAGATCTTCATCAATCGCGACGACGCCTACAAGGAAGCCTACATCGAGCGGCTGGCCGGTGAGTTCGCTATCGACGGCGTGATCTACCACGCTGCCCGCACCTGCCCGAACAACAGCAATAGCAACTACAACCTGCCCAGGCGGATGGCCGCCAAGGGCATCCCCGGCATCGTCGTCGATGGCGACCTGTGCGACCTGCGTTGTTTCTCCGACGAGCAGAGCACCACCCTGATCGAGGCCTTCCTGGAAACGCTATGAGCACCGCTGCCGACTACGATCGTCCGAACACCGAGGCCGCGGTCCGCACCGAGGTGTTCTGGGGCGTGGACTGCGGCAGCGCCGAGATCAAGGTCGCCGCGCTCGACCGCGCAGGGCGGCTGCTGACCACGCGCAGGTGCCGCACCCTTTTCCCGCTGAACGAGCACGTGCACCGCAGCCTGGCTGGCCTGGGCGACGAACTCTCGGCGATTGTCGATGGCGACCGCGACCGGCTGCCCGCGGATGGCCGGCAGCCGGTCGTGCGTCCCGGCCACAAGGTGTTCGCCACCGGCTACGGGCGTCACCACATCGGCTTCGTGCAGGGCCAGCTGACCGAGATCAAGGCGCACTACCTGGGCGTGCAGCACCAGCTCCAGCTGCAGCAGGACTACACCATCATCGACATCGGCGGCCAGGACGCCAAGGTGATCCGCGCCACCCCGAGCCGGGTAGAACAGTTCGCCATCAACCGCAAGTGCGCGGCCGGCACCGGTGCCTACATCGAGGAACTGGCGCACCGGCTGGAAGTGCCGATGCAGGAGCTGCCGCGGCTCGCCGCCGCGCACGACAAGGATCTGATCCTCAACAGCTACTGCACGGTGTTCTCCGGGCAGGAAGTGATCAAGCTGCTGATGCAGGGCGAGCGGGTGGAGAACCTGATCCATGCCCTGTATCGCTCGGTGGTCAAGCGGGTGCTGGAAATGACCGCGATCGATACCGACACCCTGGTGTTTTCCGGTGGCGTGATGAGCCACCACCCCATTCTCATGCCGCTGTTCGCCGCACGCTTCGACGCGGTAAGCACGATCCTGGCACCCAATGCGCAGTTCTGCGGCGCGCTGGGCGCGGCAATCCATGGCATCAACGAGGAGAACGAAGATGGCCTACCGAATCACCCGTGACTGCAACCTGTGCGACGCCTGCGTGCCCGAATGCCCGAACGAGGCGATCACCGCCGGCGCCAGCATCTACACGATCGACCCCGCCAAATGCACCGAATGCGTTGGTTTCTTCGACGAGGCGCAATGCGCGGCGGTGTGCCCGCAGGAATGCTGCGAGCCCGACCCCGACCGCGTCGAGTCCGAGGCGGCCTTGCTCGAGCGCGCCCGCGCGCTGAATCCGGACGAGGATTTCGCCGACCCCGTGCCCTCGCGCTTCGCGGTGAACTGAGCACTCCCGCCCCCCGGACCCCCACCATGAACCAGGCCATTGCTGCCCCCATCGACCCCGATCTGGCCGATGCACAACTGTTCGACGAGATCACCCTCAAGTTCGCCGGCGATTCTGGTGACGGCATCCAGCTGGCCGGGCAACAATTCGCCCAACTGGCCAGCGCCGCCGGCGAAGTGGTGCGCACGCTCCCCGATTTCCCGGCCGAAATCCGTTCGCCGGTCGGCACCCTGGGCGGCGTGTCGGGCTTCCAGGTGCGTACCGGCGGCGAGCAGGTACTCACGCCCGGCGACCGCCTCGACCTGCTGGTGGCCATGAACCCGGCGGCGCTGCGCAGCAACCTCGGCATGCTCAAGCCCGGCGCCATCATCATCGTCAACGAGGACGCCTTCAACGCTGCCAACCTCGACAAGGCCGGCTTCGCCCAGGACCCGCTGCAGGACGGCTCGCTGCGCGCGTACCGGGTCTTCCCGGTGCCGGTCGGACGGCTCACCCGCGGCGCCCTCAAGGGCTTGCCGCTGTCCACCCGCGAGAAGGACCGCAGCCGCAACTTCTTCGCGCTCGGGCTGATCTGCTGGCTGTTTCCGCGGCCGCTAACGGCGGTGGAGCAATGGATTGCGCAGCGTTTTGTCGCCAGCCCGGACCTGGCCGAGGCCAACCGCCGTGCCTTCCACACCGGCTGGAACTATGGCGAAACCGCCGAGTTCTTCGTCAGCCCGCTGCGCCTGGCGGCCAGCGAGCGGCTGCGCACCGCCGGGGTCTACCGCTTCATCACCGGCAATGCCGCCCTGGCCAAGGGGCTGGTCGCGGCCAGCCGCCGCGCCGGGGTCCCGCTGCTGCTGGGCGGTTACCCGATCACCCCGGCCACCGAGGTGATGCAGGAGCTCAGCCGCTACCGCGACCCGGACGTGCGCATGTTCCAGGCCGAGGACGAGATCGCCGCGATCGGCAGCGCCATCGGCGCCAGCTTCGCCGGTGCGCTGGGCGCCACCAGCACCTCGGGGCCGGGCCTGTCGCTGATGGGCGAGTTCCTGAACCTGGCGGTGATCGCCGAACTGCCGCTGGTGGTCATCGACGTGCAGCGCGCGGGCCCCTCGACCGGCATTCCCACCAAGACCGAACAATCCGATTTGCTGCAGGCCCTGTGCGGCCGCCACGGCGAATCGCCGCTGCCGGTGCTGGCCGCCGCCACGCCCGCGGACTGTTTCGACACCGTGGTCGAAGCCAGCCGCATCGCCTTGCGCTACATGACGCCGGTAATCGTGCTCAGCGACTTGTCGTTGTCGAGCAGCGCTGAAGTCTGGCGCGAACCCGAGGCCGCGGAGTTGCCCGTGTTCACCGTGCACCGGGTGCAGGCCGGCGACGACTTTCAGCCCTACCAGCGCGACCCGGAAACCCTGGCACGGCCCTGGGCGCTGCCCGGCACGGCGGGGCTGGAGCACGTCATCGGCGGCCTGGAAAAAGGCGGAGAGAGCGGCGCGGTCAGCTACGAGCCGGAAAACCACGAGGCCATGGTGCACCTGCGCCAGGACAAGGTCGCGCGCATCGCCCAGGATTTCCCGGCCAGCGCAGCGCACGGCGAGGCCGACGCCCGCCTGCTGCTGCTCGGCTGGGGCAGCACCTTCGGTCCGATCCGCGAGGCCACCGACCGCCTGCGGGTCGCCGGCCGTCCGGTCGCGTGCCTGCATCTGCGCCACCTGAACCCATTGCCGCGCGACCTGGGCGACCTGCTGCGTCGCTTCGACCAGGTCGCCGTGCTGGAAAACAACACCGGCCAACTCTGGCAGCAACTGCGCAGCGCCTACCTGCTCGATCTCAAGCGCCTGAACAAGGTGCAGGGCAACGCCTTCCAGGTCGCCGAAATCATCGCTTATGCCGAATCGCTGCTGGAGACGTCCGCATGAGCCAGATCGCCACCCCCGTCGCCGACCCGGTCGGCAGCGACCCGCGCCTGGACTTCCTGTCCGCCACCACGCCGCGCTGGTGCCCCGGTTGCGGCTGCTTCGCGGTGCTCAAATCGCTGACCGCCACCTACGCCCGGCTCGGCGTGCCGCGCGAGAAGCTGCTGACGATCTCCGGGATCGGCTGCACCTCGCGCTTGCCCTACTACACGCGCACCTTCGGCTTCCACACCGTGCACGGCCGGGCGCCGACGGTGGCGATGGGTGCCAAGCTGGCCAACCCCGAGCTGTCGGTCTGGCTGATTTCCGGCGACGGCGATGCGCTGGCCATCGGCGGCAACCACACCATGCACCTGCTGCGGCGCAACCCCGACATCAAGATGCTGATGCTCAACAACCAGATCTACGGCCTGACCAAGGGCCAGGCCTCGCCGACCAGCCCGACCGGGCTCAAGACCAAGTCCACGCCCTACGGCGTGGCCGATACCCCGGTCAATCCGGTCAACCTGGCGCTGGCCTGCGGCGCCACCTTCGTCGCCCGCGTGCCCGACACCAGCGGCCCGATGATGGAGGAGGTGTTCGCCGCCGCCCACGCCCATCGCGGCGTCGCCTTCGTCGAGGTGTTGCTCAACTGCATCACCTTCCACGACGGCGCCTACGAGCAGATCACCGCCAAGGCCACCCGCGACGACAGCTCGGTGCGGCTGGTCGCCGGTGCGCCGCTGCGCTTCGGCGGCAACGGCCGCAAGCTGCTGGTGCATGCCAACGGCCACATCGCCGCGATCGAACTGGCCGAGGACGAACCGCTGCCGGACAACGCCGTGATCCACGATCCGACCGACGCCGGCCTCGCCCAGCAGCTTGCGCTGATGAGCCTGCCGGACCTGCCCTGCGCGCTGGGCATTTTCCGGCAGGTGCAGGCGCCGGTCTATGGCCTCGACCCGTAATCCGACCAGGAGGCGCGCATGGATCCGCTCTACGTGCATCGTGCCGCGGTGCGTTTTACCCACACCGATCCCGCCGGCTACGTGTTCTTCCCGCGCTTTTTCGAAATGTTCCAGGCGGCGGTCGAAGACTGGTTCAGCGACTGCCTCGGACTGAATTACGCCGAGCAGATCCTGCTCCATGGTGTCGGCTTTCCGACTGCGCATACCGAATGCGATTTCCTGCGGCCCTGCCGGCTCGGCGACACGCTGGAGCTGCGTTTGGTGCTGGAAAAAGTCGGCCGCAGCTCGCTGACCCTGCGTTTCGATGGCAGTGTGCGCGGCGAGACGCGGCTGCGCGCGCGCTCGGTGCTGGTGGCCATCGAGATGCAGCATGGCCGCCCGCAGCCCCTCGGCGCCGAGCTGCGCGCGCGCCTGCAGGCTTATCTGCTGCGCTGCCAGGCCGATGCCTGAACTGGCCGCCCTGGTCCTGGCCGCCGGTGCCGGCCGCCGCTTCGGCGCGATCAAGCAATTGGCATTGCTGCGCAACGAACCACTGATCCGCCACGCCATCGCCCTGGCCGAAACGGTGGCGCCAGGCCGGGTGCAGGTGGTGCTCGGCGCGCATGCCGCGCAGATCGCCGCCCAGCTACCGGCCGGCATTGGTGTTATCGAACACCCTGGCTGGGACGAGGGCCTGGGCAGCAGCCTGGCGGCGGGCGTCGCCGGGCTGCGCGGCCAGCCCGACGGCGCGCTGTTGTTGCTGGCCGACCAGATCGCCTTGCGCCCGGACGCCCTGCAGGCGCTGGCGGCACGCTGGCGCCGCTTGCCCGCCGCGGTGGTTTGCGCGTTTTACGCCGGGCAGCCCGGGGTGCCGGCGATCTTTCCGCGCCGGCTGTTCACCGAACTGGCCGCCCTGCGCGGCGAGCGCGGTGCCAAGCCGCTGCTGGTGCGCGAGAGCGGCCCGGCGACGCAGCTGGCGATGCCCGAGGCGGCCATCGATATCGACACCGCCGACGATCTGGCGCGCTGGCAGGCAAGACCGGCAACCCGGTCGTAGTGGTCCGGTCGTAGCGGCATCAGCCGAAGTCGTCGATGCGCCGGCATTCGGCCCGGTACCGGCGGGTCGCACTCACCAGATTCAGCCCGAGCAGGGCGAAGTCGGCCAGCCACAGTGCCGCGGCCGGGCGCAGCAGGCCCGGCAGCAGCACCGCGGCCAGCAGCGCTGCCAGTGCCGCCAGGTGCAGGTAGAACTGCTGCCGGCAGCGCGGTTCCGGCAGCAGCGCCTTCATGCTCGGCAGGACAAGGTGGTGGCGTACCTCGAGCCGGGTGGCGAGGCGCTGCTGCAGGTGCAGCCAGACCAGGAACGGCACGATCTTGTAGAGCATGCCGTTGACCACCGACAACGCGAAGCCGAGCAGGAACAACAAGACGGCCGCCAGCGCCAGGCTTGCCGCCACGGCGGGCGGCGCCAGCCGCGACGCGGCCCCGGCCACCATGGCCAGTAGCAGCGCCACCATGCCCAGTCGCCAGAAGGCGAGGCTGGTGTCGCCGACCCTGCGTCGGCGCCGGGCCAGCAAGCGCAAGGTGATCAGCGCAAAGCTGGCCAGCGCCGCCGCCAGCAGCAGCATCGGCAGCTGCGCCAGCGGCCAACCCCACCCCACCGCCAGCGAGTGCCAGGTCAGCAGCGCGAACACGCCGACCGCCAACCAGCGGCGCAGCCGCGGCGGGTAGGGCGGTGTCATCTGGAACATCGGCACCACCTGCCAGGCGACCACCGCCACCAGGGGTGCGATCCAGCCGAGCAGGCCCCAGGCCAGGTGCAGGTCGGTCACCGGCCAGCGCAGCAGTGCCAGCCCGAGCCCGCTGTGGCCCAGGCCGAGCGACAGGCCAAGGCCGACAGTCAACGCCAGGCCGAGCAGGGCCCAGCGCATCCCACGCACGCTGTCCTGCGCGTGCGGTGCCCGCGCCAGGCCAAAACCCATCACGGCCAGGAAACCGCCGAGGCCGAGTCCGAGCAGCACCAGCGCCGCCCGGAAGCCGACGCGACCAGCGCCCAGGAAGCCAGCCACCAGGCTCAGCGTGCCCAGCACCAGCAAGACATGGCACAGCCCGCCGACCAGCCGCGGCCGCGTCACCCGCGCGCCGGCCAGCACTGGCAGCAACTGCAACAGTGCCCCGCACATCACCATGGTCAGCACGCCGAGCACCAGCAGGTGGCTCAGCGCCAGCGCGCCGGTACTCCAGCGCGATGCCAATGCGTCGGGGCCCAGCCACCACAGCAAGCCGGCAGCGGCCAGGCCGAACGGCGGCGCGCTGAGGAAGAAGCGCAGCGGCACCGACAGCGGCGGCGCCTGTTCCAGCGACAGCCCGGCGTTCACTCGCCGCCTGCCGTTACCTGCCCGTCACCGGCGCGCCAGACCAGCAACTCGCAGCGGCCCTCCACGACCGCGACCACCTGCCACTGGAAGCCACGTTGCTGAAGGATGGCAAACAGTGGCAGCGGTTCGCGGCTGAGCAGCGCACGCAGGTGCTGGCCGGGCAGTAGCCGGTCGCTGCCGGCGAGGATCCGCTCCATCGGCTCACACGGCGGCAGACCGCGCACATCCAGATTCAGCTCGGTGGCTGCCATCGCCGTCAGTGCGCCTGCATGCGTTCCAGCAACGTCTCGGCGTGCTCGGCCAGGGCGCGATCGCACATCGGATAGAGCATCTGTTCTTCCTTCATGTTGTGCTGCTGGATCAGGATGTTGAGCGTCTCGGCGAAGCCGAGGAAGTCGTCCAGCGCGCCGCTTTCCAGCGCCTGTCGCAGCTGCGTCATCATCGCCCGCATCTGCTCGTGTTCCATGCGCATCACCGCCGTCGGGCCGCCGGCCATGCCGCTGCGCGCTTCGAATTCGGGGAACAGCACGTTCTCCTCGATCGACAGGTGTTGCGCCATCGCCGCTTCGAACCCGGCGTAGGCGGCGATGGCGGCATCGCGGTCGCCGTCATTGGCGGCATTTTCGGCCTGGGCGAACTGCGCGTCGCAGTCGCGATGATGGGCAGTGAGGAAGTCGGTCAGCATGGCGGGGCCTCGGGCGTTTGGATAGCGCAGGACTCTGGCACACGCCCGTCCCGCTGGCCTTGCTTCTCGTCAAGCCGTTGCGCCTGTGTCTGCAGGCGTGCCGCCAGTGACAGCGCGATGGCGGCGGCGCCGCGGCCGCCCACGCACAGCCCGGCCGGTGACTCCAAGCGCCCGACCAGGCGCTCGCGCACCGTGCCTGGCAGCGTGGCGAGCAAGTCGTCACGTCGCGATGCCGGGCCGAGCAGGCCGATATAGGCCGGCAACTGTGGCCAGCTCGCCAGCGTCGCCAGCGCCTCGCGGTCGTGGCCGAAGTGGTGGGCCATGACCAGTACGGCGTCGTAGCGGCCGCCATCGATCGGAGCAACGGGCAGCAGGCAGTCGACCAGGGGCGTGCAGGCGGCCCAATCCGGGCGCGACTCGAGCAGGTCCACCCGCCAGCCGAGTTGGTCCAGCAGCGGCAACAGGATTTCGCTTTCCGGCCCGGCACCGCAGATCAACACCGTCGGCAGCGGCGCCAACTGCAGGGCCCAGACGGCGCCGTCGGTTCCCGCCGCCGCGGTGACGGCGTCCACCGGCAGGGACCATTCGGCCTGCAGGGCGCCGGTCCGCAGGCACAGCCGACCGGGCGTGGCATAACTCAGCCGCAGTGCGTCGCCATGTTCAAGGTAGCTGACCAGGATCGGATGCAGACCGGGCAGCGCCGCCAGCGGCAGCACCAAAACCCGCTGCCGGCCACGGCATCCGGCGCCAGCGCCGGAAAACACATCGGACAGGTCACGGTTGTCGAGGTCCAGCAGGCGCACCCGGCCATCAGCCCGGGCAGCATCGGCCGCCGCCAGCACATCGGCTTCCAGGCAGCCCGGGCTGACCCAGCCGCAGCGTCGGCCCATGGCGCTGAAATGAACCAGGGTGCCGGCTTTGGCATAGGCGTGGCCGGCGACGTCGAGCACCAGCACCAGCACCCCGGGTTGCGGCCGGTCGAGATCCTCGAGGCAGGCGGCCAGCGCCGCCTTGCTGGGCGCCCCGGGGGCGAGCCGCAACGGCACCGATTCCGGGTCCATGGGCGCGATCACGGCGGGTGGCCTGGCTTGCCGCACGCTAACCCGACAGCGGCTCGAAGCGCGCGGTGAAGTGGCGCAGCGCAGGCGGCTCCTCGGCGATCCGGTAGCCGCGCAGCTCGCCGGCACGGGCCGCGACCCCGACGCAGATCTCGATGACATAGTCGATGTGGCTCTGGGTATAGGTGCGGCGGGGAATGGCGAGGCGAACGAGGTCGAGTGCCGCCGCCGTTTCGCTGCCGTCGGGGTGGCGGCCGAACATGACGGTGCCGATCTCGCAGCTGCGGATGCCACCGGCCTCGTAGAGCGCGATGGCGAGCGCCTGCCCGGGGTACTGCAACGGCGGAATGTGGGGCAGCAAGGCGCGGGCGTCGATATAGACGGCGTGGCCGCCGATCGGGCGCATGACCGGAATGCCGGCGACATGCAGGCCGTCGCCGAGGTAGCCGGTGGAACGGATGCGGTAGCGCAGATAGTCGTGCTGGACAACCTCCTTCAGGCCTTGGGCGATGGCGTCCAGGTCGCGGCCGGCGAGGCCACCGTAGGTCGGGAAGCCCTCGGTCAGGATCAGCAGATTGCGGCAACGTGCGGCGAGTTCGTCGTCGCGGACGGCGAGCCAGCCGCCGATGTTGGCCAGACCGTCCTTCTTGGCGCTCATGGTCATGCCGTCGGCCAGGGCGGCGATCTCGCGCACGATGTCGGCGACCTCGCGCTGGCCCTGACCGCTTTCGCGCTCGCGGATGAACCAGGCGTTCTCGGCGAAGCGGCAGGCGTCGAGGAACAGCGGAACGCGGTGGCGGTCGCACAGCGCGCGCACGCCGCGCAGGTTCTCCAGCGAGACCGGCTGGCCGCCTCCGGAGTTGTTGGTGATGGTGATGAACACGGCAGGCACGTCGTCGCGACGCGCGCTCAGCAGGGCATCGAGCCGGCCGAGGTCCATATTGCCCTTGAACGGATGTTCCAGGGTGGGGTCGAGACCTTCGGGGATGACCAGGTCGACGGCCTCGGCACCGGTGACCTCGATATTGGCGCGGGTGGTGTCGAAGTGGGTGTTGTTGGGGATGATGCGTCCAGGCCCGCCGATGACGGCCATCAGGATCCGCTCGGCGGCTCGGCCCTGGTGGGTGGGGATCACGTGGGCGAAGGGGAACAGTTCCTTCACGGCGGCTTCGAAGCGGTACCAGGAGGGTGAGCCGGCATAAGCTTCGTCACCGCGCTGGATGCCGGCCCATTGCTCGCTCGACATGGCACCGGTGCCGGAGTCGGTGAGCAGGTCGATGAGGACGTCCTCGCTCCTGAGCGAGAACAGGTTGTAGCCGGCCCGGACGATCGCGTCGCACCGCTCGGCGGCGGTGGTCATGCGTAGCGGCTCGACCGAGTGGATGCGGAAGGGTTCGATGATGGTAGGCATGGGCGGCAGTATTTCTGGTGCGGAAGAAGGGCCAGGGTAGGTGCCATCCTGGCCTGAAAGCGCGACCACCGACTTGACGCAAGACAAGCCAGCAGCGGCCGCGAGCCCCTAAGCTCTCGATACCGCCATTGCCGAGACCCCCATGTTCAGCCACCTGCAAGCCGCTCCCGATGACCCCATCCTCGGTTTGATGGCGCAGTTCCGGCAGGATCCGCGCGCCGGCAAGATCGACCTCGGCGTCGGCGTGTACCGCGACGAAGCCGGCCGCACGCCGATCCTGGACTGCGTGCGCGAGGCCGAGCGGCTGCGCTTTGCCGAGGAGGACAGCAAGTCCTACCAGGGCATGGCCGGCGATCCCGCCTTCACCGCCGCGATGGAAGCACTGGCCCTGGGCGAACATCTGGTACGACGCGACCAGCGCGTGTTCACCGCGCAGACGCCCGGTGGGACCGGCGCATTGCGTGTGGCCGCCGGGCTGATCCGTTTCAGCCGGCCCGACGCCTGCCTGTGGCTACCCGATGCCAGCTGGGGCAACCACGCCAGCGTGTTCCAGGCGGCCGGACTGCGCCTGCGCGAATATCCCTACTACGACCCGCAGTCGCAATGCCTGCGCGCCGACGCCCTGCTCGCCACGCTGGCGCAGGTACCAAGCGGTGATGTGGTGCTGTTGCATGCCTGCTGCCACAACCCCAGCGGCGTCGACATTCCGGCCGGCCTGTGGCCGCAGATCGCCGCGCTGGCGCAGCGGCAGGGTTTCGTGCCGTTGCTGGACATGGCCTACCAGGGCTTCGCCGAAGGCCTCGACCGCGATGCCGTCGGCGTGCGCACACTGGCCGCCGCGCTGCCGGAGCTGCTGTTGTGCACATCGTGCTCGAAGAACTTCGGCCTGTACCGCGAACGCATTGGCGCGCTCAGTCTGATTGCCGACACTGCCGGCGCCGCGGCGGCGGCCGGCTCGGTCATGCTCGGGCAGATCCGCAATTTCTATTCGATGCCGCCGGCACATGGTGCCGCCATCGTCGCGCGCATCCTGTCGCGGCCGACGCTGACCGCCCAGTGGCAGGGCGAACTGACCGCCATGCGCGAACGCCTCCGGTGCATGCGCGCACTGGCCGTGTCGCAACTGGCGGCAACCGGCCTGCAGCGCGATTTCGGCTTCATACAGCGCCAGAGTGGCCTGTTCTCCTTCCTCGGCATCAGCCCCGGCCAGATTGACCGCCTGCGCAGCGAATTCGCGATCTATCTGCTCGGCAGCAGCCGCATGAATATCGCCGGCCTGAGCGAAGCCAACATCGGCTACTTCGCCGATTCGCTGGCCGCCGTGCTGCGCGAGTGACGCGCGCAGCACGGCGACTGCTCGGCCTTGCTGGCCGAGACCCTGGCGGTTCGCAGTCACTGCGCCTCGTCCCCGGCGCGACGCTTCCTGCGCAGGAATGCGACGCATGCGTCCGCGTCGGGTGCACGCTCTAGTTTGCTTCGGGCACAATCGGGGCATGTCCGTTCCCCCCCGCGCCGCCCCCCGGTCGACCGACTGGCGCAGGCCGCTGCGCTACCTGTGGCGCCTGCCCCTGCTGCTGCTGCACGTCACCCTCGGACTGGCCATCACGGTGCTGCTGCTGGGTCCGATCGGGCGCGGGCTGCGCTGGCGTGGCGAGCCGGTGGACCAGTGGGTGCTGCGCACCTGGTCGCGGCTGATGGTGCGCGCCTTCGGCATGCGCGTGCGCCGCGTCGGCGAGCCGTTGCCGGGCGCGGCGATGTTCGTGGCCAACCACGTCAGCTGGATCGACATCGTGCTGATGCACAGCCAGCGCGCGCTCGGCTTCGTCGCCAAGTCGGAGATCGAGCGCTGGCCGGTGATCGGCTGGCTGGCCAGCCGCGGCGGCACCATCTACCACCACCGCGGCGACAACGAATCGCTGCACGGCGTCATGCACCAGATGCTGCAGCGGCTGCAGGAAGGCCGCGCGGTGGGCGTGTTCCCGGAAGGGCGCACCTGCGACGGTACCGAGGTCAACAATTTCCACGCGCGCATCTTCCAGCCGGCGGTGCTGGCCGCGGTGCCGGTGCAACCGGTGGCGCTGAAGTACGGCGTGCGCGGTGAGGCGCAGACGGTGATCGCCTTCCGCAGGCGCGAGAACTTCCTGCAGAACTTCTGGCGCCTGCTGGGCGAGCCGTCGCGGCCGGTGGAGGTGCATTTCCTGGAACCGGCGTCGGTGGATGCCGAGGGCCGGCGCCGCGCTGGCCCTGCTCTGCCGCGAGCGCATCGTCGCGGCGATGGCGGTCTGAGGCGCGCGGCATGGTCAGTGCCAACTTCCGCTACCGCCCGCCGCGCTGGCTGCGCAATCCGCACCTGCAGTCGGCGCTGAGCTCGATGCCGATGCGCCGCGCCGCCGGGCAGCGCATGCTCGACGCCACCGGCGCCAGCACCAGCGAGCACATCGTGGACGCGGGCGAGGGCGTGCGCCTGCTCGGCCTGCACAGCGCGCTGCCGCATCGCGAAGCGCGCGGCCTGGTGCTGCTGCTGCATGGCTGGGAAGGCAGCTTCGACTCCGGCTACATGCGCCACACCGCCGCGCACCTGCTGACGCAGGGCTTCGACGTGTTCCGCCTGAACTTCCGCGACCACGGCGACTCGCACCATCTCAACGAGGGCATCTTCCACTCCTGCCGACTGCCCGAGGTGGTGCAGGCGGCGAAGTGGGTGATCGAGCGCTTCCCGAACGACAACTACCTTGCTGCCGGCTATTCGCTGGGCGGTAACTTCGCACTGCGGCTGGCGCTGGCCGCGCCCGCCGCCGACATCCCGCTGTTGCACGCGGCCGCAGTGTGTCCGGCGGTGGATCCGGCGGCGGTGATGACCGCGCTGGAGAACGGGCCGGCGCTGTACAACTGGTACTTCATGCGCAAGTGGCGCAGCTCGCTGCGCAAGAAGCAGCGGCTGTTCCCGAGCGTGGGCCTGGACGAGGCGACGCTGGCGCTGAGCATGCGCGGCCTCACCCACTGGCTGGTGCAGAATTACACCGACATGGCCGGCATCGACGAGTACTTCGAAGGTTATGCCGTCGCCGGCGGCCGCCTGGCGGGGTTGCAGGTGCCGGTGAGCGTGCTCGCCGCCGCCGACGACCCGATCATCCCGGTGGTCACCATGAAGCAGCTGCAGCTGCCGGCGCATTCGCGCCTGGAAATCGCCGAATACGGCGGCCATTGCGGCTTCATCGAAGGCGCCGACCTGCGCAGCTTCGCCGAGCGCTGGGTGGGCGAGAAGCTCGTGCAGGCCGTGTTGAACCGCGGCGCGTAGGCGCTACGAGATCGGACAGGGCTCGGTGTCGTACCGGTCCCACTTTTTGCCGCGGAAGTAGCGCACAAAGGCGTCCTGCGCCCACGCCTCGGCGCGGTTCCGCTGCAACGCCGTCAGCTTTCGCGCGGTGGCTTTGATGAAGCCATTGTTGACCCCCTTCATGCGATCGGCGGCGCCTATCTCCCTGAGTCGGGCCAGCGCATAGGCACGCTCCGCATCGCCCTGTCGGAAAGCGCTCATCACCAGCACGATGTCCGGCGGAATCGTGGGCAGGGCGGGGACGTGGGTCATCGCATGCCGTCCCCGGCTTGGCGATATCGACAGCGCCGCCAGTGTCACCATCGGCCAGCTGCCGCGACGCAGGCCACGTTCGATCAAAGGGACTGCGTGTTCGCGAAAGCGATCCCGTACGTCGGCGCGCTGCCACAGGTCGGGTGGCAAGGGAAATCGCCCGCCCACGAAACAGCCCGCGGCTATCTCATCGCCCGCCTGCGCGGCGCGAAGGGCGAGTTCGTAGATGCTGCCGTCGAGCGCGTCCACGCTGTCCGTGCATTCGTCCCCGGCACGCTCGACGAGATCGAGCAGTTGCCTTGACTCGTCGATCTGGAGCTGGCGGTCGGCTTCGGTGAAGAAGGGGTCGCTCGCAGGCACGACGAAGCTTTCGACGTCGGACTGGTCCACCCAAACCCGGGCCATCGCGGCCTGCACGCAGAGCTTCGCCGACCTGAATCGAGCGATGTCCGCATTGGTGTCGGCGTTGCCAGCAGGTGCGCCGTCGTTCTCAGCCGCGTCCGTAGACGGCAGGGACAGCAAGGTTGCGCGCGTGACCGATGAGGCGTCGGCAAGAAAGGTGCGGGGCACGTTGCGCGACTGGTCGGCAGGCTGCGCATGCGTGACTGCGCTTTCCCCGGCGCTCGCCGCGTTTGCGGGCGAGACAACGCTTGCGTGCAGCCACACAAGCAGCGCGGCGCCAAAGGCGATGCGGTACCAGGCGAAGACGGTGAAGCGGTGGGTCTGGATGTAGCGCAGCAGCCACTTCACCGCGACGAAAGCGGTCACTGCCGAAGCGACGAAGGCGACGCCGAGCGCGGTCCAGTCCTCGTTCGCCGCGCTGCCGTCGCCCAGCATGTCGATCAGTTCGTAGCCGGTGGCGGCGAACATGGTCGGGATGCCGACCAGGAAGGCGAACTCGGTGGCGGCCAGGCGCGTGCTCTTGCCGAACAGCAGCGCCGCGAAGATTGCCGCCGCGCTGCGCGAGGTGCCCGGGAACACGCCGGCCAGCACCTGTGCCAGGCCGACCAGCACCGCCGTGCCCCAGCCGATCGCATTCGGGTCGTCGTCCGGCAGGTCCACGCGGCGCGCGTCGATCGCTTCGGCGCCGAGCATGATGAAGCCGCCGAGCAGCAACGCCCAGGCGACCGGCTCGATGGTCTCGGGCAATTCGAAGCCGAGCGTCTTCACCACGATGCCGAGCGCCGCGGTCACGCCGAAGGCCAGCAGCAGTTTCAGCACGTAGTCGCGCTTGTTGCGTTCGCGCAGGCCCAGGGTCAGGTCGATCAGGCGCTGGCGGTAGATCAGCACCACCGCCAGGATGGCGCCGGCCTGGATCGAGATGTTGAACAGGTCGGAGCGGTGGCCCAGCCAGCGCTCGGCGATGAGCAGGTGGCCGGTGCTGGAAATGGGCAGGAATTCGGTGATGCCCTCGATGATGCCGAGCAGGAGGGCGGCGAGCAGGTCGTTCATCGTGCAACCGGTGTCGGGACGCGGGCATTGTTGCAGAAGCGCGGGCTGTTGCACTCTAGGCGGCAATGGAACTGCCCCAGTACATGCTCGGATTCGCGGTCGCTCTCGGCATCGGCCTGCTGATCGGCGCCGAGCGCGAGCGGCAAAAGGGCAGCGGGCCGACGCGTGCCGCCGCCGGGGTGCGTACCTTCGTGTTGCTGGCGCTGGCCGGCGCGCTGGCGCAATGGCTGGGGCCGGCGGCGTTGCTGGTGGCGGGCATCGCGGTTGCCCTGCTGGTGTTCGCGAGCTACCGGCGCACCGAAAGCGCCGACCCCGGCCTGACCACGGAAGTGGCGATGGTGGTGACCTTCCTGCTCGGTGGCGTGGCGATGCACCTGCCCGCGGCGGGCGCCGGCCTGGGCGTGCTGGTGGCGATCGTGCTCTACAGCAAACCCAGGCTGCACCCCTTCGTGCGCGAACAGCTCACCGCGCAGGAACTGCATGACCTGCTGATGCTGGCGGCGGCGGCCTTCGTGGTGTTGCCGCTGCTGCCCGCGGGCGCGGTGGACCCCTGGGGCGCGATCGACCTGCACCGGCTGTGGATCCTGGTGGTGGCGATGATGGGCGTGAGCAGCGCCGGTTACATCGCCTTGCGCTGGTTCGGACCCAGGCTGGGCTTGCCGGTGGCCGGCTTCGCCGGTGGATTCGTCTCCAGCACCGCCACCATCGCCGCGATGGCCGATCTCGCACACGCGGCACCGGCACGCCGGCGCGCCTTCGCCAGCGCCGCGCTCGCCTCCAACGTCGGCACCATCGTGCAGCTGGCGGTGGTGCTGGGGGCGCTGTCGCCGCCGCTGCTGCAGCTCGCGGTACTGCCGCTGGCCGCGGCGGGCGCGGTCGCGGTGGTCGCGGCGCTGGTCTCCATCCTCGGCAGCGGTGGTGGCCGCGACGGCGACGCCGCGCAGCTGCTGTCGCGTCCCTTCGAGCCGCGCCGGGTGCTGGGTTTCGTGCTCCTGCTGGCGGCGATCATGCTGCTGGCGGCGCTCGTGCACGACTGGCTCGGCGAGCGCAGCCTGCCGTGGGTGCTGGCCACCACCGGCCTGGGCGACGTGCATGCGGCCGCGGCTTCGGGTGCGCAGCTGGTCGCCGCCGGCAAGGCCTCGACCGGCACGGCGATGGTCGCGCTGCTGGCCGCGCTGGCCAGCAACTCGGCGATGAAATGCGGCTTCGCCTGGCTGCGCGGCGGGACGCGCTTCGCGTTGCTGGTGGTGCCCTGGATCGTGTTGATGGTGGCCGCCTTCGGCGCGGTGATGTGGCTGCGCGTCTAATTGCACCGGATTGGGGATTATTGAGACGGCGACGCCCCATTCGAGGGCATTTGGCTCGCAATCCCAGCCGGTGATGCCAGCACAATCAATGACTTGGCTCGGCTTCGGAGGTGGCACGCGCCTTGCAACAGGCTGGCGGTCCCTTTCCCTGCCGGAGCCTTCCCATGTCCATCGAACACGTCAACAAGCTGATCAAGGACCACGCCATCGAGTGGGTCGACCTGCGCTTCGCCGACATGCGCGGCGTCCAGCACCACGTCACCTTCCCGGTCAGCATCGTCGAGCCGGCGCTGTTCGAGGACGGCAAGATGTTCGACGGCTCCTCCATCTCCGGCTGGAAGGGCATCAACGAGTCCGACATGATCCTGCTGCCGGACGCCAGCACCGCCACCATCGATCCCTTCACCGCCGACCCGACCCTGATCCTGGTCTGCGACATCCTCGATCCGCAGACCATGCAGGCCTACTCGCGCGATCCGCGCGGCGTGGCCAAGCGCGCCGAGGCCTACCTCAAGGCCAGCGGCATCGCCGACCAGGCCTTCTTCGGCCCGGAGCCGGAGTTCTTCATCTTCGACAGCGTCCGCTTCGCCAACGACATGGGCCACACCTTCTTCGAAGTGGATTCCGAGGAAGCGCACTGGAACTCGAAGAAGAAGTACGAGGGCGGCAACACCGGCTACCGCCCGGGCCTGAAGGGCGGCTACTTCCCGGTCGCGCCGACCGACTCGCTGCACGACATCCGCGCCGAGATGTGCAAGGAACTGATGGCCGCCGGCCAGGAAGTCGAAGTGCACCACCACGAGGTCGCCAACGCCGGCCAGTGCGAGATCGGCACCACGTTTCAACACGCTGGTGAAGAAGGCCGACGAACTGATGATGATGAAGTACATCATCCGCAACGTCGCGCACCGCAACGGCAAGACCGCCACCTTCATGCCCAAGCCGCTGGTCGGCGACAACGGCAGCGGCATGCACGTGCACCAGTCGCTGTCCAAGGGCGGCGTCAACCTGTTCTCCGGCGACGGCTACGGCGGCCTGTCGCAGATCGCGCTGTGGTACATCGGCGGCATCTTCAAGCACGCGCGCGCCATCAACGCCTTCGCCAACTCCACCACCAACTGCTACAAGCGCCTGGTGCCGGGCTTCGAGGCGCCGGTGATGCTGGCCTATTCGGCGCGCAACCGTTCGGCGTCCTGCCGCATTCCCGTACGTGGCGAATCCGAAGGGCCGCCGCATCGAGATCCGCTTCCCGGATCCGATGAACTCCGGCTACCTGATCTTCGCCGCGCTGATGATGGCCGGCCTGGACGGCATCAAGAACCAGATCGACCCGGGCGCGCCCAGCGACAAGGACCTGTACGACCTGCCGCCGGAAGAAGAGAAGAACATCCCGAAGGTCTGCCATTCGCTGGACATGGCGCTCGACTACCTCGACAAGGACCGCGAATTCCTCAAGGCCGGCGGCGTATTCACCGACGACTTCATCGACAGCTACATCGAGCTGAAGATGGGCGAGGTGACCAAGTTCCGCGCCGCGACGCACCCGCTCGAATACGCCATGTACTACACCATCTGAACCACATGTGGGAGCGGCCTTTGGCCGCGACTGCCTGCAAGAAACGGCCCGGGAAACCGGGCCGTTTTCTTTGTCCCTGCACGGCCCCGGCTTGCGCCGCGTCACCTCGCCCACACATTGTCGGCATGGGAATCACCACCTGGTTGCGGCGCCTCGTTGGCGCGTCCCCCCGCCTGCGCTTGCCCGAAGCCCTTTGGCAACGTGCCCTTGCCCGGCCGGCATGGACGGCCGCGCTCGATTCCCCGGCCAGGGCGCGGCTGCGCGAGTTCACCGAGCGCTTCCTGGCGGAGAAGGCGATCAGTGCCGCCGGCGGCATGCAACTCGACGACGACCAGCGCGTGCTGATCGCGATGCTGTGCTGTCGACCGGTGTTGCACCTCGATTACGGCTGGCTGCAGGGCTGGCATGAGGTCATCGTCTACCCGGGTGTCTTCCGTCGTCCCGCACAGGACTATGACGGCCACTCGGGCGTCGTTTCGGAAGGGCACGGCCACGCTTCCGGCGAGTCCTGGTGGCACGGCCCGCTGGTGCTGTCGTGGGCGGACGTGCGCGCGAGCGTCGACGCGCCGCGGCCAGGCTACGACGTGGTCGTGCACGAGATCGCGCACAAGCTCGACGGCCTGCACGACGGCGTCGATGGCGCGCCGCGCCTGCACGTGGACGAAGTGCCCGGTTGGGCGCGCGATTTCCAGGCGGCCTACGATGCATTGTGCGCGGACCTCGATGCGGGTCGCGAGCCGCCCATCGATGCCTACGCCGGCGAAGCGCCCGCGGAATTCTTCGCCGTGTGCAGCGAGTACTGGTTCACCGCGCCGCAGGTCCTGCAGGCGGCCTATCCTGCCGTTGCGTCGCGGCTGGCGGCGTTTTACGACAATGCCCAGGCCGCCGGCTAGCCCGCCGGCGGCGGCGCGGAGCGCCGGGCGTCTGCTTCAAAGTCGAGCCTCCACGCCTTGCACTATCATGGTGCAATGTCGCTACCTCCTCCCGAGCTGGACCGCCTGGCCACGCCGCTGGCCTGGCTCGATGCGTCCGGCGAACTGCAAGGCTGCAATGCCGCCTTCGCCAGCTGGCTCGGGGTCAGCCCCAGGCGGCTGCAAGGCCTGCCGCTGGCGAGCCTGGACGCCGAAGCCGAGCGCATCGCGGAAGTGCTGGCGCGGCTGCCGGCCGGTGGCGAGCCCCTGCGCATGCACCGCGCCCGCCTGGTCTTCCCCGGCGGCAGCGAGCGCTTCGCCGAGCTGTGGCTGAGTGCGCGTGAGGACGGCGGCGTGCTGCTGGAGGCGCATCCGGTCGGCGAGTTTCCCGGCGAGGATCCCGCGCTGGCGCTGCCGGCGGCGCTGTCCGCGGCGCTGAAGGGACTCGCGCACGAGATCCGCAATCCGCTCGCCGGCCTCAAGGGCGCCGCGCAACTGCTGGCGCGCCGCGCTAAGGCGCGCGGCGACAGCGAGGAGGAAGTCGAGCTGGTCGAACTGGTCGGCAGCGAGGTGGACCGCCTCGCCGCACTGGTGGATCGGCTGCTGAATCCCTCGCCGCCCAATGCGCTCGAGGCAATCAACATCCATGAGGTGCTCGAACGCGTGCGCCAGCTGGCGGACGTGGAGGCAGGCTGGGCGATCAAACTCGTACGTGACTACGACCCCAGCCTGCCCGCCATCGCCGGCGATGCCGACCGCCTGGTGCAGGCGTTGTGGAACCTGGTGCGCAATGCGCTGGAGTCCGGCGCCTCCCAGGTGTCGCTGCGCACGCGCGCCGAGTACGGCGTGCTGATCGGCGACAGCGCGCATCGCCTGGTCGTGCGCGTCGAGATCGCCGACAACGGCCGCGGCGTGCCGGAAGACCTGGCCGAACGCATCTTCCTGCCGCTGGTGTCCGGGCGCGCGGAAGGCAGCGGCCTCGGGCTCGCGCTCGCGCAGCAGGTGGCGCGCGAGCACGGCGGCTCGCTGGGTTATCGCTCGCGGCCGGGGCACACGGTGTTCACCCTGTTGTTGCCGGTGGCGGAGGTGGCGAATGAAGGCGGCTGAGGCGGCGGGCGTGTGGGTGGTGGACGACGACCGCGCAGTGCGCATCGTGCTCGCGCAGGCCCTGCGTGAGGCCGGCTACCGCGTGCAGGCCTTCGATGGCGCGCGCGCCGCACTCGACGCGCTGGAGGTCGAAGCCGCGCCGGACCTGGTCTACACCGACGTGCGCATGCCGGGAGTGGATGGCCTGGCGTTCCTGGACATGTTGAAGGCGAAGCTGCCGCAGCTGCCGGTGGTGGTGATGTCCGCGTACACCGATGTCGCCAGCACTGCCGGCGCCTTTCGCGGCGGCGCGCACGAGTTCCTGTCCAAGCCCTTCGACCTCGACGACGCGGTGGCGCTGGCCGCGCGCGCGCTGCCGGAGGCCAGTGTCGCCGGCGTGGACGACGCGCCCGCCGCGGCGCCGCTGCCGGGCGCCGCCGAGGCAGAACTCGTCGGCGAATCGCCGGCGATGCGCGAATTGTTCCGCGGCATCGGCCGCCTGGCGCAGGCGCCGCTCGGCGTGCTCATCACCGGCGAAACCGGCACCGGCAAGGAGCTCGTGGCGCGCGCCCTGCATCGCGAGTCGCCGCGCCGCGGCAAGCCCTTCGTCGCGCTCAATACCGCCGCCATTCCCGCCGAGCTGCTGGAGTCGGAGCTGTTCGGCCACGAGGCCGGCGCCTTCACCGGCGCCGCGCGCCGGCACGTCGGCCGCTTCGAACAGGCCGACGGCGGCACCCTGTTCCTCGACGAGATCGGCGACATGCCGGCCTCGCTGCAGACGCGCCTGCTGCGCGTGCTGGCCGAGGGCGAGTTCTTCCGCGTCGGCGGCCGCGAGCTGATCCGCGTGGACGTGCGCGTGGTCGCGGCCACGCACCAGGACCTGGAGGCGCGCGTTCGCGCCGGCGCCTTCCGCGCCGACCTGCTGCATCGCCTTGACGTGGTGCGGCTGCACCTGCCGCCGCTGCGCGAGCGCCGCGGCGACATCGGCCTGCTCGCCGCGCGCTTCCTCGCCGAAGCCGCGCGCCGGCTCGGCGGCGCACCCAAGCGGCTGCAGGCCGAAGCGCTGCGCCGCCTGGAACAGCACGACTGGCCCGGCAACGTGCGCGAACTGGAAAACCTGTGCTGGCGCCTGGCCGCGCTCGCGCCCGGAGATGCGATCGGATTGCGCGACTTGCGCACGCTGTTCCAGCCGGCGGGCGGCGTCGCCGCGGGCGCCGCCGACTGGAGCGTGGCGCTGGCCGAGGCCGCGCGCGCCGCGCTCGCCCGCGGCGACGCCGACCTGCATGCGCGCCTGCGCGAGCGCTTCGACCAGGTGCTGCTCGAGGCCGCGCTCGAGCACAGCGGCGGCCACCGCCAGCACGCCGCGCAGGCGCTGGGCTTGGGCCGCAACACGCTCACGCGTAAACTCGGCGCGCGACCCCGGAAGACGAAATGAATCGAACCTCGACGTCGACTTCCAACAATGCCGGCGAGGCCATCCACATCCGACCCGCGCGCCAGGAAGACGTCTCCCTGATGGCGCGCTGGGCCGAGGCGATGGCGCTGGAATCCGAAGACGCCGTGCTGCAGCCCGGCATCGTGCAGCGCGGCATCCAGCGCGCGCTGGAGGACCCGGCGCGCGGCCGCTACTTCATGGCCGAGATCGCCGGCGAGCCGGTCGGCACGCTGATGCTCACCTACGAGTGGAGCGACTGGCGCGACGCCTGGTGGTGGTGGATCCAGAGCGTGTACGTCGCCACTGGCCACCGCCGCCGCGGCGTCTATCGCGCGCTGTACGCGCATGTGCGCGCGCTGGCCGAAGCCGATCCGGAAGTCTGCGGCCTGCGCCTGTACGTCGAGCGCGAGAACACCAACGCGCGCCGAACCTACGAGTTCCTGGGCATGGCCGACACCGGCTATCGCATGTACGAGCAGGTGCTCACGAAGCGCCTGGGCGACTAGTCCGCAGCGGAGAGCACCTGGCGCGGATCGCTGCCGGCCGCGCAATGGTCGAAGCGCACGCCCAGGCCATGGCCTTCGAACAGCGCCGCCAGCTGGCGCTGGCGCATCTGGAAGCGCTCGAAGGCGCAGGCCCATCTTCGCTTCGTCCATGCCCGCCGGCGACCAGCCGCCGCGCGACCAGGCTTCCGGGTCGAGCAGCGCGATGCGCGCCTCGCCGCCGGCCATGCGCACCAGCGGTTCCGGCGGCGCGTCGAGCCAGCATTCTTGCTCCGGCGCCAGCAGCGCGCCCTCGATCAGCGGCCAGGCGGCGCCGAGCCCGGCGTGTTCGTACTGCATCGCCATCATCGCCGCGAGGTCGTGCACGGTCAGGTAGCGCGCGTGTTCGACCTGCGCGCCCAACGCCTGCTGCGCCAGCAGCGCGGTGTCGGCGCCGGCCATGCCGGTGTCGAGCAGCGTGTCTTCCAGGCGCGCGCCCAGCGCCTCGGCGGCGCGGCGCGGCCCGCGCAGGATCCAGGGCAGCAGCCGCAGCATGCCGCCGGCGAAATCCGCGCGCGGCTGCAGGTTCTCCGGCAGGCCGTCCGTCGCGGTCGGCGAAGGCGATCACCCGCGGCGCGCCCGCGCCCGGGGCCTGCGCCACCAGGCGCTCGAGCTCGCGGTGCAAGCGGCCAGCGCGGGCGCAGCAGTTCCACCGGGTCGTAGGCCGCGGCCAGCAGGCCCAGGTCGAAGTCGGGGGCACTGGTCGTCGAAGCGGGCGAGGTCGCGCGCCACCCGTTCGGCCAGTTCGCTGGCGGCGGCCTGCTCCAGCACCATCCGCGCCGGCGTGGTGCCGGGCGAAAGTTCCAGCGCCAGCGCGCCCAGGCAGCTACCGACCGGTTCCATGCTCTTCCATACGCTCCAGTTTGGATTCTGGGGGGCTCGCCACTAAGCTATGGGCACCGAGCCATGGCGGCGCAGTATGACAGCGCGCGCGCCGCCCCTTCCAAGGACCGAGCAATGAATCCCAGCCGTCGCGTCGCCATCCTCGGCGGCGTTCGCATCCCCTTCTGCAAGAACAACAGCGCCTACTTCGACGTCGGCAACCTCGGCCTGTCGATCAAGACGCTCGGCGCGCTGGTGGAGAAATTCGGCCTGCAGGGCGAGGTGCTCGGCGAAGTGGCGATGGGCGCGGTGCTCAAGCATTCCTCGGACTGGAACCTGGCGCGCGAGGCGACGCTGTCCTCGGGCCTGTCGCCGCTCACGCCCGGCATCACCCTGCAGCGCGCCTGCGGCACCGGCCTGGACAGCGTCATCACCATCGCCAACAAGATCGCGCTGGGCCAGATCGAGGCCGGCATCGGCGGCGGCTCCGACACCACCTCGGACGTGCCGATCGCGGTCAACAAGCGCCTGCGCCGGCGCCTGCTCAACATCAACATGGCGCGCAGCTTCGGTGCGCGCCTGGGCGCGGCGCTCAAGGGTTTTTCCTTTGCCGAGATCAAGCCCGAGTTCCCGGGCGTCGGCGAGCCGCGCACCGGCAAGTCCATGGGCGACCACTGCGAGGTGATGGCGAAGGAGTGGCAGATCGCCCGCGCCGACCAGGACCTGCTCGCCTGCGATTCGCACCAGAAGGCGGCCGCCGCCTACGAGCGCGGCTTCTTCAAGGACCTCGTGTCACCCTTCCGCGGCCTGGAGCGCGACAACATCCTGCGCCCCGACACGTCGCTGGAGAAGCTCGCGTCCCTGAAGCCGGCCTTCGACAAGCGCAGCGGGCAGGGCACGCTGACTGCCGGCAATTCCACCAACCTGACCGACGGCGCTTCGGCGGCGCTGCTGGCCTCGGAAGACTGGGCGCGCGCGCACAACCTGCCGGTGCAGGCCTGGCTGGTGGATGCGCAGGTGGCGGCGGTGGATTTCGAGCACGGCGAAGGCCTGCTGATGGCGCCGACCGTGGCGGTGGCGGAATTGCTCAAGCGCCACGGCCTGACGCTGCAGGACTTCGATTTCTACGAGATCCACGAAGCCTTCGCGGCGCAGGTGCTGTGCACGCTGAAGGCCTGGGAGTCGACGGAGTTACTGCCGCGACCGCCTCGGCCTGGAAGCGCCGCTGGGCAGCATCGACCGCGCCAAGTTGAACGTGGTCGGTTCCTCGCTCGCGGTCGGGCATCCCTTCGCGGCGACCGGTGCGCGCATCGTCGCCACCGCGGCCAAGCTGCTGGCAGAACGCGGCAGCGGCCGCGCGCTGATCTCGATCTGCACCGCCGGCGGCATGGGCGTGGTCGCGATCCTGGAGCGCTAGTTCCCGCGCAGGCGCGGCATGCCCATGTCGTCGCGATGCTCGGCGACCGCTTCGGCGGCGATCTGCTCGCGCAGGCTGCGGCCGGACAGCGGCAGTGCCGGCAGGCCGTGCTGCAGGCGCAGCGCGTTGGCATAACTGTGCTGCGCGCTGGCGGCATCGGCGCGTGCCGTGTAGACGTGGCCCAGTTCTTCCCACGCCGCGGCGCCGGCGCCCTGCGCGATCGCGCGCGTGAGCGCTTCCTCCGCCTTGCCGGTATCGCCGGCGCGCAGCGCCAGCTGGCCCAGCGCGAGCGCGAGCGCGGCGCTGTCGCCGTGCGCGCCAAGCCAGCCCTGTGCACGGGAAAGGCGCGCGTCCTCGCGCGCCGGCGGCAGAGCGGCGTAATCGGGCAGCAGGGCGTCACGCCATTCGTTCTCGATCGCGTCGCCGAGCGCGTCGGCCGCTTCGGCCTCGAGGCCGAGTTCGCCCGCGCGCGCCGCATAGGCGCGCAGCAACTCGGCGTGCTGACGCAGCGGCGCCGGCAACGCCTGCCAGCGTTGTTGGAGTTCCTGCGCGTGCGCAGCCTGCGCCAGCGCCGCCGACTGCCAGCCCAGGTCCAGCGCCGCCAGCGCGCCGGGTTCGTCGCCGGCGTCGCGCAGCAGCGCGGGCAGCATCGCCGTCGTCTCGGCGGCGCGGCCGCTCGCGACCAGTGCTTCGCCGCGCACGCGCAGCCCGCGCGGCGGCAGCGCCTGCCGCTCGTGCCAGGGCTGCAGCGCGTCGAGCGCGGCCTTCGCTGCGCCTTGTGCGAGCAGCGACTCGGCGCTGCCGATCGCCGCCAGCACCGGCTCGCGTTCGGCCAGCGCCGTCTGCCATTGCGCCGCGGCCAGCAGGTCACCGCGCCGCAGCGCCACTTCGCGCGCGGCCAGCCGCGCCATGCCCGCGGTCTCTTCGTCTTCGGCGGCCTTGCCGAGCAGGTCGGCGGCGCGCGCCAGCCGGCCTTCGTGCAGTCGCGACCAGGCCGTTGATCAGGCGCTTGCGTGCCTGCGCCTGCGCCAGCCGCTGCCAGGCGGTGAAGGGCAGGCGCAGCACCGTCCACAGCAGCCAGCCCAGGAACCACAGCAGGCCCCAGGCCACCAGTGCGAAGGCAACCGTGGTGGTCGCGGTCAGGCCGTGCCAGCGCACCACCACTTCACCCAGGTCGCGCGCCAGCAGTTCGTAGGCGAGCGCGCCGAGCGCGGCCAGCAGCAGCCACCACAGCAGGGTGCGGAACGCGCTCACGGCGCGGGCCGGCGCGCGTGCTGCAGGGCCTGCAGCTGCTTGAGCGTGGCGCCGGCGATCGGCAGCTCGTAGCGCAGTTCCAGAGTACGCAACTGCGCCAGCCGCGCGCGCCGTTCGCGCAGCTGCGGGCTGTCCGGGTACAGGCGCAGCAGCCAGCCATCAATGCGCACGAGCGCACGCCGGAATGCCGCTTCGTCGTTGCCGGCGAGCGCGCTGCGCGCCAGCGACATCTCCAGCGCCAGCGCGGTCGCGCCGGCGTCGCGATCGGCGGGCGAGATCAGGTCCTGTCCGCCGCTGCGGCGCACCTGCACCAGCGAGTCGAGCAGGCGCTGCCAGCCGGCGCGCGGGCTGGCGTTGGCGGCGCGGCCGGCGCCGAGCGCGCCGCGCCCGCCAAGCTGCGGCAGCACCGCCTCGAGCGCGTCCAGTTCGCCGGCCGCGGCGGCGCGCGGCGTCGAGGGCAGCGCGCGCAGCGCCGCGAGTTCCTCCGCCAGCGTCTGTCGCAGGTCCACCAGTTCCGGATCGCGCTGCGTGGACAGCACGCCATCGGCGAGCTCGGTCGCGCGCAGTGCGCCGCCCACGTCGCCTGAAAGTTGCAGGCGTTGCTGCGCGATCGTCAGCAGCAGCTCGACTTCGTCCAGGCGCAGCGCGGCCAGCCCGTCCCGGCTGCCCTGCGCGGAATCGCGCACGCTGTCCTCGATCAGCGAGGCGCGCTGGGTCAGCGCCAGCACCTCGTCGCGCAGCAGGCCGGTGCGCGCGCGCGTGTCCACCAGCCGCTGCTCCTGCGCCGCCTGCGTGCGCCGCGCGGTGGCCTGCGCTGACTCCACCTGCAGCAGGCGTGCGTCCAGCGCTTCCGCGCTCAGGTCGGTTTCCGGCGACATCGGCGCGCGCGTGGCGTTGCCAGGTCGTCCACGCATACAGCGCCGCCAGCAACGCGGCGATGGCGAGCAGGGCCCAGAGCGCGCCATGCGGGCGGCGGGGCGTGGCGGCGGCGGGAGAGTCGGTCACGGGGGTGGCTCGGACGGTGGCGCAGGCATGCTACCGAATGGCGGCGGCCTGCGTTGCCAGCGCAGCCAGCAAGTGTTCAGGTCGCGCGTCCTGCGCCACCGCGAGCACGCTGCAGTCCGAGCTTGCGCGCCTGCGCGGCCAGGCGCGGGCTGGAGGCCACGCAGGGCCGTCGCGCGCAAGCCCGCCCGTGCCGGCGGCATCGAGCGAGCGCCACAGCGAGGCCAGTGCTTCGCCGCTGCTGAGCAGCAGCGCGCTGCGGACCGGCAGTGCCGCCAGGGCGCGCAGTCGCGCCGCCGCCGGCGCCAGCGGCTCGCGCTGGTACACCTCGGCCACCTGCAACTGCGCGCCGCGGGCGCGCAGGGCCTGCGCCAGCAGCGGCCGCCCCTCCGGCGCGGTGAGCAGCCCGATGGGCGCGTGGTCGAGATCCTGCAACTGCGGGTCGTCGAGCAGGGCCTCGGCGCCGGCGCCGCGCAGCGGATGCCGGACATTGCTGATCCCGGCGCGACGCAGGGAAGCGGCGGTGCCGCCACCGGGCGCGAACCAGGCCTGGCCGGCGCGCTGGCGCAGGGGCGCCTGCGCCAGCGCGAAGCGCACCGCGGCGGGACTGGTGGCGATCACGCGCGGGCAGCGCAGCGCGGCAGCGAGCGCGGCGCCGGCGTCGCGTGGCTTGCAGGCGCAGGGTGGACAGCGCGAAGCAGCGCGCGCCGAGCTTCGCCGCCCGGCGGCGCAGCGCGCCGTGCTGGCCCAGTGGCCGCAGCGAGATCACGTACCATCCCTGCAAGGGAAGCGATGGGCGGGCGCGCGGCATGGCGCGCAGCTTCGCACAGGCCCTGCGACACCGCCACGGAAGGAGCTCAGGGGATGCAGGCAATGCTGGAACTGGAGGGCTGGCTCGCGGCGATGCCGCCGGTGGCGGCGCTGGCCATCCGCGCCGAGTCTTTCGAAGCCGAGTTGCTGCGCCTGTCGGCACCCCTGTCCGCCAACGTGAACGACAAGGGCTGCGCCTTCGGCGGCAGCCTCGCCAGCCTGATGACGCTGGCCGGTTGGGGTTGGCTGATGCTGCGCTGCGCGCAGGCGGGCCAGCCCGCCGAGGTCTACGTGGCCGACAGCCAGATCCGCTACCTCGCGCCGTTGTATGACGAACTGCGCGCCAGCGCGCGCCTGGCCGAGGGCGAGGACTGGCCGGCGATCCTGCGTTGCCTGGCCGAGCGCGGCCGCGCGCGTGCGGCCATACAGGCCGAGGTGGTGGACGCGCAGGGCGCGGCCATCGCCACCCTGACAGCGCGATTCGCCCTGAAGCGGGCATAATGGCGGCCATGTTCCGCCGCCTGCTGCCGCTGCTCGCCCTGTTCACGCTGCTGCTCGCCGCGTGCAACAGCATGCCGAAGGTCAGGCTGGACATGAAGAAGGAGTACGCCAACGCCGTGCGCTGGAGCGACTGGGACGCGGCCTGGAAGTTCACCGACCCGGCCAATCGCACCAGCCTCATCCTGCCGCTGGAAATGCAGGACCGGTACAAGGACATCAAGGTCACCGGCTACCAGCTGCGTACCAGCGAAGTGCAGCCCGACGGCAGCATCGAGCAGACGGTCGAGATCCGCTACGTCGACCAGAACACGCAGATCGAGAAGACCATGCGTTACCGCGAGGTCTGGCGCACCGACGACGAGGGCGCCCACTGGTGGCTCACCACCGGCCTTCCGGAGTTTTGACCTAGATGGATTGGAACCGCCTGATCGCCTTCGCTGGCGAGAACCAGATGATGTCCGTGGCCCTGGTCGGCCTGACCCTGGCGATCATCTACACCGAGATTTCCCGCCTGACCCGTGGCTTCAAGGCCATTGATCCGGCCGGCCTCACCGCGCTGATCAACCGCGAGGACGCCCTGCTGGTGGATCTCAGCGCCGGCCCGGACTTCGAGAAGGGCCATATCACCGGCGCGAAGAACGTGCTGCCCAGCCAGTTCGATGCCGACAACAAGATCCTGAAGAACGTGCGCGAACTGCCGGTGGCGCTGGTCTGCCGCAGCGGCGCCGCCTCCGCCGATGCCGCCGGCAAGCTGAGCAAGGCCGGCTTCAAGCGCGTGTACTGGCTCGACGGCGGCCTGGTCGCCTGGCAGCAGGCCAACCTGCCGCTGGTGAAGGGAAAAGCCTGATCCAGGCCCCCGTTTGCCGCCCCGTTTCCGGGGGCGACGTGCGCCGCCCTATGCCATAATCCCCGGTTTACAGCCGCCCTTTCCGGAGTTGCCCCCATGAACGACCAGACCGCGCCCGTCACCGGCGCCGACAACGCCGCGCCCGCCGGCGCCCAGTTCACCGTCGAGAAGATCTACGTCAAGGACGTGTCCTTCGAGGCGCCGAACGCCCCGCAGGTGTTCAACGAGACCGGGCAGCCGCAGCTCAACATGAACCTGAACCAGAAGGTCGGCCGCCTCGACGGCGACCTGTTCGAGGTCGTGCTCGGCGTCACCCTGACCTGCGCGCTCAACGAAAAGACCGTGTACCTGGCTGAAGTCGAGCAGGCCGGCATCTTCGGCCTGGCCGGTTTCGACGACCGCACCCTGGACATGATGCTCGGCACCTACTGCCCGAACGTGCTGTTCCCGTACGTGCGCCAGTCCATCAGCGACCTGATCACCGCCGGCGGCTTCCCGCCCTTCTACATGCAGCCGATCAATTTCGAAGCGCTGTACGCCGAAGGCCTGCGCCGCCGTTCCGAAGCCGCGCAGGCGTCGATCCCGATGGCCGAGGGCGGCAACGCCTGAGCCCAGCCATGGGCGCCGACCACGCTCGGGTCGCGGTACTCGGCGCCGGTTCCTGGGGCACCGCGCTGGCGGCATTGCTGGCGCGGCACGGCTATCCCACCACGCTGTGGGGCCGCGACGCCGAACAAAGTGCGCGCGCCATCGACGGCGCGCACGAAAACGCCCGCTACCTGCCCGGCATCGCGCTGCCGGAGACCCTGCGCGCGACCGCCGATCTTGCCGCCGCGGTGTCGAGCGCTGACTGGATCCTCGTGGTCACGCCGAGCCACGCCTTCAACGCCACGCTGCGCGCGCTCGCGCCGCATCGCAAGGCGGGCGCGGGCGTGGCCTGGGCCACCAAGGGCTTCGAGCCCGGCTCCGGGCGTTTCCTGCATGAGGTCGCGGCCGAGGTGCTCGGTCCCGACGTGCCGCTCGCCGTGGTCACCGGTCCGTCCTTCGCGCGCGAAGTCGCGCAGGGGCTGCCCACCGCGCTGACCGTGCATTCGGACTGACGATGCTTTCGCGCGCGACAGTGGCCGAGGCGCTGCATGGCCCCGCCTTCCGCGCCTACACCGGTTCCGACATGCTCGGCGCCGAACTCGGCGGCGCGATGAAGAACGTGCTTGCGGTCGCCACCGGCATCGCCGACGGCATGAACCTGGGCTTGAATGCGCGCGCGGGCCTGATCACGCGCGGGCTCAACGAGATGCTGCGCTTGAATGTCGCCCTCGGCGGCCGCGCCGAAACGCTGATGGGCCTGGCCGGCCTGGGCGACCTCGTGCTCACTTCCACCGGCGACCTGTCGCGCAACCGCCGCTTGGGCCTCGCGCTCGGCCGCGGCCAGTCCATCGCCGAGGCGGTGAAGGAAATCGGCCAGGTGGTCGAATCCGTCGAGACCGTCGACGAAGTCATGCGCCTGGCCGATCGCCACGGCATCGAGCTGCCGATCTCCGAGCTGGTGCAGCGCGTGCTGCACCAGGAGATCACTCCCGCGGAAGGACTGAAGATCATCCTTTCGCGCGAGCAGAAGCCCGAATACCCCGCGGGCCTGTTCGAGCAGCGCTAGAAAATGGGGTCAGAGGAGATTGTTTCGCAGAAACAATCTCCTCTGACCCCATTTACTAGCGCGCCGGTGTAGTCGAGTTGCCGCCAGGCTTCGAACACCGCGACCGCGACGGCGTTCGACAGGTTGAGGCTGCGTTGCGCGGCGCGCATCGGCAGGCGCAGTTGCTGCGAAGATGGAATCGCCTGCAATACCGACTCGGGAAGGCCACGCGATTCGGGGCCGAACAGCAGCGCGTCGTCTTCGCGAAAAGCGACCGCGTCGAAGCGCGTGCCGGCGCGGGTGCTGAAGGCGAACACGCGGGCGGGATCGCGTCCCTGCAGCGCGTCGTCGAGGCTGGCATGGACGCGCAGTGTCGCGTACTCGTGGTAGTCGAGACCGGCACGGCGCAGGCGCGCGTCGTCGAGCTCGAAGCCCAGCGGCGCGACCAGATGCAGCCGGGCGCCGGTGTTGGCACACAGCCGGATCACGTTGCCGGTGTTCGGCGCGATCTGCGGCTGGAACAGGATGACATCGAGCATCCGCGCAGCTTACGCGCGGCCGTCCCCGCCCAGGCGTTGCACCATCGGACCCAGGTCGCCGGGCACCGTGCCACACCATATCCGAAGCAGATTCAATGATTTACAGCGCAGCCATCCCTGTCGGGACAGCCGAACTGTCCGCCTGCTGTCCGCTTTCGCAGCGTGCTGCCAGCGGCTCTTCCGCCGCCGCCCGCCACATCGCGGCGTCGGCGGATTTGGCCGGGGCGGGGAAGTCGATGCGCACGTCCCATTGGCCGTTGCCGCGGGCATTGCGCAGGTTGCCCAGTCCCTGGAAGCGCAGCAGGCGCCGACTCTGCGCGCCGTAGGCCACGTCGATATGCGGCGCGACCAGGCCCAGCAGGCCCTCGAGGCGCAGTCGGAACAGCACCGCCTCCTCGCCGCCGATCTTCAGCGCGCCGGCGCGCCGCACCGAGAATTCCATCGTGCGCAGGCGCGCAGGCACCGCGAACTTCAGCGGCAGCGAGCGGCCCGCGAGCAGCGGCGTCCAGTGCGCGCGGATGAACTCGTCGAAGCCGGCATCGGCCACCGCGGGCGCCGCCGCCAGCAGCGCCTTGCGCTCGCCCGCGCCTGCCTTCGCGCGGAAGAACAGTTCCACGCGCGCGCCGCGCCGACGCAGGCCTTCGCGGTAGCCGGAGCGGTGGTCGTCGAGCTGGAAGTCCGGCGCCTGCGTGGAGGCGGCGTAGTCGATGCGCTTGCGCGCGAAGGCGGCGCCGCCCGGGCAGCGGTACAGCACCAGACGTTCGCGCGGCCGGCCATTTTCGTTGCGCCACAGGTGCTGTTCGCGATAGAGCAGCGCCTTGCCGTCGGCCGCGTGCGCCAGGCCCAGTTGCTGCAGCCAGTCCGCCGCCACCGCCGCGGGACAGGCGATCAGCAGCGCGCACGGCAGCAGGAAAACGCGAGGGCGGGACATGCAAGGAGTCTACGCAGGCAGCGTGAACGCGGGGTCAGCAAGCCGCGGACCCCAAAACCGGGCCTGCGCCTGCGCCCGGATTTCCCTTAGGATGGGGCTTCGAATTTTTCGCCGCAGGATCCGCCATGGCCGCCAACTCCCCCCTCCGCCTGATTCCCCTCGCCCTCGCGATCAGCCTGGCCATCGGCCTTCCCGCCGCGCAGGCCCAGGCGCAGCCCGCCGCCGCGCGCGCCGCCGCCAGCGTGGACATCGCCTACGAGCAGTTCACCCTGCCCAACGGCCTGCGCGTGATCGTGCACACCGACCGCAAGGCGCCGATCGTCGCGGTCAACATCTGGTACCACGTCGGCTCCAAGGACGAGCCGCCGGGCCGCACCGGCTTCGCGCACCTGTTCGAGCACCTGATGTTCCAGGGCTCGGAGAACCACAAGGGCGAGTTCTTCGAGCCCTTCGAGCAGGTCGGCGCCACCGACCAGAACGGCACCACCAACTCCGACCGCACCAACTACTTCCAGAACGTGCCGACCACCGCGCTCGACATGGCGCTGTGGATGGAGTCCGACCGCATGGGCCACCTGCTCGGCGCGGTCGACCAGGCCGCGCTCGACGAGCAGCGCGGCGTGGTGCAGAACGAAAAGCGCCAGGGCGAGAACCAGCCCTACGGCCGCAGCTACCAGCGCCTGCTCAACGCCATCTATCCGAAGGGCCACCCCTACCAGCCACACCGTGATCGGCTCGATGAACGACCTCAACGCGGCCGCGCTCGATGACGTGAAGACCTGGTTCCGCAGCTGGTACGGCCCGAACAACGCCGTGCTGGTGCTCGCCGGCGACATCGACCTGGCCACCGCCAAGGAAAAGGTCGGCGCGCTTCTTCGGCGACATCCCCGCGTCGGCGACGCTGCAGGCCAAGCCGCCGATGATCGCCGCGCGCACCGCTTCCACCCGCGACAGCATGACCGACCGCGTCGCCCAGGCGCGGGTCATGCGCGTGTGGAACGTGCCGCAGTACTCCGCGCCGGAAGTGCAGCAGCTGCAGTTGTTCGCGCAGGTGCTGGGCGGCAGCCGCAGCTCGCGCCTGGACCAGCGCCTGTTCCATGGCGACAAGAGCGTGGACCGCATCAGCGCCTCGATGGACGCCTCCGAGCTCGGTGGCATCTTCGACATCACCGTCGACATCAAGGCCGGCGTGGACCCGGCCACGGTGGAGAAGGCGATCGAAGAGGAGCTGCAGCGCCTGCTGCGCGAGGGGCCGACCGCGGCCGAGCTCGAGCAGGCGCGCACCGTGTTCAAGGCCAGCTTCGTGCGCGGCATCGAGCGCATCGGCGGCTTCGGCGGCAAGGCCGACGCACTCGCCGAGTGCACCGTGTACACCGGCGACCCCGGCTGCTTCCGCGAACAGCTGCACCGCATCGCCACCGTCACGCCCGCGCAGGTGCAGGCGGCCGGCAACAAGTGGCTGCGCGCCGGCGACCACATGCTGACGGTGCTGCCCGGCGAAGTCACGCCGGTCGTCGAGGAACCCTCGGTCAACGACGGCAAGCCGGTGGTGATCCCGCCCGCGGACCCGACGTTCAAGACCGTCGCCAGCGACCTCGACCGCGCCGCCGGCGTGCCGCTCGCCAGCGATTTTCCCGAGCTCAAGTTTCCGGCACTGCAGCGCGCGACGCTGAAGAACGGCATCAAGGTGATCCTGGCCGAGCGCCACGACACGCCGGTGGTGCAGATGAGCCTCGAGTTCCCCGGCGGCTTCTCCTCCGACCGCGGTCGCAAGGCCGGCACCGCCAGCTTCGCAATGGGCATGCTCGACGAGGGCGCCGGCAACTACGACGCCATCGCGCTCGGCAACCGCCAGGAGCAGCTCGGCGCGATCGTTGCCGCCACCGCCAGCCTCGACGCCGCGGAAGTATCGCTGTCGGCGCTGAAGGAAAATCTCGCGCCCTCGATCGCGCTGTGGGCCGACGTCATCCGCCGTCCGCGCTTCGAGGCCGCCGAGATCGAGCGCGTGAAGGCCAACTGGCTCGCCACCATCAAGCAGGAGAAGACGCAGCCGAGCGCGATGGCGATGCGCGTGCTCGGGCCGCTGATGTACGGCAGCAACCACCCCTACGCCATTCCCTTCACCGGCAGCGGCTTCGAGGCCGACATCGCCACGCTCGACCGCAACGACCTGCTGGCCTTGCACGAAGAGCAGGTGCGGCCCGACACCGCCACCGTGATGGTGGTCGGCGACACCACGCTGGCGGAGATCGTGCCGCTGCTCGAGCAGCAGCTCGGCAACTGGAGTGCGCCGCAGCGCGCGCACACGAGCGGCGCGATGCCGGCGGTGGCGCTGCCGGCCAAGCCGCGCGTGTTCCTGGTCGACCAGCCGGGCGCGATCCAGGCCAACATCATCGCCGCGCAGTTGCTGCCGTCCTCGACCGACGCCGCGACCGTGGACCTGGAGATCGCCAACGCGGTGTTCGGCGGCGACTTCACCTCGCGCCTGAACATGAACCTGCGCGAGGACAAGCAGCTGGTCCTACGGCGCGCGTTCCAGCGTCGTGAACTCGCTCGGGCCAGCGGCCGTGGATCGCGATCGCGCCGGTGCAGATCGACAAGACCGTGGATGTCGATCAAGGAGATCCAGCGCGAGATCGGCGACTTCACCGCCGGCCGCCGCGCGGTCAACGAGGAGGAAGTCACGCGCCTGCAGGCGATCAACATCCGCAGCCTGCCCGGCAGCTTCGAGACCGGCCGCAACGTGCTCGCCACCATCGGCAGCATCAACCGCTACGACCGTCCGGACGACTTCGTCACCTGGCGCAAGGGCCGCATCGAGAAGATGACGCCGGCCGGCGTGCAGCAGGTGGCCAGCTCGGCCTTCAAGTCCGACGCACTGACCTGGATCGTGGTCGGCGACCTGTCGAAGATCGAGGCCGGCATCCGCGAGCTGAAGCTGGGCGAGGTGCACGGTGCTCGACGCCGACGGCAAGGTGCTGAAGTGAGCGCGCGTGCGCGACTGGTGCTTGCGGCCGACTCTGCGCGGTCGTCGCTGCCGGCTGCACCTTCGTGAAGATGGCGCCGGGCGCCGACGAGGTGCGCGTGGTCGGGCCGGGGCAGCTGCCCGCGGGCTGCGTGAAGCGCGGCGAGGTCGAGGTGTCGGTGAAGGACCGCCTCGGCCCCTATTCGCGCGACGAGATGCGGGTGCAGGACGAGCTGGAGGTGCTGGCGCGCAACGAGGCGCCGGCGCTGAACGCCAACACCGTGCAGGCGAAGGGGCCGGTCGCGGACGGCGGCCAGCGCTTCGTCGCCTACCGCTGCCCGGACGGCGCGGTCACGCCGGCCGCGACGCAGAACGCGGCCCCGTCCGCCGACCCCCAGGCCGCCGAAACCTCGCCCCTGAAGGACGAGTAGTCCGCGCAACTGGTTGATCCGGCGCGGAATTCTGCGCGCCCGATTGAGAAACCGGGCGTTTGGCCTTACTGTAGAAGGGTTTCCCCCCGCCAAACCCCAGGCCACGCCCATGCTGTTTCAACACGTCGCCATTGCCGGCCTCGCCCATGTCGACGCTCCGCATTCGCTGACCTCTGCCGAGATCAATCTGCGGCTGAAGCCGACCATGGACCGCCTGGGCATCCGCACCGACGTGCTCGGCGACGTCGCCGGCATCCATGCGCGCCGCCTGTGGGACGTGGGCGTCGAGGCCTCGGACGTGGCGACCCTCGCGGCGGAGAAGGCGATCGCCGATGCCGGCATCCCGCGCGACCGCATCGGCCTGCTGGTCAACACCTCGGTGTCGCGCGATTACCTCGAGCCGTCGACGGCGAGCATCGTCTCCGGCAACCTCGGCCTGTCCGAGCACTGCCAGAACTTCGACATCGCCAACGCCTGCCTGGCTTTCATGAACGGCATGGACATCGCCAGCCGCATGATCGAGCGCGGCGAAATCGACTACGCGCTGGTGGTGGACGGCGAAACCGCCAACATGGTCTACGACAAGACCATGACCCGACTCAACGGTCCCGATGTCACCGAGGAGCAGTTCCGCAGCGAGCTTGCCTCACTCACGCTGGGCTGTGGCGCCGCGGCAATGGTGCTCTCGCGCACCGACCTCGCCCCCGACGCGCCGCGCTACAAGGGCGGCGTCACCCGCGCCGCGACCGAATGGAACGGCCTGTGCCGCGGCAACCTCGACCGCATGGTCACCGACACGCGCATGCTGCTGATCGAGGGCCTCAAGCTCGCCACCAAGACCTTCGCCGCCGCCAAGCTGGCGCTGGGCTGGGTGGTTGGCGAGATGGACGAGTTCGTCATCCACCAGGTCAGCCGCGTGCACACCGACGCCTTCGTGCGCACCTTCGGCATCGACCCGCAGAAAGTGCTGACCATCTTCCACGAGCACGGCAACATCGGCCCGGCCTCGGTGCCGATCGTGCTGTCGAAGCTGCGCGAGCTGGGCCGCCTGAAGAAGGGCCACCGCATCGCCCTGCTGGGCATCGGTTCGGGCCTGAACTGCTCGATGGCCGAAGTCGTCTGGTAGGTAAACTGTGCTTAGCATGCTGTTGACAGAATTGACACTTTTTGCTTAAATGGCGTCACCACTCCTCCCTCGCCGCGTCATTAAGTTGGCTTTGGCTTGGGACGAAAAGACCGCCGAAAGGCGGTCTTTTCATTTGTGCTGCCGGGGACTCATGTGAAGACTGCGGTCTACATTGATGGCTATAACCTGTACTACGGCCGTCTTCGAAATACCGGCTTTAAGTGGCTGGATGTGGTCCTTCTCGCCGAGGACATCCTCAACAATCAGAACCCCGCGGCGATCGTCGAATCGGTCAAATACTTCACTGCACCGGCGCTCGCACGTTTTGCATCTCATGGTCAGAGTTCAGTGATTGCGCAGGGGCACTACCATCGCGCACTACTCGCTAGAAACCCAAAGCTGCAGATTGTCTACGGCGCGCACAGTTTCGATGATGGCGGCACGCTGCTACCGGAATGCGTAAAGGGGCGGCCCTACGATAAGTCTCGAAGGGTCCGCGTGTGGAAACTTGAAGAGAAGAAGACGGACGTAAACCTTGCGATCGAGATGTACCGTGACGCACTCACCGGAAGGTTCGATCAGCTTGTGCTGATCAGCAACGACAGCGATGCAGAGCCCGTCCTCAATGCGATTCGGCAGGATCGCCCCGCCATTGTGATCGGGGTTGTCACCCCGATACCTGCCCCGCCGGCGGATGGCAAGGGATATCGAAGCATCAGCACTTCCCTTTCCAATCACGCCGATTGGACTCGAAAGCACGTGCCAGACGATGAGTTGGCTCGAGCTCAACTTCCGAGTCGCGTCGGCACGAAGAAGAAGCCCGTTGACAAACCGGGTCATTGGTAGCGCCATGAAGAAGAACGAGTTCCCCGACTACCCCTTCGAGCCGAAGCGTTTCCTGCACGCGAACGGGCTGGCGCAAAGCTACCTGGACGAGGGCCCGCGCGACGGCGAGGTCGTGCTGATGCTGCACGGCAACCCCTCGTGGAGCTTCTACTGGCGGCACCTGGTGCTCGGCCTGCGCGACCGCTACCGCTGCATCGTGCCCGACCACATGGGCATGGGCCTTTCCGATCGCCCGGACGATGCGCGCTACCAGTACACCCTGCAATCGCGCATCGACGACCTCGACGCGCTGCTGCAGCACCTGGGCATTGACGGTCCGGTGACGCTGGCAGTGCACGACTGGGGCGGCATGATCGGTTTCGGCTGGGCGCTGCGGCGCAGCGACCGCATCAGGCGCCTGGTGATCCTCAACACCGCCGCCTTCCCGTTGCCGCAGGCCAAGCGCATGCCCTGGCGCCTGCGCCTGGGCCGCGACTCGACGCTCGGCGGCTGGGCCGATCCGCCGCTTCAACCTGTTCGCGCGCGGCGCCGCCAGCATGGGCACGAT
Organism: uncultured Gammaproteobacteria bacterium; assembly: GCA_963707625.1. GTDB lineage: Bacteria > Pseudomonadota > Gammaproteobacteria > Xanthomonadales > Xanthomonadaceae > Arenimonas. Next base: position 149,521 of record CAVPQV010000006.1, read on the forward strand.
CCGCAAGCTGCCTGCGGACGTGCGCCGTGCCTACAGCAGTGTCTACGAAGGCTGGGGCAACGCCATCTCGACGCTGCGCTTCATGCAGGACATCCCGCTCGCGCCCGGCGACCGCGCCTGGCCGCTGGTGGAAGCGGCGGGCCTGGCGCTGCCGGGCTACTCCGACCGGCCGACCTTCCTTGGCTGGGGCCTGCGCGATTTCGTTTTCGACAAGCACTTCCTCGCCGGCTTCCGCAAGGCGCTGCCGCAGGCGGAGGTGCACGCCTACAAGGACGCCGGCCACTACATCCTCGAAGACAAGCACGAGGAACTGGTGCCGGCGATCCGCGCCTTCCTCGACGCCAACCCGGAGAAAATGGGGTCAGAGGAGATTTAACGCGCTTCTCGCGTTAAATCTCCTCTGACCCCATTTTGTGTTGTGAACGAGAGCAGCAACATCGCCGCGATCCTGCCGCGCATGGCCGCCGAGCGCGGCGGGCAGGTGGCGATGCGCTGCCCGGGCTCGCGCGGGCTGGGCGGGTTCGCGCGCTACGACAGCGTGCTCACCTATGCGCAACTGGAAGCGCGCTCGAACGCGATCGCCGCCGGCCTGGCCGCCGCCGGACTGGCGCGCGGCCAGCGCGCGGCGCTGATGGTGCGGCCGACGCCGGAGTTCTTCCTGCTGATGTTCGCGCTGTTCAAGCTCGGTGCGGTGCCGGTGCTCATCGACCCCGGCATTCCGCGCCGCGCGCTGAAGGAGTGCCTGGCCGAGAGCGAACCCGCCGCCTTCATCGGCATTCCGCTCGCACAAGCCGCGAAGTCGCTCCTGGGCTGGGCGCCACAGGCGACGCTGCGCATCACCGTCGGCCGGCGCATGGGCTGGGGCGGCGCCACGCTCGCGCAGATCGAGGCTGCAGGCGCCGCTGCGCTGTCCGTGCGCGCCAGCTCCAGCGCGGCGCAGCTGCCGGCGGCGGAGGACATCGGCGCCGACGAAGTTGCTGCCATCCTGTTCACCTCCGGATCCACCGGCCTGCCCAAGGGCGTGGTGTACCGGCACCGGCATTTCCTCGCGCAGTTGGACATGCTGCGCGCGGCTTTCGGCATGCAGCCCGGCGGCGTGGACCTGCCCACGTTCCCGCCCTTCGCGCTGTTCGATCCCGCGTTGGGCCTGAGTTCGATCATTCCGGACATGGACCCGACGCACCCCGCGCGCGCCGATCCGCGCAAGCTGCACGACGCGATCGCGCGCTTCGGCGTGACGCAGCTGTTCGGCTCGCCGGCGCTGATGGCGGTGCTGGCGCGGCACGGGCAGCCGCTGAAAGGCGTCAAGCGCCTGACTTCCGCGGGCGCGCCCGTGCCGGCGGAGGTGGTCGCGAAAATGTGCACGCTGATGGACGCCGACGCGCAGCTGTGGACGCCCTACGGCGCCACCGAGTGCCTGCCGGTGGCGGTGATCGAGGCGCGCGAGTTGCAGACCACGCGCGAGCTCAGCGAGCGCGGCGCGGGTACCTGCGTCGGCCGGCCGGTGCCGCCGAACCGCGTGCGCATCATCGGCATCGGCGATGCCGCGATCCCCGAGTGGAGCGACGGCCTGGAGCTGCCGCAAGGCCAGCTCGGCGAGATCACCGTGCGCGGCCCCTCGGCCACCGACAGCTATTTCCGCCGGCCCGAAGCGACTGCGCTCGCCAAGATCCGCGAGACCGACGCGCAGGGCATCGAACACGTCGTGCACCGCATGGGCGACCTGGGCTGGTTCGACAGCGAGGGTCGGCTGTGGTTCTGCGGGCGCAAGTCGCAGCGCGTGCTCACCGTGCTCGGCGGCCTCTACACCGAGCAGGTGGAACCCGTGTTCAACGTGCACCCGCGCGTGCGCCGCACGGCGCTGGTCGGCGTCGGCGAGCGCGGCGCGCAACGGCCGGTGCTGTGCGTGGAGTTCGAAACGGACGTGAAGCCGGCCGAGCACGCGAAGCTGTTCGCGGAACTCGAGCACCTCGGCCAGGGCCACGCGCACACCGGCCGCATCAGCGATTTCCTCGCGCACCCGCGCTTTCCGGTGGACATCCGCCACAACGCCAAGATCGGCCGCGAGCCGCTGGCGGCGTGGGCGGCGAAGCAGGTCGCGAAGCGCGATCGCGCCGCGGCACGCGCAGCGAAGCGCCCGCGCAAGGATGGCCAGGCATGAGGGTGCTCGTCACCGGCGGCGGCGGGTTCCTCGGTGGCGGCCTGTGCCGCGGCCTGCTCGCGCGCGGGGACACGCCGGTGAGCTTCCAGCGCCGGCGCTCGGCCGCGCTCGATGCGCTCGGGATCGAGCAGCACCTCGGCGACCTGGCCGATGCCGACGCCCTCATCGCCGCCTGCGCCGGCGCCGACGCGGTGCTGCACAACGCCGCCAAGGCGGGCGCCTGGGGCTCGAAGCAGGAATATTTTTCCGCCAACGTCACCGGCACCGAGAACGTCATCCGCGCCTGCCGCGCGAACGGGATCGCGCGCCTCGTGTACACCTCCACGCCCAGCGTCACCCACAGCGGGCGCACGCCGGTGGAAGGCGGCAACGAGGCGAACACGCCCTATGGCGAACACTTCAAGGCCTGGTACCCGGCGAGCAAGAAGGTCGCGGAGCAGCGCCTGCTGGCGGCGAACGACATGCAGCTCGCCACGGTCGCGCTTCGCCCGCGCCTGATCTGGGGCCCGGGCGACACGCAGTTGCTGCCGCGGCTGGTGGACCGCGCGGTGGCCGGGCGCCTGCGCTTCATCGGCGATGGCGAGAACCGCATGGATACCACCTTCCTCGACAATGCCGTGGATGCGCACCTGCGCGCGCTGGACGCACTGCAGCCGGGCGCGGCCTGCGCCGGCCGCGCCTACTTCATCAGCAATGGCGAGCCGCTGAGCGCGCGCGAGATCGTCAACGACCTGCTGCGGGCGGCGGATGCGCCGGAGGTGGACCAGTCCATCCCCTATCCGGTGGCATATGCGATGGGGGCGATCCTTGAAGCGACCTGGCGAGTCTTGCGGCTGGAGGGCGAGCCGGTCATGACGCGGTTCCTGGCGGAGCAGCTGTCGACACCTCATTGGTACGACATTTCCGCTGCCGAGCGCGATTTCGGCTACCGGCCGCAGGTGAGCATCGCCGAGGGCCTGGCGCGGACCGCGGCGTGGTGGCGCCGGGAGGGCGCCACCCCGAGCCGGTAGAATGCCGGCATGGAAGCCCGGCGTTCGCCCCTGGATTCGTTGAAGCCGCTCGCGGGCCGCGCCCTCGAGCTGGCGCTCGAGCGCGTGCTGGCGCTGGACCCGGATACCGCCGTCGCGCTGCGCGCGCTGGAAGGCAAGCGCGTCGAGCTGGCGCTGGAAGCGCCGGCGATCGCCATGTCGGTGACCGTGCGCGACGGCAAGCTGCGCATCGGCCCGCCGGAGCACGCGGTGGAAGCCGACCTCGGCCTGCGCGCCAACATCGGCGGCCTGTTCGCGCAACTGCCCTTCGGGCGCGGCCGCAACGCGCCGCCCGGCAAGATGCGCATCAACGGCGACGCCGAACTCGCGCGCACGCTGCAGGGCCTGGCGCGTGGCTTCGATCCCGACTGGGACAAACCCTTTGCCGATGCGCTGGGTCCGCTGCTCGGCCCGCAGGTGGCGCGCACGCTGCGCGAGGGCCTGCGCACCGGCAGCGGCATCGCGCGCAACCTGGCGCGCGACGCCGCCGACTACCTCACCGAGGAATCGCGCGACGCGGTCGGGCGCGCCGAGCTGTCCGCCTTCCTCGACGACGTGGACGCGCTGCGCGACCGCGCCGAACGCCTGCTCGCACGCGCCGCGCGCCTGCCGGGTTTCCGCGACGCCGCGGACGCGGACGCGGGCTCCGGCGCATGAGGTCGGCCTTCCGGGCGCTGCGCATCGCGCGCGTGCTGCTCAAGCACCGCCTGGACGCGCTGCTGGAAACCACCGCCTTCGGCAAATGGCTGTGGCTGCTGCGTCCCTTCACGCCGCCAGCGAGCGCCGAGGACGGTTTCCCGCGCGGCAAGCGCCTGCGCCTGGCGCTGCAGGAGCTCGGGCCGATCTTCGTGAAGTTCGGGCAGGTGCTGTCCACGCGCCGCGACCTGCTGCCGCCGGATGTCGCCGACGAGCTGGCTTTGCTGCGCGACCAAGTCGCACCCTTCGCCGGCCAGGTCGCGCGCGAGGCCATCGAGGCCGCGCTTGGCAAGTCGGTCGGCGAGCTCTACGCCGCCTTCGACGAAACCCCGCTCGCCTCCGCCTCGATTGCGCAGGTGCACCCGGCGCGGCTGCACGATGGCCGCGAGGTCGTGGTCAAGGTGCTGCGGCCGGGCATCCGCGCGCAGATCGAGGCCGACATCAACCTGCTGCGCACGCTGGCCGCGCTCACCGATCGCCACCACCCGAACGCCGAGAAGATCCGTCCGCAGGACGTGGTCAGCGAGATCGAGACCACGCTGTATGCCGAACTCGACCTGCAGCGCGAGGGCGCCAATGCCAGCCTGATGCGCCGGCTGTGGCTGGACTCCAACGACCTGTATGTTCCGGAAGTGCACTGGCCGCTGTCGAGCGAGGGCGTGCTGACCATGGAGCGGGTCAGCGGCATACCCTCCGACGACGTCGCCGCGCTCGATGCCGCCGGCATCGACCGCAAGCTGCTCGCCGCCAAAGGCGTGCGCCTGTTTTACACGCAGGTGTTCCGCGACAACTTCTTCCACGCCGACGCGCACTCGGGAAATATCTGGGTGGACGCCACCCGCACCGGCAACCCGCGCTTCATCGCCCTGGATTTCGGCATCGTCGGCCAGCTGCCCGCGCGCGACCAATACTTCCTGGCCGAAAATTTCATGGCGGTATTCGACCGCGACTACCGGCGCATCGCCGAACTGCACGTCGAGGCCGGGTGGATGCCGGCGAACGTGCGCCTGGACGAGCTGGAGGCGGCCACGCGCTCGGTGTGCGAGCCCTACTTCTCGCGGCCGTTGTCGGAGGTGTCAATCGCCGAAGTGGTGGTGAAGGTGTTCCGCACCGCCCAGCGCTACGAGCTGACCCTGCAGCCGCAGCTGATCCTGCTGCAGAAGACCCTGCTCAACATCGAGGGCGTCGGCCGCCTGCTCGATCCCAAGCTGGACCTGTGGGCGGTGGCGCAGCCGGTGCTGGAGGACATCCTGCGCGAGCGTTACAGCCCGCAGCAGCTGCTGGCCGAGATGCGCAAGCGCGTGCCCGAACTGATCACCCACGCGCCGGAGATGCCGCGCCTGCTGCGCGAGTTCCTGGTGCAGCAGGTCGGCGGCACGCACACCCTCAACATGCGCTCGCAGGAACTTGCCGAGCTGGCGCGCATCTCGCGCGACGGACAGCGCCAGACCGTGTACGCGATCCTCGGCGTCGGCCTGCTGATCGCGGCCGCGGTGCTGTACGCGCTGGAGGCCGGCGGCCCGCGCGTGCTCGGCCTGCACGCGGCGGTGTGGATTGCCGGCCTCGGCGCCTTCGGCGCCTTCCTCGCCGCCTGGCCGCGCCGGCGCTGATGCGCCCGTTCCTGAACAGGGCTTAAGGCGCGCGGGCCTGCCTCCGGGTGCGGCTGACGGCAGGTAGTAGAGTCGGCGGAACGATCATCTCATCGTCTCGCTACCCTTGCTCCTTGCCCCGGCCCGCCATTGCGCGCGAGCAGCGACAACCAGTGAGCCTGCGCCACGCGCACCGCGCCGGGCCTGCCCGGCGTCCACTGGACTGTTCCGGGAAGGACCCCATGGCGAAGAAACCACCGGCCGGAAAAGCCGTCGCGAGCCCCGGCGCACGCGACGTCGCCGTCCGCCGCGAGAAGAGCCTGCTCAAGACCGGCGCCCTGCAGAGCGCGATCTTCAACAGCGCCAACTTCTCGAGCATCGCCACCGACGCGAAGGGCGTCATCCAGATCTTCAACGTCGGCGCCGAGCGCATGCTCGGCTACACCGCCGCCGACGTGATGAACAAGATCACCCCGGCCGACATCTCCGATCCGCAGGAACTGATCGCGCGCGCCGAGGCGCTGAGCGCCGAGCTCGGCACGACCGATCACGCCCGGCTTCGAGGCCCTGGTGTTCAAGGCCTCGCGCGGCATCGAGGACATCTACGAGCTGACCTACATCCGCAAGGACGGCAGCCGCTTCCCGGCGGTCGTCTCCGTCACCGCGCTGCGCGACGCGCACGAGAGCATCATCGGCTACCTGCTGATCGGCACCGACAACACCGCGCGCAAGCAGGTCGAGGCGGCGCAGGCAGCAGCTCGACCAGCGCCTGCGCGACCAGCAGTTCTACACGCGCTCGCTGATCGAATCGAACATCGACGCGCTGATGACCACCGACCCGCAGGGCATCATCACCGACGTCAACAAGCAGATGGAGGCGCTGACCGGGTGCACGCGCGATGAGCTGATCGGCGCGCCTTCAAGAACTACTTCACCGATCCGGAGCGGGCCGAGGCGGCGATCAAGCGGGTGCTGACCGAGAACAAGGTCACCAACTACGAGCTGACCGTGCGCGCGCTGAGACGGCGAGGAGACCGTGGTCTCCTACAACGCCACCACCTTCCACGACCGCGACCGCAAGCTGCAGGGCGTGTTCGCCGCCGCCCGCGACGTCACCGAGCGCAAGCGCTTCGAGCAGACGCTGCAGGAAAAGAACATCGAGCTGGAGCACGCCAGTCGCATGAAGTCCGAGTTCCTGGCCACCATGTCGCACGAGCTGCGCACGCCGTTGAACGCGATCATCGGCTTCTCGGAAGTGCTGAAGGACGGCCTGATGGGCGAGCTCAGCCCGGGCCAGAACGAGTTCATCGGCGACATCTTTCCAGCGGCGAGCATCTGCTGTCGCTGATCAACGACATCCTCGACCTGTCCAAGGTCGAGGCCGGCATGATGACGCTCGAGCTCGAGCCGGTCGTGCTCGGACCCTGCTGTCCAACAGCCTCTCCATCGTGCGCGAGAAGGCGGCCACCCAGGGCATCCGCCTGGAGCTGGAGCTGGACGAAAGCATCAGCAGCCCGCAGCTGGACGTGCGCAAGACCAAGCAGATCGTCTACAACCTGCTGTCCAACGCGGTCAAGTTCAGCTCCAGCGGGGGGCGCGTCACCCTGCAGGCGCGGCGCGTGCCGCGTTCGCTGGTGGGCCACGTGCACGACACCTGGCCCGTGCATGGCTTCCCGCTGGTCGAGAGCGAGTTTCAGGAGTTCCTCGAGATGCGCGTTAGCGACACGGGCATCGGCATCTCGCCGAACGAACATGGCCAAGCTGTTCCAGGCCTTCAGCCAGATCGACAGCAGCCTGGCGCGCAAGTTCGAGGGCACCGGACTGGGCCTGGCGATGGTGAAGCAACTGGCCGAGCTGCACGGCGGCACGGTCGCGGTGTCGAGCGCCGAGGGCGAGGGTGCCTGCTTCGTCGCCTGGCTGCCGTTGCGGCAGGATCCGGTGCGTAGGGCCGGGGTTGCAGCGCTGGTGCCGGCATCGCTCGAGCGCGTCGCGCTGGTGGTCGAGGACGACGCGCAATGCGCCGAGCTGGTGCGCCTGCTGCTGGAGGCCGAGGGATTCAGCGTGCTGCGTGGCCGATTCCGCCGAAGCCGGCCTGGCCATCGCGCTGCGGCAGCCGCTGAACCTGATCACGCTCGACATCCAGCTGCCTGGCATGGACGGCTGGGCGTTGCTGAGCGCGCTGCGCGAGAGCAGCGCGCTGGCGGGCGTACCGGTGGTGATCATCTCCGGAGGCAACGACGGCAACCTGGGCCTGAGCCGCGGTGCCGCGGCGGTGCTGCAGAAGCCGATCAGCCGCCTGAAGCTGCACGCGGCGCTGGCCGGCCTCGGCCTGGAACCGGCGCAGAATCGCACCCATACGGTGCTGGTCGTGGACGACGATCCCAAGGCGGTCGAGTTGATCGCGGCTTTCCTGCCGCATCCGGAGTACGCGGTGGTGCGCTGCTACGGCGGCGCGGAGGCGATCGTGCTTGCGCAGAACCTGCACCCGCAGCTGATCCTGCTCGACCTGATGATGCCGGACGTCGACGGCTTCGACGTCGTCGAGGCGCTGCAGCGCGCTTCCTCCACCGCCCGCATCCCGATCCTCGTCGTCACCGCGAAGCACATCTCCGCCAGCGACCGGAAGGCCCTGAACCACGGCAAGGAAAACGTCATCCGGATCATTCCGAAGGCGGGCTTCAACCGCGGCCATTTCATGGACGAAGTGCGCCGGGCGATGGTCGTGCACTGAGCCGGGCTCGCCATGGCCACCATCCTGATCATCGAGGACAATCCGGCGAACATGAAGCTCGCCTGCCTGCTGATGCGCAATGCCGGCCACCAGGTGCTGAGCGCCACCGACGCGGAGACCGGCCTGACCATCGCCCGCAGCGAATGCCCGGACCTGGTGCTGATGGACATCCAGCTGCCCGGCATGGATGGATTCGCCGCCACCGCGGTGCTCAAGGCGGACGCGGTGACGCGTGACATCCCGGTGATCGCGCTGACCTCGATGGCGATGAAGGAGGATCGCGAGCGCAGCGAATCGGCAGGCTGCGATGCCTACATCGCCAAGCCGCTGCGCTACCGCGAGCTCTACGCGGCCATCGAGCGCCTGCTCGCCCGGGGCAGCGGCCGGCCAGAGTCCGGAGCGTCTGCGTGAACGCCGGGCCGGCGACCATCCTGATCGTGGACGACGAGGCGCAGAACCGGAAACTGCTGGAAGCCCTGCTGCACCCCGCCGGCTACGCTACCGTCTGCGCGGCCAACGGCGACGAAGCACTGGTGTGCGTGGCACGGCAGGCGCCGGACCTGATCCTGCTCGACGTGATGATGCCGGGCATCGACGGCTACGCCGTCGCCCGCGCGCTGAAGTCCGATCCGGCCAGTGCGCACATCCCGATCATCATGGTCACGGCGCACAGCGCCCACGGCGCCCGCATCGCCGGCCTCGACGCGGGGGCGGAAGATTTCCTGAGCAAGCCGGTGGACCGCGCGGAGCTGTGGCTGCGGGTACGCAATCTGTTGCGCACGAAGCACTACGCCGACCTCCTGCAGCGACAGGGCACGATCCTCGAGGAAGAAGTGCAGGTGCGCACCGCCGACCTGCAGCGGTTCCGCACCGCGATGGACGCGACGGCGGACGCGATCTTCCTGGTCGATCGCGAAACCATGGCCTTCATCGAGGTCAACGCCACCGCCTGCACGATGCTCCGCTACACGCGCGCGGAACTGCTGCAGATGGGGCCCCGCCAGGTGTCGCCCGAGTCGAATGTGCCCCTGGAGGAAGCCTACGACGAGATCATCCGCCTGCAGTCCGAAGGCGCGCGCGCGGAAGAGTGCCTGCTGCTGCGCAAGGACGGCTCGACCTTCCTCGCCGAGGTCAGCCGGCAAGCGCAGTTCTCGCGCGGCAAGTGGACCATCGTGGCCGTGGCGCGCGACATCACCGAGCGGATGGAAGCCAGGCGGCGGGTGCATCACCTGGCCTACTTCGACACCCTGACCCGGCTGCCCAACCGGATCATGTTCTACGAGACGCTCGCCACCGCGCTGGCGCGCGCCGACGCCGGGCAGGGCGAGGTGGTGGTCGTGCTCATCGACCTGGATCACTTCAAGAGCATCAACGACCGCTTCGGAAACGCGGCCGGCGACGAACTGCTGCTGCAGTTCAGCGACCGGCTGGTGGGGACGCTGAGCCTGCGCGACACGGTTGGCCGGCTGGGCGGCGACGAGTTCGCGCTGATCCTGCCGATGCAGGACGGGCAGCACGGCGCCGTTGTCGTCGCCGACCGTGTGCGCGAAATGCTGCGCCGCCCCTTCGAGCTGCAGGGCCAGCCGGTGGCGATCACCGCAAGCATGGGCATCACCGTCTACCCGGCAGATGCGCCGAGCCCGGAGGCGCTGGTCAAGTACGCAGACACCGCCATGCATCGGGCCAAGCAGGCCGGGCGCGACACCTTCCGCTTCTCCACGGCGCAGATGAACGACGAAGTGATGGCGCGGCTGGAACTGGAGGCGGCGTTGCGCCGCGCGCTGGAGCGGGACGAGTACGTGATCCACTACCAGCCCAAGGTCCGCCTCGACACCGGCCGCATCGCCGGCGTGGAGGCCTTGTTGCGCTGGCGCCGCCCCGGGCACGGACTGGTCGGGCCGGACCTGTTCATCCCGGTGCTGGAGGAAACCGGCCTGATCGTGCCCGTCGGCCGCTGGGTGCTCGCGGAAGCCTGCCGGCAGGCTGCCGCGTGGTCGCGCTCCGCGGTCGGTTCCGTGCGCGTCGCGGTCAATGTATCCGCGCGCCAACTTGCCGAGGGTGACCTCGTCGCGGACCTGGCCGCGGCACTCGCTGAAACCGGCATCGCGGCGGAACTGCTGGAGCTGGAGCTCACGGAAAGTTCGCTGATGGCCAACACCGGCCGCACGCACGCCATCCTCGGCGCCGCCAAGGCGCTTGGCGTGGAAATCTCCATCGACGACTTCGGCACCGGCTACTCGAGCCTCGCCTACCTGCGCCGCTTCCCGATCGACAAGCTGAAGATCGACACCGCCTTCATCCGCGACCTCACCAGCAATGCCGACGCCGCCGCCATCGTGCTGGCGATCATCCGCATGGCGCAGACCCTCAAGATAGAGACCATCGCCGAGGGCGTCGAGACGGCGGGACAGGTGGAATACCTGCGCGACCACGGCTGCGACCTCGTGCAGGGCTACTACTACAGCCGGCCGTTGCCGGCGCCGGAACTGGCGCAGCTGGTGCTCGCGGAGGCGGGCCTGGCGCCCGCGATGGCCGCGATGCGCTAACCTAGGCACGTTGCAATCGACGCGCAATCAGCCCACGGGTTCCGGCATGGCCAAGCTGTTTTTCTACTATTCGGCCATGAACGCCGGCAAGACCACCACGCTGCTGCAGAGCGCGTACAACTACCGCGAGCGCGGCATGCGCACGCTGATCCTGACGCCCAAGCTCGACGACCGCGCCGGCGAGGGCATGGTCTCCTCGCGCATCGGCTTGCAGTCCCGGGCGACGGTGTTCCGCAGCGACGACGACCTGCTCGCGCTGGTGCGCGCCGACATCGAGGCGAACGGCAAGCTCGACTGCCTGCTGGTGGACGAGGCGCAGTTCCTCAACCGCGCGCAGGTCTGGCAGCTCTCCGACGTGGTGGATGTGCTCAACATACCGGTGCTGGCCTACGGCCTGCGCACCGATTTCCGCGGCGAGCTGTTCGAAGGCAGCCGCGAGCTGCTGGCGCTGGCCGACAACCTCATCGAGATCAAGACCATCTGCCACACCGGCAAGAAGGCGACCATGGTGGTGCGCGTGGACGCGCAGGGGCGCGCGGTGACGGCCGGCCCGCAGGTGGAGATCGGCGGCAACGAGCGCTACCTGTCGGTGTCGCGCGCCGAGTTCAAGAAGATCATGTCCGGCGAAGGCCAGGTGGACCTGCACCAGCCGCCGCTGCCCTTCGAATAATGGGGTGAATAATGGGGTCAGAGGAGATTTCCGAAGGAAATCTCCTCTGACCCCATTATTCACCCCATTATTCGCCGCCTTTCTGCAACAACTCCCCCATCCGCTGCTGCACCGCCGCGATCGCCTTCAGCGGCCGCAACATCACCTTGAAATCGACGATCTGCCCGGCCTCGTTCCAGCGGATGATGTCCACGCCGTTGATGTGCACGCCGTCGATTTCCGTTTCGAACTCCAGCATCGCATCGGACTCGCCGACGATCTCGCGCAGGTAGCGGAACGCGGGGCTGGCGAGCACGCTCATCGCGGCGGCCAGGTACATGGTCGCGATCTGCTTGCCGCGCTGCGGCGTATGCATGACCGGCGAGTGGAACACGACAGTCTCGTCCAGCAGCGCCTCCAGGCCGGCGGCATCGCGCGCGGCGACGATGCGGTGCCAGCGGGCGATCGGGTGCTCAGAGGACACTTTGCCGATTCCAGTCCATGACGTCGGTGGCCTTGCTTTCCCACAGCGATTCCAGCGCATCGCCGCGGTCGGTGCGCGCCAGCTGGCTCTCGCGTTCCGAGATCGGGAAGGCGATCAGCGGGTGCAGCGTGCGCTCCCCGAGCTCGACGCGCTCCAGTCCGTCGAACATCGAGGGCACGGTGAAGTACAGGTGCGGCAGCCGGGTGCCCGGGTAGTACATCGAGACCAGCGATTCGAAGACGACGCCGGGCGCAACCCGCCAGCCGTCCTTGAGCACATACAGGGCCGCAGTCGCGAGCAGGTTGCACACCCTGTCGTCCGTGCCGCGGCGCACCATCAGCAGTTCGGTCCAGATCGGCTTTTCGGCGGGTGGTGTCTGGCTGAGCTCCATCAGGCCAAGCGTGGCCGCGAAATCGCCCTCGGCATTGCGGGCAAGGAAGACCGGCATCGCCACACCTTGCGAGGGGTCGCCGAAGGTCGCGACGCCACCGCCGCCGCTGCGCTCGTGCAGCAGCTTCGCCCACTTTTCCTGCGCCGGGGAAAGATCCAGTTTTGCCATGCGGGTGTTCCGGGCCTGTGGCGCCGGAGAGCGGCGCGCAAGGGTTGGCATTCTATCCGACCGGCCTGGCCCTGAGGGCGATGAAAGCGCCTCCCACCAGCCCCATTGCGATGCACAACAAGTGCAGCTGGCCGGTGGAAATGATCGCCAGCAAACCGTTGCCTTCGGCGAGCGGCCACCAGGGCCGCATGTCCGGATGCATCACCGCGTCGAGCACGACATGCGAGAAGGTGCCCACCAGTCCGCCCGCGAACGAGGCCGTCCAGGTGAAGGGGTAATGCGGAATCCGCAGCCACCCGAGCACGAGGGAACTGATCGGCCGGCCGATCGCCCCCGCCAGCAAGCCGATCGCCAGGGCGCCCAGCAGCGTGTGGCTGTAGCCGTGCAGGATGACGCTGCCGCGAATGATCCCGACCAGCGGCTCGATGTCGATCATCACCTGCGCGCCGCCAAACACCATGAAGCTGAAGTGCCGGCCGCCCATGGCCTTGAACAGGGCGCCCGGGCCAAGGTGGATGGGGGTGAAGGGCACTGCCTCAGGCGCCCTTGTTCTTGTCGCTCCAGAGCATGGGCTCCCAGAGCTCGACCTTGTTCCCGTCCGGATCCATCACCCAGGCGAATTTGCCGTTTTCGTGCGACTCCGGGCCGGCAACGATGGTGGCGCCGGCCGCGCGCATCTGCGCGAGCAGTTCGACGAGGTCGTCCACGCGATAGTTGATCATGAAGGAGGCGTCGCTCGGACTGAACCAGGTGCTGTCCTTGTCGGCGACATGCCACACGGTCATGCCCTGGTCCTCGGCCGTGTCCTCGGGCCACTTGAGGATTGCGCCGCCGAAGTCTTCCAGCTTCAGGCCCAGGTGCGCCTGGTACCACGCCGCCAGCGCAGCGCTGTCGCCCTTGCACTTGAGGAACACGCCGCCGATTCCGGTCACCCTTGCCATCGCAATCTCCGATCTAGAACTCGCGCACAGCCTGCCACACCTTGTCGCGCCCGACCCGTTGTTCCCAGGCCAGGTACTTCGTGGCGAGCGGGCGGGCATAGGCGGGAAGATCGTAGTCCGGCGGCTGGCTGACATGAAACGGCATGCCTTCACGGAACCACTCCGGTGCGCGCTGCCTGCCGAGCAAGCCCAGCTCCTGCGCCTGCAGCATGTGGATGTATTCATGCTCGACGATATGCGCCACCCACGACTCCGGCGGCAGGATCACGCCCCAGTCGAACAGCGTGGCGCCGCGCTCCATGCCGCCGCCGAAGGACTGGTAGCACGCGCGCGTGGAACAGAAGATAGTGAGCGGGGCACGCTTGAGCGGGACGAGATTGTCGCCCACCTGCGCGACCGCCGCCCGCTGGAGTTGTTCGGCGCGGCGCAGCTGCTGCGGGTGCTCCACGCACACCTGCCGCGCGCAGGTGACGCCGTTGAGGCCAGGGGCAAGGATGCGTACCGGCTTGAAGGCCACCCATGCGAGGGCGGGCGCGGCGAGCACCACGGACAGCGTGAAGATGGCCAGCTTTTGAAATCGCGTCATCGCAGGATTCTGCCGTGTCTTTGCCCGCCTAGTTTGGCCCCGCCGCCCGCGTCGGCGGTGCGCAGGCCGAGGACAGCAAGGCCAGCCGGCGCCGCTGGCGCACATGCTCGGGCTCGGTCTTCTCGACTTCAGCCAGCGTCGCTGAACGCAGCGCGAGGCCTTCGCTGGTGCGGCCGTCGATGCAAGCCTGGCCGGCCAGCAGCGCCTTCGCCTGCCAGCGCAAGCGCCGGCCGGCGCGGTCGCCCGGCAGGCTGGCCAGCAGCGACTCGAGCTTCGCGCTTGCGCCCGGTTCGCGCGCGGCTTGCGCGACGCGCGCGAGCACCAGCCGCACCGACGGTGTGTCGGGTTGCGGCACCGGCAGCTGCGCCAGCCACGAGCGCGCTTCGACCAGGTCGTTGCGGTCGAGCGCGGCATGCGCGGCATGCACCAGCGCGGACACCGCCGAGCGCGGATCCGGGTGCGCCTTGCCGCGCAGCGCGTCCAGGCATTCGCGGCGGTTGCCTGCGGCCTGCGCGTCGCGGCCCAGCTCGTTCTGCGCCTGCGCCAGGTGGCACAGGTCGGCGGCGTGCGCATCGATCTGGTTGCGGCTGCGCCAGATGCGCACCGAGTCGGTGAGCAGGCGCTCGGACTCCGCCGGCTGGTCGCGTTCCAGCGCGACCATGCCGCGCATCGCCTCCTGTTCTGCGAGCTGTGTGCTGTCCGGGCCCCAGCGCGCCTGCAGGCTGTCCTGCGCCAGCGCGAGCAGGCGCTCGGCCTCGCCCAGCTTGCCGGCGCCGAGCAGCACGCCTGCGAGCTGCTGTTGCGCGGCGCTGGTGCGCGGATGGTTGGCGCCGAAGCGCGCCAGCGCGATGTCGAGCGACTGGCGGTAGGCGGCCTCGGCTTCGAGCAGGTTGTGCAGCTCGGCGTAGGTGTCGCCGATGCGGTGCCAGATCTCCGCACCGAGCGCATTCTGTTCGCCGCCGCTGGCGCGCAGGTTCGCCAGCGCCTTGCGCAGCGCGCCCAGGCGCTGGCCGGGAACCTGCAGCAGCGCCAGGTCGGTCTCGCTCTCCGCTACCAGCGCGCCGGCATTGGCGTGCGCCCGACGCAGCTGCAGCGCGTCGCGGAAAAGATCACGCGCCTTGCCTGGCGCATCTGCGCTGGCATGGCAACGCCCGAGCTGCGAATAGAACTCTGCCACCGGCAGCGGTGCGGCGTTGCCGGCTTCCTGCGCCAGCGGCAGCAGCGGCGACAGCGCGGACAGGCACTCGCGCTCGCGCGCCAGCAGCCGCAGGCTGTGGCCGCGCAGCGCGGCGGCGTCCAGCAGCAGGCTCTTCGGTGCGCTGTCGCCGAGCGGTTGCAGCAGTTCGCGCTGGCGGTCGAGCAGCGCCAGCGCCTCCGCGTCGTCGCCCAGGCCCGAACGCAGGCGCGCGATCAGGCCGAGCAGCTCGGCGCGCGCCTGTGGCTGCGCCGACAGCTCGGTGTCGGCGCGCGCGACGCCCGCTTCGAGCAGTGCGCGCACATCCACGCCGCGCGTGCTGGAGGCATTGCCGGAGTTCTCGAACAACGCGATCACGAAATCCTGCATCGCCTGCGCGCGCGAGGCTTCCTTCACCGCGCGGCTCGCCTGCCAGGACACGATCGCCAGCGCCACCGCCAGCAGGCTGCTGATGCCGAAGCCCACACCCAGGCCGAGCGCGTGCCGGCGCAGGTACTTGCGCGAGCGGTAGCCCAGGCTCTGCGCGCGCGCCTGCACCGGTTGTCCGTCGAGATGGCGGCGCAGGTCCTGCGCCAGCGCCTCCACCGAAGCGTAGCGCTGCTCCGGTTGCTTGCTCAGTGTTTTCAGCAGGATGTTGTCGAGGTCCCCGGCCAGCAGGCGCGCGCGCCGGCGATCGGACGGCGCGCCGCTTTCCTTGGCGCGCTTGAGCAGCACCTGCGAGGGCCTGGCCGGCTCCGACTCCAGGATCGCCTCTTCCCAGGCGGCGTCGCTGGCGCGGCTGAGTTCGTAGGGCTTGTCGTCGGTGAGCAGTTCGTACAGCACCACGCCCAGCGCGTACACGTCGGTCATGGTGGTGATGACTTCGCCGCGCAGCTGCTCGGGCGCGGCGTAGTGCAGGGTGAAGGCGCGCGCGCCGGTGCGGGTGATCTCGCCCTGCGCGACGTCCTGGTCGAGCAGCTTGGCGATGCCGAAGTCGAGCAGGCAGACTTCGCCCGCGGAGGTCACCAGGATGTTCGAGGGCTTGAGGTCGCGGTGCACCACCAGGTTGGCATGTGCATGGCTGACCGCGGCGCACACCTGCAGGAACAATTGCAGGCGCGTGCGCAGGTCGAGGTTGAGCTTCTGCGCGTAATCGGTGATCGCCTCGCCGCGCACGTAGTCGAGCGCGAGGAAGGGCTGGCCGTCGGCGCTGATGCCGGCGTCGAGCAGGCGCGCGATGTGCGCGTGGCCCAGGCGCGCCAGGATCTGCCGCTCGCGGCTGAAGCGCGCATGCAGGCCGACGTCGCCGAAGCCGGGGCGCAGCAGCTTGATCGCCACGCGGCGTTCGTACAGCCCGTCGGCGCGCACCGCCAGCCACACCTGGCCCATGCCGCCTTCGCCGATCGGCGAGACCAGGCGGTAGGGGCCGATCTCGTCGCCGGCCTTCATGCCGGCGTCGCCCGTGATCACCGGTTGCGAGAGGAAATCGGGGTTCTCGCGCTCCAGCGCCATCAGCTTCTGTAGCTCGGTGGCCAGGCCCGGGTCGGTGGCCTGGATCATTGCCAGGCGTTGCGCGCGCTCCTCGCCCGACAGTTCCAGCAGCTCGTCGAGCAGGGGCGATAGCGTGGACCAGCGCTCGCCGTGCATGCGCTGGTGGTCAGTCCTGCAACGACGCCAGCAGGTAAAGGCGGGCCTTCTGCCAGTCGCGGCGCACGCTGCGCTCGGAGCGCTTCAGCAGGCCGGCGATCTCGGCCTCGGACAGGCCGGCGAAGTAGCGCATCTCCACCACTTGCGCGAGCCTGGCGTCCACGTCGGCCAGGCGCGTGAGCGCCACGTCCAGGCCGAGCAGTTCTTCGTTGATGCGCATGCCGCCGCCGACATCCTCGGGCAGGTCGGTCACGCGGTGCAGGTCGCCGCCGCGCTTCACCGCCAGCCGCTGCCGGGCGTAGTCCACCACCACGCTGCGCATGGCCGAGGCGGCATAGGCGAAGAAGTGGGCGCGATCCTCGAAATGCGCATCGGCGCGGCCGACCAGGCGCAGGTAAGCCTCATGCACCAGGCCGGTGGCATCGAGGGTATGGCCGTTCTGGTTGCCGAGCTGGCGCCTGGCCATGCTGTGCAGTTCGCGGTACAGCGTGGACAGCACGCGGTCGAGCGCGACGCGATCCCCATCGCGGGCAGCACTCAGCCATTGCGTGATCTCGGCCGTTTCGCTCATGGTTCCCCGGGTCCCATCTGAGCAGGACTTGCCGCCACTATAACGCGCCGGGGGTCACGGTTCAGTGCTGGCAGTGCGCGCACCACACGCTGGCGCGGTTGCCCAGGGGCGCGTTGCGCAGCGGCCGCCGGCAGCGCCGGCAGGGCTCGCCTTCACGGCCGTAAACCTGCAACTCCTGCTCGAAGTAGCCCGGCGCGCCGTCGGGGCTGATGAAATCTCGCAGCGTGGTGCCGCCACGCTGAATGGCGTGGGCGAGGATGCGTTGGGTGGCGTCGGCGAGCAGGCCGTAGCGCGCGCGTGAAACCCGGCCCGCCGCGCGCCCCGGTGCGATGCCGGCCTCGAACAGCGCCTCGGCGGCGTAGATGTTGCCGACCCCGACCACGATGCCCTGGTCCATGAGGAAGGTCTTCACCGGCGCGCGCCGGCCGCGGCTGCGCGCGTACAGGTAGTCGCCATCGAAGTCGGCCGAGAGCGGCTCGGGCCCGAGACCACGCAGCAGTTCATGCGTCTCGCCGGCGGGCTGCCACAGCAGGCAGCCAAAGCGGCGCGGGTCGTTGAGGCGCAACACCTTGCGGTTGTCCAGGGCGATGTCCACGTGGTCGTGCGCCTGCACGGGTGTCGGGGCCGGCAGCACGCGCAGCGAGCCGGACATTCCCAGGTGCAGCAGCGCGCTGCCCGGGTCGGTGTCCAGCAGCAGGTACTTGGCCCGGCGGCGGATGCCGCGGACGCGCTCCCCGGGCAGCAGTCGCGCGAGCTCCGGCGGGATCGGCCAGCGCAGGTCGGGGCGGCGCAGGACGACCGCGGTTACCGTGCGTTCGGCCAGGTGCGGCGCCAGGCCGCGGCGGGTGGTTTCGACCTCGGGAAGTTCAGGCATCGGTGCAGGATACGGCCTTGCAATGTCATGCGGCGGCTCCATACTGGATGCCTCACCGCGGAGTTTCCATGCCCCCCGATTTCACGAGTTTCCTGATCGCTGGCCTCAGCCAGGCCGCCTGGTGGCAGATGGTCCTGTACTTCGCCATCGCCGGGCAGGTGACCATGATGGGCACCACCTTGTACCTGCACCGCAGCGCGACGCACCGCGGCGTGGACTTGCACCCGGTGGCGAGCCACTTCTTGCGCTTCTGGAGCTGGCTGACCACGGCCACCGTGACCAAGGAATGGGTGGCGATCCACCGCAAGCACCACGCGCGCTGCGAGACCGCCGAGGACCCGCACAGCCCGCGCTTCGCCGGCATCAACACCGTGCTGTGGCGCGGCGCCGAGCTTTACCAGCACGCGGCCAAGGACCAGGCCCTGCTCGAGCAGTACGGCAAGGGCACGCCGGACGACTGGCTCGAGCGCCACGTCTACACTGGCCGCCGCAATCTCGGCATCACCCTGCTGGCGCTGGTCAACATCGCGCTGTTCGGCCTGCCGGGCGTGGCGATCTGGGCGCTGCAGATGGCGCTGATGCCCTTCTGCGCCGCTGGCGTCATCAACGGCCTAGGCCACTGGTGGGGCTACCGCAACTTCGACACCGCCGACACCTCCACCAACCTCACGCCCTGGGGCCTGCTGATTGGCGGCGAAGAACTGCACAACAACCACCACGCCTTCCCCAGCTCGGCCAAGTTCGCGCTGCGCCGCTTCGAGGTGGACATCGGCTGGGCGGTGCTGTGGACGCTGGCGAAATTGCGCCTGGCCACGGTGCTGCGCGTGGCGCCGAAGCTGGACGTGCGCCCGAACGTCAGCGTGCCCGACGCCGAGACGCTGCGGGCGATGATGGTGCACCGCTGGCAGGTCGCCACCGACTATTTCGCCACCGTGCTCAAGCCGCAGCTCAAGGCCGAAGCGGAAGGTTTGCCGCGGCGCCTGCGCCGCGCCCTGCGCAGCGAGGGCCGCTGGCTGGACCCGCGCCGCCGCGAGCGCATGCAGGCCTACGTGGCCGCGCGCCCGCAACTGCAGCAGTTGCTGGAGTATCGCGCGCGCCTGCTGGCGATCTACGAGATCAAGAGTGCCGACGCCGCCGCGAAGATGGAGGCGCTGCGCGCCTGGTGCCACGAGGCCGAGGCCTCCGGCATCGCCGCGCTCGAGGAGTTCTCCGCGCGCCTGAAGGGCTACGCGCTGGTGCCGGCGCGGGTCTGAGGGCTCGCGGCTCGCGGTTTCCAACCTGGGGAGGAATGGAAATGTCGATCCGCCGCTTCGCGCTGGTGTTGTTCGCGGCCTGTGCCTTCGTCCCGGTCCTGGGGCTGGCGTCCGAACTGATTGAAATGCGCCTCAGCAGCCTGTCGATGGCCGGCGAGGGCGGCGAAAAGCTGACCGTCGGCCGCGTGGGCGAACGGCTGACGCAACTGCGCCTCGAGGACGCCGGCGGCGAGTGGCAGGTTCCTGCGGGCGCGCTCGACATCGCCTTCATGCCCGACATCGCCGCCACCCAATTCTTCCGCTACGACCAGCGCGGCAAGCGCGGCTTCTACGTCCGCTTCAGCGGCAGCTTCGTGGCAGGCAACAAGCACCGCGCCGGACAACTGGCCTTCGAGTTCCTGGACGGCCGCCTGGTCGCGCGCGAGATCTGGGAGCACGACGGCTCCGGCTTCGAACTCAGCAAGTCCGAGCCTTTCTAGCCTTGGCCCGGAACACCTGATTGGCCGATACTGGCGCCATGAGCGAGCAGTTGCACAAGGTGCCCGGTGAGTTCGCCGCGCGCGCGCGGATCGGCGCCGATGACTACGCGCGCGACTACGCCGAATCGCTGCACGACCCCGAAGCCTTCTGGGGCCGCATTGGACAGCGCCTGCAGTGGAGCCGGCCCTACACCCAGGTGCAGGACACCAGTTTCGCCAAACACGATTTCCGCATCCGCTGGTTCGCCGATGGCGAGCTCAACGCCAGCGTGAACTGCCTGGACCGGCACCTGGCCACGCGGGGCGAGCGCACGGCACTGATCTGGGAAGCCGACGATCCGGCGACGCCGTCGCAGCGCATCAGCTATCGCGAGCTGCGCGCGCGCGTTTGCCGCCTCGCCACTGCGCTCGAGAACCTGGGCGTGCGCAAGGGCGACGTGGTCACCATCTACCTGCCGATGATCCCCGAGGCCGCGGTGGCGATGCTCGCCTGCGCGCGCATCGGCGCGGTGCATTCGGTGGTGTTCGGCGGCTTCTCGCCCGAGTCCATCGCCGGGCGCATCGCCGACTGCGAGAGCAAACTGGTCATCACCGCCGACGAGGGCCTGCGCGGCGGCAAGAAGATCCCGTTGAAGGCGAACGTGGATGCGGCGCTGCGCAAGCCCGGCACCAACAGCGTCGAAACCGTGCTGGTGGTGCGCCATACGCACGGGCCGGTGCCGATGCAGATGCCGCGCGACCGCTGGTATGACGCGGTGGTGGACGGCCAGCCCGAAACGCATGCCGCGCCGGCGATGAATGCCGAGGACTCGCTGTTCATCCTCTACACCTCGGGCAGCACCGGCAAGCCCAAGGGCGTGCTGCACACCACCGGCGGCTATCTCGCCTACGCCAGCTACACGCACGAATGCGTGTTCGACCTGCGCGAGGACGACGTCTACTGGTGCACCGCCGACGTCGGCTGGATCACCGGCCACAGCTACCTGGTGTACGGGCCGCTGGCCAACGGCGCCACCGTGCTGATGTTCGAAGGCGTGCCCAACCATCCGGACGCCAGCCGCTTCTGGCAGGTGGTGGACAAGCACCAGGTCACGATCTTCTACACTGCGCCCACCGCGATCCGCGCGCTGATGCGCGAGGGCGATGCGCCGGTGAAGGCGACGAAGCGCGATTCGCTGCGCCTGCTCGGTACGGTCGGCGAGCCGATCAACCCCGAAGCCTGGGAGTGGTACTGGCGCGTGGTCGGCGACGGCCGCTGCCCGGTGGTGGACACCTGGTGGCAGACCGAAACCGGCGGCATCCTGATCACGCCGCTGCCCGGCGCCACCGACATGAAGCCGGGCAGCGCCAGCAAGCCCTTCTTCGGCATCCGGCCGGCGATCGTGGACGCCGGCGGCGAGACGCTCGCGGGCGCCTGCCACGGCAACCTGGTGATCGCCGATTCCTGGCCCGGGCAGATGCGCACGGTCTACCGCGACCACCAGCGTTTCTTCGACACCTACTTCAGCACCTACCCGGGCAAGTACTTCACCGGCGACGGCTGCCGCCGCGACGCCGACGGCTACTACTGGATCACCGGCCGCGTGGACGACGTCATCAACGTCAGCGGCCATCGCCTGGGCACCGCGGAAGTGGAAAGCGCGCTGGTCGCGCACGCGAAGGTAGCGGAAGCCGCGGTGGTGGGCGCGCCGCATGAACTCAAGGGGCAGGGCATCTATGCCTTCGTCACGCTCAATGCGGGCGTGGTCGCGGACGAGGCGCTGCGCCGGGAACTGGTGGCGCACGTGCGCCAGCAGATCGGCCCGATCGCCACGCCCGACTGGCTGCAGTGGGCGCCGGCGCTGCCCAAGACGCGCTCGGGCAAGATCATGCGCCGCATCCTGCGCAAGATCGCCGAGGACAAGACCGACGAACTCGGCGACATTTCCACCCTGGCCGACCCGGCGGTGGTGGAGTCGCTGGTCGCCGAGCGCCTCGCCCGCGCCTGATCCGCCTCAGACCGAGGCCGCGGCCTCTTCGGCGCTGATCGCACTCCAGGTGTTGCGCCCGGACGCCTTGGCCCGGTACAGCGCGCGGTCCACCAGCGTCATCAGCGCCTGCGCGTCCGGCGCGTGGGTGGCGTACACCACGCCGATGCTGGTGCCGATCGGCAGTTTCATGTGCGTGCCGAGCTCGACCGGCTTGCGCATCGCCGCCAGCACCTTGCTCGCGATCGCCTCGGCGCTGCCCGCGGAGGGGTCGCCGATCAGCACCATGAATTCGTCGCCGCCCAGGCGCGCGACCAGGTCGCCGGCGCGCACGCTGGCGAGCAGGCGCGTGGCCACTTCCGACAGCACTGCATCGCCAACCGGGTGGCCGTGGTTGTCGTTGATCGCCTTGAAGTGGTCCACATCGATGGCCAGCAGCGCTATCGGCTCGCCATGCCGGCGCGCGCGCGCCAGCGTCGCCGCCAACTGTTCCTCGAACTGTCGCCGGTTAGCCACGCCGGTGAGCGGATCAATGCGCGCCAGCCGCTCCAGCGCTTCTTCCGCCTGCTTCAGCCGGCTGATGTCGAAGGTGAGCGCGTACAGCGCCCTGCACGTTTCCTTCCGCATCGAGGTCGGGCACGAAGCTGGACTGGTAGTGGTAGCGGACGCCACCGACCAGGCTCTCGCCCTCGAAGCTGACCGTGCGGCCCTCCAGTGCGGCCTGGATGTGCGGCTGCATGACCGCGTAGATCGTGTCGCCCCGCACCTCGCGCACGGTGCGCCCGACCATGTCGCGGATGTCGATGCCGAAAATGTTGGCGCCCATGGCGTTGACGAACAGGTAGCGTTCCTCGCGGTCGATGTGCGCGATAAGCGCCGGCATGTTGTCGGTGATCGCGCGCATGCGCACCTCGCTGCGCGACACCTGGCGCTCGCTCTCGCGCAGGCGCGTCACCACCTTCTGCAGGCGCACGCCCCAGCGCCGCTGCACCACCAGGAAGCCGGCCATCACCCCCAGCAGCAGCAGGCTCGCCGCCGCCACCGCGATCGCATAGCGGCGCTGGTAGGTCAGCGTGCGCTCGCGCTGCGCGTTCAGCGCCAGCGCGCCTTCCAGGCGCTGCACGTCGAACTTCTGCTGCTCGTACTTCATGCGCGTTTCGAAATCCTCGCCGGCGAGCTCGTAGTCGCCTTCGTCGAGGGACTGTTCCAGCGTGAGCAGGCGCCTGGCGAAGGCCGCGTCCGGGGCGACGCCGTCGCGCAGCTGCTCGTGCGCGAGCGCGCGCAGCACGCGCCGCTCCTCGCGGTCGAGGCCGAGCGAGCGGAAGGAGTCGAGCGCGAGCTCCAGTTGCTCGCGGGCGGTGGCGCGGTCGCCGCGTTGCTGCGCCGCCAGGCCCAGGGTCTCGTGGCCGAGCCCGACCAACTGATTGTTCGCCAGCACGCGCGCCGCCTTCAGCACGCGCTCGCCGCTGGCGACCTGCGCGGCGTTGTCGCCGATCGCCTGCGCGACGCGCGCGTCCTCCAGGTACAGCTCGGCGCTGAGCTTGGGGTCCGGCAGGTCGCCGAGCAGCGCGATGGCCTGGTTCACCACCTCGCGCGCCTGGTCGGGGCGGCCGAGCTTGGTCAGGGCGTTGGCCTGGTTGCGCAGCAGGCGCACGCGGATCGGCAGCGCCGGCCGCGAACCCAGCGCGTGCAGCCCGCGGGCGGCGTAGTCGGCGGCCAGTTTCGGTTTGTCCAGCATGTAGCTGAGCGAGGAGTAGGCCAGGTCGATGTCGGCGCTCAGCTCCGGCGAAGGGTTGTCCTCGAGGATGTGCTCGGCGGCGCCGAGCAGGCGCTCTCCGCGGTTGAACTCCTGCAGCGACAGGCAGGCGCGCGCCTCGGCGATCAGGCCGCGCACCTGCAGCACCGGCGACTTGGCCAGCGCCGCCGCCATGCGCGCGGCGGTGCTGGCCTCACGCTGGCAGGGCCAGTTGGCCAGCACGCGGCAGGCGTTGGCGCGCGCGAGCTGCAACAGCGCCTGCTCGTGCCAGTTGCCAGTGGCCTGGGCGGGGCGCAGCCGCGATGGCAGTTCCTTCAGCACGCCCACCGGATCCACCAGCGCCCGCGTTTCCAGTTCGTGCCGCGGCAGGCTTTGGGCGGGGCGGGTCGCGGCGGCGAGCGTCGCGGCGGGCGCAGGCGGGGCCGGGGCGGCGGGGGCGGAAGCCAGCGCGGGCGCGCAAGCGAGCCAGGCCGTGGCCGCCAGCAGGTGCGCCTTGCCCAACCAGTGGCGGTCGCCGCTCGCGTCCATACCCCTCCCGGAAATCTGCCGCCGATCATACGTTGCCCGGCGGCGGCGGGGCGTGAAAAAAAAGGCCCCGCGAGGGGGCCTTTTCGTTTCGAAGCGACCGAAGGGCAGTCGCGGCTAAAGGCCGCTCCTACTTGATCTTGGCTTCCTTGTACGCCACGTGCTTGCGCACGACCGGATCGTACTTGAGGAATTCCATCTTGTTCGGCGTGGTCTTCTTGTTCTTGTCGGTGGTGTAGAAATGACCGGTGCCGGCGGTCGAGATCATGCGCACCTTGTCGCGCTTGGATGACATGGTTGTTCTCCTTAGACCTTTTCGCCGCGGTGGCGCAGCTCGGACAGGACGACATCGATACCGTTCTTGTCGATGGTGCGCAGGCCGGCGGAAGAGACGCGCAACTTGACCCAGCGGTTCTCGCTGGCGACCCAGAAGCGGCGCTCGTGGATATTGCGGGTGGAACTTGCGACGGGTGGCATTGTTGGCGTGCGAGACGTTGTTACCGCTCATCACGCTCTTGCCGGTGACCTGACAGATGCGGCTCATGGCTTTCTCACTTTCACGATCGGTATCGATGGTTCCGCCCATGGCCCGGACGGATTCGGCCCCTGCTGCCGGGGATGGATTGCACGCAGCGAGCCGCGAAGTATGGCCGCTTTTCCCTTACCAATCAACGTAAAGCCCCGGGATGACGCCAACTCCGGGCGTTTTCCGATAGTCAGTCAGCCCAGTTCGGGATAAGTTATGACTGGGACGAGTATCAACTAATTGGAGACGAACCAAGGTGGCCGCCGCCACCCTCTCGCCAATCCGGCGGGTCGGGTGATTCTCGCGATTCCCAAGGGGCCTTGCTGGAGGCGGCTCGCGGGCTCGGCGCCAATTCGAGGAGGTCGTGGAACTTTTCGGCATTCCACGGGTCGAAGTCTGACTTTTTGTCTTACCCCTGGTTTCTCAATCGAGGATCTGGTGGGGCGCAGAATGCTCGGTGCCCGAGGGCGGATCCGCACGATTGATCTCATCGAGTCCGGCGAGCGGGGCGGCGGAGCTGCGCATTCGAGTGGTGAAGCGTGGCTGGGTTCCGCGGCCCTCGAGATCATCGGCGGATTGGCGACTTTTCAATCCCGTTCGCGGACACAGCAGGCAAACCTTGCGTCCGGCTGTCTTGATTCTTGCACCCAGGGCGATTCAACGACCGCACCGGGTCTGGCGATTTGCCGCATTCCGGTGCACTACCCGGGTGAAGGGTTTCTGTTTTTGAAGCTCCCGATTGCACGGGCCTCCGCGGAGCTCCCTGCGGGTTGTTGCCTTTGGCACACCACCTGCGTGAAGCGCTTTTTCGATTGGCGAGCCAACGGGCGGCCGTTCGCCACGGGCTTCGGCGACCGAAGCCGAGATGGCAGTAGGATCCGCGGCCAATGGCTAGGCGCATTGCTCGCGCTCTAGTCCTCTAGTGACCGGCCTTGTCCCGGCGCCAGCCGCGGTGGCGGATGTCCAGGTACAGGCTGTAGATGGCGGTGAAGCTGGGGAACAGGTTCTGCAGCACGCCGACCGAGTCCTGCTTGGCCGAGAACAGGAAGTAGCTCAGGGTCATCAGGCTGCCGACGATGCTCATGTACCAGAAGGCGCGCGGGATCACCGGCTCGCCGTCGCGGCGCGAGGCGATGAACTGCACCAGCCAGCGGCCGCCGAACATCAGCGCGCCGGTGTAGCCGATCAGCTTCCAGGGCGTGACGTGCAGGCCGGACCCGGACAGCCAGAGGATTTGCTGGTTCAGCTCGCGGCTCCCGGTCCGCGCACGCTCATCGGCGCGGTG
The DNA here is from genome assembly GCA_963707625.1 of uncultured Gammaproteobacteria bacterium. Classification (GTDB taxonomy): domain Bacteria; phylum Pseudomonadota; class Gammaproteobacteria; order Xanthomonadales; family Xanthomonadaceae; genus Arenimonas. Next base: position 175,548 of record CAVPQV010000006.1, read on the forward strand.
CGCTTGCTGCGCTGGATCAGCCAGGCCACGCCGCGCAGGTCGGTGAGGCCGACCCAGGCGCGCCGCAGGTTGCTGTACTTGGACACGCCGGCGGTGCGCTCGCGGTGATTCACCGGCACGCTGACGCTCGCCAACCGGCGCGCTGCACCAGCGCCGGCAGGTAGCGGTGCATGTGGTCGAAATAGGGCAGGTCCAGGAACACCTCGCGCTCGAACAGCTTGATGCCGCAGCCGGTGTCGGGCGTGTCGTCGCGCAGCAGGCGCGAGCGGATCGCGTTGGCCAACTTCGAGGCCCAGCGCTTGCTGCCGCTGTCCTGGCGGTTGACGCGCCAGCCGGCGTACAGCTTCAGCGTCGGCGCGCGTCGCGCGCGGCCAGCAGCTTGGGCATGTCGGCTGGATCGTTCTGGCCGTCGCCGTCGAGGGTGGCGATCCAGGGCCCGCGCGCCGCCTTGACGCCGGTGCGGATCGCCGTGCTCTGGCCGCTCTGCTGCGTGGCGCAGCACCCGCAGCTCCGGCACCTGCGCCATCTGCGCCTGCAGCACCGGCCAGGAGTCGTCGCGCGAATGGTCGTCGACGTACACGATTTCGAAGGCGACCACGCCGCGCAGCGCGGCCACGATCTCATTGACGAGCGGCGCGATGTTGTCGCGTTCGTTGAACACCGGCACCACGACCGAAAGGGCGGGCGCGGTGGTTCCGCGCTCATTCGCGCGGACCGCGCAGTTCTGGATGCCTCGAGGCGTCCAGGCCGTGGTACTCGACCACCAGCTTGCCGCGGCCGCCGCGGCCGTGCTGCACGGCGACCTTGGCGCCGAGGCGATCGGACAGCTCGCGCTCGAGCGCGAGGATGTCGGCGTCGGCGGCTTGCGCGCGTTCTTGGCCTGCTTGCGCGACGGGATCTTGCCCTGCGCCAGCTGCTGCGCGCGGCGCTCGACCTCGCGCACCACAGGCCCTGTTCCGCGGCCTCGCGGGCCAGGCCGATCGCCGCCGGCGCCGCCAGCGTCAGCAGCGCGCGCGCGTGGCCCATCTCCAGCTGCTCGCCTTCCAGCAGCATGCGGATCGGCTCGGGCAGTTCGAGCAGGCGCAGCAGGTTCGACACCGCCGCGCGCGAGCGGCCGACCGCTTCCGCCGCGTGCTGGTGGGTCAGCGAGAACTCGTCTGATCAGGCGCGAGAGCGCCACCGCCTCTTCGAGCGGTTGAGGTCCTCGCGCTGGATGTTCTCGATCAGCGACATGGCGATCGACGCGCGGTCGTCCACGTCGCGCAGCACCACCGGCACGTCGTCGAGCCCGGCCTGCATGGCCGCGCGCCAGCGGCGCTCGCCGGCGATGATCTTCGAACTTGTCGCGCCCGACCTCGCGCGCGACGATCAGCTGGATGACGCCCTGCGCCTTGATCGACTCGGCCAGCTCGGTGAGCCGGTCCACGTCGATCGCCGTGCGCGGCTGGTACTTGCCGGGGCTGAGCTTGCCGATGGCGATGTGGCGCAGGCCGTTGCCGGCCAGTTCCGCCGGGGTCGCCTGCTGCAGCGCGGACGGCTCGCCGCCGCGCCCGCCGAGCAGCGCCTCCAGGCCGCGGCCGAGGCCGGTCTTGCGCGTCGCCATCAGGCGGTCTCCTTGGAAAGCTTGGGTTCCTCGCGCTCGCGCCGGACGATCTCGCCGGCCAGCCCGAGGTAGGCGATGCCGCCGCGCGAGGCCTTGTCGTAGCCGACGATGCTCTGGCCGTGGCTGGGGGCCTCGGCCAGGCGCACGTTGCGCGGGATGATCGAGCGGAACACGATGTCGCCGAAATGCTTGGTCAGCTCGCCGGACACCGCGTTGGCGAGGT
>CAVPQV010000007.1:0-14283 GCA_963707625.1 uncultured Gammaproteobacteria bacterium
TCCCGCCACCGGCGATCTCGGGATTGTCACGCCACTCCCCGGTGGGCGCGGAGCTTTCGCCCTTGCCGTAGATGCCGCGCATCCACAGAATCTTGCCGTATTGCTCGCTCTCGACAATGCGCTTGGCTTCCAGGATGCCGAAGTGATAGCGGTGGTTGAAGCCGAATTTCAGCTTCAGCTTCGGATGGGCCCGCTCGGCGGCGAGAATGCGCTCGACGTCCGGCAGGTCGCGCCCCGGCGGCTTTTCGCAAAACACGTGCTTGCCGGCTTCGAGGGCGGCCACCACCACATCGGGGGCAAAGCGGTTCGGCGTGCAGACGAACACCGCGTCGACATCGGACCGGATGACGGCCTGATAATCGGGATAGAGCTTAACGCCTTTGAATCCGTCTTTTGGCGGATTTGGATCCGTCGCGCTGACCAAAACCGTGTCGGCGTGTTTTTCAATGGTCTCGGCGCGGATCTTGCCCATCTTTCCCAGGCCAACGATCCCTATGCGCAATGGCTTTGGTCACGGGCATTCAGTCCTTTGACATCGTGTGCGGTCGCCGCCGGGCCGGCCCCGTTATCGACCGGAATGGCGGCCGAACCGCCCTTCGGCGTGGTATCGGGAGCAGACCTCGTCTCCCACGCAATTCTTAACGCCTTCAAGGCGCACGAGACCGGTGTTTTTCCAGAGTGCGGCAGTAAACGGCCCCGGTGCAACCGTGTTTATACAGAGCGAAATGTTAATTTAGTTTAACTTCTCGACCTTTCATTTTATGTCAGCCAAATGCGGCTATGCTATGGTGCTAACGGGGTAAATCACCAAACCGAGGAGAGACGGGTGCGTAAGAATACGATCAGGCAAATCTGGGCGGCGGGGGGAGCGGTGGTCAATGGATGGTGCTCCATCCCCAGCTCGTTCTCGGCCGAGGTGATGGCCCACCAGGGGTTCGATTCCCTGTGCATCGACACGCAGCACGGCGCCGTCGACTACCAGGTCGCGCTGACCATGCTGCAGGCGATTTCGACGACATCGGTGATCCCCATCGTCCGGGTGCCGTGGAACGATCCTGGTCAGCTGATGAAGATGCTGGATGCGGGCGCCTATGGGGTGATCTGCCCGATGATCAACAACCGGGCGCAGGCCGAGGCCCTGGCCAGCTGCCTGCCGGTACCCGCCGATAGGCATCCGCAGCTTTGGGCCGATTCGGGCGAAGTACTATGGCGGCGGCGGCACCCACGGCGGCGGCGACTACCACGAGTACGCCAACGACGAGATCATCGTCATGCCGCAGATCGAGACCGCGCGAGGCGATCGCCAATCTGGATGAGATCCTCGACGTTCCCGGCATCGACGCGGTTTATGTCGGGCCGTCCGATCTGGCCCTGGCCCTGGGCAGTCAACCGCGGGCCGGCCAGAACGACAGCCAAGGTGGTCGAGGCCAAGAACAAGATCATCGAGACCTGCAAGCGGCACGGCATTCCGGGCGGCATCCATACGCCATCGGCGGCCGTCGCCCTGCAGATGATCGCCGACGGCTATCAGTTCGTCACCATCGCCAGCGACGACCGCTTCCTGATGACCTCGGCCGACGCCGAAGTCTCCGCGATGCGCAAGCGCGCTTAAGCCAGGACTAACTCCCAGCGCGACCCCGCCGGCTAACCAAGGGGTGGAAACGCTCAGGCTCTCGGCGAGCTTGGCCAGCGCGGCGGTGGTCGGCGCATCGAGCGTGACGCCGCCGGCGGCTTGCGTCTCGGCGCGGTGCGCGCCAGCGCGCCTCGCCGGGAAGCATCACGCCCTCGCAGTCGCGCAGGGCCGCGACCAGGATGCTCCATGCGGTCGTGGTAGCTGTCCATCGGCATCAGCGTGCTGATGTCGACTGCCACGAAGAAGTGGCCGCTGTTGCCGGGATTCTTGAAGTCGCTATACATCGAATAGCACGCCGTGCGCGATGCCGGCGCCGGTGACCACGCCGGCCAGGATTTCGACCATCAGGCCCAGCGCGTACCCCTTGGCTCCGCCGAGCGGCAGCAGGGCGCCGTCCTTGGCCTTGGACGCGTCGGTGATCGGCCGCCCCTCGGCGTCGATGGCGATACCCACGGGCAGCGGCCGGCCCAAGTTCCGCGGCCTTGGTGATGTCCGAGCCGGCGCTGGCGGCGGTGGCGAGGTCGACGATGATGCTCTTGCCGTCGCGCCGCGGGCGCGGCGAAGGCCAGCGGATTGGTGCCGAGCACGGGCTTCGTGCCGCCGTGCGGGGCGACTTTCGGGAAGGAGTTGTTGAACAGCAGGGCCAGCATGCCGCGCTCGGCGATCCGCTGGACGTAGTAGCCGAGGGCGCCCAGGAAATTGCTGTTCGAGACGCCGACGACCGCAACCCCGTTCTTCGCTGCCCGCTCGATCGCCGCGTCGGCCGCCACCCGACCGACGTAGTGACCGATGCCGTTGTCACCGTCGATCACGACCACCGCCGGGTGCGCGCTCGTCGATGCGCGGCCGGCACGGGCAGCTGAACAGCCCGGCCGATAGACGCTTGCATAGGATGGGCAGGCGCCACACGCCGTGGTTGGGCCGGCCGACCGCAATCGGCCCACACGAGGACTCTCGGCGACGCCGGCCGCCTGCTCTCGATCGGCACCGGCGGCGGTCAGGATATCGATGGCGAACGCGGTCAGCTTGTCGAGCGCGATGACAGACATTCGAGGTGCCTCGATCGGACTTCAAGAACCCCGGCGTTGCCCCCATTTCGTCGGCGGGACGTAGTTCTCCTTGGGGTTGTTGCCATTATATTGATTTTATTCCAAGTTTCACCTGCTCGTTGGGCTTTCCGGCCCAGTTCTTGCTCGGCGCGGTTCATGCGCCAACGATACGGAAGCGCGGTTCTGGAAGCACTTGCGGCAATCAGCCAAGGCCTCGATGGACCCTAGCCGATACACAGGACTTTCCCCGAGGCGCCGCCCGACATTCCCCTTAGATTGAGGGCCTTGCCATGACCTTTCCCGAGAGCAAATTCGCCGACGCCGGCCGTTATGCCGATGCGTACTTCGCCCAGATCGTGACCGCCGCCGCCTCGGTGGACCGGACAAGGTTGAGCAGGCCGCGCGCATCCTGACCAAGACTCTACACCGCAGGCGGCATGGTTTACGCGTGCGGCAACGGCGGCTCGGCGGCCATCGCCAATCATCTCGTTTGCGATCACTGCAAGCTGGTGCAGACGGACACCGACCTGACCCCACGGGTCGTTTCGCTCGAGCACCACGGTCGAAATGATCACCGCCATTGCCAACGACATCTCCTATGACGAGGTCTTTCGCTATCAACTGCCGGACCATGGCCAAGTCCGGCGACGCGCTGATCACCATTAGCTCCTCGGGCGATTCCGAGAACATCGTCCGGGCCGCCCTTGGGCCAAGGACAACGGCCTGCCGGTGATCTCCATGACCGGCTTCTCCGGCGGCCGGTCGGCGAATATCGCCGATGCGAATTTGCACGTCACGGCGGACAACTACGGCGTCATCGAGGACGTCCACCAGTCGCTCATGCATATCCTGGCCCAGTACGTCCGCCAGGCGCATATGGACGAAGCGGTCATCAGGCAGCGCAAGTTCTAGCCTGAGTTAGCCATCCGACCGAGTTACCTGCGTCAAATCTTCACTTCAGGCGGAACGCGCATGGTCCTGCCTAGGGGAGACGCCGTATCGGCGCTTGAACGCTCGGGACAACGCCGCCGAGCTCGAAAATCCGACTTTTCCCACGATGGCTTTCAAGGCCGCGCCCTGTGCGATCTCCATGCGCGCGAGGACTTAGGCGCCAGCTTGACAGGATCTCCCCGGGCGTGACCCCCACGACATCGCGGAATGTGTTGGCGAAGTGTGTTCGCGACATGGCGGCGATTTCCGCAGATCTTCCAGGCGCCAGTTTTTTTCAGGATTGTCATGAATCGCCACGATCGCGAGGGATAGGGTCGGATGCGCCAAGCCGGCCACCAGACCCACCTTGGTTTTTCCGGCCTCGATGAGATGGCGCAGCAATCTGATGACGACAATCTCGCACAGGCGGTCAATCACCGCACGGCCGCCGCACCGTGGGGCGAGCGCTTCTTCGAGAAGAATATCCGTCACCGCCTTTAGAGGTTCGCTTCGTCCAGAGACACCGATACGACATCGGATAACGCCAGAGCGATCGGGTTCGCAGCGCCGCCGGTATCGACGGATGCGCAAACAACTTCCGCATCCGCGGCATCGGTCAGAACATTGAAGCCGGACGGCGCACCGCGGGGGAAAAAGACGAGCACCGGCGCCTGGTCATTCAAATCCGGAAAATGCTCGTCCGAGAATTTCAAGCGGCCCCGCCGGAGGATGAAAAAGTTTGGGGCCGCATCGCGCCCCCACGCGCCGGGGGTATCGTTGACGCCGACCGGGAGGACTTTCGCCTCGATGCGAAAGCGTTGGATCAGCGCGGACAGGCGATCAGGTCTCATTTTCTCGGCGAAGAATGCTACTCTCGATCAACTAATATGAACAAAATGCATCCGATAGTAATCTAATGTCAAGTCGTGGCATCGATGATCGGGCCATCACATTCAAAGAAAGAACACTTGAAATGCTTATCGCCCGTCAGAAGACGCCGGATCTCGACGTGTCGACTCTATCCCATTCGGCTTTCAAGCTTTCAGCCGACAACGCGGACCGCTTCACGCTCGTGACGTTTTACCGCGGCCTGCACTGCCCGATCTGCGCCAACTACCTGAGGAACTCGAGCGCCTGACTCCCGAGTTCGCCGAGCGCGGCGTCGGAGACGATCGCCATCAGCTCCGACGGCGAGGAACGCGCCGCGGAGATGGCCGACAAGATCGGCGCCGCGTCCCTGCGCATGGGCTACGGCCTCTCGCCCCTGAGCGCGGCCAGGCTGGGGTCTGTTCATCTCGACCTCGCGCGGCAAGACCTCGATCGGCATCGAGGAGCCGGCAGCTCTTCTCGGAACCGGGCCTTTTCCTGATCCGCCCGGACCAGACCTGTTTACGTGTCGGTCCAGTCCATGCCGTTCGTCCGCCCGGTCTTTAAGGACATGCTCCCGGCGCTCGATTTCGTGATGGCCAACGATTACCCGGCCCGCGGCGAGTCACGGGTCCCCTTTAAGTGGGAATGAGATCATCCCCTAGGGTGCCTTGAACACGCTGACGGGGTCGGGATCATCCGGGGTTGCTCGGGCCACCTTTCCCGTTATTGACCCGTGGCCGGTCCTTCTGAACACGCATTGCCGGACGAAGGCTACGGGTGCGATAGGATTATCCCTATGATTCGGATCGGTATCCTGTTCGCCATTCTTTCCGCCGTTTTATTCGGCGCGAGCACCCCTTTCGCCAAGCTTCTGCTGGGAACAGTCGATTCCTGGATGATGGCGGGACTACTTTATTTCGGAGCGGGTGTCGGGCTCGCGGCCGTCCACCTTTCGCGGAAAGGCCTACGGATTCCGGCTGTCGAGGCTCCTCTGCGGCGCGCGGACTGGCCGTGGCTGGCGCTGGTGATAGCGGCGGGGGGTGTTGTCGGGCCGCTGCTGCTGATGTTCGGCCTCGCCCGAACCGATGCTGCGGGCGCCTCGCTTTTGCTCAATCTTGAAGGCTTGGCGACCATGGGTATTGCCTGGGTTGTGTTCCGGGAGAATGTGGACCGCCGCCTGCTGCTGGGTGCGTTCGCTATCCTGGCCGGCGCGGCGTTGCTCGCCTGGCAGGGTCAAGCTTCCTTCCAATGGGGTGCTGTTTTGATTGCCGGCGCTTGCCTGTTCTGGGGCATCGACAACAATCTGACGCGCAAGCTCTCTTCGGCCGATCCGGTGCAGATTGCCATGATCAAGGGCCTGGTCGCGGGCACGGTTAATCTGCTGCTCGCCATCACCAATGGCGCGAGCCTGCCGGGTTTCGGCATTCTCCTGGCCGTGATCCTTGTTGGCTTCCTGGGATATGGCTGAGCCTCGCTCTCTTCGTGTTGGGCCTTCGTCATCTTGGCACTGCACGCACCGGGGCCTACTTCTCGTTCGCGCCATTCGTTGGTGCTGTTCTTGCCATCGCGATGCTCGGCGAACCATTCTCCATCAAGCTGCTCGTTGCCGGTGGCCTCACGCAGCCCAACGGCAAGCCCTGGCGGCCGAAGAATTCGACGGCAAATCGCATGGCACCGTCACCCTGCCTCCGCGCTCGCGCACTCCTACAACCAGGCGACGGTGCGTCGTCGGCATGGAGAGTCGGCGTTGATCGGGTGCGCGATCTGATCGAGAGGCCTTTCGCGGCACCGCGGCCCACGCCGAATCCCTTCGCTGCTGCTCGGCTCGGTCGACATGTCGGTGCTGTTCCGGTCGCGCAGGATGTTCGACCCTTCAGGCTTTCCGGCGGCCGCCTCCAGCCGCTGCGCGCGGTGCGCGGCGTGCTCGACCCGCAGGGCAAGGCGATCAGCCGCTACGACGACAAGGCCGAACCGGCGCAGGAGGGCGACGCGATCGCCGCGCGCCTGGTCACGCTCGCATTGCAGAGCACGGTCACCAACGGCACCGCGCGGCCGCTGCTCTCCGACGGCCTTGGGCCCGCTGCAGTCGGCCGGCAAGACCGGCACCAGCAACGACAGCCGCGACAGCTGGTACGCCGGCTACACCGGCGATCGCCTGGCGGTGGTGTGGGTGGGCAACGACGACAACAAGCCCACCGGCCTGTACGGCGCCACCGGCGCGATGCGCGTGTGGTCGGCGCTGTACACCAAGATGCCGACCGAGCCGCTGCGCGTTTCCGGCCAGGGCATCGAGTGGGCGTGGCTGGATCCTTCCTTGGCGTACGCCACCACCGAATCCGATTGCCCCGGCGCGCGCCGCGCCGCCTTCGTTTCCGGTTACCTGCCGTTCGAGCACAAGACCTGCCAGCGCAGTTCCTGGCTCGACTGGTTCCGCCTGGGCGGCGAGGGCGAGCAACCGCCCGGCGAGCCGCCGCCGGAGCAGGCGCCGCCCTACGAGGAACCCGTGCAATGACGTTGCCGATCCGCGCCATTTTCGCTGCGGCAACCGCCGTCATTTTCGCAAGCACGCTCGCTGCCTGCAGCGGCGGCGCCAGCGCGCCGCGCGGCGCCGCGTCCGGCACGCGCATGGGCAGCGGCAATTCGCTGCTGGCGCAGGTGCGCGCGGCCGGGCAGATGGGCAACGAGCTCGACGTGCAACCCCTGCGCGATCCGCAGGTCGAGGACTTGCGCCAGGTCGCCACCGCCGCCGAAGCGCGCGCCGACTTCGCCGGCGCGCAGCGTGCGCTGGCCCGGGCACTCGAACTGAGCCCCGCCGATCCCGAATTGCTGCAGTGGCAGGCGGAGATGTCGCTGGCGATGCGCGACTGGGCGCGCGCGCGGCAACTGGCGACGCAATCCTGGGAACGCGGTCCGAAGCTGGGCGGCCTGTGCCGGCGCAACTGGACCACGATCCGTTTCGCCGCCGACGCCGTCCGCGATGCCGCGGGCTCGGCGCAGGCGCAACAGCGCGTGGCCGGCTGCGCGGTCGCGCCGCCGACCCGGTATTGAGCGCAGGCACGACATGAGCGACCTGGGCGAACGCAGCCGCGCGGCGCTCGCCGCCGACGGTCCGCTGGCGCAGGGCCTGTCCGGCTACGTCGTGCGCGCCGCGCAGGGCGACCTGGCCGATGCGGTGGCACAAGCCATCGAAGGCCGCGACTGCCTGGTCGCCGAGGCCGGCACCGGCACCGGAAAAACCTTCGCCTATCTCGTGCCCGCGCTGCTCTCGGGCCAGCGCGTGATCATCTCCACCGGCACGCGCGCGCTTCAGGACCAGCTCTACCACCGCGACCTGCCGCGCGTGCGCGAGGCGCTGGGCGCCGGCGTCACCACCGCGCTGCTCAAGGGCCGCTCGAACTACCTGTGCCGCTACCGCATGGAGCAGGCCAAGGGCGAACGCTTCCCGAGCCGCGAGGACGCCGCGCTGTTCCAGCGCGTGGTCGCCTGGAGCGGACGCACGCGCCGTGGCGACCTGGCCGAGTTGCCCGACCTGCGCGACGACAGCCCGCTGCTGCCGCAGCTCACTTCCACCGCGGAAAACTGCCTCGGCGGCGAGTGCCCCTTCTGGTCCGAATGCTTCGTCGCGCAGGCGCGCTCGGAAGCGCAGGCCGCCGACATCGTGGTGGTGAACCACCACTTGCTGCTCGCCGACCTGGCGGTGAAGCGCGAAGGCTTCGGCGAGATCCTGCCCGGCGCCGCCGCCTTCGTGCTCGACGAGGCGCACCAGTTGCCCGAGCTCGCCGCGCAATTCTTCGGCGAAGGCGTGGGCGCGCGCCAGCTGCTCGACCTGGCGCGCGACGCGCTGCAGGAAACCGCCAGCGTGCCCGGCGCGCTGGCCACCGTGCAGCAGCCGGTGCGCGAACTCGAGCACGCGGTGCGCGAGCTGCGCCTGGCGATGAACGATTTCGGGCAGCGCGGCGCCGCCGCGCGCGTGCTCGCGCATGCCGGCGCCACGCGCGCGCTGGTCGCTGCTGGAGGAAGCGGTGGCCGCGCTGGTCGCCGGGCTGAAGCCGCTGCGAGCGAAACCTCGCCCGGCTTCGCCGCCTGCGGCGAGCGCGCCGGGAGCGATCACTCGCCCGGCTGCGTCGCTGGCATTCGCCCGAGGAGGGCGATGACGAGGTGCGCTGGTACGAACTGACGCAGCGCGGCTTCACCCTGCAGCGCACGCCGCTCGATGTCTCCGGCCCGCTGCGCGACTACCGCGAGCAGCGTCGCGCGCGGCGTGGATATTCACCTCCGCCACGCTGGCGGTGGATGGCGGCTTCGACCACATCGCGCAGCGGCTCGGGCTGACGAGCCGCGCACGCTGCTCGCAGCCCAGCCCCTTCGACTGGAACACGCAGGCGCTGTGCTACCTGCCGCGCAACCTGCCGGAGCCGAACGCGCGCCACTACGTCGCGGCGGTGGTCGCGGCGGCGCGGCCGGTGCTGGAGGCTTCGCGCGGCCGCGCCTTCCTGTTGTTCACCTCGCACCGCGCGCTGCGCGAGGCGGCCGAAGCGCTGCGCGACGGCGCCCTGGCCGCTGTTCGTGCAGGGCACCGCGCCGCGCAGCCTGCTGCTCGAGCAGTTCCGCGCCTCCGGCAACGGCGTGCTGCTCGGCGCCGCCAGTTTCTGGGAAGGCGTGGACGTGCGCCGGCGAGGCGCTGTCGGTGGTGGTGATCGACCGGCTGCCCTTCGCCGCGCCCGACGACCCGGTGCTGGAAGCGCGCCTGGAAGCGGTGCGCCGCGCCGGCGGCAATCCCTTCTACGACGAGCAACTGCCGAACGCGGTGATCGCGCTGAAGCAGGGCGCCGGGCGCCTGATCCGCAGCTTCGAGGACCGCGGCGTGCTGGTGCTGTGCGATCCGCGCCTGCTGGGCAAGTCCTACGGCCGCATGTTCCTCGACAGCCTGCCGCCGCTGCCGCGCACGCGCCTGCTGGGCGACGTGCAGCGCTTCTTCGGAATGGAAGGCGAGGCGGTGGAGGCGGAGCCGGTGGCGGACGAGTTCGAGGAGGACGATGTCTATTCCTGGCGCCGCGAACTCGAACTCTCGCAGGCCGCGCGGTGAAGCTGCTCGCGATCGAGACCGCGACCGAGGCCTGCTCGGTGGCGCTGTGGCTGGACGGCGAAGTGCGCGAGCGCTTCGAGATCGCGCCGCGGCGGCATACGGAGCTGGTGTTGCCCTGGGCGGATGAGCTGCTGGCCGAGGCCGGCATCGCGCGCTCGGAACTCGACGCTATCGCTGTCGGCCGTGGACCGGGCGCCTTTACCGGCGTGCGCCTCGCGGTCGCGCTCGCGCAGGGCATGGCGCTGGCGCTGGACCGGCCGGTGCTGCCGATCTCCACGCTGGCGGTGCTGGCCTGGCCGGCGCGCGCGCCGGGCACCGACGTGCTCGCGGCGATCGATGCGCGCATGGGCGAGGTGTACCTGGGCTGGTTCCATTCCGACGAGCAGCGCGGCGTGGTGCCCGTGGGACCGGAATGGATGGCGGCGCCCGACAAGGTGGACGTCGACGCGGTGGCGATCGCAGGCGTGGGCACCGGCTTCGCCGCCGCCGAAGGCGCGCTGGCGGAAGCATTGATCGGTCGCCTGGGGCTGTGCGATCCGACCGCGCTGCCGCATGCGGCGGACCTGGCGCGGCTGGCCGCGCTGGCGTGGGAGCGGGGCGAGGCGATTGCGGCGGATCTGGTGGAGCCCGCTTATCTGCGCGACAAGGTCGCGCTTACGCTCGCGGAGCAGAAGAGCAGTCGCGACTAAAAAGTCGCTCCTACAGACGTTTGCCTGTAGGAGCGGCTTTTAGCCGCGACTCGACCTCAACGCAGCTTGTTGGCGATGACGTGGTAAGCCAGCATGCCGACGCCCGCAGCCGCCAGCAGGATGCCCCAGGCGCCCGGCTCATCGCTGTTGAGGTTGGTGGCGTCGATGATGCCGAAGGCCGCGCCCAGCAGCGTCAGCACCAGGCCCCACTTCAGCGCCGACAGGCGACGGTTCTTCTCGTCCGCGGCCATCATCGACTTCATCAGCTCTTCGGACGGATTGGTCTCGGCCAGGCGGCGGCGCAGGCGGGAATCGACGATCAGCTTGATCGACATGACGATGCCGGCGATCAGGGCGATCGGAACAAGAAGTGCGAAATCCATTGAAGCTTCTCCAGTTGGTCGGGCGCCCTCGGCCCCCGTTCGTGGAGATGGATACGGCCAGCCCGGCCCCGGTTGCATCTTTTTCGCACGGGACGGATTTGGGGGTAACCTGCAACCGTTCCCTCCCTGGCCGTATCCAACCGCGCATGAGTGAGGACCAGGAACTGGTACAGGCGGTATTGGCGCGCACCCCCGGGGCGTTCGAGCGGCTGGTCGCGCGCCACCAGCGGCTGGTCTGGCACCTGGTCTACCGCATGGTCCAGCACCCCGAGGACGCCCGCGAGCTGTGCCAGGACGTGTTCTTCCGCGTGCACGAGCGGCTGGGCCAGTACCGCTTCGAAAGCTCGCTGTCGACCTGGATCGGCCGCGTGGCCTTCAACGTCGCCACCCGGCACCTGCAGAAGAAGCGGCTGCCGATGGCCGACGCGCACGACGAGGAAGAGGGCGAGGCGGCCTGGGAGCAGGTCAGCGACGGCTTCGACCTCGAGGCCGCCTGCGCCGACCACGAGACCATGGGCCTGCTGAGCGCGGCGATCGAGAAGCTGCCGGCGATGCAGCGCACCCTGGTCACGCTCTACCATCTGGAAGAAATGGGCGTCGGCGAAATCGCCGGCGTCACCGGCCTGCCCGAGGGCACGGTCAAGAACTACCTGTTCCGGGCCCGCAGCCGCTTGCGGCAGCAGCTCGAAACCAAGCTGGGAGTGGCGGCATGAACATGCACGACAACGAACGCGAAGCACGCCTGCAGGCCGAAGCCGAGGCCGCCGAGCGGCAGCAATTGCCGCCGGGCCCGAACCCGGCCGTCAACGAATACCGGCTGGTGATGCGCGCCCTGCGCCAGCCGCCGTCCGAATCGCTGCCGATGGACTTCGCCGCGCGCGTCGCGCGCCGCGTGCTGTTCGCCGAAGAGCGCGGCAGCTTCGAGGACTGGATGGTGACCGCGCTGATGCTGGTGATGGCCGCCGCGGGCCTGATCTACCTGCTGCCGATGCTCTCGCGCGTGGTCGCGAGCTTCGACGTGCAGCTGCCCACGCTGCCGTGGCCGATGCTGGCCGCGACCGCGGCCGCGGTGGGCCTGGCGTGGCTGGTGGACCAGGGCGCCACCGTCTGGCGCCAGCAGCACCCGCACGCGCACATGTGAAGCGGGCTCGCGTGAGGGTCCACTGCGAGGCAAGGCAACCTGAATGGCCCTGTGGAGCGATCGTTGCGTGATTCCGGGCGTGTGTGTACAGTGTGTACACAGGAGTATCCGCAGCCCATGAGCGCCGTCCCCAGCAAGGTCATCAATTTCCGGGCCCCTGCCGCCAAGCAGGCGCTGATCGATCGTGCCGTGGAAGTCAGCGGCATGAACCGCACCGAATTCATCCTGGACGCCGTGTGCGAGAAGGCGCGCGAGGTGCTGGCCGACCAGACCCGGTTCGCCCTGGACCGCCAGGCCCTGCAGCGCTTCAATGCCCTGCTCGATGCGCCGTTGGCGAACAACGCCGCGATCCGTCGCCTGTTGGCCACGCCTGCGCCCTGGGAACGCTGAGCCTTGGCGCTGAGCGCTCCCGCCCCGCTGGGTGACGAGCACCGGCTGGACGACTTCCAATGCACGGCGCCGGAACTGACAAAGTGGCTGCTGGAGCGCGCACGCCAGAACCAGGCTTCAGGCGCGTCGAGGTGCTTCGTCGTCTGTGACGAGCAGCAGCGCGTCGTGGGTTACTACGCCCTGGCGGCCGGTGCGGTATCGCATGAGGAAGCGCCCGGTCGCATCCGTCGCAACATGCCTGATCCGATCCCGGTCATCGTGCTGGGGCGCCTGGCCGTGCACGTGGACAGCGCGGGCCGGGGAATCGGGCGGGGACTACTGAAAGACGCCGTGCAACGGAGCTTGCAGACCTGCGAACAAGTGGGCGCCCGTGCGCTGCTCTGTCATGCGATCGATGACGTTGCGAAGGCGTTCTATCTCAAGCATGGTTTCATCGAATCGCCCATCAATGGCATGACGTTGATGCTGCCGCTCAGGTGAACCCGACGCGCGGGCGTCGCCCCGCCGCCGTGGCTCCGGCGGAGGCCTGTCTCCGGTAGAGTTTGAACGACGGTCGGGACATTCAGGCCGATAGGTGTCTACGAAACCCAGGGCGATTTACTCCGCCCGCGATTGGCGGAACGGCTATGGTGCCTGGTTACTCGAACCCACTCTCGATGGAATGATATGAGAAGGCGGCGGATCAAGTTGTTTGCGTTCCCAATCTTGGCGGGCATCACCCTCGTGATCGCGTTGCTCTTTGCCAACCCTGGGGAGTTCGAAGGATCCGGGACGATGCAGACATCCTTCTTGCCATTTTATCCAAGGCACCAGATTAGATTTGACGCCGTCCAGCTTAATTCCAATGCGCGGAAGGAATTTCGGTTCCGCGGCGCGCCAGACGCTCAAATGCGCTTTGTTTTTTTGATTGATGGCGCGCCTCCTCAAGCCGGCGTCATCAACAGCTCTAACTCAGTTGTCGACGTCGAACTGCTTGAGGTCGAGCCTCAGCCCCGGAGGCTTTGTAAGGCGGTCGGGCGTCCGAGCAACATGGAATACACGACCATGTGGCTAGTTGGCGGTCCTACCGAACATCCGAAGTCCCTGTGGCACTCAGCCTGTCTAAGGCTTTCCCTGAGATCTGACGCCGTCTATTTGTTGCGAGTTTCAATTCAGGCAGGGGCCGAAAAGGAAGTCGTGCGACTAGTTCCGGTAATGGAAGGTGGCGGAATCGAAATTGATAGTTAGACGAATTCCGAGCGACGAAGGCGGCGCGCGAATCGGTCGATTTCTCTAGGTTCACGGCTCCTGTCGAAACATACCTATCAGTTGAACTGCGAGCCGTACAAGCGCCTGCTGGGCGAGTTTGGCGTGAACTTCAGCGCGAGCCGCTCGGGCAATGTTTGTGACAACTCGGCTATTGAGAGCTTTTCTCATCGCTGATGTCCGAGCGCGCCGCCAGAAGAACCTGCCGAACCCGCAGCGAGGCGGTCTGACGACTTCGATCACATCGAGCTCTACTTCAACACCAGGCGGCAGCACTCGACGATCGGTTACGTGCGCCCAGCGCAGTTCGAGGCACTGATGCGATTAGCTCAGGATGTGTCCACGGAACCGGCAGCAGTTCATGCGGTTCGAAGTCGCGGTGCATCGGCGCCAAGCGGGCGAGCAGCCTGTGCAGGTCGCGGAAGCGAATGCCGCGCTCGTCCATCGGCTTCTGCAGGTCCTCGGCCGGCGCGTCGAACTGCGCACGTCTCACGTCGGCCGACTCCTGACTCCCGCGAGGCCCCGATCGCTACTTCAACAGGATCAGCGTTCCGAGACCGAGGAAAGAGAGGAAGCCAACGACGTCGGTGAAGGTGGTAAGCACGACGCCACCAGCCAGGGCCGGGTCGATGTTCATGCGGCGCAACGTCAGGGGCACCAGTACGCCCGCGAGCGCGGCGTTGATGAGGTTGATGAGCATCGCGAGACCGATCACCAGCCCGAGCGGCGCGTCCTGGAACCACAGCCCGGCGACGACGCCGACCACTACGGCCCAGATGGCGCCATTGAGGACGCCGACCAGCACTTCCTTGGCGAGCAGCGCACGCAGGTTGCCGACGCCCACCTGACCCAGCGCGGGACCGCGCA
>CAVPQV010000008.1:0-146544 GCA_963707625.1 uncultured Gammaproteobacteria bacterium
TAGTGGAACATCGGGTTGAGCGAGGTGCGTAGCGTGGCGATATGCCTGGCACACGCTCGGACCCACATCGTCGTCCACTTCGCCACACCTACCAGGAAGGCCCCGGCTTCCTCTTCCTCGCGACCCGTGGCGGTCGACCACCGAGACCACCCGGCCGCGAAGACCTTGACACCCTGCGCTTCGGGTCCGCTGCGTCCGGACCGCGGAGCAGGACGGCGTGGCGGCGGCGCTCGCCCTGGGTGTCAGTCGGACCAGCCTGCATCGCTGGCGTCGTGCGTACGCCGACGGTGGCATCGAGGCCCTGCGACACCGGCGGCGTGGCCCGGCCCGTGACCGGCTGCCGGCCTGGGTCGAGCGGATCGTCATCGTGGTGCGCCTGCTGACCTACTGGAACAGCAAGCGTCTCGCGGCCGAGTTCACGCGCCCGCGGCATCTATCCGCTCGGCCACCACGCGGTCGATGCGCTCCTTGGCGACCTGGGCTCGGCGCGCCCCGCTGTGCACCGGCCACGTGGCCCTGCCTACGAGCGGGCCCGCGCCAACGAGTTGTGGCACATCGACATCAAGGGCCCGTTCTGGCTGCAGCAGGCTCGGGGCCAGCACCGCAAGGTCTGGAGCGTCGGGCTCGTCGATGACCACAGCCGCTTCATCATCGGGTTACGCGTCCTGCCCTCACCGAGCACGCAGCCCATCCTCGACTGGCTGCGCGACTGCTTCGAGCTCTGCGGCCTGCCGCTCGAGCTGATGAGTGACAACGGTGCCCCCTTCGTGGTCTGGATGCCAGGCGTGCTGACGCTCTTCGGCAAGACCCTCGCCGACCTCCGTGTCAAGCACATCCGCACCCAGGTGAACTCGCCCTGGACCAACGGCAAGATCGAACGCTTCTGGGGTGTGCTGCAGTCGGAACTGCTCGACCGTGAACTGTTCGCCACGCCCGAGGACGCCGACGCCGCGCTCCTGGGCTTCGCGCTCTACTACAACTACCACCGCCTCCATGGGCAACTCGACTGGCAGACCCCGGCTGAGCGCTGGGATGGCTCGCCGTTCACCGACCGGGGCTTCGAGCATGTTCCCGCGATCGAGCATCTCCAGGGCTGGCTGACCGAGCTGATGGCTGCGTGAGGCGGTGTTCCACTAACCCCGGGAACTACATCTAGCCGATTCCTTCGGGCTCATCGCCAAGGCGGTCGTCCAGCGGCAAGGTCGGTCGCCGCCGTTTCGGCGCCGCACGAAGCCTGGTTGTAGGTCATGTTCGCGGTCCAGTACAGGTCGTTCGCGCGGGCGAACACCTGGAAGGCCTTCTGGGTATTCCAGCCGGCCTTGATGGCGAGCAGGTAGAAGGCCTTGTTGTAGACGCCGGACGAGTAGTGCACGTCCATGCCGCTGGTGTAGTTGGCGGCGTTGTCGATCGAGGAGCCGTCCGCCGGCGGGTTGTTCATGTAACGCAGCGCGCCGGTGCCCTTGAAGATCTGCGCGCCGACCAGCCAGTCGTTGCTGCCGTTCATGTAGTACTCGGCGGCTTCGCCGGCCATGTCGGAGAACGCTTCGTTGATGCCGCCCGACTGCGCCGAGTAGGTGAGGTTGGAGTTCTGCTCGGTGAAGCCGTGCGAGACCTCGTGCGAGGACACGTCGAGGCTGACCAGCGGATGGAACGTGGTGGCGCCATCGCCGAAGGTCATCGCCGCGCCGTCCCAGAAGGCGTTCTCGTAGTTGCTGCTGTAGTGCACCTTCATGGCCAGCTGGAAGGTCAGCGGCGGCTTGCCGACATAGGCGTTGTACATGTTGTAGATCACGCCGCCGAAGTAGTGGGCGTCGTTGAGCGGCGCGTAGGCGCCGTTGATCGCCTTCACGGTGTTGCGCGGGCAGGTGTAGGAGAACGCGGTGGTGCCAGTCGTGCCGCCGTTGAGGTTGACGGTCTTGACGTTGGTGTTGTTCATGGTGCAGGTCGTGCCGCTCTGCGTCACGTCCATGTAGCCGAAGTTAGTGCCGTACTCGTACTGGCCGGTCTTGAGGTTGCCGCCGGGGCCGGTGCCGACCAGGGCGTGCGCCAGGCCTTCCCACTGCTTCAGGACCTTGCCGCTGGCGGCGTCCACGATGATGAAGGGGCGGGTCGGCGAGCCGCCACGCGCGGTGTCGGCGAGCAGCTCGATCACGTAGGACATGCGCGCGCGGCCGTCGTCGCCGATGTAGATCATCTGGCGCACGTTCTCGCGCGAAACCAGCATCTGCGCGGCGCGGCTGCCGAAGGCGGCGTTGCGGCCGGCGGCGGCGGCGCGGGCCTGGCCGATGTCGCTGCTGCGCGACGGCAGTTCGGCGCCAAGGCCGGAAACCGCGTGGCCGAACAGGCTCTGGATGTTGCCGGCCTTGTCCTCGCTGACGATGACCTGCTCGCCCCAGATCGGGACGCCGCGGAAGGTCTGCTGGTAGCGGTAGTGGTTGCTGCCGTCGGCATCGACGTCATGGGTCAGCACCGCGAGGCGCGACTCGGTGTCGAGGCCGAGCATCTCGGCATGGCGGTCGGCACGGCTGGCCGGGGCGCCGGCACGCGCGGTGGCGGCCTTGTACTGGCTATTGAGCAGGGAGACGTTCTGGCCATGCAGATCGGTACGGCCAGCCGCGGACGCGGACATGGCAAAAGCCAGCGCCAGCGGCGTGAGAGTGAGCAGTTGCAGGGTGCGACGGTTCGAATGGATCACGATTTGATTCCCCGGGGGTAAGTTGATCGGTAGCCGCGGATGCGGCCAAACGTACTTCCTTGCACTACCTTGCCGGGCTACGAAACAAACGCTGTCCCCTGCGAGGTCGTTTTCTCGACCTCTCTTCTGGCCACACAGGGAAACGCGACGCTACCCGGACCTCGTGACGGAGCGCACATAAGCACCACCACTGGGCGCCGAACCTAGCAGCGGAATGAGAAGCCCGTCACGCTGCAATGCAGCAGCCCGGCCAGGGAGGCCGCAGGTGTTGAATATGCTTTACGGGGCGCAAGCGCCCGGAAGGCCTCAGCCGGTGCGCCCGAGGCTTCGCACCTGTTTCTGGCGCAGCGCGTGTAACACGAAACTCAACACCAGCAGGATCGGCGCGAGGTAGTAGCACAGGCTTGCCCAGGCCCCTTGCGCGGACACGAAGCGCCGCACGGCGAGGGTCTGGACCAGTTCCGGCTGGCTGGTGAACTCCGGGAACTTGCGCGCGGCGAAGGCCACGGCTTCGTCGCGCGTGCCCAGCGTGCCGCCGACCTTGCGGCCCAGGTACATGTAGGTGGCGGCCAGCGGGCTCTCGAAGGGCGCTTCCTTCAGCAACTGCTTGCCGATCACCGGGGTGGCGTCGAGGCCGCCCCACAGGTGGAAGTTGTAGCCGAAGCTGATCGCGGTCAGCAGCCAGAAAACCAGCCGGATTCCCAGACCCATGGCACTCCCTCCCCTGCTCGTCGCCTATAGCATGCCAGTTTCCAGGCGTGCCGCCTCGGACATCATGCTCTGGTTCCACGGCGGGTCGAACACCAGTTCGACGTCGGCCTCGGCGATGGTCGGCACGCGCTCGACCTTGGTGCGCACGTCCTCGACCAGGATGTCGCCCATGCCGCAGCCGGGCGCGGTCAGGGTCATGCGGATGCTGACCTTGCGCTGGCCGTCCGCGCTGCGCTCCAGGTCGCAGGAGTACACCAGGCCCAGCTCGACGATGTTGACCGGGATCTCCGGGTCGAAGCAGGTGCGCAGCTGCTGCCACACCAGCTTCTCGACCTCCTCGTCGCCCGCGCCTTCGGCCAGCTCCAGCGGCGTCGGGCGGCTCCTTGCCGATGGCGTCGGCGTCCTCGCCGGCGATGCGGAACAGGTTGCCTTCGACGAACACGGTGAAGGAGCCGCCCAGCGCCTGGGTGATGTAGCCGACGGTGCCGGCCGGCAGGGTGACGGACTCGCCCTGCGGCACCATCACGGCGGCGCAGTCGCGCTCGAACTTGACCGGTTCGCTGGTGCGGGAATAGGACATGCGGCTATTGCCTGGCTGCAAAGGCGGCTAGCGAGGGCCGCGGAAACCGCTTTGTCCCGACGAACGCCCAAGGCAGCCGGCCTGGCTGCTGCCCGAGCGCGGCGGTGATCGCGGGCGTGCTGGGCACGGACGCCGTGTGGGTGGTGGCGGCGATCGCCAGCGGCCGCCCCTGCGGCTGGATGGCGCTGCTGGTGGCGCTGGACATGGCCGTGTTGCTGCGCCTGACCGGCGTGCCGGCGGGCGCGCCGCGCGTCTTCTGGCGGTACTGGCCACCGCGCTGGCGGTGGCGCTGGCGCAATGGATGCTGGTGGCGACGCAGATGGGCATCGCCGCTGGGCCTGCAACCGCTGGATTCCGCCCAGCGCCTGGGCCCGGTGCTGGCGCTGCGAGCTGCTCGAGCTCAGCCTGCGGCCGGGCTGGACCTTGCCTGGCTGGCCGCTTCCCTGCCGACCGCGGCGCTGGCGGCGATGCCCTGGGGGCGCGAGCGCGCGCCCGATGCGGCCGCCGGGCGCCGCTCAGTGCCCGCCGTCGACCGCCTTCAGCTCGGCGATCAGCTGGCTGACCGCCGCCGCGCCGTCGCCGTAGAGCATGCGGGTGTTGTCGGCGTAGAACAGCGCATTCTCGATGCCGGCGAAGCCGGTGCCCTTGCCGCGCTTGATCACGATGGTGTTCTTCGAGTTCGACCACGTCCAGGATCGGCATGCCGTAGATCGGCGAAGCCGGATCGGTCTTGGCGACCGGGTTGACCACGTCGTTGGCGCCGATCACCAGCGACACGTCGGTGGTCGGGAACTCGGGGTTGATGTCGTCCATGTCGGCGATCAGGTCGTAGGGCACGCCGGCTTCGGCCAGCAGCACGTTCATGTGCCCGGGCATGCGGCCCGGCCACCGGGTGGATGGCGAACTTCACCTTCACGCCGCGCTTCATCAGCAGCTGGGTCAGTTCCCAGACCTTGTGCTGCGCCTGCGCCACCGCCAGGCCGTAGCCGGGCACGATCACCACGCGCTCGGCGTAGGCCATCATCGCGGCGACGTCGCCGGCCTCGATCGGCTTCTGCGCGCCGGCGATCTCCTGCCGCTTCGCCGCGTCTGGCCGAAGCTGCCGAACAGCACGCTGGCGATCGAGCGGTTCATCGCCTTGGCCATCAGCTGCGTCAGCATGGTGCCGGCCGCGCCGACCACCATGCCGGCGATGATCAGCGCCTCGTTGCTGCAGCACGTAGCCCTCGAAGGCCACCGCCAGGCCGGTCAGGGCGTTGTACAGCGAGATCACCACCGGCATGTCGGCGCCGCCGATCGGCAGCGTCATCAGGATGCCCACCGCCAGCGCGGCACACGAAGAAGCCGATGATCACCGGCTGCTGACAGGCCGTGAGGACCGCGAGCGACGCCGAAGCCGATCGCCGCCAGGAACACCAGCGCGTTGAACGCCTGCTGGCCCGGGAAGGTGAAGCGCTTGTCCATGCGCCCGTCGAGCTTGGCCCAGGCGATGACCGAGCCGGTCAGCGAGATCGAGCCGATCAGCGCGCCGACCACGCGCCAGCACCAGCGCCGCCTGCGAAGGCGCGCGCGGCCCGTGCGCGGAAAACTTCGAGCAATTCCACCGCGCCGATGGCCGCGGCCGAACCGCCGCCCAGGCCGTTGTACAGCGCGACCATCTGCGGCATGTCGGTCATCGCCACGCGCTTGCCCGACATCCAGGCCAGCGCCGATGCCGATCAGCACGCGCCGCGCGATCAGCGGCAGGTTGTGCAGGCCCGGCATGCGCCGAAGAAGGTGGCGACGGTGGCCATCAGCATGCCGGCGCCGGCCCACTGGATGCCGCTGCGCGCGGTGACCGGCGACGCCATGCGCTTGATGCCGAGGATGAACAGCAGCGCGGCGACGAAGTAGCTGGCCTTGACCAGCCAGCTCCAGCCAGCGCGCTCATCACTTGGCGCCTTCCTTCTTGCTCGACTTGAACATTTCGAGCATGCGCTCGGTCACCACGTAGCCGCCGGCGGCGTTGCCGGCGCCCAGCAGCACCGCGATGAAGCCGATCGACCTTGGCTCAGCGTCGTGTCGGCGTGGCCCAGCACCACCATGGCGCCGACCAGCACGATGCCGTGCACGAAGTTGGAGCCGGACATCAGCGGCGTGTGCAGGATCACCGGCACCCGGCCGATGATCTCGTAGCCGGTGAAGGCCGCGAGCATGAAGATGTACAGCGCAACGAAACCGTCCATCGGCGCGCACCCTCCCCGGCATCGTCGCCGCATCATAGCTTGCGCTGGGCAGGACCTCGTCAACCGCGCCGGCCCCCGCGCGTTCCCATGCTTGCCACCCACGCAAGGAGATCGCAGGATGAAAGGCATGAAATGGCTCGCGTTGCCGCTGTTGCTCGTCGCCGGCCTCGCCCACGCCGACCGCGGCGACCGCATCGAGCGCCGCTGGGACGCCCGCGGCGACCGCATCGACCGCGCGCTGGACCGGCGCGCGGCCTGGGCTGCCGCGCACGGCCGCGATCGGCTGGCGGTGCGGCTGGACCGCCGCGGCGACCGCATCGACGCGCGCTTCGACCGCATCGGCGCGCGCCGCGAGGCCCGCTTTGACCGACGGCACTGAGCCACTGGCGCTGGAACTCGCGGCGGCGGCGAGCGCGGCCGCCGCGATTCCGGCCGACCTCGACGGCTTCCTCGCCGGCGTCGAACGGCGCGCCTTCCGTGTCGCCGAGCTGGCGCTGGGCCACCGCGAAGACGCCTTCGACGTCGTGCAGGAAGCGATGATCCGCCTGCTGCGCTATCGCGAGCGCCCCCCGGCCGAGTGGTCGCCGCTGTTCTGGGGCATCCTGCGCCGCCAACTGGCCGACCGGCACCGGCGCAACGCGGTGCGCCGTCGCGTGCTGGTCTTCCTGGGCCGCGACGAGTCGGGCGGCGCCGACCCGCTCGAGCTGCTGCCGGACCCGCACGAGGACCCCGCGCGCCGGCTGCAGCAGGCGCGTGCCTGGCAGGCGCTGGGCGCGGCCGTGCGCGCGCTGCCGCGCCGCCAGCGCGAGTGTTACCTGCTGCGCGAACTGCAGGGCCTGGACGTTGCCGACACCGCGGCGGCGATGGGCTGTTCCGAGGGCTCGGTGAAAACGCATCTGTCGCGGGCGCTGCAGGCGCTGCGAACGCAACTGGAGGACTGGCGATGAACGCAAACGACGGTAACGACAAGGCGCGCGCATTGTTCGAGCGCGCGGCGCGCGGCGTGGACGCGGCCGCGGCGAAGCGGCTGCGGCTGGCGCGGCGCGAGGCGCTGGCGCGGGGCGCGCGCTCTCCGGCCCTGGCCTGGGCACCGGCGCTGGCCATGGCCGGCGTGCTGGTCCTGGGCCTGGCCTGGTGGCTGCCGCGCAAGGAGCCGCAGCCCGCGCCCGTGGCCGCGGCGCCGGAGGAGGAAGTCGTGCTCGCGGAGGTGGACGACGACGCCGACCTCTACGCCTGGCTCGCCGAGGCGCCAGTGGCGGCCGATGCCCCGGAGCAGCGGCTGTGATCCGCGCTGCCCTGCTGCTGGCGATCTGCCTGGCCGCCGCGGCGCCCGCACAATCGCGACCGATGCTGCCGCGGCCGCTGCCCGCCGTGGAAGGCGTGCCGAGCTGGGCCGAACTCAGCCCGCGCCAGCAGGCCGACCTGGTGCTGCTGAAGCGGCGCTGGGATCGCATGCCGCCGGGCAAGCGCGCGCGCGTCCTGGAGCGCTGGCAGCGCTGGCAGCAGGTGCCGCCGGAACGCCGGCAGGCCCTGCGCGAAGGTCGCGCGCAACTTCGCATCGCTGTCGCCGCGGCAGCGCGAGGACATGCGCGAGAGCCTGCGCGCCCTGCGCAGGCTGCCGCCACAGGAACAGCAGCGGCTGCGCGCGCTGTGGCGCGACATGTCCCCGGAGCAGCGCCGCGAATGGCTGCGGCGCGGCGGTCCAGGGCTGGCCGCGCCTCCCTAGGAATTCACGCCGGCACTTCCCCTTCACGCGCCAGCCAGGTCTTCGCGAGCAGCTCGTCTTCCCAGTCCAGCGCCAGCGTCCCGTCCTCGCGCAGCATCAGCGCCAGGAAGTTGTAGACGTTGCGCGCGTACATCTCGCTGGCGTGCAGGGCGCCCATGCTGGCCAGGTCGAGCGGGCCGGCGATGATGACGCCGCCAAGCTCGACCGTCTCGCCGGGCCGCGTGGCCTCGCAATTGCCGCCGGTTTCTGCGGCCAGGTCCACCAGCACGCTGCCGGGCTTGAGCTTGGCGACCATGGCCGAAGTGATGATCTTCGGGGCGGGGCGCCCGGGAATCGCCGCGGTGGTCACCACCACGTCGACGGAGCGCAGGTGTTCGGCCAGGCGCCGCTGCTGCTCGGCGCGCTCTTCGTCGGTGAGGGCGCGGGCGTAGCCGCCTTCGCCTGCCGCCGAGACCCCAAGGTCGAGGAATTTCGCGCCGAGCGATTCGATCTGCTCGCGCGTTTCCGGGCGCACGTCGAAGCCTTCGACCTGCGCGCCCAGTCGGCGCGCGGTCGCGATCGCCTGCAGCCCGGCGACGCCGGCGCCGATCACCAGCACCTTCGAAGGCCGGATCGTGCCGGCCGCGGTGGTCAGCATCGGGAAGAAGCGCGGCGCCAGCTGCGCGGCGATCAGCATCGCCTTGTAGCCCGCCATGCCGGCCTGGGAGCTGAGCACGTCCATCGCCTGCGCGCGCGTGGTGCGTGGCAGCCGCTCGAGCGAGAAGGCGGTGGCGCGCGCGGCCTGCAGTGCGGGCACGCGGCCCGCGTCCGCCTGCGGCGCCAGCAGGCCGATCAGCACCGTGCCGGCCTTCAGTGCGGAAAGTTCGGCGTTCGGCGGCGGCTGTACGCAGACCAGCACGTCAGCGGCGCGGATCGCGGCGGCGCGGTCATCGCTGAGCTCCGCGCCCGCGTAGGCCTCGTCCGGGAAGCCGGCGCGCGCACCAGCGCCGCGCTCGATCAGCACGCGCGCCTGCCGGGCCAGCAGCTTCTTGCAGGTTTCGGGAGTCAGCGCCACGCGGCGTTCGCCGGGCGCGGTCTCGGCCACGAAGGCCACGGTAACCGCCATGCACGCATCCCCTACCTGACCGTCCGTGGAGGATGCTACCGGATGCGGGCGCCCCGCGGGGACGCCGGCAGCGCTGCCTGGCTCAGGCGACGTCGTTCTGCAGGCGGTCCATCACGCGGTGCAGGACCTGGTCGAAGACCTGGTCCTGCCCGCGCAGCACCAGCGTGCCCTGCTTCTTCATCGCCGCGAGCTCTTCCACCGAGGCCACCAGGATGCGCACGCCGCGGCGGTTGACGAACATCAGGCGCGAGGAGATCGGGCTGACCCAGGACAGCTTCGCCGGGTGCAGCTTGCGGTCATCGCCGGCCAGGTCGAGCCAGACGCCGATCTTCAGTTCGCGCAGCGCAACGACGTCTTCCTCGTCGTAGTCCAGCTTTTCCTTGTCCGAGACGATGGCCAGGGCCGGGCGCGCCTCCGCCGGCGCGGCGGATACCACCTTCGGCTTTTCCGCGGCCACCGGGGAACCCAGCGCTTCCAGGCTGGTGACCATCCCGCGGATGGTTTCATGCGCGGCCTCGCCGGTGATACCGGAGCTGGCGAGCACGTTCTCGATCGGTTCGCGCAGGTTCTGCAGCGCGGAGTTGGCGCTGCGCGTTGGCTTGCCCGCGCGCGGCAGCAGGTCCACCAGGGTGTCGGCGACGGCCAGCGCGGCGTTCCAGTTGACGCTGTCCGGACCCTCGCGCAACGCGATCATGGACAGGTGGTGCGACCAGCTGCGCGACAGGAACTCGGACACGGCGACCGGCAGCTCGTGGCCCTCGACGCGGCGCGCGAGTTCGGCCGCGGCCAGCGCGCGCGCCTGCTCCAGGCGCTCCTGCCCGCGCTGCGACTCGGTGGCGCGGCGCTCAGCCAGCTCGATGCGGCGGTTGTGCTGCTCGAGGAAGGAGCGCAGCTCTTGCTCCAGCGTCTCGAAGATCGCGATGTCCTCGTTGAACTCCGCCACCAGGCGGTCAACGGTTTCCTCGGCCTTGTGCAGCAGCTCGCGCTCCTGGGGACCCTCGCCCTTGTTGCCTTCCACCGCTTCCGAGAGCGAATTCAGCAGCCGGCGCGCGGGGTGCGTCTTGTACTGGAACATGCGCCGGTCCATGACCGCCGCCTTCACGTAGGGCACCACCAGGCGCGAGATCAGCGTGCGCGACTGCGCCTCGAAGTCGCGCTCGTCGAACAGCACGTCGAACAGCATGCCGACCAGGTCCACCGCGTCCTCGTGCTCGGTGGACATGTTGACGCGGTCGGGTGAAACGCCGATGCGACCGGCGCTCTGCAGCATCTCGCTCTTCATCAGCTTCGAGAGCGAGGCGTCGGCGTTGCCCATCGCCTCGTGCACGGCCTGCGGCACCGCCGGCTGCAGCAGGGACAGTACCGAGAGCATCTCGTTGAGGGCGAGCGGGCGGCGCGGCGAACCATCCGGCGCGCTGGCCTGGCCGCCGCCCGGGAAGGCGGGCGCACCGAATTGCGGGCGCCAGCTGTGCAGCAGGTGGCACAGCGCGTCGAAGGTGGCGCGGTCATCGGCGGCCGCCGACTCGATGCGCTGGCCGGGCCCGGCGGCCGCGTGCGCGGCCTGCTGCGCCGCCGCCGCGGCGGCCGACTGGTAGGCCGGAGGGTTCACCCCTTCGACCTCGTTCGGCTTCGGGTTGCCAAGCTCCGGCAGGATGCCGGCGTTCTTCATGCGCGCATTGAGCTCGGTGAGCAGCTCGCCGAGACTGGCGACCAGCTCGCGCTCGTAGATCTTGAACAGGACCACACGCACGTTGTCCGGCAGGGACACCTCGCCCTGCGCCTTCTGCATGGCCTCGGCCATGGTCGTTGCCGACAGCGGGTTCTGGCCCTGCTTCAGCTCGACCACGCCAATCATGGAGGCGAAGCGCTTCTCCACCGCCTCCAGGGCCGGGCCATGCGCGCGCGTCACCGCATCGACCAGTACCTCCGAGGCCAGCTGGGCTTCCAGCTGCTCGTCTTCGAGCAGGCTCAGCACCTGGCCGCCCTTGCCGGCGTTGGAAATGCGCTGCAGAAGGGAGTCGAAATCGGCCTCGAAGTGTCGGTTGAAGGCGGACTCGACCGAGGCGCGCGACTGCCGCAGGACGCGCATGGCGTCGACCGGCGGCGATCCGGCATTGGCGGTGTCCTTCTGCGCAAGGTCGAACAGCCAGTCGTCGGCCTTGCCGAGCACCCGCGAAAGCGTGTTCTGCAGGTAACCCAGGGTGTGCTTGCGCAGGGTGTGGAACAACTCCGGGTCGTTCTGGTAGACCCAGCGGCCCTGGACGGGAAAGTGCGGCTGGCTCATTCGAAAAACTCTTCGGGGGGTTAGAGTCTTGTATGCGGGTAAAAGTATGCCCAATCTTTGCTGAATAATGTGATTCAGCGACCAGATCGACCCAAACGTCGGAAGCGGAGACCGGAATCGTGACGCCGGTCAGGCGCCGGGCCGATGCTAGAGTACCGGCATGGATCCACTGAGCGCGCTGCGGCAACGCCGCTCCACCCCCTCCCGACTGCTCGGCCAGCCCGGTCCCGACGCCGCCCAGCTGCGCGCGATGCTTGAGTGCGCCGTGCGCGTTCCCGACCACGGCAAGCTGGCGCCCTGGCGCTTCATCGCCATCGCCGGGGACGCCCGCCAACGGCTCGGCGAGTTCGTCGCCGCGCGCGGCCTGGAGCGGGATCCCGAAGCGGCGCCGGCGCTGGTCGAGAAGGACCGGCTGCGTTTCAGCCACGCGCCGCTGGTGCTGGCGGTGGTGGCGCGATTGACTGCAGGGCACAAGGTCCCGGAGCAGGAGCAGCTGCTGTCCGGCGGCGCCTTGTGCTTCCAGTTGCTGCTGGCCGCGGACGCGCTCGGCTTCGGCGCGCAATGGCTCACCGGCTGGCCCGCCTACGATCCGGCGGTGTGCGCGCAGCTTGGCCTGGCCGGGAACGAGCGCATGCTTGGCTTCATCCACGTCGGCACCGCGCCGGAGCGCGCGCCGGAACGCGAGCGCCCGGACGCCATGTCGCTGCTCGGCGAACTGCGGGCGTGAGCGTGCGCGCGCCCGAGGTGTTCCTGGTGGACGCGAGCATGTACGTGTTCCGCGCCTGGCACTCGCTGCCGGACGAGTTCCACGACGTCGAGGACTGGCCGGTCAATGCCGTGCACGGATTCACCCGCTTCGTGCTCGAGCTGATCGAGAAGCACCGCCCGGCGCGCATGCTGTTCGCCTTCGATGCGGCGCTGGAAAGCAATTTCCGCAACAGCTTCTACCCGGCGTACAAGGCCAACCGCGAGCCGGCGCCCGAGCAGTTGAAGCGGCAGTTCGCCTATTGCCAGCAGGTCTGCCGCGCGCTCGGCTTCACCGTGCTGGCGGACGAAAACTACGAGGCCGACGACCTGATCGGCAGCGCCCTGCAGGTGCTGCGCCGAAGCGGTCACCGCGGCCTGATCCTGTCCGGCGACAAGGACCTGGCGCAACTGCTCGCGGGAGACGACGAGCAGTGGGATTACGCGCGCAACGAGCGCTGGAACATGCACGGGGTCAAGGCCCGCTACGGCGTGCACGCGCACCAGGTCGCCGATTACCTCGGCCTGACCGGCGACGCCATCGACAACATCCCCGGCGTGCCGGGCATCGGCGCCAAGACCGCGGCCGGCCTGCTCGAGCATTTCGGTTCGCTGGATGCGCTGCTGGAGCGGCTGGCGGAAGTGCCCTACCTGCGCCTGCGCGGCAGCGCGGCCCATGCCGCGCGCCTGCAGGAGCACCGCGAGCTGGCGCTGCTGTCGCGGCGCCTGGCCACGATCGCCTGTGACGCACCGCTGCCAGAGGATTTCGGCCACGGTCAGCGCGCGCCGGCCGATACCGTCGCGCTCGAAGCACTGGTCGAGCGGCTGCGCTTCGGCCCGATGACCCGGCGCCGCCTGCAGTCCGCCTGCGGCCTGGGGGCGCCGGCATGAGTTGCGAGCGCGACGGCATGCCGGAGGTCGCCTGGCAAGGCAAGTGGCTGCGCATGATGCGGCGCGGGCGCTGGGAGTACGTCGAGCGCACCAACGGCGAGGGCGTGTCGGTGGTGATCGTGGCGGCGACGCCGGAGCGGAAGTTGCTGTTCGTGGAGCAGATGCGGGTGCCGATCCAGTGCAAGGCGATCGAGCTGCCGGCCGGCCTGGTCGGCGATGTCGAGGCCGGCGAGTCCCTCCTGCTTGCGGCCGAGCGCGAGCTGCTGGAGGAGACCGGCTGGCGCGCGGGCCGGCTGGAGCACCTGATGACCGGCCCGAGCAGTGCCGGCATGAGCACCGAGCGCATGGCCTTCGTGCGCGCGAGCGCCCTGCAGCGCGTGCACGCGGGCGGCGGAGACGAATCCGAGCAGATCCTGGTGCACGAAGTGGATGTCGACGCAGCGCCCGCCTGGCTCGCGGCCCGGATGGCGGAGGGCTACTCGATCGACGCGAAGGTCTGGGCGGGACTGTGGATGCTCGATCGCAACCCCGACGGCTCTCCCGCAGGTTGAAGACTCGTTAGCGGAAGGAATCGGTGGCTTCGACCAGCGCCGCGGTGTTCTCCGGCTCGAAGGCCGAATGGCCGGAGTTGGGCGAGATCACCAGCCTGGCGCCCGGCCAGGCCTTGTGCAGGTCCCAGGCATTCTGCAGCGGGCAGACCACGTCGTAGCGGCCGTGCACGATCACGCCCGGGATGCCTTGCAGCCGGTGCGCGTCGCGCAGCAGTTGCCCTTCGACGTCGAAGAAACCGCCGTGCACGAAATAGTGGCTCTCGATGCGCGCGAAGCTCAGGGCAAAGTGCGGGTCGCGGTGGCCCTCGATGAAAGCCTCGTCCGGTTGCAGCAGGCTGGTGGAGGCCTCCCACACCGACCAGGCGCGCGCCGCCGCCAGGCGCGTGGCTTCGTCGCTGGAGGTCAGCCGGCGGTGGTAGGCGGAGACCAGGTCGCCGCGCTCCACGTCCGGGATCGCCGCGAGGAACTGCTCCCAGGCATCCGGGAACAGGCGGCTGGTTCCTTCCTGGTAGAACCATTCCAGTTCCCAGCGGCGCAACATGAAGATGCCGCGCAGCACCAGTTCGGCCACCCGCCGCGGATGCGCCTCGGCATAGGCCAGCGCCAGGGTCGAGCCCCAACTGCCGCCGAATACCTGCCAGCGCTCGATGTCCAGCTTCGCACGCAGCCGCTCGATGTCGGCGACCAGGTCCCAGGTGCTGTTGTCCACGAGGTCGGCATGCGGCGTCGAGCGTCCCGCGCCGCGCTGGTCGAACAGCACGATGCGGTAGCGCGCCGGATCGTGGAAACGGCGCATTTTCGCGCCGCAGCCCGCGCCCGGGCCGCCGTGCAGGATCACCACCGGCTTGCCGTGCGGGTTGCCGCACTGCTCGTAGTAGAGCCGGTGGCGGCCATCCACCTCGAGCATGCCGCTGTCGAAAGGCTCGATCTCGGGATACAGCTGGCGCATGGTGCGGCTCCGTTGCAGTCCCGCGGATTCTATCCCAGTGCCTTGTTGTGCCCGTTGCGCGCGCATGCATCGCGGCACTATGCTCGGGAAGTGAGCAAGCCCCTGCCGCGACTGTCGCTGGTGGGCGCCGGGAAAGATGGCCCCCCGGCAGGACAGGCATCCGCCGCCGAATTGTTCGTCCAGGGGCCAGCCGTCCCGCGCATGCTCTCCCTCGACGCCCACGGCCGCATCCTCGACTGGATGCACTGGCAGGACGCGGTTTGCCTGTATGTGCGCGGCGCCGTGGCCTGGACCATGGGCGAGCCCTGCCTGACCGTCCACGGCGGTACCTGCCGCCGGACCGGGCTGCAGAGCGCGATCGTGCTGCACCCGATCATCGCCGCCCGCAGCCATGCGCACCCGCGCGCGCTCGACCCCTCGCCCGCGCTCACCAACACCGCGCTGTTCGCGCGCGACGGCTCGCTGTGCATGTATTGCGGCAAGGAATACGGCCGCCATTCGCTGACGCGCGACCACGTGGTGCCCATCTCCCGGGGTGGCCGCGATACCTGGGAAAACGTGGTTTGCGCCTGTTTCCACTGCAATTCGCGCAAAGGCGGGCGCACCCCGCAGCAGGCCGGCATGCCCCTGCTCGCGGTGCCGTTCCGGCCCAGCTGGGTCGAGCACCTGATCCTGTCCAACCGGCACATCCTCGCCGACCAGATGGCCTTCCTGAAGCACCACCTGCCCAAGCGCGCCCGGACCGAGGCCTGAGGCGCGGCCCCCGGCGCGCTTTCCTCGCCCCGCATCGGCGGTAAACTGGGACATTCACGCGCCTGCCGCGCCCTGGAGACCCGAGCCGATGCCCAACGCCACCCTGTGCTTCACCGGATTTTCCCGCGACGACCTGGCCAAGGCGCAGCAGTTGTTCGCGCAGGCCAACGCGGAGACCGGCGCACGCTTCGAGCTGGCGCCCGAAGGCGAGGCGAAGGTGCTGGTGATCGACATGGACTCCATGTACGGGCACATGACCTGGCTGAAGGCGCGCGACAGCGGCAAGACCACGGTCGGGCTGACCGCCGGCGACCGTTGCGAGACCGACTTCCTCGTCCGCAGCCCGCTCTCCGCGGAAGGACTGCGCGCGCTGCTGGCGCAACTCGGGGCCGGCATGCCTGCGAAGGCGGCGCCCGCGCCCACGTCCACGCCCGCCGCACCTGGAACTTCCGGCGAGAGCGCCGCGCACACCACCGCACCGCAGGTGGCCGCCCCCGCGACCATCCTGCAGCAGGCGGCGATGGCGCGCACAACGGGGCAGCAGCAGGCGATGCCGCGCACGACCGGCCAGCAGCAGGCGATGCCACCGGTCGAGGCCGAGCCGGCACGCGCCGGCCACGCCAACGACTACCTGGCGGCGATGACCACGGGCCAGATGGCCGCGATCAACGCGGTCCCGCACGAGCCGCGCATCTCCGATTACCTGCCTGCGAACATGCTGGGGGGCCCGGTGAAGCTGCATTCGCCCGGCGCGCCGGTGCTGGCACTGGATCCCGCCACGCAGACCTACGCCGGCTCGGCAACGCTGAAGCCGCTGCTGCCCTACATCGAGGCGGTGATCCGCGAAAACCAGCTGGAGGCGATCACCGCCGGCGAGTTCGAGGGCATCAAGGCCGCCGGCGGCGGCGCCCAACCCTACATGCGCCTGCTGTGGCTGTGCGGCCTGACCCTGGGCAAGGGCAACCTGCTGCCGGGCCACGCGGCCACCAAGAAGTTCGTGCTGACCAAGTGGCCGCAGATCGAGCGCGAGTATCCCAAGCACTTCCGCCTGGCCACGGTGATGATGAAGGGTCCGGCGCTGGTGCGCGAAATCGCCGAGCAGGCCGGCGTCCCGGAAGCGGACGTGGTGGATTTCGTCAACGCCGGCCTGGTCAGCGGCGCGGTGGTGGTCGAGGGCGTCACTGGCACCGGCCCCGACCTGCCGCGCGCGGTCGCGCTGCTGGCGAAGCCACGCCCGGCCTGAACGCATGATCGATTCGCAGCGCTACCCGCGCCTGTCGCGCATTGCCACGCCGACGGACCTGCGGGCTTTCCCCGAGGCCGAGCTGCCCGCGATCGCGCAGGAACTGCGCAGCTACCTGGTGGACACCGTGAGCACGGTCGGCGGCCATTTCGGCGCCGGCCTGGGCGTGATCGAGCTGACCGTCGCACTGCACTACCTGTACGAAACGCCGGCCGACCGCCTGGTCTGGGACGTCGGCCACCAGTGCTATCCGCACAAGATCCTGACCGGCCGCCGCGACACCATCCACACCGTCAAGCAGCAGGGACGGCGTCGCGCCCTTCCCGCGCCGCGAGGAAAGCGACTACGACACCTTCGGCGTCGGCCATTCCTCCACCTCGATTTCCGCCGCGCTGGGCATGGCGGTGGCGCTGCAGCGCCAGCGGCGATCCGCGCCGCGTGGTGGCGGTGATCGGCGACGGCGCCATGACCGCGGGCATGGCCTACGAGGCGCTCAACCATGCCGGCGGCATGGACCCGGAGCCGAACCTGCTGGTGATCCTCAACGACAACCGCATGTCGATCTCCGAGAACGTCGGCGGCCTGACCAAGATGCTCGGCCGGCTGATCGAGCTCGCAGACGATGAACGCGGTGCGCGAGGGCGGCAAGAAGCTGCTCGGCGACAAGCGCAACAATCCCGCGGCGCGCTTCGTGCGCCGCTGGGAGGAGCACTGGAAGGGCATGCTGGTGCCCTCGACGCTGTTCGAGGAAATGGGCTTCCACTACACCGGGCCGATCGACGGGCACGACCTGCCGGCGCTGCTGAAGGCGCTGAAGACGCTGCAGGGACTCAAGGGCCCGCAGCTGCTGCACGTGATCACCACCAAGGGCAAGGGCTTACGAGCTCGCCGAGGGCGATCAGATCGAATATCACGCAGTCAGCCCCTTCGATCCGGCGGTCGGCGTGGTCAAGAAGGGCGGCGTCGGCCAAGCCCACCTACACCCAGGTATTCGGCGACTGGCTGTGCGACATGGCGGCGGCCGACGAGGCACTGATGGGCATCACCCCGGCGATGCGCGAAGGCTCCGGCCTGGTGCGCTTCTCGCAGGAGCATCCCGCGCGCTACTTCGACATCGCCATTGCCGAGCAGCACGCGGTCACGCTCGCCGCCGGCATGGCCTGCGAGGGCGCGAAGCCGGTGGTGGCGATCTATTCCACCTTCCTGCAGCGCGCCTACGACCAGCTGATCCACGACGTCGCCCTGCAGGACCTCGACGTGCTGTTCGCGATCGACCGCGGCGGCGTGGTCGGGCCGGATGGCGCCACCCATGCCGGCAGCTTCGACCTCAGCTACCTGCGCTGCATTCCCGAACATGCTGGTGATGGCGCCGGCCGACGAGAACGAGTGCCGGCAGATGCTCAGCACCGGCTACCGCCACCCGGGCCCCGCCGCGGTGCGCTATCCGCGCGGCAGCGGACCGGGCGTGGCGGTGCAGCCGACGCTCGACACGCTGCCGATCGGCAAGGCGCGAGCTGCGCCGGCGCGGCGCGCAGGTCGCCCTGCTCGCCTTCGGCGCGCTGCTGCCGGCGGCAGAAGCGGTCGCGGCCGAGCTTGGGCTGAGCTGCGTCAACATGCGTTTCGTCAAGCCGCTCGATCGCGAACTGCTGCTGGAGCTGGCGCGCGGCCACGATGGGCTGGTGACGCTCGAGGACAACGCGATCATGGGCGGCGCCGGTAGCGGCGTCGCCGAACTGCTCGCCGCCGAGGGCATGGAAGTGCCGATGCTGCACCTGGGCCTGCCCGACGCCTACCTCGACCACGCCAGCCGCGAGGACCTGCTCGCGCAGGCCGGCCTTGACGCGGCCGGCGTGCGCGCGGCGGTGCTGGCGCGCTGGCCCGGGCTGGGCACCGGCGCGGCGCGCGCCGCCAGCTGAACCGGCGCCCTGCCGCGGACTGAATTTCGCGGCCCGTTCAGCCTTCGTGTCTTGTCTGCGTCATCGCCTTGTGCGTGAATGGCGACGAGCGCCGAGCGGCGCGAATCGAGCGCATTTCGCCATGATGGCCAAGGGCACAACCGCGACGCTGGCACTGCTGCTGGCACTGGCTTCGGGCCAGGCCACGGCTGCGGCGGCGCGACCCTTGCAGCTCGGATACGCCGCGCCGTCCCCGCGCGCCGCCGGCGTGGAGCATTTGCGGACGGCACCGTCGGCCGATGCGCCGCTGCGCCGGGCGCCAGGCCTTCGTGCCGGTCCGCGGGCAGGTGCCGGCGCCGATGGCGGCCTGCATCCGGCTCCGCGACTGCAGGCCCTGCGCGAGCAGGCCTTGAACAGCGTGCTGGCGGCATCCGCGCCGGGCCTCGAGGACGAGCGTCCGCAAGGCGCGCTGCGCCTGAAGTTCGAAAAGCGCGGCAACGCCTTCCGCGATCTCAACCGCAGCTACCGCGACATGTGCAACCGGGTTTCGCAGAAGATCTGGGACGAGCCCAACGGCAAGCGCGTGCGCTTCGACGTCGCGGGCAAGCCCGGGGTCGGCGTCGAGATCCCGCTGGGGCGCCGGCAGAACAGGTAGCGCGCGCTCAGGGACGGCGCCCGCCGCTGGCGCGTTCGCGATCCTCCAGGTCGCGCCAGGTCGCCACCGATCCGAAGCCCGACTCCAGCAGCAGGCCGCGTGCCGCTTCGCCCTGCGCGCAACCATGCTCGAACAGCAGCCAGCCGCCGCGCGCCAGCCGTGCCGGCGCATCGGCGCAGATGCGCCGCAGGGCCTCCAGTCCCTCCGGTCCCGAACTCAGCGCCATGCGTGGCTCGAAGGGCAAGGCGCCCTGCAGCAGGTGCGGGTCGTCGTCGGCGAGATAGGGCGGATTGGAAACCACCAGCTCGAAGCATTCGTCGCGCACGGCGGAAAACCAGTCGCTACGCAGCAGGCGCACGCGCTGCAGTCCCAGCCGCGCGGCATTGCGTCGCGCGATCGCGAGCGCTGGCGCGCTGGCGTCCACGGCGGTCACCTCCGCCCGCGGCCGCTCATGCGCGATCGCGAGTGCGATCGCGCCGCTGCCGGTGCCCAGGTCGAGCACGCGCGGTGAGCCATCGGCGGGCAGCCGTTCCAGCGCGAGCTCGACCAGCAATTCCGTTTCCGGACGGGGCACCAGGGTGTCGGGGCCGACCTCCAGTTCCAGCGACCAGAACTCGCGCCGCCCAAGCAGGTAGGCCACCGGTTCGCCGCGCGCGCAGCGCTGCACCAGCGCAAGGAAGCGCGCGATCGCGGCCGCTGCCACCGTCTCGTCGCCGTGCGCGTACAGCCAGGCGCGCGGCCGGTCCAGGGCATCGGCCAGCAGCAGTTCGGCCTGCGCGCGCGCATCCACGCCGCCGATCGCAGCCACGGCCCGCGCCAGCAGCGTGGCCACTTTCCCCGACTCGCTGTCCTGGCTGCTTTCCGGCTTCATCCCGCGCGATGATAGCGCCATGATCCGGCTGCCCTTCGTCCTGCTGCTCGTCCTGCTCTGCGCCTGCTCCAGCGTGCAGCCGCTGTACTTCCGCGCCATCAACTACGCCGTGCCGGCAGGAGCAGTGCGCGCGATCGAGTACGACGCGCGCCAGCGGCTGTCGCTGGACGCTTACCTCCCGCGCGCCGCGCCTGCGCCCGCGCCGGTGGTGGTGTTCTTCTATGGCGGCACCTGGCGCGACGGCGAGCGCGGCTACTACCGCTTCGTCGGCGAGGCGCTGGCGCGGCGCGGCGTGCTGGTGCTGGTGCCCGACTATCGCAAGGCGCCGGCGCATCCCTTCCCGGCCTTCATGGAGGACGCGGCTGCGGCCGCCGCCTGGGCGAAATGGCATGCCGCCGAACTCGGCGGCGATCCGCAGCAAGTGCACCTGATGGGCCACTCGGCCGGCGCGCACATGGCCGCGCTGCTGGCCACCGATGCGCGCTACCTCGCGCGCGTGGGCCTGCGCCCGCGCGACTTCCGCAGCGTCATCGGCCTGGCCGGCGCCTACGATTTCCTGCCCATCCGCGAGTACAAGGTGCGGCAGGTCTTCCCGGACCCGGCGCGCTGGCCGGAAACGCAACCGGTGAATTTCGTGGACGGCGACGAGCCGCCCTTCCTGCTCATGCACGGGCAAAGCGATCGCCGGGTCTGGCGCAGCAACAGCATCGGGCTCGCGCAGCGCCTGCGCAGCGCGGGCGTGCCGGTGCTCCTGCAGCTGTTCCCGCGCACCGGGCATGTCGCCCTGGTCAATGGCTTCCGCTCGCCGCGCTTTTCGCCGGCGCTGGAGGCGACCATGGACTGGCTGCAGGGCGGCGAGGCGGCGACGATCGCCGCCGCCATGGCGACACCGCCGGCACCGGCGACGCCGCCCAAGGAATAGCCGCTCAGGCCTGTTCGAGCGTGACCGCGACCGCGTGCACCACCGCCGCGATCTTCATCGCCGACTGCACGCCCTGGGCGCTGACGCCATGCTGGCGCACCACCTTCTCGTGCGAGTCCATGCACGCGCCGCAGCCGTTGATC
Source organism: uncultured Gammaproteobacteria bacterium (assembly GCA_963707625.1). Classification (GTDB taxonomy): domain Bacteria; phylum Pseudomonadota; class Gammaproteobacteria; order Xanthomonadales; family Xanthomonadaceae; genus Arenimonas. The sequence continues at coordinate 20,944 of CAVPQV010000008.1, forward strand.
GCCGACACCGCCATCGAGCACAGCTCGAAGCTGGCCTTGTCGATGCCGGGGCTGGCCATCACGTTCATGCGCAGCCCGGTGCGCAGGCTTGCATAGTCGCGGCTCTCCACCGAATGCGTGAAGCGGTAGTAGATGTTGTTCATTGCCATCATCGCCGCCGCCGCGCGCACGCCGGCGATCTCCTCGGGCGACAGCAGCTCGGCCGCCGCCGTCTCCATCGCGGAGACGGTGGCGGCATGCCGGGAGGCGATCGCCGAGGCGAGCGCGACCGCGCGCGCCTGGCGCGGCTCGAGGCCCTGAGCCCCGGCCTCGGAGAGCACGCTCTCGAGGTTGAGGCGCAGGTCCTTGGCGTATGCGGGCAACTGCGCCCGCAGCGCATCGAGGCTCATCAGGCGGCCTTCAAGGTCTCTTCGCCCTGCTTCCAGTTGCAGGGGCAAAGCTCGTCGGTCTGCAGCGCGTCGAGCACGCGCAGCACTTCCTGCGGGTTGCGCCCCACCGACAGGTCGGTGACGTAGACGAAACGGATGATGCCCTGCGGGTCCACCAGGAAAGTCGCGCGCTGCGCCACGCCCTCTTCCTTGTCGAGGATGCCCAGCGCCGAGGTCAGCTCGCGCTTGATGTCGGCCAGCATCGGGAAGGGCAGCGTGTTGAGGTCCTTGTGGTGCGTGCGCCAGGCGTGGTGCACGAACTCGGAATCGGTGCTGCCGGCGAGGATCTGGCAGTCGCGGTCGAGGAACTGCTGGTTCACCGCGCCGAAGCCGCTGATCTCGGTCGGGCAGACGAAGGTGAAGTCCTTCGGGTAGAAGAACACGCACAGCCACTTGCCGGCGTAGGTGTTGTTGTCGATCTCGGTGAAAGCCTGGTCCAGGTTGGTGGACACGGTGGCCTTGAGCTTGAACTGGGGAAACTGGTCGCCAACGGAAAGCATGCATCGCTCCTTGCGTGTATGTAGCTGGGATTTGTCGCGGGGGTCGGCGTCGCAAAGACGCCAGCCGGCAAGCATGGGGCCTGCGACGTCATATGTAAATATGATTGTAATTATCATACCGATAGGTTATGTATATGGCATGAACCTGCGCGACCTGCACTACCTGGTTGCCCTCGCCGAACTGCGGCACTTCGGCCGCGCCGCCGAGGCCTGCCACGTCAGCCAGCCCACCCTGTCCACCCAGGTGCGCAAGCTGGAGGAGGAACTGGGCGTCGCCCTGGTTGAACGCGCGCCGCGCCAGGTGATGCTGACGCCGGCGGGCGTCGACATCGTCGAACGTGCGCGCCGCGTACTGGCGGAGGTGGCGCAGATGCGCGAGACCGCCCGCCGCACCACCGATCCCGAAGCCGGCAGCGTGCGCCTGGGCATGTTCCCCACCCTGGGCCCGTACCTGCTGCCGCACGTGGTGCCGAAGCTGCGCGCGCGTTTCCCGCGCCTGGAACTGCTGCTGGTGGAGGAGAAGACCGAAGGGCTGCTGGCGATGCTGCGCGCCGGTCGACTCGACGCCGCGGTGCTGGCCTTGCCGCTGCACGAGGACTGGCTGCACTGCGAGCCGCTGTTCGAGGAGCCCTTCATGCTCGCGGTCCCGGCCGGGCATGCGCTGGCCGGGCGCAGCGAACTGAGCCTGGCCGCGCTCGCTGACGAGCATCTGCTGCTGCTGGAAGACGGGCACTGCCTGCGCGACCAGGCCCTGGAAGTGTGTTCGCTCGCCGGCGCGGGCGAGAAGGAGGGCTTCCGCGCCACCAGCCTGGAAACCCTGCGGCAGATGGTCGCGGCCGGCGTGGGCGTCACCCTGCTGCCGATGCTGGCGGTGAAGCCGCCGGTGCCGGCGTCGGGAAACATCCGGCTGATCCCGTTCCGGGAGCCTGCGCCGATGCGGCGGCTGGCGATGGTCTGGCGGCGCAGCACCGCGATGTCCGCGTTCCTGCAGCAGGTGGCGCAGGAATTGCGCGCGCTGCCGCCCGGCCTGCTGCGTGCGCCTGCGGGCAGGCCGGCCGCGGCGGCGAAAAAGAAGGCGCCCGCCGCTCGCATGCGCCGACCGGCGCGGGCCGGCTGAGCGATGCCACGCTGGCTGCTCGCGATACTGCTGTTGCTCGCCGCACTGCTGTGGTGGGTGGCGCGCGATGGCTCGACTTCGGTTCCGGCTGCTGGCGGCGGAGGCGGCGGCGCCAGCAACGCCTGCCGCGTACTGCAGGTGCCCGGTCCGATTGGTGAGGCGGTGCAGACGCGGCAATCGGCGGCGCCCTTCCGCACCACCGACGCAATGCTGACGCCGCTGGCCGCCTTCAGCGTCGGCGCGCGCGTACTTTCGCGCGAGGATTACCACTTCGGCCGCGAATCCGGCTACTCGCCCACCGACCTGGCGCTGGGCTGGGGCCCGATGTCGGCGCCCGGCCTGGCCGAGGCGCTGGACGTGCGCCAGGGCGGGCGCTGGTACCGCTACGGCTGGAGCGGCGGCGGCCCGCCACTGGCGCCGGAGCTGATCGCGCGCAACAGCGCCAACATGCACATGGTGCCCGCGGACGCCGCCGTGGCCAGCGCGCTGGGGCGTGTGCGCCCGGGGCAGCTGGTGCGCATCGATGGCTGGCTGCTGCGCATCGACGCCGACGACGGCTGGCACTGGCAAAGTTCGATGCGCCGCGACGACGTTGGCGCGGGCGCCTGCGAGCTGGTGCTGGTGTGCGCCGTGCGCACCGACTAGACGCTGTCGCGCGGCGGCTCGGCCAGTGCGGCGGCGATCCAGGCCTGCAGCGCCGGCAGCGCGAACATGGCCTCCAGGTAGCGCTGCGCATTGCGGTCGAGCGCCGGGCCGTAGCCGCGGAAACGCAGGCACACCGGCGCGAACATGGCGTCGACGATGCCGAAGTCGCCGCACAGGAAGCCTTCGCCGTCGCCGTGCGCCTCGCGCAACTGCCGCCACAGCTGCTGGATGCGCGCGATGTCGCGTTCCGCCTCCTCGTCCCAGTGCCGCGCACCCGGCTGGCGCCGACAATCCATCGGCAGCTGCTTGCGCAGCGCGGCGAAGCCCGCGTGCATTTCCGCACTGGCGCTGCGGGCGGCGGCGCGTGCCCGTGGCTCGCGCGGCCAGCCGCGATCGCCCAGCCAGCGCTCGTTGGCAACCTCGCAGATCGCCAGCGAATCCCAGACGGTTTCGTCGCCGGCCATCAGTACCGGCACCCGGCCGGTCGGCGAATATTCCGGGATTCGCCGGTAATACTCCGGCGTGTCGAGCGGCAACACGACCTCCTCGAAGTCCAGGCCGAAATGTCGCAGCAGCAGCCAGGGACGCAGCGACCAGGAGGAATAGTTCTTGTTGCCGATGACCAGGCAAAGCGCTGGCGCGCTCAAGGACCGGACCCCGACACCATCTGCGCCTGGTTGCCGCCATAGGAGCGTGCCTTGGCCAGCGCCTTGGCCGAGCGCTCCAGGGTGAGCTGCGGCGAGCGCTCGCCCGGCAGCATCTGCGCGACGCCGACGCTGACGGTGAGCGGTCCGTCCGAGCCGGGCAGCGGGTGGCGGCGCATCTCGTTGCAGATGCGCTCGCCCAGCGCGCGCACCTCGCCGGCCGCGCGCCCGACCACGAACACGGTGAACTCATCCGCCGTGCGCCGCACGATCGTCTCGCCGAAATCGATTTCCTCGCGGATGGTGTCGGCAACGGCGCGGGCGAGCGACGGCGCGGCCTCCACCGGCAACTGCTCGAAGCCGTCGATGGCCACGCGCATCACCGCCACCGGCTTGCGCTTCTTGATCGAGGCATCCAGCGCGCGGCCCAGGTGCAGGTCGAACTGCGCGGCGCGGTAGGCGCCGGAGTCGGCGTCGATTTCCTGCACGTGCCGCTGCTGCATCGCTTCCGCCGCCTCGTCGGCGGCGGTGGTCGCGAGCGCGGCGAACTCCGTGCACAGGTCGAGTTCCGCCTCGCTGTAGTTCGCATCCTTGGCGCGCTCGATCACCAGCGCGCCCCAGCCCGGCCGGTCGATCGGTAGCGGGATGATCGCCAGCATGACGTGGTCGAGCGGCCCCTCGGGGCCGTCGAAATCGAGCACGATCTGCTGCGGCGCCAGCGAGCGGCTGAGGTTCTTCAGCAGCGAGGCGCGCTGCGACAGCAGCATGCGGAAACGCTCCTCCGCCGCGGCCGGCTCCACCAGCATCAGGTCCTCGTTGTGGTAGTTCATCGCAATCACCGCCGCTGCGGTCTGCGGCAGCACCGGTTTCAGCCCCGCCATCAGGCGCCGGTAGGCGATCCACTCCATGTCGGCCTCGGCGGCGCTCTGCATGCCCGCCTCCAGGCTGCTCATCAGCCACTCGCGCGCCTCGGCGATCTTTTCTTCGGCGCTCGGCTCGACCACCACCGCGCGCTTGAGCCTGGCGCGCTCGCGCAGCGCGCGGCGCAGCCAGGGCAGCAGCAGGTAGCTGGCGAGCAGCAGCGCCAGCAGCAGCTGGAAGCCGCGCCGCACCAGCAGCGACTGCGGCAGCAGCTGCGCGAAGGCGAGCGGGATCGCCGCCAGTGCCACCAGCACGCCCAGCCAGGCCAGGATCGGTGTCCAGCGCCAGTGGCGCGGGTCGAGGAACAGCGAGCCGCAGCACAGCAGTGCCACCAACCCCAGGATCACCAGGCCGGCCACCTGCAGTTGCGGCAGCCACGCCGCGGGCACGAACAGCGCCGCGATCGCCAGCGCCGCCACGCCCCACGAGGCGCGCTCGAGTGCGAAGGCGAAGGCCGGGGTGTTCTTCTCGTGCCCGGCGTATTGCTGCGTCGCGCGCATCAGCGCCGCGCCGGCGAGTATCCATAACGCCGCCGGCAGGTTTGGCCGCGCCGCCAGCGGGATGCCACCGATGGTGAACTGCAGGTGGAAGGCATCCACCATCGCGGCGGCCAGGGTCGCGAAGGCTGCCTGCGCCAGGAGATAGCCGGGCTCGCCGCCGGTCCAGCGGCGGACCACTGCCAGCACGCCGATCAGCAACAGCGAGCCGTACAGCAGCAGGTAGCTGCGGCGTGCCTGCGCGGTGCGCGCCTGCACCAGTCCTGCGTCGAGCAGTTCCACCTGCAGGTTGAGCAGGCCGCGCGCCTTGATCGCCAGGAAAACAGTGTCGCCGCCGTTGCTGTCGCCGCCGCGGGCATCGCCGGGCATCGGCAGCACGAAGGCATCCGGCCAGCGCTCCACGCCCTGGCGACGCAGGCCGGACTCGGCGATGGGCAGCAGGGGCGCGTTGGCGCGATAGACGCGGATGCGCTCGATTGCCTGGCGCGGGATGACGAGGAAATGCTCGCCCGTGCCCGCAGGCAGGTCGGCGCGCACCCGCACCCACAGCGTGCGCTCGGGGTCGGCGACCATCCCCAGGCCGCGGCGCAGCACCGGGTCGAAGCCGACGCGGGCGCGGCCGCTGAGGATTTCCGGCAACTGGACCTTGTCGTCGGCCACCAGCGTGGCCACGCGCAGGTCGGCCAGCATCGCCAGCTCGCCGGCGGCGCGCTGGCGCGGCACCGCGGCGTCGCCGGCCATCGGCGCGGCCAGCGTGAGCAGCAACGCGCATAGAAGCAACAGCCTCGACTTCATCCCCAACCCCGCCAGGACCGATCGCCAGTTTGCCGCAAATCCCGCTCGCCTCCCATCGCCGGTCGCACGCTCGGGTAAACTGCGCGTTCCCACTGCCTCGCGCGCCGAATGAACGACAGCAACGCCCCCACGCCGGCCGACCGGCCGGCGACCCCGGACAAGCAGGACTTCATCCGCCAGATCGTCCGCGAGGACCTGGCCTCGGGCAAGCATGGCTTCATCCGCACGCGCTTCCCGCCCGAGCCCAACGGCTACCTGCATATCGGCCACGCCAAGAGCATCTGCCTGAACTTCGGCGTCGCCGCCGAGTTCGGCGGCGCCTGCAACCTGCGCTTCGACGACACCAATCCGAGCAAGGAGGACCTGGAGTACGTCGAGGCGATCAAGGACGACGTGCGCTGGCTGGGCTTCGAGTACGCCGAGCTGCGCCACGCCTCCGACTACTTCGAGGTGTTCTACCGCAGCGCGCTCAAGCTGATCGAGGACGACAAGGCCTACGTTTGCGACCTTACAGCTGACGAGGTGCGCGAGTTTCGCGGGACCCTGACCACACCTGGTCGGAACTCTCCCTTCAGAGAGCGCCCGGTGGCCGAGAACCTGGACCTGTTCCGGCGCATGCGCGCGGGCGAGTTCGCGGACGGCGCGCGCACCCTGCGCGCGAAGATCGACATGGCCAGCGGCAACATCAACCTGCGCGACCCGGCCATCTACCGCATCCGCCACGTCGCGCACCAGAACACCGGCGACGCGTGGCCCATCTATCCGATGTACGACTACGCGCACTGCATCTCCGACGCGGTCGAGGGCATCACCCATTCGCTGTGCACGCTGGAGTTCGAGGACCACCGGCCGCTGTACGACTGGTGCGTCGACAACATCGACCTGCAGGCAAACCCGCAGTTGTGGCAGACCTTGCCCGCGGCGGGCCTGGCCACGCCGGTGAGCAAGCCGCGGCAGATCGAGTTCTCGCGCCTGAACATCAACTACACGGTGATGAGCAAGCGCAAGCTGATGGCGCTGGTGAGCGAAGGCCTGGTCGCCGGCTGGGACGACCCGCGCATGCCGACCCTGCAGGGGCTGCGCCGGCGCGGCTGCACGCCCGGCCTCGCTGCGCCTGCTGGCCGACCGCGTCGGCATCACCAAGGTCAGAACTCGATGATCGATTTCTCCATCCTCGAAGGCTGCATCCGCGAGGACCTGGACGCGCGCGCGCCGCGGCGCATGGCGGTGGTCGAGCCGCTGAAGCTGGTGATCGACAACCTCGACGCCGGCCACCAAGAGACCCTGTCGTTCCCGAACCATCCGAAAGACGCGTCCTTCGGCACGCGCGAGGTGCCGTTCTCGGGCGACGCTGTGGATCGAGCGCGAGGATTTCATGGAAGTCACCGGTGAAAGGCTTCCATCGCCTGGTGCCTGGCGGCGAAGTGCGCCTGCGCGGCGTCGGCATCGTGCGCTGCGAGCGCGTCGATGAAGGACGGCGAGCGCGTGGTCGCGCTGCACTGCACGCTGGACCCGACCACGCGCGCCGGCTTGCCGGGCGCCGACCGCAAGGTCAAGGGCACCATCCACTGGGTCAGCGCCAGGCACGCGGTGGCGGCGGAAGTGCGCCTGTACGACCGCCTGTTCAAGGTGCCGAACCCGGACGACGACGCGGATGGCAAGGGCTACCGCGACCACCTCAATCCCGAATCGGTGCGCATGGTGCGCGGCTGGATCGAGCCGGCCGCGGCGGTCGCCGCGCCGGAGCAGAACCTGCAGTTCGAGCGCCTGGGCTATTTCGTCGCCGACCGCCGCGACCACGCGCCGGGCGCGCCGGTGTTCAACCGCACCGTCACCCTGCGCGACAGCTGGGCGAAGGCGGCGGGCGCGTGAGCGGCGCGCGCGCCGGCGGCGGGAACGCGCGCTGATGCTGTACGCGCAGGTGCACCTCACGCTGCCTTCCTGGGTGCACGAGGAGGTCGATGCCGCGCGCCTGTATCCGGACGCCGCCAGTCGCATCGCGCTGGCGATCGACCTGTCGCGCCTGAACGTGCAGCAGCGCACCGGCGGTCCCTTCGGCGCGGCGGTATTCAGCCGCGACGGCCGCCTGCTCGGCGTCGGCGTCAACCGCGTCGTGCCCGCGCAGTGCTCGGCGGCGCACGCGGAAATCCTCGCGCTCGCCACCAGCCAGCAGCGCACGCAGGCCTACCGCCTCAACGTCGGCGGTTCCCGCATCACCCTCGCCGCCTCCTCGCAACCCTGCGCCATGTGCTTCGGGGCAGTACTGTGGGCCGGCATCGACGAGCTGCTGATCGGCGCCAGCGCCAACGACGTGCAGGAACTGGCGGGCTTCGACGAAGGCCCCTTGCCGGCCGACTGGCCGGGCGAGCTGGAGCGGCGCGGCATCGCCGTGCAGCAGGGACTGATGCGGGACCACGCGCGCGACGTGTTGCGCGAGTACGGCGCCAGTGGCCTCGTCTACTGAGCCCGCGGCGGAAGCCGCGACCGACGGCGAGGGCCTGTTCGCCTACTGCCGCCCGGGCTTCGAGCCCGAGCTGGCCGCGGAGCTGAGCGAGCGCGCCGCCGCGGCCGAACTGCACGGGCATGCGCGCACGCAGCGCGGCAGCGGCCTGGTGGAATTCCTCGGCGTGGACGGCCTCGCCGCGAGCCAGGCGCTGCCTTTCGCCACGCTGGTGTTCGCGCGGCAGAAATTGCGCCTGCTCGCGCACCTGCGCGGCCTCGACCCCAAGGACCGCATCGCGCCAATCTTCGATGCGCTCGGCGGTGGTGGCCGCCATGGCGAACTGGTGGTCGAGCACCCCGATTCCGACGAGGCGCGGCAACTGGCCGGTCTTGCACGCGCCTTCGGCAACGCGCTGCGCCCGGCCTTGCGCAAGCGCGGCCTGCTCACCGAGAAAGAGGACGCGCGGCTGCCGCGCCTGCACGTGTGCTTCCTCGCCGGCGACGAGCTGCTGCTGGGGAGCGGTGCGATCGCCGACAGCTCGCCCTGGCCGATGGGCGTGCCGCGCCTGCGGCAATCGGCGGAAGCGCCGAGCCGTTCGGCGCTGAAACTCGAAGAGGCGTTCCTCACCCTGCTCAGCGAGGCCGAACGCGAGCGCCTGATCCAGCCGGGCATGCGCGCCACCGACCTGGGTGCGGCGCCGGGCGGCTGGAGCTGGGTGCTGGCCAAGCGCAACATGCGCGTGGTGGCAGTGGACAACGGCCCGATGGCCGAAGCGGCGCTGGACACCGGCCTGGTCGAGCATGTGCGCGCCGACGGTTTCGGCTGGAAGCCGGTGAAGGCCCAGGACTGGATGGTCTGCGACATGGTCGAGTCGCCGCGCAAGGTCACCGCGCTGATGGCCGAATGGTTCGCCAATGGCTGGTGCAAGCACGCGATGTTCAACCTCAAGCTGCCGATGAAGAAGCGCTGGGACGAAACGCGCGATTGCCTGGCGGCCTTCGAGGCCAAAGCCGGACGGCCGCTGGTGGTGCGCGCAAGGCAGCTCTACCATGACCGCGAGGAGGTGACCGTGTTCGCCACTGATCCCGCCGCCCGCGAGCGCGACCTGTGAACGCTCTGCGTTCGCGAATGCTCGCGCTGTTCGCCGGCGCCTGCCTGCCGGCGCTCGCCTGCGCGCAGTCCGGCGCCTCCTATTTCGCCATCGTCGACCTCGATGGCGACGGGCGCATTTCCCTGGCCGAGTACCAGGAGCGCTTCAGCTACGCCTTCCGGCGGATGGACCGCAACCGCGACGGCGTGGTTGACGAAGGCGAGCAACTGGTGCCTGGCGCGCCGCGCCTGAGCCTGGCGCAGCTGCACGCGCAACTGGCCGCGCAGTTCCGCCGCCAGGACCGCAACGGCGACGGCGGCCTGTCGCCGCGCGAGTTCCTCGCCCCGCCCGCCTAGGCGCGTTTCAGAAGCCGGCGGCGCGCCGCCACAGCAGGCGCGACAGCGGCGGCAGGTTGGCGATCCCGAGCAGCGGGCCGCGCAGCAGCGTCGACAGCACCGCGTCGTTGGAAAAGCCGCGATTGATCGCGTCGAAGGCGTGCGCGGCGAAGGCGTTTTCGCTTTCGCGCGCGCGTGCCCAGCGCTGCAGGCGCGTGCCTGCCAGCGAGCGCCCGGCGGCGCGCGCTGTGCGCAGTGCTTCGGCGAGCGCCGCCACGTCGCGCAAGCCCAGGTTCACGCCCTGGCCGGCGAGCGGATGCACGACATGCGCGGCATCACCCAGCAGCGCGATCCGGCCAGCCTGCATCGGCTCTGCCAGGTAGCGCGAGAGCGGAAAACCCCGCCGCGGCGACGCCGCAAGAACCTCGCCCAGGCGCGCGTCGAAGGCGCGCGTGAGTTCGGAGAGGAAGCCAGCATCAGCGAGCGCCAGTACGCGCTCGGCCTCGGCTTCCGGCAGCGTCCAGACGATCGAACTGCGGCCGTCGGCGCAGGGCAGGAAGGCCAGCGGCCCGGTGGGCAGGAAGCGCTGCCAGCAGGTGTCCTCGTGCGCGGCCTGCGTCTGCACGTAGGCCACCAGCGCGCGCTGCCCGCAGGACTGGCCGCGCCAGGCGAAACCGGCGAGCGTGCGCACGCGCGAGTGCGCGCCGTCGGCGCCGAACAACAATTGCGCGCGCAGGCGGCGGCCACCCGCGAGCGTGGCCTCGACGCCATCCCCGTCCTGCGCCAGCGCCTCCAGCGAATCCGGGCAATGCAGCTCGACACCCGGCTCGCGCGCCAGCGCCGCCCACAGCCGGTCCACCAGCAGGCCGTGCTCGACGATGTGGCCCAGGCAGGGCTGGCCGAGCACATCGGCATCGAAGTCCAGCTCCGCGCCGCCGGCCGCGTCCCACACGCGCATGCGCCGATACGGGTGCGCGCGCGCCGCGGCGATCGCCGGCCAGGCGGCCAGCGATTCGAACAGCGCGCGCGCATCCGGCGCCAGCGCGTAGACGCGCAGGTCGGGCGCCTCGGCGCGCCATGGCGGCGGCGCCTGCGCTTCGACCAGCGCCACGCGCAATCCCTCGCGCGCCAGCGCCAGCGCGGCGCTCGCGCCAACCACGCCGGCGCCGACCACGATGGCGTCGAGCGGGTCGCGGCCACCCGCGCCGCGCATCTAGTGCTGCCCCCGCGCCAGCGCGGGCACGCGGCCGCGGAAGCCCATCGCGCCGGCCGCCAGCGGCGCCGACAGTCCGGGCAGGTTGCCGAGCGCGAGCAGGCCGAGCGAACGCAGCGCGCGCAGCGGCTCGGACGGGTTCGCGGTCAGTCGCGCGAGCCCGTCGCTGAAAGCCAGCGTGCGCTCGCGGTCCTCGCACCGCGCGTGCACATACTCGGCCAGCAACGCCGGTGCGCCCGGATCGCCACCCGCGCCGACCAGTTCGGCCAGCGTCAACGCGTCGCGCAGGCCGAGGTTGAAGCCCTGCGCGCCCACCGGGTGGATGGTCTGCGCCGCATTGCCGACCAGCACGGCGCGCGCCGCGGTCGTGCGCTCGGCCAGCACGCGCACGATCGCATGCGCGCTGCGCCGGCCCACGCGCTCGACGCGTCCGGCGCGCCAGCCGAAGCGCTGCTGGAAATAGGCGCCGAAGGCGGCGTCGTCCAGCGCCGCGATGCGCGCCGCATCCGCGCTCGCGACCGCGCAGATCGCGCCGTAGTCGCCGCCCCATCGGCAGTAGCGCGAGCGGGCCCTGGGCGCTGAAGCGCTCGAAGGCGGTGCCGTCCGCGGCGCGGTCGGTGGACAGCGCGCACACGAACAGGGTCTGGCCGTAGTCGTATTCTTCGCTGCCGATGCCGAGCGCCGAGCGCGCGAAGGAGCGGGTGCCGTCGGCAGCGACCAGCAGCCGCGCGCGCAGCCGCGAGTCCGCGCCGTCGCGCATCGCGGCAACGCCGGCCTGCGCGCCGTCGCACTCGATCGCGGTGACCGTGCAGGGGCGCAACACGCGCGTGTCGGCCAGCGCCGCGACGCGCCGCTCCAGCGCCAGCCCGAGCTCGCGCGCGGAGACCACGCCGCCGAAGGCCTCACGGCCCGAATCCGCGGCCTGAAGGCGCACGCTGCCGAAATCACCGGCGCGGCTGACATGGATGCGGCGCAAGGGCGCGGGCGCCACCGCCAGTTCGCGCAGCACGCCGAGCGCATCCAGCGCGTTCAGGCTCGCGGCGGCAAGGGCGAGGCGGCGCTCGTCGAAGCCTGGAGGCATCGGCGCCGGCACGCTCGCCTCCAGCAGGCCGATGCGCAGGCCCTGTCCTTCCAGCGCGCAGGCCAGGCTGCAGCCGACCAGGCCGCCGCCGAGGATGAGGATGTCGAAGTCGTCCATGCGCTATCCTAGCTGCCTGCCGATGCAGTCCCAAACGGCCCCTTCGTACGACCACCCCGGAACCGCTGAATGAACCGCGCCCCGTCCAAGTCCCTCGTTTCCGGCCCGCTGCTGGTCAGCGGCATGATCGTGCTCGCGGCGCTGTCGCGCCTGCTGCCGCACCCGCCCAATTTCTCGCCGGTGGAGGCGATCGCGTTGTTCGGGGCGGCCTGGTTCGCGCAGCGCTCGGCCGCGATCTGGGTGCCGCTGGCGGCGATGCTGCTCTCCGACATCGCGCTCGGGCTGGTCAATGGCGGCGTGTATTCCAGCTACTTCTTCAGCCTGAGCTTCCTGCTGGTGTACGCCTGCATCGCGCTGACCGCGCTGCTCGGCTTCGGCCTGCGCGGCCGCGTCTCGGCGTTGCGCGTCGGCACTTACTCGCTGCTGGGTTCGGGGCTGTTCTTCCTGGTGACCAACTTCGGCACCTGGCTCGGCTCGCCGATGTACGCCCAGGATGCGGGCGGGCTGATGGCGGCCTACATCGCCGGCCTGCCCTTCCTCAAGTACACCGTGCTCGGCACGCTGTGCTATTCGGCGCTGCTGTTCGGCGCCATGGCCTGGCTGCGCCGGCGCCATCCCGCGCTGGTCGCACAGACCGCCTGAGGCCGGCACGATGGGCAACCGCCTGTCGAAGATCTACACGCGCACCGGCGACGACGGCAGCACCGGCCTGGGCGACGGCTCGCGCGTGTCGAAGGATTCGGCGCGGGTGTGCGCCTACGGCACGGTGGACGAGGCCAACTCCGCGATCGGGCTGGTGCTCGCAAGCGAGCTGCCCGAGGACGTGCGCGCCCTGCTGGTCGGCGTGCAGCACCAGCTCTTCGACCTCGGCGGCGAACTGTGCATCCCCGGCCACGCGGCGATCTTCGACGCCGACATCGAGCGCCTCGAGCAACAGCTCGACCGCTGCAACGCCGACCTGCCGCCGCTGAAGGATTTCATCCTGCCCGGCGGCGGCCTGGCCGCCGCGCATTGCCATCTCGCGCGCACGGTGTGCCGGCGCGCCGAACGCGAAGTGGTGACGCTGTCGCGGCACGACGCGGTGCGACCGGAGGCGGTGCGTTACCTGAACCGCCTGTCCGACCTGCTGTTCGTGCTCGCCCGCGTGCTGGCGCGCGCCAGCGGCCACGGCGAGACGCTCTGGAACCACGAACGCCGCCAGGGCTGAGCGTGCGCGTCTATACCCACCCTGCCTGCCTGCTGCACGACCCCGGGGCCGGCCACGCGGAACGGCCGGCGCGGCTGCTGGCGGTCACCGACGCCCTGCGCGCGCGCCTGCCCGCGCTGCAATGGGCCGAGGCGCCGCTGGCCACGCGCGAGCAGCTGGCGCGCGTGCATTCGCCGGCGCTGATCGCGCAGGTGCTCGACAGCGAGATCGGCGAGTCGCTGCGCCTCGACCCCGACACCCTGATGTCGCCGGACTCGCCGCAGGCGGCGCTGCGTGCCGCCGGCGCCGCGGTCGCAGCGGTGGACGCGGTGCTCGGCGGCGAGTTGCAGATGGCCTTCTGCGCGGTGCGGCCGCCGGGCCACCACGCGACCGCGGACACCGCGATGGGCTTTTGCCTGTTCAACGCCGTCGCGGTGGCGGCGGCGCATGCCCTGGCCGCGCATGGCCTGCAGCGGGTGGCGATCCTCGACTTCGACGTCCACCACGGCAACGGCAGCCAGGACATCTTCGCGCGCGAGCCGCGCGTGCTGTTCCTGAGCTCGCACCAGTCGCCGCTGTACCCGGGCACCGGCGCCGCCGACGAGACCGGCGTGGGCAACATCCGCAACGCGCCGCTGCCGCCGATGAGCGGCGGCGCGGCGCTGCGCGCGGTCTGGCGCGAGACCCTGCTGCCGGCGGCCGCGGCCTTCGCGCCGGAGCTGGTGCTGGTGTCCGCCGGCTTCGACGCGCATCGCCTCGACCCGCTGGCGCAGATGCAGGCCGAGGCGGAGGACTACCGCTGGCTCGGCCGGGAAATCGCGCAGTTGTCCCGGGCCAGCGCCGGCGGCCGGGTGGTGTCGCTGCTCGAGGGTGGTTACAGCCTCGAGGCGCTGCGCGAGTGCAGCGTGGCCTGGCTTTCGGGGCTGCGCGACGCCGCCTGAGCCCGGGTGGCTCGCGCTAGAATGGCGGCCATCGTGTCCGAAGGAAGCCCAGGTGCGCCGAACCGCCCTGCGACTGTTGCCGCTGTGCCTCGCCGTTTCCGCCGCCGTGCACGCCCAGGAAGCGCCGAAGGCGAACTGGCTGCTGTGCCGCGCGCCGTCGACGCTGCCCCTGTTCGCGGAGCTGGATGCGGCCGGCGCGGAGCGCGCGAACGCGCCGACCGACATCGAGGCCGACGCGCTGGATGTCAAGGAAGCCGAGCGCACCATCTTCAGCGGCAACGTGAAGCTGGTGCACGGCGACCAGTTCATGAGCGCCGACAAGATCACCTTCACGCACGAGAGCGAGCAGTTCCAGACCGAGGGTACGGTGCGCTACCAGGACGGCGCGGTGCGCCTGACCGCCGAGTCGGCGAGCGGTGACCAGAAGCAGGACAAGCTCACGCTGCGCAAGGTCGTGTACCAGTTCAACGACGAGACCGGCAACGGCAGCGCCGAACTGGCGGAAATGCAGGGTCCGATCGGAACCCTGACCGGGGCCACCTATTCGACCTGCCCGCCCGGCCAGCGCGAATGGGAATTCGCCGCCGGCAGCATTTCGGTCAACGACCAGACCAAGACCGGCGTCGCGCGCAACGTCACCCTGCGCCTGGGCAAGGTGCCGGTGCTGTGGCTGCCGGTGCTCAGCTTTCCCACCACCAACGAACGCCGCACCGGCTTGCTGGCGCCGACCATCGGCCGCGACGACCGCAACGGCCTCGACCTGAAGGCGCCGATCTACCTCAACCTCGCGCCGAATTACGACGCCACGATCACGCCGCGCTGGCTGTCCAAGCGCGGCCTGATGCTCGGCGGCGAGATGCGCTGGCTGACCGCGCGCTCGCGCGGCGAGTTCAACGGCTCGTGGCTGCCGGATGACGACCTGACCAACAGCGACCGCAGCTTCACCAGCCTCGAGAACTACACCACGCTGAGCCGCCACTGGTACTTCAGCACGCACCTGAACAACGTCAGCGACCGCTTCTACTTCGGCGACTTCGGCGACGGCATCGATGCGACCTCGATCTCCCTGCTCGGCAGCGACATCGGTTTCTACGGCCGCGGCCGCTACTGGTCGGCGAGCCTGACGGCCGAGTCCTGGCAGATCGCCAGCCCGCTGCTGCAGGACGGCGACGAGCCCTACCGCCGGCTGCCGCGCCTGCAGGCGTCCGCCGCGCGGCCGCTGTCGCGCTGGGTGGAAGCGGGCCTGGAGTTCGAGTCGGTGCGCTTCGACCACGATGCACTGGATCCGCTCAATCCGGCCAACCTGATCCGCTACGACAGCGGCAGCCGCGTGGACCTGCGGCCCTGGCTGCGGCTGCGTTTCGGCGGCGCGGCCTGGTACGTGACGCCGCAACTGGCCTGGCGCTACACCCGCTACGGCTCGCTCGAGGGCACGCCGGTGAACGCCGGGGCGCCGGAGAACGTGACCCGCAGCCTGCCGATCCTCAGCCTCGATGCGGGCGCCTACTTCGAACGCAACTTCGACTGGCACGGCGCCGACTACGTGCAGACCCTGGAGCCGCGCCTGTACTACCTGCGCGTGCCCTACCGCGACCAGGTGGACCTGCCCGTGTTCGACACCCGTGAACTGACCTTCGGCTGGAACTCGCTGTTCCGCGACAACCGTTTCGGTGGCGCCGACCGCCAGTCCGACGCCAACCAGGTGGCGCTGGCGCTGACCACGCGCCTGCTGCGCGCCGATGACGGCAGCGAACGCCTGAGCGCGGGCATCGGCCGCATCCATTACTTCGACACGCCACAGGTGCGCCTGCTGGAAGCCGACAGCTTCCCCGCCGGCGACGGCAGCGCCTGGATCGCCACCCTGGGCTTGTCCCTGTCGGACCGGTGGAGCCTGGGCCTGACCCACCAGTGGGACCCGGAAGGCAGCCGCACCGACCTGTCCTCGGTCCACACCCAGCTGCGCCTGAAGGGCGGCACGATCGTGAACGCCGCCTACCGCTACCGCCGCCCGGCGGCGCTGCCGGCGCTGGAACAAACCGACCTCAGCTTTGTCATACCGATGAACCGCAACTGGAACCTGTACGGCCGCTGGAACTATTCGTTGTACGACAACCAGACCATCGAGGCACTGGGCGGGCTGGAATGGAAGAGCTGCTGCGTGGCGGTGCGCGTGCTCGGCCGCCAGTACATCCGCAGTTTCGACAGCCGCCAGAACTTCGGCCTCTATGTGGAGATCGAATTGAACGGCCTGGGCAGCTTCGGGCGCGACACGGCCCGCCTGCTCGACAATGCTATCCTTGGCTATACCCGTTGACCGCCTGCGCCCAATGGCGCACAACCGAGTGCCCGACCCGATGAAATCGATCCTTCCCGCCCTGCTCGCCGCCGTCCTCGCCGGCCTTCCCGCCCTGCCCGTGCAGGCGCAGGGTCTTCCCGCCGGCAACGTCGACAGCATCGTCGCGGTGGTGAACGAAAGCGTGATCCTGCGCAGCGAACTCGACCGCGCGATCGCCAACATCACCGCCCAGTACGCCAGCAACCAGAGTGCCCAGCTGCCGCCGCGCGACGTGCTCGAGAAGCAGGTGCTGGAGCGCCTGATCCTGGTGCGCCTGCAGGTTGCCCGCGCCGAGGAATCGGGCATCCGCATCTCGGACCAGGAACTGCAGAGCGCGGTCGCCCAGGTCGCGCAGCAGAACAACCTGTCGGTCGAGCAGCTGCGCTCGCGCCTGTCCGCCGATGGCCTGAGCTTCGCGGAGTTCCAGGCCAACCTGCGCGACGAGGTGACGGTGCAGCGGCTGCGCCAGCGCTACGTGCAAAGCTCGGTGCAGATCAGCGAGGCCGAGGTCGACCAGCTGCTCGCGACGCGCCCGGTCGGCGCGCCGGAAGTGCACGTCGCCAACCTGGTGATCAACGTCGCCGAAGGCGCCACCCCGGAGCAGATCGCCGCCGCCAAGGCGAAGATCGACGGCATCCGCGCCGAGATCGCCAGCGGCCAGATCGATTTCCGCTCGGCGGCGATCCGCTATTCGCAGGCGCAAAACGCGCTCGACGGCGGTGAGATCGGCTGGCGCACGCTGGAGTCGGTGCCGCCGGCCTTCGCCACCATCCTCGCCGCCCTCAAGCCGGGCGAGATGACCGAGGTGATCCGCGGCTCGGGCGGTTTCCAGATCGTGCAACTGGTGGAAACCCGCCAGGCCGCCGCGCAGCAGGTGACGCAGTACCACGCGCAGGACGTGATGGTGGCAATCACCGAAGTGGTGGGCGTCGAGCAGGCGCGGCAGAAGGCCGAGGCGATGCGCGCGCGCATCGTCGCGGGTGAGGATTTCGCCAAGGTCGCCAAGGAAAGCTCCGACGACACCCAGACGCGCGCCAAGGGCGGCGACATGGGCTGGTTCGGGGCCGACGCCTGGGGCAGCGCGGTGCGCGCGCAGATCACCGCGCTGGCCGACGGCGAAATCTCGCCGGTGTTCCAGAGCGAGGTCGGTTTCCATTTCCTCAAGCGCCTGGGCTCGCGCGAGCAGGACGTGACCGACGAGAACCGCCGCCTGCAGGCGCGCGAGATCATCGGCCAGCGCAAGTCGGACGAAGCCTTCGAGCGCTTCCTGCGCCAGGTCCGTTCCGAGGCCTACGTCGAAACCCGACTCGCCGGCGCGTGAGGCGCTGATGCGTCCCCGGCTGGCCCTGGTACCGGGCGAGCCCGGGGGCGTCGGCCCCGAGCTGTGCGTGCGCCTCGCCCAGGGCGAGCAGGCGGGCGAGTTGCTGGCGATCGCCGACCCCGACACCCTGCTGGCCGCAGCCAGCGCCCTCGGCTTGCCACTGCGCCTGCGCGCTCCCGGCGAAGCCGCGGGCGCAGGTGAGCTGGCGGTGCTGGCGCGGCGGCAACCGGCGCCGGTCCGGTTCGGCCACGCGGACCCGGCCAACGCCGGCTTCGTCATCGAGTGCCTGCTCGAAGCCGGGCGTGGCTGCCTCGACGGCGGCTTCGACGGCGTGGTCACCGGGCCGGTGCACAAGGCGAGCATCAACGCCGGTGGCATCGCCTACTCCGGCACCACCGAGTTGCTGGCCGCACAGGCCGGTGCCGAGGTGGTGATGATGCTGGCGAGTCCAACCCTGCGGGTCGCGCTCGCGACCACCCACCTGCCGCTGCGGGCGGTGCCGGACGCCATCACGCGCGGCTCGCTCGAGCGCTGCCTGCGCATCCTGCACGCGGCGCTGCGCGGCGAGTTCGGCATCGCGACGCCGCGCATCGCGGTGCTGGGCCTGAACCCGCATGCCGGCGAAGACGGGCATGCTCGGCCGCGAAGAGATCGAGGTGATCACCCCGGTGCTGCAATGCGCTGCGCGCCGAAGGCATGCAGCTGTCGGGGCCGCTGCCCGCCGACACCGCCTTCCTGCCGCAGGCGCTGCGCGGCTGCGATGCGGTGCTGGCGATGTACCACGACCAGGGCCTGCCGGTGCTCAAGCACGCGGGCTTCGAGCAGGCGGTGAACATCAGCCTGGGCCTGCCCTACCCGCGCGTGGCCGTGGACCATGGCACCGCGCTGTCGCTGGCCGGCCGCGGCCTGGCGGATGCCTCCAGCCTGCGCGCCGCCACCGCCCTGTGCTTGCAGCTCGCCGCGCGGCGCGTGCCCGCATGAGCCACTTCAAGGCGCCGCCGAAGAAGCAACTCGGCCAACACTTCCTCGCCGACCGCGGCGTGATCGACGCAGATCCTGCTGGCGATCGACCCGCGCCCTGGCGAGCGCCTGGTCGAGATCGGTCCCGGCCAGGGCGCGATCACCCTGCCGCTGCTGCAGCGGCACCACGCGCTCACCGTGATCGAGTTCGACCGCGACCTGATCACGCCGCTGGCAATCTCCGCGGAGGGCCAGGGCGACCTCACCATCATCCACAAGGACGTGCTGCAGGTGGACTTCGGCAAGCTGGCCGGCGACGAACGCATCCGCCTGGTCGGCAACCTGCCCTACAACATCTCCACGCCGATCCTGTTCCACGCGCTCGAGCATGCCGACGGCAATCGTGCGACATGCACTTCATGCTGCAGAAGGAAGTGGTGGACCGCATGGCGGCCGGCCCCGGCAGCAAGGTGTACGGCCGCCTGAGCGTGATGCTGCAGGCGCTGTGCCGGCGTCGAGCCGCTGTTCGACGTGCCGCCGGCGGCGTTCCGGCCGCCGCCGAAGGTGGACTCCTCGGTGGTGCGGCTGCTGCCCAGGCCCGCGGCGGAGGTTGGCATCGCCGATCCGGTGCTGTTCGAGCGCGTGGTGCGCGAGGCCTTCGGCCAGCGCCGCAAGACCCTGCGCAACGCGCTGATGACCGTCTGCGACGCCGAGGCGATCGCCGCCGCCGGCGTGCGCCCGGAATTGCGCGCGGAACAGGTGGACGTGGCCGGGTTCATCAATCTGTCCAACCAGCTGGCCGCCGCGGCTGCGCGCGGCGACATTCGCTAACATGTCGGCATGAGCGAACTTACGCACGGCATCGACGTCGAGGTCCACAGCCACTTCCTGCCCGAGCAGTCGGTGCCCGAGGACGGCCGCTTCGTGTTCGCCTACACCATCCGCATCCACAATTCCGGCAGCGTGCCCGCGCGCCTGCTCAGCCGGCACTGGCTGATCACCGACGACAACGGCAAGGTGGTGGAGGTACGCGGCGAAGGCGTGGTCGGCGAGCAGCCCTGGCTGCGACCGGGCGAGGAATTCGAGTACACCTCCGGCGCGGTGCTGGAAACCGGCAGCGGCGTCATGCAGGGCAGCTACCAGATGCTGGCCGATGACGGCAC
This sequence comes from uncultured Gammaproteobacteria bacterium, assembly GCA_963707625.1. GTDB lineage: Bacteria > Pseudomonadota > Gammaproteobacteria > Xanthomonadales > Xanthomonadaceae > Arenimonas. The sequence goes on from CAVPQV010000008.1 coordinate 40,676, forward strand.
CCGTTTCGATGCCGACATCGCGCCGTTCGCGTTGTCGGTACCGCGGACGCTGCACTGATGGCGACCTTCGCCATCGGCGATATCCAGGGCTGCCACGACGCGCTGCAACGCCTGCTGGAACGCCTGCGCTTCGACCCGGCCAAGGATCGCCTGTGGTTCTGCGGCGACCTGGTCAACCGCGGCGGGCAGTCGCTGGAAACGCTGCGCCTGGTGCACTCGCTGTCCGCGCACAGCGACGGTGGTGCTGGGCAACCATGACCTGTCGCTGCTGGCCATCGCCCAGCGTAGCGAGGCCGACCAGGCCAAGGTCAATCCGGACCTGCGGCGCGTGCTGTTCGCCCCCGACCGCGACCTGCTGGTGGACTGGCTGCGGCAGCAGAAGCTGCTGCACGTGGATCGCGAGCTCGGCTTCGCCATGGTGCACGCCGGCCTGGCGCCGAAGTGGAGCATCCGCATCGCCGAGGCGCGCGCGCAGGAAGTCGAAGAGCAACTGCGCGGCGATGGCTTCCGCAAGCTGCTCAAGAACATGTACGGCGACAAGCCGCTCGTGGAATCCCAAGCTCGCCGGGCCGGACCGCTTCCGCGCCATCGTCAACGTGTTCACGCGCATGCGCTACTGCACGCCGGGCGGGCGCATCGGCTTCGAGGAAAAGGGCCGTCCGGGCACGCAGAAGCCCGGCCTGTATCCGTGGTTCGACGTGCCCGGGCACGCACCGCGCGAGTTGCCGGTGGTGTGCGGGCACTGGTCCACGCTCGGCCTGTTCATGGGCCTGGGCGATCTACGCGATCGACACCGGCGCAGTGTGGGGCGGCAAGCTCACCGCGCTCGAGCTCGGCCCGGAGTTGCGCCTGCACCAGGTACCCGGGCGCGAAGTTCCCGCCAGCGAACTGCGCCGCGCCGGGTAGGAGCGGCTCAGCCGCGACTGCCCCTTCGCTCGGCCGCTACCGCGTCCTGCTAGCGCGGCACTCGCGCATCCATGCGCTCGGCCGCTACCGCGTCCTGCTAACGCGGCACTCGCGCATCCATGCGCTCGGCCGCTACCGCGTCCTGCTAACGCGGCACTCGCGCATCCATGCGCTCGTAGTCCACGTCTTCGAAGGCGAAGGCGTGGCGAGCATCCGCGGCATGGGTTGCGCGCGCGACGATGCGCCACTGCGCGGCGTCGAACTCCGGGAACCACGCGTCCGCATTCGCGACCTCGGTGTCCACGAAGGTCAGGTGCATGCGCGCGGCCACCGGCAATGCCAGTGCAAACACCTCGCCGCCGCCGATGACCATGAGCGTGGCCGCACCGGCCAGCGTGCGCGCCTGCTGCAGGCTCGCCACCGCTTCCATGCCGGCGAAGGGCACGCTGCCGCTGCGCGTGAGCACCAGGTTGCGCCGCTTCGGCAGGGCGCGGCCGAGCGCCTGCGCGGTCTTGCGTCCCATCAACAGTGGATGGCCAAGCGTGAGCGCCTTGAAGCGGCGCAGGTCGTCCGGCAGGTGCCAGGGCAATTCGCCACCGCGACCGATCGCGCGCGCGCGGTCGAGCGCGCACACCAGCGCGATGTCGCCGGCACCGCCCTGGTTCAGAACGGCTTCGCCAGGCTTTCGCTCAGGCGGCCCTTGTTGGCGAAGGGCCAGTCGCCGCCGAACTCGACGTCGGCGATGCACCACACGTCCTCGTAGCGCGAGAGCAGCACCTTGTCCTTCCAGCGGGTGGCGCCATCGCCGTCGCCCAGGCGCATCGCCAGCGTTACCCGCGCACCGGCGCCATCCACTTCGGTGCCGGCGGCGGTGACCACTTCCGGCCCTTCGAACAGGCTGCTGAACAGGTCGCCGTCAGCCAGCGGCGGCTTGTCGTCCGGGTGGGCCGCCGCGTACGCCTGCTGGCGCTCGCGCGCCTCGTCCATGGCGTTGGCCAGCGTCGGGCAGAGGAAGGCGCGGTAGGCCTTCATCTCCTCCGCATCCGGCAGGCCGGTGCGGCCGAGCACCTGGCGCATGTCGTAGAAATCGGTCACCACGGTGGTGGCGGCACGCAGCGCTTCGGCGTCGGGCGACAGCGTCGCCGGCGCCAGGCCCAGCGCGGCAGCGGCCTCGCCGGCGCTGGCCGGCGCGGGCTCGGCGGCGACCGGCGCGGGCGACGGATCGGGCTTGCCGCGGAACAGGGAACAACCGCCGACGCCCAGCAGTGCGATGCAGGCGAAGCTGGCGAACGAGTGGCGTAGCAGTGCGCGCATGACGGGTCCTTGGCTGGTTTCAGACGGCGACCGGCGCGCGGATCGCCGCGTGCGCCTGGTAGTCGCGGATGGCGACATGTTCGAAGCGGAAATCGAACAGGTCGGTGATGCCCGGATCGAGTTCCAGGCGCGGCGCCGGCAGCGGCGTGCGCGCCAGTTGTTCGCGCGCCTGCTCGACATGGTTCGAGTACAAGTGCAAATCGCCGAAGCGTATGCACGAAATCGCCCACGCCCAGGCCCGTTACCTGCGCGACCATGTGCGTGAGCAGGGCATAGCTGGCGATGTTGAAGGGCACGCCCAGGAAGATGTCGGCCGAGCGCTGGTACAACTGGCAGCTCAGGCGGCCGTCGGCGACGTAGAACTGGAACAGCGCGTGGCAGGGCATCAGCGCCATCTTGTCCAGGTCGGCAACATTCCAGGCGCTGACGATGAGGCGGCGCGAATCCGGATTGCGGCGGATCTCCTCCACCACCCAGCTTGATCTGGTCGATCTCGGTGCCGTCCGGCCCGCTCCAGCGCCGCCACTGCTTGCCGTACACCGGCCCGAGGTCGCCGTTGGCATCGGCCCATTCGTCCCAGATGCCGACCTTGTTTTCCTGCAGGTAGCGCACGTTGGTGTCGCCGCGCAGGAACCACAGCAGCTCGTGCACGATCGAGCGCAGGTGCAGCTTCTTGGTGGTCACCAGCGGGAAGCCGGCGCGCAGGTCGAAACGCAGCTGGCGGCCGAACACCGAATGCGTGCCGGTGCCGGTGCGATCGGCCTTGAGCGCGCCCTGCTCGAGCACTTGCCGCAACAGCTCGAGGTAGGCCTGCATGCCGGGCCCCTCAGCGGCCCGCGGCCGGCGACAGCGGCGCCGGTGCGCTCGCCACCGGCGCGCGCCGCGACAGCCACAGCAGCAGCAGGCCGACCGCGATCAGCGGCAGCGACAGCAACTGACCCATGGTCAGCCAGCCGAAGGCGAGGTAACCCGATGTGCGCGTCGGGTTCGCGCACGAACTCCACCAGCGAAGCGGAACAGCCGTACAGCAGCGCGAACAGCCCGGAGACCGCGTAGCGCGGCCGCGGCCGGCGCGAGAACCAAAGCAGCACGCACCATCATCAGCAGGCCCTCGAGGAAGGCCTGGTACAGCTGTGAAGGATGGCGCGCGAAGGCGTCGAGCAGGCCGCCCGCGTGCAGCGTCTGCAACTCTTCCAGCGGCAGGTTGCTGTAGCGGACCGCAGGTCGCTGCGCGGAAACACCACGCCCCAGCCGGCACCGGTCGGCTTGCCCCACAGTTCGCCGCCGATGTAGTTGCCCAGGCGGCCGAAGCCCAGGCCCGCGGGCACCAGCGGCGCGACGAAGTCCAGGGTGTCGAAGAAACGCAGGCGCCGGCTGCGCGACCACAGCCACGTCGCCACCATCACGCCGAGCAGGCCGCCATGGAAGCTCATGCCGCCCTCGTTGATGCGCAGCAGGAACAGCGGGTCGGCGAGGAAGTCGGGGAACGCGTAGAACAGCACGTAGCCCAGGCGCCCGCCGAGCACCACGCCGAGCATGCCGTAGAACAGCAGGTCGCCGAAGGCGTTGTCGTTGACGCCGGGGAAGCGGCCCGCGCGCACGCGGCGACCGCCCAGCCACCAGGCGACACCGAAGCCGAGCAGGTACATCAACCCGTACCAGTGGATGCCGTGCGGCCAGAAGGGCAGGTGCAGCGCGATCGGGTCGATGTCGTGCAGTACGGTCATGGGCATCCGGGGTCCGGGGCAGACTGCCCCGCGCCATTATCGCTGATGTGGAGCGGCTCAGAGGACCACGGGTTCGTCCGGCAGTTCGCGCGGATTGTCGGATTCGGCGGGGAAGTTCGCCGCCAGCAGCGCGTTGATCCGCTGCAGGCACTGCAGCACCGCCGCATCGGCGGGCATGGCGTGGATGTCGGCGGCGAAGCCATCGCACAGCGCCTGCCACTGCGCCGGCGCCACCCGCGCGGCGATGCCGCGGTCGGCGACGATCTCCACCCGGCGTTCGGCCAGTTGCAGGTACAGCAGCACGCCGCTGTTGTCGCGCGTGTCCCAGACCCGCAGCAGTGAGAACAACTGGCGCGCGCGCTCGCGCACCTGCAGGCCGTTGAGCACCGCCCAGGGCGAGAAGCGCGATTCCACCGCCAGGCACAGCTCGCCGGCGTGGCCGCGCTCGCCCTCGGCGATGGCGTCGCGGATGCGGCGCATGGTGTCGCGCGGAAACCAGCGCGGCAGCCGGAACCAACCGGCAAACAGGTTGGCGAACAGGCGCGCGAGCATCACCATCCTCCCGAGGCGCCGCCGCCCCCGAAGGAGCCGCCGCCGCCCGACCAGCCGCCGCCGCCACCGCCGCCACCCCAGCTGCCACCGCCGCCGGGGAAGCTGCCCCAGTTGCCGCGGCCGGACCCGAAGCGCCCGGCGCCGGTGCTCGACACCAGGAAGGCCACGATCGCCGCGACCGCGACCGAAAGGCCCAGGCTGAAGATCAGCCAGCCCAGGCCGCCCGCCACCAGCGCCGCGCCCAGCCGGCGCAGCGTGACCGGCTTGAGGCCGGTGCCGCCGGCGAACAGGCCAATGAACAGGCCGAGGATGGCGGCGAAGAAGATCGGTGGCGGGCCCTCGCCGGGAGCCTCGGCCATCGGCGCGGGCAGCACTTCGCCGTCCACGAGCTTGACCAGCGCGGCTTCGGCGTCGCGCAGGCCGCCGAAGTAATTGCCCTCGCGGAACTTCGGCGCGAGGTACTCGCGGATGATGCGGCTGGCCAGGGCGTCGGTGACCGCGCCTTCCAGGCCATAGCCGACCTCGATGCGCGCCTTGCGATCGTCCTTGGCCACCAGCAGCAGCAGGCCGTCGTCGGGCTGCTCGCGGCCGAGCCGGTTCGTTTCCGCCACCTTGAGCGCGTATTGCTCGATCGGCACCTCGCCGGTGCTCGCCACCACCAGGATCGCGAGCTGGCTGCCCTTGCGCTGTTCCAGCGCCACCAGCGGTGCTTCCAGCTCGGCGATCTGCTGCGCGCTGAGCGTGCCGGTGCGGTCGATGACGTGCTGGGTGAGCTTTTGCGCGCCGGCCTCGACCGCTGCGGCCGGCGCAGGCGCGGGCGCAGGCGCCGGGGCCAGCAGCAGCGCCGCGGCCAGGATCAGCGCGCCGGGCACGGACGGCTCAGTAGACCGAGGACGGCGGTGCCGGCTCCGCTGCCGGTGCAGCCGGTGCAGGCGCAGCGGCCGGCGGCGGCGCGAAGTCCACGCTCGGCGGCTTCGAGATCGCCGCTTCGTTCTCGACCGAAAAGTTCGGCTTGACCGGATAGCCGAACAGCTTCGCGGTCAGGTTGACCGGGAACTGGCGGATCATGGTGTTGAAGGCCTGCACCGCCTCGATGTAGCGGTTGCGCGCGACGGTGATGCGGTTCTCGGTGCCTTCCAGCTGCGACTGCAGTTCGAGGAAGTTCTGGTTGGCCTTGAGGTCGGGGTAGTTCTCGGTCACCACCAGCAGGCGGCCGAGCGCGCTCGACAGCTCGCCCTGCGCGGCCTGGAAGGCGGCCAGCTTGGCCGGGTCCGCGGCCTGCTCGGCGGTGATACCGGCGCTGCCGACGCGCGCGCGCGCGTTGGTGACGTCGGTCAGCACTTTCTCCTCGTGCGCGGCGTAGCCCTTCACCGTCGCCACCAGGTTCGGGATCAGGTCGGCGCGGCGCTGGTACTGGTTCAGCACCTCGGACCACTGCGCCTTCACCGACTCGTCGGCCTGCTGGATGCGGTTGTAGCCGCAGCCCGCGAGCAGCGGCAGCAGCAGGGCCATCATCATCCATCGGATCGCGCGCATTGCTTGCCTCCCTGGCCTGTGCATCCATTCAAGCACCGGCGGCGCCGGTGCGCAATCATTCCCGCTTACGTCGGGCGCGCTGCTTTGCAAGTATGTTCAGCGACTCCACGCCGGTCGAGAAGGCCATGGCGAAGTACAGCAGCTTGCGCTCGATGTGGATCTCGAAGCCGTCGGCCACCAGCGCCACGCCGACCAGAATGATGAAGGCCAGCGCCAGCATCTTGATGGTGGGGTGGCGGTCGATGAAGTCGCCGATGACGTTGGAGGCGAACAGCATCACCGCCACCGCGATCAGGATCGCCGCGACCATGACGCCGATGTTGCTCACCATGCCGATCGCGGTGATCACCGAGTCCAGCGAGAACACGATGTCGATAACCGCGATCTGGGCGATCACGAAGCCGAATACCGCCGAGGGCTTGGTGTCGATGTCCTCGTCCTCGCCGCGGCCCTCGACTGCGTCGTGGATCTCCATGGTGCCCTTCACCAGCAGGAACAGGCCGCCGCCGATCAGCACCAGGTCGCGAATCGAGAAGTTCTGCCCGAGCAGGGAAAACAGGTTTTCCTGCATGCGCGCCAGGAAGGCCAGCGAGAGCAGCAGCGCGATGCGGCTGACGCAGGCCAGCATGAGGCCGAAGCGGCGCGCGGCCGGGCGGCGCTCGGGCGGCAGGCGGCTGACCGCTATCGAGATGAACACCAGGTTGTCCACGCCGAGCACGATCTCGAGCATGGCGAGCGTGAACAGCGCAATCCAGATTTCGCTGCTGAATATCCAGTCCATTTCAGGCCTTGCCGGTTAGCAACGGCGAGAGCACGAAGCCCCAGCACATCAGCACGTTGAGGTCGGCGAGGAAAACCGCCGCTGAACCCATGTCCTTGGCGCGCCCGGCGAGCTCGTTGTGCTCGGCGCCCCAGCGGTCCACCACCGCCTCGACGGCGGAATTGAGCACCTCAACGACCAGCACCAGCATCATCGAGCCAATCAGGATCGCGCGCTCGACGCTCACCGGCGTGAGCCACAGCGCCAGCGGCGCCAGCAGCACGAACAGGTAGACCTCGAGGCGGAAGGAGGACTCCACCGCCCACGTGGCGCGCAGGCCCTGCATGGACCAGAGGAAGGCGCGCCAGGCCCGGAACGGGCTGCGCGGCGCATGGCTGCCCGTGCTGTCCGCCATCAGATGTGCGCTGGCTCGCCGGCGTTGAGGTCGGAAGTGGACGCGGCCGGCGGCACGTAGCCCAGGTCGAGGTCGCGCGCGGCCTTGACGTCATCCAGGCGGCGCACCGGCGTGGTGTAGGGCGCGCCCTTCATCCACTCCGGCTCGCGGCGCGACTTCTCCAGCAGCTCGCCCATCACTTCCACGAACTCGTCGAGGACGTCCTTGCTTTCCGTTTCGGTGGGCTCGATCAGCAGGCATTCGGGCACCAGCAACGGGAAGTAGTTGGTCGGCGCATGGATGCCGTAGTCGAGCAGCGACTTGGAGAAGTCCAGCGCGGTGATGCCGTTCTCCTTCTTCTGCCGCTGCACGGTGACGATGAACTCGTGCGAGGCGCGGCGCTTCGGGTAGGCCAGGTCGAAGCCCTTGTCGCGCAGGCGCGCCGCCAGGTAGTTGGCATTCAAAGTTGCGTACTCACCCACCCGCGTCATGCCCTCGCGGCCGAGCAGGAGCGCGTACACGTAGGCGCGCAGCAGCACGCCGGCGTTGCCGCCGAAGGCGGACAGCTGGCCGATGCTCTGCGGGCAGTCGGCGTGCATGGCCTGGCGGTATTCCCCGCCCTCCTCCAGCACCAGCGGCACCGGCAGGAAGGGCTTCAGGCGCTCGCTGACGCCGACCGCGCCCGCTCCCGGACCGCCGCCGCCGTGCGGCGTGGAGAAGGTCTTGTGCAGGTTCATGTGGATGGCGTCGAAGCCCATGTCGCCCGGCCGCACCTTGCCGAGGATGGCGTTGAGGTTGGCGCCGTCGTAGTACAGCAGGCCGCCGGCCTCGTGCACCAGCTTGCTGATCTCGACGATGCGCCGCTCGAACACGCCGATCGTGCTCGGGTTGGTGAGCATGATGCCGGCGGTCTTCGGGCCGAGCACGGCTTTCAGCGCCTCGACGTCGATGTCGCCTTCGGCGTTGGTCGGGATCTCGCGCACCACGCAGCCGCACATCACCGCGGTGGCGGGATTGGTGCCATGGGCAGCGTCGGGAACAATGATTTCGTTGCGGGCGAGGTCGCCCCGCGCCTTGTGGTAGGCCATGATCATCGCCACGCCGGCGAACTCGCCCTGCGCGCCCGCCATCGGCGACAGCGCCACGCCGCCCTTCATGCCGGTGACATCGGCGAGGATCTCCTGCAGCTCGTACATGCACTGCAGGTAGCCCTGGCTGAGCGAGGCCGGCGCGCTCGGGTGCCGGCCCAGGAAACCGTCCAGCATCGCGATCGAGTGGCAGGCGCGCGGGTTGTACTTCATCGTGCACGAGCCGAGCGGGTAGAAATTGGTGTCGATGCTGAAGTTCAGCCGGCTCAGGCGGGTGTAATGGCGCACCGCCTGCAGCTCCGAAACCTCGGGCAGGCCGATCGGGGTATCGCGCAGGAAACGCGCCGGCAGGGCCGGCGCCGGCACCAGGTCGGCAAGCTGGGCGGGCGCGGTGCGCCCGGGCTGGGATTGCTCGAAGATCAGCATTGGGAGTCCGGGACCGGGCGGTTCGTGGCCAGCGCCCATTTTGACACAGGGTGGCGTGCCGGCGGGGTGACCCCCGGCACAGGGTGCCGGGCCGCCGCCGAGGAACGACCCACGCCTGGGCTGGCCCGACGCCGGCAACAACCGGCTCGCCCGGCTCAGCGACGGTGACTGGCGGATTCGGCGTGCTCGCGGCGCCCGCAGTGGCGGAGAAGTCGCGGCGGCATGCGTCCGGCACCTGCGCGACGAGATGCCGGACCACACCGATCACCTGTTCGTGGTCAGCCGCCGGCACCAGTACCTGGGCCGCGTCGCCGCCAGCGTCCTGCTCACCAACGACCCCTCGACGCCGATCAACGAGCTGATCGACGACGAGCAGCCGGCGATCCCGGTGGACATGCCGGCCAACGTAGTCGCGACGCAATTCTCCGACCACGATTGGGTCTCGGCGCCGGTGGTGGACGAGAACAACATCCTGCTCGGCCGCATCACCATCGACGACGTCGTCGACATCATCCGCGAGCAGGCCGAACACCAGGCCATGAGCGCGGCCGGCCTGGACGAGGACGAGGATCTGTTCGCCCCGGCGCCGCGCGCCGCGCGCCGCCGCACCCTGTGGCTGGGCATCAACTTGCTAACGGCGTTCCTAGCGTCATGGGTGATCGGTCGCTTCGAGGGCACCCTCGACAAGATCGTCGCGCTGGCGGTGCTGATGCCGATCGTCGCCAGCATGGGCGGCGTCGCCGGAACGCAGGTGCTGACGCTAATGGTGCGCGGCCTCGCGCTCGGCCAGGTCGGCGTGGGCAACCTGCGCGCGCTGCTGGCGAAGGAAGTGCTGGTGGGCGTGCTCAACGGCGCCATCTGGGCCGTGGTGGTCGGTGTCGTCGCCGGCCTGTGGTTCCAGGACGCGCCGCTGGGCCTGGCCATCTGCCTCGCGATGCTCATCAACCTGATCAACGCCGCCCTCGCAGGCGTGTTGGTTCCGCTGACTCTGCGCCGCATGAACATCGACCCGGCCCTTGCCGGCGGCGTCGTTCTCACTACCTTCACCGACGTCGTCGGATGCTTGTCGTTCCTTGGTCTCGGCACTGTCATCCTGCTCAAGTAGTTGCTCTCCGTTCTGTACCATCTCTGAGCGCGCTTACGCTAGACGCGCGCCCTCAACAGCAAAGTTGAGCAATCGAGTCAGAGCTCAACACCCCCGATTGTTGTGCCGTCTGTCAAGGCCCGCGTAGCTCGGAGGAGCTTGGAGCACAGTCCCCAGTAAACTTCCATGTCTGCAAGTTCCAGTTTCCGATCGTGTCAGACCCACCCAGAAACAACGGAGTTTTGTACCCAACACATTCTGACCTGTTCACGGGTCGCCCTGAATATGCAAGCCAGGCCTCGAAGGCTGAAAAAGCTAGGGCTGACTCGGCAAACTCAGTCAGTTCTTGACAATGAAAGGTCAAGAAATTTGCGTCAATCTCAAGTATGTGACCGGTCCCGGGCTCAAGCAGACTGACTGCAGGCTCCCCTTCAAACTTGCGATTGTTGTCCAGCGCGAATTGCCTGCCAAGCCAGTCAAAACCGAAGCAGCTAGTATTGGTTCCGATCGAGGGAAACGCATCCATGGCAATTTCAGTCCATTTCCCAACCTCCTGCGCGGAATGCAAACGATAGATTCCGCGATTAAACGAGCCACCGTTGCATGCTGCGAACATTTCCGCCGCACCTCGGGTACGGAACATAAATTCTGGCTCAAGGGCAATCGGCGCCAAGGACTGGTCGTTCTTGTATTTCCTGAAGAACGAGGTCTCAAACCAATTAAAGTCTTCAACAATCAATGCTGACTCCGCAAATTTTTGCGCCCGCAGGCAAGTCCCTGGTCCGATTTTGTATTTGAGCACCAATACTTCGATTCACGCTACTATCCAGCGGAGTCATGTTCGGAACTCCATCCTTGCCACCCAACGAAGTTCGTGGATGTGATCCACGTCCTTCCCCTTCGGAACTTCCCCGCCCGCTTGTGAATCGCGCGCTAGCTGGGTTGCTGAGCGGGTTGACTCCTTAGTGACGATGAGTCTTCCGTCTCTCGCGGTGTTGAGCGCCTCCACTTTTCGTGCCGCCGCGCCCGCTGAGTCGCGTCCCATCCCCTTTTCGCCCTCAGTGCAATTACGATGCCCTCCGCACCCGTACGAAGAGTCGCCAAGACCGCGCCGATCCCTCCACTGTCGACAAGGGGCGCAAGTTTCCCAAAGGCTTCGTATGCCTCCGGACTGCTCACGTCGACCCGCGATTTCGTATTCACCCGACGCGTAGCCTGATCCGGTTTCGCGCCCGTCGGGGTCAGTGAACCGATGCGCATTGTTACTCGCATACCGATATCGATTGAAGTTCCATCGCCCTTTCGCGATCCGTTGTCACCGGATCCAGGCTCACGAACGTACCGATCCTGCGGATCGTAGTAGCGCTGCTGCATGTAGGTCAGGCCGGTGCCGGCATCCATCACGTGCCCGGTGTACCCGGTGCCATCGATCGCGCCGCCCCACGACTCGCCGTAGGGGGTGTAGGCCATGCGCTTGGTGACCGCGCCCGCCGCGTTGGTCTCGACGGTGGGGCTGCCCAGCGCGTCGGTGTGCTGGTAGCCCAGCGTCACTGACATCGAGCCCCAGGGCTTGGCGCGCGTGGCGACCTGGGTGTTGCCGAGGTAGATGTAGCCGAGGGTCTGGCTGCGGCGCGCTTCGGAGGTGTAGAGGACCTTGCCGTCCTGGCCGTAGATCCAAAAGGTCCTCGGGTCGTTGGTGGGATCGGAGTCGCCGTCCGCGTCGGTGGCCTGCACGCGACGGCCTTCGCCGTCGTAGCGGTAGGACTGGACGCCGGTCACTTCGTTGAGGCGGTTGGCGCTGTCGAAGACGAGTGCCTGGCTGGGCTTGCCGGCGCACTGCAGCGTGAGGTCGCTGCCGCAGCCGGCGCCGGTGTTCTTGGCGGTGGCGTTGCCGTTGGCGTCGTAGCTGAAGCCGAAGGCGAGCGCGCCCGCGGGGTTCTTGATCGTCGCCAGGCGCTTGGTGACTGCGTCGTAGGCGTAGCGGTACTTGCGCGTGCCCAGGTCGGCCGAGCTGATGTTGTCGAGCGCGTCGTAGGCGTACGTGGCCACGCCCCACAGCGCATCGTTGGCCGCCGGGGTGCCGAGGTTGTCGGCGAGCACAGCGGTCAGCCGGTCGAGGCCGTCGTAACCCATGGCGCGGATGATCTGCTTGCCCTGGGTGCGGTCGGTGATGTCGAACACGTTGCCGTTGGCGTCGAAGGTGTAGCTGTCGTCGAGCACGACCAGGCTGCCCTTCACGTCCTTGCTGCGCGCGGGCAGGCGGCGGGCGTTCTGGATCATGCTGTGGACGACGCCATTGCCGTACACAAAGCCGCTCATGGCCCCGCCGGGGTAGTAGGCGATGGCGCTTGCATAAACGGTGCCGTCCGAACCGCGGACCTGCGTGGCGCGACCGAGCGCATCCGGCGAGTAGCTCACCTCGTGCATGTCCGGATAACCAAGCGACGAGGCATGGCCGTTGGCGGTGTAATCGTAGTCAATGCTGTAGACCGTGGACCCGTTGCTTGAGGTCTCGGAAGTGAGCAGGCGCCTCCGGTTGTACTCGTAGCTGGTGGAGACGTCGGGGCCGCCCGGGTTTGAAGCGGTAAGCAGCTTGAGCTTCCCGTCGGCGTGGTAGCTGCGTGTCTGGTTCGCCTTGCCGCCGGGCGTGGTGACGGTGGTGATGCGGTTGAGCGCGTCGTAGCTGCGCGTGGTCTTCATCGCCGCGGTCACGCTTCCGCGATTGCAGACGAGCGTGGTGAGCGCGGTCCCGTCGGCGCTCCAGGCGATGTTGCCCGCCGCATCGTAGTCCAGCAGCGTGGCGCCGGACTCCGGGTTGATCGTCTTGCACAGGCGTTCGTTGCTGTCGTAGACGTAGCTGCGGGTTGCGGTCGCGGCGTTGGCGCCGGTACCGCCGCTGCGGGTGATGGACAGCGGCTTGCCGAAACTGTCGCGCACGATCCGCGTCGTGACGCCTTCCGGGAGGCTGATCGTCAGCGGATGCTCGGTGGACGGGGCGTCGAAGACCTGGAAGCTCGTGGTCGTCGAATGGCCACGCGGATTGCTGACCTGCGTGCGGAACCCGGGCAGGTAGCTGGTGGCCGTCGACAGGACGGTCTTGCCGTCCACGAGTTCCGAATCCTGGTGCGTGGCGGTGACCCGACCCAGTACGTCGTAGCTCGTGCGCACGCCGCTCAGCGCCTGGTCGATGCGGGTCAGGCTGCCCACCGGATAGCTGGCGAACTCGGGGCGGCCCATCGCGTCGTAACGGGTGACGACGAAACTGCGGCTGTCAGGCCTGGTCACGTCTTCGGTCAGCGACAGCACCGGCTGCAGCAGGGCGTCGTACCAGGTGGTGGACTTGGCATCACCGGTCTGCACGGTCTGGCGCCAGTGCGGGCCGGGGATCCCGTACTCCTCGGCGGCCACCTTCACGAAGCCGCGCGAGCTCGGGTTCCATGCGCTCGCGTTGCAGGTACCGGCTGCCGATTCCGAGGTTAGTGTCGTGGACGCGAGACGGCCGAGACTGTCGTAGCCGTAGCAGGTCCTGCTGCCCAGTTCGTCCGTGGTGGAGGTGATCTGGCCGAGCGCGTCGACTTCAGCGCCCAACTCGGCTCCAGTAGGGAAATCGATGGACGTTGGCAGGCCGCGCACCCAGCCGCCTAGGGTCGTGGTGTTGTTGCGGCCATCCTTGACCGAGACCAGGTTGCCGGCCGCGTCGTACGCCAGCGTTTGCTGCAGCATCTCGAACCGGTAGCTGCGCACCGGCAACGACTTGGCGCTGTCGTACTCGCTGCGCGTGATGATCTTGCCCGACGTTGCGTCTGTAACCCGCTCGACCTGCCCCACCACCCACTTCGCGGAGTCATGCCGATACGTGGTGATTTCGGTGCGATTGAAGGCGCCGTCGTGGGCGCCGGTGCTCGAACGCGTTACCGAAAGCGGCGCGCCGTATACATCGAAGCTGTTCACCCGGTTCGTGAAGGTGACACCCTGCCGCACGATCGTGGTCTGCAGCTCGGGGGAGATCGTCTCGGCGGGAGCGCGGTTGGTGGCCAACTCGAAGGACTCGCCGATCCAGGACGGGTATGGCCCGGCCGTCGGCGAGGCCCAGGTTTTCGTGATTGACTCGAGGCCGACGGGGTTGGGCTCGAACGAAGTCGAGAGGCCGCGGACGATGCCCATCAGCTTGCCTTCACTCGCATCCCAGCGTGAGCTGTGGATATAGCGGGTGACGGAATCGTCGGGCGCGGTCACGTCCACGTACGAGGTGCCCACGCAGCCGCTGGCCTGGCACTCCGCCGCCGAGCTGGCGATGATCGGGGAGTAGTCGTAGTACCAGCGCTTGGTCGCGATGCCCGGGCCGGAAAAGCGCTTTCCGACCAGCGAATAGGACTGGTAGATCAGCGGCGTCTGTTCGAACTGGCCGTAGGCGTCGCAGCCGCTGGGAACATTGGACCGCGCGTGCAGGGCGATGCCGATGTCGAAGGTGCCGACGAGTCCGCTCGGGTGGGTCATCGTCACCGCGGTGAAGGCCCCCTCGTGCGAACCCGGTGCACGCGCACCGAAGCTTCGAAGCCCGCAAGTGCTCAGGCCTTCGTCCTCGAGTATCCATGGCTCGAGCGAATCCACCGCCGCCATCGAATATGCCCAGTTCGACCCGTCCGGCAGCACCACCCGCGCAAGCCTGCCGGCGCTGTACTCGTACTGCCAGGTGCGCTTTTTCGCGTCGCCAGGCTGCATGACGATGCTGCTGACGAAGCCGTTCGTACCCCACTCGATCTCGACCACGCGGCCGTCGCTGGCGCTGATCGAGACCGGCCTGGCGCCGGAATAGTTGTAGGTGACGGCATTCCCGAATCGATCCTCGATGCGGGTGACGTACATGTAGGCGAGCTTGCGCGGCAGGTAGCTGCGGACACCGTCGGCGTAAACGCTCGGACCGGGCGTTCCGGCCTGGGGGATGCGGGCGTCGTCGGAACCCGGCCGGGATGCCTCTCGCCCGCCGAAGCCACCACCACCGGATTCGCGCACCAGCGTCTCGATGGCCGGACCGTAAACGAGGTGGTTGAACCAGTAGCGCGTGCCGTCGGGGGCGGTCGCAAGGTAAGCCTCGCCCGGCGCGCCGCTGGCGGTGGTGGGCAGGCAACTGATCATCCAGTTGCTGCTGGTGACGATGTCGTGGGTACCGGTCGAAGGCGCGATGGTGTTCTGCGGCGCGCGCTTGAGCAGCGCCTGCGAGGCGCCGTCGGCGGTGATGAGCTGGTAGCCCAGCCACCAGACCATGCCCATCGCGCTGTAGGGCGACGGCGACATGGCAGTGAAGTTGCTGCAGCGGTCCGTGCGGCCAGCTGCCCACCTTGCCCGCCCGGTCGCCCGGCACGATGGTCTGGATCCGCGGGATCGACAGGTCCCAGTCCGCCATCTCGCCTTTCGCGATCGGCCGGGCGCTGGAGGCGCCGACGATGAAGTTGCGCGACAGGCTGATCGTCGGTCCGGTGCCCGGGAAACTTAGGTCTTCCTGGCGGAAGCTGAAGCCGCCCTTGTACAGGTTCAGCTGTTCGCCGAAAGGCGTTTCCCCGAGCGGCTGCACGGTTTCGGAGACCTTGATGCGCTCGCGGTACTCGGTGGCCGGCGTGAAGTCGGTATCGGCGAGGGCCGGCGAAGCGGCCGCGGCGGCGGTGAGGCTAAGCGCGATCAGGCGCGCCCGGAACGGATTGGCGTTGATGTGAAACCCCCTGAGTGATGACCGATGGTTCCCCGGGCCGCCGCTTCCCCAAGCGTGACGGCCGTCTCGTGTCGGGCGAGAGAATAGCCAGACTCCGGCGCCCGCGTCTGTCAGTAATTTGCGGTCATCGCGGCCTGCGGGAGTAAGCTTTGCTGACGGCGCGCGCCCGGCTCAGGGCCGGGAAACGCCGTGGCTGGGGGCAGTCAGCAAAACCGCACCATTTGTGCTCAGCAGTGCTGCCGTGGGCAGTAGCGCTGACGGCACGGGAGGATGCCAATGGCGGATATGGCAGTCAGGATCCGGCGGGCGCGGCGCGGCGCCGGGCTTTCACAGGCCGATCTGGCCAGCCTGCTGGGGATCAACCGCAGCGCGGTGGCGCAGTGGGAACGCAGCGGTGGCTGCAAGCCCACCGCGGGCAACCTCGCCAAGCTGGCGATCGCCACCAAGCTCAACTTCGAGTGGCTCGCGACCGGGCGCGGACGGATGTCAGCCGAGCCCGCAGGCGAGACGCATGCGCTGCGTCTGGACGTCTATGCGCACGACGAAATGGAAGAGCGCGTGTTGCTCGCGCTGCGCAAGCTGCCGGTCTGGCAGGCGGTGGCGATCGCGGAACTGGTGGAGACGCTGGGGCGCGGAAAGTTGAACTTGCGCGGATAGGCGGCGGACTCGCCCGGGCTCGTGAAGACTCAGTGCCGCCCGGCGCTGCCCGGCTTCGCCGCGTCGGCGGCATCGGCGCGCCCGGGCGATTCGGCGGTGGGGAAGATCGCCGTGCCGCGGCTGCCGTCGGCGCGGATCCAGCCGCGGTGCATGCCCGGCGTGTTGAAGGGCATGGCGATGTTGCCTTCGCGGTCGAGGGCGATGGCGCCGCCGTCGCCGCCCAGGCGCATGACCTCGCCGTTGACCACGTCCTCGGCCGCCTTCGCCAGCGCATCGCCGCGGTAGGCCATGCGCGCGCAGATGTCGTGCGCGACCGCGGCACGGATGTAGAACTCGCCCCAGCCGGTGCCCGACACGCGCGCAGGCGTCGGTGGCATAGGTGCCGGCGCCGATGATCGGCGAGTCGCCGACGCGCCCGTAGCGCTTGTTGGTCATGCCGCCGGTGGACGTCGCCGCCGCCAGGTGGCCCTGCGCGTCGAGCGCGACCGCACCGACGGTGCCGAAGTAGGTCCCGTGCACGGGTTCGCGCCCCTGGTCCTCGAAGGCCTGCGCCTCGCGCAGCTGCAGCAGGCGGCGCTCGGTGTCGAACCACGTCCGGATCCACGCGCTCGATCTCCGGCCGCGTGTCGGCAAAGGCCTCGGCGCCGGCGGCCGCCATCATCACGTGTTCGGAATGCTCCATCACCGCGCGCGCCAGCCTGATCGGATTGCGCACCGTGCTCACCGCCGCCACCGCGCCGGCGCGACGCGTATGGCCTTCCATGATCGAGGCGTCGAGCTCATGCCCGCCGACCGCGTTGAACACCGCGCCCTTGCCGGCGTTGAACCAGGGCGATTCCTCCAGCACCACGATCGCGGCCGTCACCGCATCGAGCGCACTGCCGCCCTTCTGGAGCACCGCGTTGCCGGCATCCAGCGCACGATCCAGCTCCGCCCGTATCGCCTTCTCATCCTCCGCCGGCACCGCCTCGCGCGAGGGCACGCCCGCACCCCCATGCACCACCAGCACAGTCTTCCCAACGGACGTCTCGGCAGCCATGGCACCCACACAAAAGAAAAGGAAAAGGAAAGAAACCAGCGCGCGCAACATCAGTCCGCTCCAGCACTCGACACCTCGCAGTTTACCCCCGGGCCCCGGCGAAGCGCACCGACAGCAGGGCGAAGCGAAGCAGTTGGCGCGGACGTCGGGGCCACCCCTTCGATTTCCAAGGGCCCAGGGACGGGCCCGCTAGCCCGCTGTGAACGGACGACGCGCGGGCGGGAAATCGAGGGGGTGGCTCCGGCGGCCGCGAGCGCGAAAAGCAGTCGCGGCTGAAAGCCGCTCCTACCCCTGGTGTCGAAGCGCCTCGATGGGATCGAGCTGCGCCGCCTTGCGCGCGGGGTAGAAGCCGAAGAAAAGCCCAGTTGCAACGGAGAAGCCAGCCGCCAGCGCGACGACCTGCCAGTCCAGCTGCACCGGCAGCGAGCCCACCTTCGCCACCAGCAGCGCGCCGGCGATGCCGAGCAAAGTGCCGATCAGCCCGCCGCCGAAGCGAGATCAGCATCGCCTCGGTCAGGAACTGGCGCTGGATGTCGCGCGGACCGGCGCCGACCGCCATGCGCAGGCCGATCTCGCGGATGCGCTCGGTCACCGACACCAGCATGATGTTCATGATGCCGATGCCGCCGACGACCAGCGAGATGCCGGCCACCGCGCCGAGCAGCAGCGACATGATGCGCGTGGTGGCCGTGCGCGTGGCGACGATCTCGGAAATATTGCGCACCGAGAAATCGTCCTCGTCGCCGGCGGCGATGCGATGGCGCTCGCGCAGCAGCACTTCCACCTGCTCCTGCACATAGGCCAGGTCCTGCGCGCGCGCGACGCCCAGCGCGATCTGCCGCACCGAACCCGGCGGCGCGCCGCCGCTCCCGGACAGGCGCCGGCGCGCCGTTTCCAGCGGCACCATCACCACGTCGTCCTGGTCCTGGCCGAAGCCGCCCTGCCCCTTCGCCGCCAGCACACCGACCACGGTGAAAGGCACCTGGCCGATGCGCAACGGCTGCCCGAGCGGATCTTCGTCGGCGAACAGTTCGCGGCGCACCGTCTCGCCGATCACCACCGCTTTCGCCGCCGAAGAATAGTCGCCGGCGGACAGGCCTTCGCCGCTGGCCAGCTTCCAGCCGTTGATCTCGAAGAAATCCGGCTGCACGCCCTGCCAGCTGGTCGACCAGTTGTTCTCGGCGTACACCACCTGCGCGTTGCCGCGCACGCCGGCGGCGACGTACTGCACCTCCGGGATCTGCTCGCGGATGGCGGCGGCGTCGCCGTCGGTGAGCGTGGCGCTGCTGCCGCCGGCGCCACGCACGCCGCCCTGGCTGGGCGCGCCGCCGGAAATGTCCAGGCGGTTCGAGCCCAGGCCCGAGACCAGCTTGTCGATTTCCGCCTGCGTGCCCTGCCCGACCGACACCATGACGATCACCGCGGCGATGCCGATGATCACGCCGAGCGCGGTCAGCACGCTGCGCATCCAGTTGCCGCGCAGCGCGAACACCGAAGTGCGCAGGATGTCGACCGGGGTCATGCCGCCTGCCCCACGTGCCCGCTTTCTTCGAACAGGCACGCCGTCCTTCATCACGCAGACGCGGTCGGCGTGGTCGGCGATCTCGTTGTCGTGGGTGATCAGGATGATGGTGTGGCCCTGCTGCCGCAGTTCGTCGAACAGCGCAATGACATCGGCGCCGGTCTTCGAATCCAGCGCGCCGGTCGGCTCGTCGGCCAGCAGCAGCGGCGGCCGGTTGATCAGCGCGCGCGCGATGGACACGCGCTGCTGCTGGCCGCCGGACATCTCGCCGGGCTTGTGGCGCAGCGCGGTCGCCCAGCCCGACCGCCTCCAGCGCCGCGCGTGCGCGCTCGGCGCGCTCGTGCAGCGGCGCGTTGGCGTAGACCAGCGGCATCATCACGTTGTCCAGCGCAGTCCATGCGCGAGAGCAGGTTGAAGCCCTGGAACACGAAGCCGATCTTCTCGCAGGCGCAGCTTCGCCCGCGCCGTCGGCATCCAGCGTGCGACACATCCACGCCGTCGCACTCGGTAGAGGCCCGCGCTGGGCATGGTCCAGGCAGCCGATCATGTTCATCAGCGTGGACTTGCCGGAGCCCGACTGCGCCCATGATCGCGACGAACTCGCCGTGCGCGATGTCCAGGTCGACGTGGCGCAGCGCGACCACCTCGGCCGGCGTGCCCGGCGCATAGACCTTGCCCAGGCCGCGCGCGTGGATGAGTGGCGCGCGGCTCATTTCGCGTCCGGGCGCGCGCTGCCGACGATCACCAGCGTCGCCTTCGTTGAGCTCGCCGCCGAGCACTTCCGTGCGCGTGCCGTCGGGCGCCGACGCGGATCACCAGCGACTCGGGCTTGCCCTCGACCAGCCGGTACACCGGCGCACGCTTGCCGCTGCTGAGCAGCGGCGCAGGGCCGCGTCCCACTGCGCCTGCTGTGCGGCGGAAAGCGTGGCGCGGAAGCCCGCGAAGGCCTGCTTCATGCGTTCGCCCGCGCGGCCGGCGCGATTGCCGGCGCTGCCCTGGCCGTTGCGCCCGCTGTCCTGGCGCCGGCTGCCACCGATGCCGGCGATGCCGGCGCCGGAACTTCCGGCCGCCGCGCCAGCCGAGGCCTGCGCCTGCGCGCGCATGCGCTCGCCGCGCTCGCGCTGCTGCTCCGCCGCCGCGTCGAAGGCGGCCTGCTGGCGCGCATCCAGGCCCAGGCCGGCGGCGATGCGCGCGAAATCCTCGCCCAGGTTGCCGCTCGCGCTGGCACCGGCGGCGGCATTGCGGTTCGGCGCCATGCCGGGCGGACCGGCGGCAGTGCTTTCCTCGGCGGGACGGAAGCGCAGGGCGGCGTTGGGCACGCTGAGCACGTCGGGCTTGCGGCTGATCTCGATCTCGGCGTTGGCGGTCATGCCCGGCAGCAGCAGCTGCTCGGGATTCTCCACGTCGACCACCACCGGGTAGGTGATGACATTGGCGGTGTTGGTCGCCGCCAGCCGCACCTGGCGGACGCGCCCGGTGAAGTTGCGTTCCGGGAAGGCATCCACGGTGAAGCGGACCAGTAGACCCTCGCGCACCTGGCCGATGTCGGCCTCGTCGATGGCGAGCACGATCTGCATCTGGGCCAGGTCGTCGGCGATCTTGAACAGCACCGGCGTCTGCAGGCTGGCGGCCACGGTCTGCCCGGGCTCGACCGCGCGCAGCAGCACCACGCCGTCCACCGGCGAGCGGATCACGCTGTATCTCCATGTCCAGCGCGCGTTGCTGACACTGGCCTGCTGCTGGCGCACCTGCGCCTGCGCCGAGGCGATGCGCGCGCGCGCCTGGTCGCGCGCGGCGCGCGCGGCAGGTCGGCATCGGCGCGCGCGATCAGCTGGCGCTGCCAGCGAGGTCGGTCTTGCGCGCGTAGTCGGCCTCGGCGTTGCGCGGGTGGCCTGCGCCTCGCCCAGCCCGAGCGCTGCGCGCTGGCCAGGTCGCCTGCGCCTGCTTGAGCGCGTCTGCAGCGGCGCCGGGTCGAGCCGCGCGATCGCCTGGCCGGCCTTCACCACGGTCGTTGAAGTCCACCTCGACTGTCTGCAGCTGCCCGAGACCTGCGAGCCCACGTCCACCGTGGTGGTGGCGCTGAGCGTACCGGTGGCGGAGATGACGATGCGGATCGTCCCCGCGCTCCACCGGCTCGGTGCGAAACCGGCGGCCGGGTCCTGGCCGCGACCGGAGAAGAACCACCAGGCACCGCCCCCGAGAGCGGCGAGAACGAGCAGCGGCAACAGCCAGCGGCGTGGGGACGGACGGACCGCGCGCGCGGGCATGGACATGCGGAAGCACCTCGGGGGAAATGGGGGCGATGCAGCGACCAGGCTCGGACCGCGCCTGCGCGCGGATGTTCCCAGCCTAGGCGGCGGATGACTGAAGGGAAGCTGATGGTCGCCATGGTGCCGCGGCCAGGCTCGCTCTCCATGCGCACCGGCCAGCCGTAGCGCTGCGACAGGCGGCTGCACGATGGACAGGCCGATGCCCTGGCCGTCCTTGCGCGGTCGCCGGCCCGGTAGAAGGGATCGAACACGCGCGACCAGTTCTTCGGTGACATGCCCACGCCGGTGTCGGCGACCGCGATGCTGTCGCGCGCGCACCGTCACCGTCACCGTGCCCCGCTTCGGTGTAGTGGCAGGCGTTGCGCAGCAGGTTGCCCAGCAGCACCGACAACACGCGCGACGGCGCGTGCAGCTGGACAGCGTCGCCTCTTCCTGCAGGCACAGCTCCACCGGCTTCCCGGCCAGCAGCGGCGCGCGCCTTCTCCATCTCCTCGCGCGACGATCGTCGCCGACGTCGAAATCCTCGTCGGGCAGGCCGGTGTCGCCTTCGCGCGCCAGGATCAGGAAGGCCTCGATCAGCGCCTCCATGTCGCGGCCGGCGCGCCTGGATGCGCTTGAGCGAGCGGCGCGACGATCGGCGACAGCGTCGGTCGGCCGTCCATCATGTCGCCGGCGACGCGGATCACCGTCAGCGGCGTGCGCAGCTCGTGCGAGGCGTCGCGGGTGAAGTTGCGCTCGCGCTCGACGAAGCGGCCGATGCGGCGAAGCGAAGTCATGCAGCGACGTGGCCAGCACCAGCGCCTCGCCCTCGACGTCGCCGGGCAGCCGCTCGCGGCTCCAGCGCGCTGGCAGTCGGGGTGCTTGCGGGTCCCAGCGCTGCACCTGGCGCGCCAGCCAGATCACCGGCGAGACCGCGCGCCGCGAGGTGCGGTAGGTCAGTCCAGGCGATCAGGTAGATCGCCACCAGCACCAGCGCCAGCGGCACCACGCCGAACCAGAAGGCCAGCGGATCCACCTGCTCCTGCTTGAACAGCAGGTACAGGCGCGTGCCCGTTGCGCTCCTCCACCAGCACCAGCGAGCCGCCCTGCGGCGCGCGGCAGGCTGTGGTAGCCCGGCGCCCAGCGGCGCGCAGGTCGCGGGCAGCGCTTCCACGCCGCTGCCGGTGGCACCAGGAAGCCGGTCATGTTGTAGGTGTCGGGCAGCGTGCGCGCGGGCGTCGCGCCTCGAGCCGCTCCCAGTAGTGCTCGGCCTCCTCGCTGCAGCGCGCGCTGGATCAGCACGTGCTTGAGCACCGCCGAGGCGCCGATACACGCCCAGCACGGCGGCAATGCTGATCGCCGCCGCCTGCAGGATGAAGGCGACCCAGATCTTGCGGCGCAGGCCGGCGCCTTCGGCCGCGGGCTCGCGTTCCGTCGCTTCCGGCGCGGCGCTCGGCCAGCGCGGCGGCGTGTCGAGGTCGGCGATGCGATAGCCGGCCGTCTGCACGGTGTGCAGCAACGGCTGGTCGAACGGGCTTGTCGATCACCTTGCGCAGGTTGTACAGGTGGCTGCGCAGGGTGTCGGAATCGGGCAGGCCGTCGCCCCAGATCTCGCGCTCGATGTCGCGGCGCGTGACCACGCGCGGCGATTCGCGCATCAGGATGGTCAGCAGGCGCAGGCCGATCGGCGACAGGGCGAGCTCCTGGCCGGCGCGCGTGACGCGCAGGCTGGCGGTGTCGAGCACCAGGTCGGCCACGCTGCAGCACTTCGGCGCTGACCTGGCGGCGGTCGCGGCGGATCAGCGCGCGCACGCGCGCCTCCAGCTCCTGGATCGCGAAGGGCTTGACCAGGTAGTCGTCGGCGCCGGCATCCAGGCCGTTGACCTTGTCGTCGAGGGTGTCGCGCGCGGTCAGCATCAGCACCGGCGTGGACTTCTTGGCCTCGTTGCGCAGGCGGCGGCAGACCTCGAGGCCGTCCAGGCGCGGCAGCATCAGGTCGAGCACGATCACGTCATAGCTGTTGTCGGTGGCCAGGCGCAGGCCGTCCATGCCGTCGCCGGCGTAGTCCACGCCGAAGCCTTTCGACTCCAGGTACTCGCCCACCATCTCGGACAGGCTGCGGTTGTCCTCGACGAGCAGGACCAGGCCCGACGGTTCGTCCCGTGCGCATGATGCTCTCCTGCGCTGCGGTGTCTTCAGCTTTGTGAAGATTAGACCGCCCGGCCGGTGATTTCCGCGTGAAATGGCCCTAGAAGCGTACCCGGCCGATCAGCATGTCCTTGTACATGGCCCAGTCGCCCATCAGCGAATAGAACGGGTACTTGAAGGTCGCCGGCCGGTTGTGCTCGAAGAAGAAGTGCCCGATCCAGGCGAAGCCGTAGCCGCACAGCAGCGCGTACAGGATCCACATCGGGTCCAGCGTGCGGGCCAGCATCACCAGGCAGCCGATCACCAGCGAGGTGCCGACGAAATGCAGCCGCCGGCAGGCGGGGTTCGCGTGCTCCGACAGGTAGTAGGGGTAGAACTCGCGGAAACTGTCGAACTGGCTCATTTCTCCTCCCGCTTGGCCCGGTTCCAGTAGGCATCCTGCGCCGCCAGCGGCTGCGCCGACAAGTCCACGCCCTCCGCGCGCGCCAGCTGCTTCCATGCGCCGGAAGCGGCGCTCGAACTTGGCGTTGGCGCGGCGCAGCGCGGCGCCGAAATCCACCTTGCCGTGCCGCGCCAGGTTCGCGCACACGAACAGCACGTCGCCCAGCTCGTCCTCGAGCGCGGCGTGGCCGGTGCCGGCGGCACAACTCCACGCGCACTCCTCGATTTCCTCGTGCAGCTTGTCGATCACCGGGTTCACGTCCGGCCAATCAAACCCCACGCGCGCCGCGCGCTTTTGCAGCTTCACCGCGCGCTGCCATTCCGGCAGACCGCGGGCGATGCCCGCGAGCGCGCTGGTCGTCACCGCCGCGCGCCTGGCGCTCGGCTTGCTTGCGCCGCTCCCAGTCGTCGAGCTGCGCGTCGGCATCTGCCGCCGCCGGCGGCGCGACGCTCCCGCCTTCCGCCCACGGCCGCCCCTGCGGGTCGAACACATGCGGGTGCCGGCGCAGCATCTTGTCGTTGATCGCATCCACGACGTCGTCGAAGTCGAAGTGCCCCGCCTCTTCCGCCATGCGCGCGTGGAACACCACCTGCAGCAGCAGGTCGCCGAGCTCGTCGCGCAGCTCGGCCATGTCGCCGCGATCGATCGCGTCGGCGACCTCGTAGGCTTCCTCGATCGTGTAAGGCGCGATGCTGGCGAAATCCTGCGCCAGGTCCCAGGGGCAGCCGCCGACCGGGGCGCGCAGCTGCGCCATGATCGCGAGCAGGCGGCGCACCGGATCGCTCGGCGCCGGGCTCAGCCATGCAGCCAGTCGCGCCACGGCAGGCCGGCGTCGCCGAGCGCGAGGAAGTCGGGGTTGAGCAGGGAGTCCTTGCGGTTGTAGCGCAGCGGCTGGCCGTCGAGGGTGAGCACCACGCCGCCTGCGCCCTCGAGCACGGCCTGGCCCGCCGCGGTATCCCACTCGGAGGTGGGCGCGAAACGCGGATAGACATCCAGCCGCGCTTCCGCCATCCGGCAGAACTTCAGCGAAGAGCCCATGCCCAGCAGCGTGTGCTCGCCGAGCGCTTTCGATGAAGGCGGCGCTGCGCGGGTCCATGTGCGAGCGGCTGCCGGCCACGCGCAGCGGCGCCAGCGCCGGCCGGCGCACCTGCACCGGCACGCGGCTTCGCCGTCGCAGACGAAGGCGCCGGCGCCCGCAGTCCGTGTGCAACTCGTCCAGCGCCGGCGCGTAGACCACGCCCAACACCGGCTCCCCGTCTTCCACCAGGGCGATGTTGACGGTGAACTCGCCATTTTTCTTGACGAACTCGCGGGTGCCGTCGAGCGGATCCACCAGCCAGTAGCGCCGCCATTGCTGGCGCTCCGACCAGGGCACGGCCGCCGATTCCTCTCGACAGCACCGGGATGTCGGGCGCCAGCGCCTGCAGCCCGGCCACGATCAGGTGGTGCGAGGCCATGTCGGCCTCGGTCAGCGGCGAGCGGTCGTCCTTGTGCGAGACGGCGAAGTCCTGCGCGTACACGCGCCATGATCGCCGCGCCAGCCGCACGCGCCAGCGCAGCAGCGGCTCGACGCAGGCCTGCGTCTGCGCCGGCTCATGCGCGCCCCGCCAGCACTTCGCGCACGATGAACAGCGCCGGCGAGCGAGCGGCCTTCCGAGCAATCCTCGCGCAGCATCAGCTCGTGCAGGGCATCCAGGCGCCACGGCACCACTTCCAGCTCCTCCGGCTCGTCGCCGGGCAATCGGCCTTCGGGTACAGGTCCTCGGCCAGCACCAGGTGGATCTCGTGGGTCATGTAGGTGGGCGCGAGCGTGATGGCGCGCAGGTGGGTCAGCTTGTGCGCGCCGAAGCCGATTTCCTCGCGCAGTTCGCGGTTGGCGGCGTCGAGTACCGCCTCGCCGGCATCCATGCGCCCCTTGGGCAGGCCGAGCTCGTAGCGGTGGACGCCGGCGGCGTATTCGCGCACCAGCAGCACCGTGCCGGGCTCGGGCATCGCCGCGATCATCACCGCGCCGTGGCCGCGGCTTTGCAGGCGCTCGTAGCGGCGGCGCTCGCCGTTGGTGAACTCCAGGTCGATGGTCTCGCGGCGAAAGGAATCGGCGCCGCCGTCCTGGCGCGAATGGATGATCGGCAGGCGTGGCATCAGCGCGCGCCCTTCCCGCGAGCATGGACAGGGAGCCGCGGGGTCGGGATCATGGGCGCCATGCAGGAAAACGAGCGGGAACAATCGGGCACTGCGGAAATGCTAGCAGAGGCGGAGCAACTGCGCCGGCGCGACCTCGCCGTGGTCTGGCATCCGTGCACGCAGATGGACGAACATCCCGACCCGCTGCCGCTGCTGCCGATCCGCCGCGGGCGCGGCGCCTGGCTGGAGGGCGTGGACGGCCGCCGCTACCTGGACGCGGTCAGCTCCTGGTGGACCAACCTGTTCGGCCACGCCGAGCCACGCATCGCCGCCGCCATCGCGCGCCAGGCGCAGCAGCTCGAGCACGTCATCTTCGCCGGCTTCAGCCACGAGCCCGGCCTGCTGCTGGCCGAATCGCTGCTGCGCCGGGCGCCGCCCGGGCTGGCGCGCGTGTTCTACGCCGACAACGGTTCCGCGGCGATCGAAGTGGCGCTGAAGATGAGCTTCCACAGCTTCCGCAACCGCGGACGAGCCGCAGCGCGGCAAGTTCATCGCGCTGCGCAACGGTTACCACGGCGAGACCATCGGCGCGCTGTCGCTCGGCGACATCCCGCTGTACCGGCGCATCTACGCGCCGCTGCTGATCACGCCACTGTTCGCACCCTCGCCCGATGCCTGGGACGCGGCCGCGGGCGAATCCGCCGAGCAGGTCGCGCTGCGCCGCGCCGGCGAGCTGGAGGCGATCTTCGAGGCCAACCCCGGCGAGGTCTGCGCGCTGGTGCTGGAACCGCTGGTGCAGTGCGCGGGCGGCATGCGCATGCACCACCCGGCCTACCTGCGGCGGGCACGCGCGCTGTGCGACGCGCACGGCGCGCACCTGATCGCCGACGAGATCGCGGTCGGCTTCGGCCGCACCGGCACGATGTTCGCCTGCGAGCAGGCCGGGATCACGCCGGATTTCCTGTGCCTGTCCAAGGGCCTGACCGGCGGCTTCCTGCCGATGTCGGCGGTGCTGACCACGGCCGATGTCTACGAGGCTTTCCTCGACCCGGACTCGCGCGAGCGCGCGTTCTTGCACTCGCACAGCTACACCGGCAATCCGCTCGGCTGCGCGGCCGCGCTGGCCTCGCTGGCGATCTTCGACAGCGAGCCGGTGCTGGCGCGCAATTGCGTGACGGCGCAACGCATGGCCGAGCTGGCGGCGCCCTTCGCCGCGCATGCCAACGTGGCGGACGTGCGGCAGACCGGCATGATCCTGGCCATCGAACTGGTGGCCGACAAGGCCACGCGCGCGCCATTTCCCGCCGCCGACCGGCGCGGCCTGCGCGCCTACCGTTGCGCGCTGGAGATGGGCGTGGTGCTGCGGCCGCTGGGCGAGGTGCTGTACTGGATGCCGCCCTACTGCATCGACGAGCCGGCGCTGCAGCAGCTGGCGCGCGCCACCGCCACCGCCATCGACGCGGCCTGCGCCTGATGCGCATCATTCGCCACTTCGTCGAGTTGCCGCTGGCCGAGGGCGCCGCGATCGAACTGCCGGAGGCGGCGGTCGCGCACCTGGTGCGGGTGCTGCGCCTGGGCGTGGGCGACCGCGTGCGCCTGTTCAACGGCGACGGCAACGACTACGAGGCCGAGCTGGAATCGGTGGGCAAGCGCGAGGCGCAGGCGCGCGTGCTCTGCGCGCATCGCGGTGCAGCGCGAATCGCCGCTGGCGATCACGCTCGCGCAGGGTATCGCCCGCGGCGAGAAGATGGACCTGATCCTGCAGAAGGCAACCGAGCTGGGCGTGGCGCGGATCGCGCCGGTGCTCACCGAACGCACCGAGGTGAAGCTGGACGCCGGCCGCGCCGACAAGCGCGCCGCGCACTGGCGCGGCGTGCTCGCCGCCGCCTGCGAGCAGAGCGGGCGCGCGCGGCTGCCGGAGCTGCTGGCGCCGCAGCCGCTGGGCCACTTCCTCGCCGGCGAAGCCAGCACGCACCGGCTGGTGCTCGACCCGGGCGCCACGGCCACGCTGGCCGGACTGGCGCTGCAGCCGGGCGCCTCGCTGTGCCTGCTGGTGGGGCCGGAAGGCGGGCTGTCGGAGCGCGACCTCGCCGCCGCGCGCGCGGCCGGCTTCACCGGGCTGGGCCTGGGACCGCGGATCCTGCGTACGGAAACCGCCGCACTGGCGGCAGTGGCGGGCCTGAACGCGCTGTACGGCGACTGGCGCTAGTCCGGCAACAACTACGCCGCCCTGTGGACGGCCTTGTCGATCAGCAGTTCGAGGCTCATCAGGTCCGGCACCGCGGCCGGATCGCCATTGAGCGTGACCATCGAGAAGATGCCCAGCGGCAACTCCTTGACGCTGTGCGATTCCAGCAGGGCATCGCGCGAGACGGTGACCAGGCGCGGGAATCCCTGCGACAACATCGCGAAGTAGGGCAACTTGGGATTGCCTCCGAGGGCCTTCAGCACCACCACCTTGGCGCCGGTGGAAGCCTCCTCGCCCGACCAGCCGGCGAAGCGCGCGAAGGACAGCAGCGGCAGGCGCCAGCCGCGCCAGCGGATCTGGCCGAGCAACCATTCCGGCGCGTTCTCCACCGGATCCGGATCGGAGAAGGTGATCACTTCCGCGATCGAGGCGTTGGGCAGCAGCAGCCGGCCCTGGCTGACGCTGATCAGGACGCCTCGAATGTCGCGCTGCGGGGCATTCATCGTGCTTCTCCGTGGAACATGGGCGGCGGCCGCGTCACTGCGGCCAGCGCGAGGCAACCTGGCGCGCGAGGCCGAGCGCGGGGAATACCGGCGCGCCCTCCTTGCGCATGGCTTCGGATGCAGCGGCGTCAAAACACAGCTCGGGGTCCTGCGCCAGTACCACGCCACCGGCTTCCTTGACCGTGAGGATCATCGGCACCAGTTGCGCGTCGGCGCCGCTGAGCACGATCACCATGCTGTCGGCAGGCGACAAGGCGGTGATCAGTTGCGACAGGCTGCCGATGGCGAACTTCAGGCCGTCGCCCTGGGCGATCGCGGTCATGCCCGCGGGCAACAAGGTCACGCGTCCCGGCACCGGCACGTCATTCTCCCGCGCGAGCACGACCGGCAGCTTGCTGATCTTGGCCAGTTGCTCGACCAGGCGCTCGTGCTTGCCCACCTCCAGGTGCTGGTACAGCAAGACCGGCACGGACAGGCTGTCCGGAAGGCTGGAAAGCAGTTGCCGCACCGCGTCCGGCCCGCCGAGGCCGGCCAGGATCAGGACCGCACCGTCGCCGGCCGCGCCCGCGCCGGGCGCGGCCCTGGGCGCGTCCTCGCTTTCGAGCGTCAACTCGCCGAAGGCGGAAGGCTTGGTCGCCGCCGCTTCCGCCGGCGCCTTGCTGAATTTCACTTCGATCGGCGCCGCCTTCTCGAGTTCATCGAGCGGTGACAGGGACAGTTTGCTGAAATCGAGGCCGCCGGAATCGGCGCGCGCGGTGGCCGGCTCGGGGCCTTTCTGCGCAGGCTTTTCGGCCGCCTTGACACCACCTTTCGCAGCCGCCGAGGCGGTGCCGGGCTCGGCCCGGGTCGCCTCGGGCTTGCCTTCCTTCGGTGTGGCGCGTGCGAACTCCGGATCCACCGCCGCCACACGCGTATCGGTCTTCTCGAAGGCCTCCAGTTGCGCCGCCAGCGCGGCGACGTCGGCATCGAGGTCGCCCGCCTGCTCGGAACCGGCGGCGTCTTCCTCGAAGGTGGAGAAGCGCACGCTTCCGCCCATTTCCATTTCCTGGAAAATCGGCTCGTCTTCCAGCCGCGCGCTGGTCGCGGGCGGCGGCGCATCGGGCGTCGGCGCGAAATCGAGCGAAGCCAGGTCCACGTCGATGCCCAGGTCGGTATCGAGGCTGAATTCCTGCGCGTCGCCCTCGCCTCCGGCACCGGCACCGGATTGCGAGCCGTCCCAGCTGAAACCGGCGTCGTCGCCCGCGCTCGCTTCGCCTTCCGCCTTCGGCGCCAGCGAAGGGCTGGTCGGCACCCAGTCGGCGAGCTCCGGGCTCTCGGCGGTGTAGTCCTCGAGCTTCGCTCCATCCATCAGCTCGGCCGGCGTCGGCGGCAGGCCGGGCTGCAGCAGCATGCCGGCGTCGTGGTGCACTTCCTGGCCTTCGCCGAGCGCGGGCGCGCCCGCGGGCACGGGCGGCAGGATCTCGCCGCCGAGCAGCTTGCCAACCAGGTGCCGGGCCCAGCGGTTGAGGTCCCAGCCGTCGAGCTTGGCGGTCACTTCGGCGTCGTCGAACATCACTTCGACGCCGTCTGCGGCGAACAGTGCGTCGAAGCGATCCAGGGATTTTTCGATCGCCGGCTCCAGGCTGACCAGGAACACATTCGGCAGCTTCTCGGAGACGTCGCGCGGATCGAGCTCGGCGGGGTCGCCTTCCGCCACGATTTGCGCGCCGGCTTCCTCCAGCGCGCGACGCAGTTGCTCACGCGCCTGGCCCGCGCGCGCAAGCACCGCCACGCGGGGGCGGTCAGTCACTGACCGCCTCCATGCCGAGCACGTCGAACACGTTGCGCATCAGTTCCAGCTCCTGGTACGGCTTGCCGAGGTAGCGGTCCACGCCGATGTCCATGGCGCGCTGGCGATGCTTGTCGCCGGTACGCGAGGTGATCATGATGATCGGCACGTCCTTGAGGCGCGGGTCGCTCTTCATGTTCTGCGCGACTTCGTAGCCGTCCATGCGCGGCATTTCGATGTCGAGCAGCATCAGGTCCGGCACGCGCTCGGCCATCTTCTCGACCGCGTCGACGCCGTCCTTCGCGGTCAGCACCTCCATGTTGTTGCGCTCGAGCACGCGGCCGGTGACCTTGCGCATGGTGATCGAGTCGTCCACCACCATCACCACCGGGATGCGCTGCGCAACCGGCGCCGGCGCCGGCGCGACCGGCGGGTGCTCGTGCGCGACCAGTTGCTGCGCGACGTGGCGGCGCACCAGCGGCGCCACGTCGAGGATCACGACCACGCGGCCATCGCCCATGATCGTGGCGCCGAAGATGCCAGGCACCGAGTTGACCTGCGGGCCCACCGGCTTGACCACGATTTCGCGCGAGCCCAGCACCTGGTCGATGCAGGATCGCCGCGCGCAGGTCGCCGGAGCGCGCCAGCAGCAGCGGCATCTGCAGGCTCTCCTGCGCCTTGGCGGGTGCGTGCCCGATCAGCGTGCCGAGGTCGTGGATCGAGTAGCCTTCGCCGGCGTAGTCGAACACCGGGCTGCCGGAGGCCAGCTGCGTCTCGAGGTCGGCGCGGGAAATGCGGCCGACGCCGCTGCACCGAGGCGATCGGCACCGCGAAGTTGGTGTCGCCGATCTTGACGAACACCGCCTGCGTGACCGCCAGGGTGAACGGCAGGCGGATGGTGAACTCGCTGCCCTTGCCGGGGTCGGACTCGATCTGCAGCGTGCCGCCGAGCTGGCGGATTTCGCTGTACACCACGTCCATGCCGACGCCGCGGCCGGACAGGCGGCTGACCGTCTCGGCGGTGGAGAAACCGGCCTCGAGGATGCAGCGCGTAGGTGGCGTCGTCGGACAACTCCGCATCCGCGGCGATGCATGCCCTTCTCGATGGCCTTCCTGCGGATCGCGTCCTTGTTCAGACCGCGGCCGTCGTCGATGACCTTGAGCACGACTTCGGAACCTTCGCGCAGCACCACGATGCGGACCGTGCCCTCCTCCGGCTTCTTCGCCTTGCGGCGATCCTCCGGGGACTCCAGGCCATGCGCCATCGAGTTGCGCAGCATGTGCTCCAGCGGCGCGGTCATGCGGTCGAGGACGTTGCGGTCCATTTCGCCGCTGGCGCCATCGACCTTCAGCTGGACCTGCTTGCCGGTGTCGATCGCGGTCTGGCGCAACACGCGGCGCAGGCGCGGCACCAGCGCGTCGAAGGGCACCATGCGCGTGCGCATGAGGCCTTCCTGCAGGTCCGAGCTGACGCGCGACTGCTGCAGCAGCAGGGTTTCGTACTGGCGGGTCAGCTCGTCGAGCGACGCCCTGCAGGTTGACCAGGTCGTTCGCCGATTCGTTGAGCGCGCGCGACAGCTGTTGCTGGTTGGTGAAGCGGTCGAGCTCGAGCGGATCGAAACGCTCGTCGTCGGATTCGCCCTCGCGCTGGTAGCGCGCCACGATCTGCGCCTCGGTCTCGATGTCGAGGCGGCGCAGCTGCTCGCGCAGTCGCGTCGTGGTCTGGTCGAGTTCGCCGAGGTTGGCGCGGAAGGCACCGAGCTGCTGCTCGAGGCGCGCGCGGTAGATCGCGACCTCGCCGGCGTAGTTGACCAGGCGGTCGAGCAGGTCGGCGCGGATACGCACCTGCTCCTGCGGCGCACGCACGCTGGACAGTTCGTCCTCGGCGGCGCCCTCATCGATCGGCGCAGACAGCGGCCGCGGCGCGGCAGCTTCGGGACGCGCGGCTTGCGCCGGCTTGCCCTTCGCTCCCGCCTGCGCCGGCTGTTCGGTTTCCGCCGCGACGCCAGCGAGCGAGTCGAGCGACTTGCCTTCGGACAGCGCCTCGACCTGGGCGATCAGGCCGGTCGGCATCGCGATGGCCTTGCGCGAGCCGATGCGGCCGACCATCGAATGCAGGCGGTCGAAGCCACGCTCGAGGATGACCACGCCGGTGGAATCGAGCTTCTGGCGGCCCTCGGCCACCGACTCGAGCAGCGACTCCATCGCGTGGCCGAGGTCGCCCACCGCAAAGATGCCGGCCATGCGCGCGCCACCCTTGAGGGTGTGCAGGTCGCGCTGCAGGTTGACGATGACTTCGCGGTCGTCGATGCGGTCGCGCAGTCGCGCGAGCATGCCGTCCGAGTGGTCGAGGATGTCGCTGGTTTCCTCCAGGAAAAGGTCGAGCAGTTCGGTGTCGAGGTCGGTGGTGTCGAGGTCCACTTCCGGGTCGGCCTCGTCCTGCGCCATCGGCACTGCGGCGCGCGAGGCCTGCACGGGCGCAGCGAGCGCTTCGGGGGCGGAGGCGCGCACGGGTTCCGGTGCTGCGGCCTCGACTTCCTCTTCCGCTTCCTCTTCCGCTTCCTCGTCGGCGATTTCCTCGGCCAGGAATTCGGGCTCCGGGGTCGCTTCGGCCGCTGCGGCTTCGGGCTCCGGCGCCGGCTCGGGCTCCGCTTCGGGCTGGGGCGCTTCGGCCACCGGCTCGATCGCTTCCGGTTCGGACACGATTTCGGGCTCGGGCTCGGGAACGGGTTCCGGCGCCGGCGGCGCGGTCTCCGCCATCACCGCTTCCGCCTCGCTGCCGGCCCAGGCGGGCACTTCGCTGATGGTAGGCAGGGCGGCAAAGCCATCGGCTTCCACTGGCGCGGCCGCCGACGGCGAGGTCAGGGCATCAAGTTCGGCTTCGCTGAGGCCATAGAAATCCTCGCCCAGCGCCACTTCGATCGCTGCGGGCTCAGACTCCGCAGTCTCGGCGTTGGCGGTTTCAAACTCGGCGGGTTCGCTTTCGGCGCCATCGGCCGCATGCAGCGCCTCGACGGCGCCGGCATCCATCAGTTCCTCCGCACCCGCGAGTTCGGCGGCGGAGAACACCGCGGCGGGCTCGGCCGCTGGCTCGAGCGCCCCTGCAACGGGCTCCGGCACGAATTCCCCGGCATCGGCATCCTCGCCGGGATAGGCAGCAATCATTCCCGCCAGCACGGCTTCCGCTTCCGCAGCCGCATCGGCTTCGCGCATGGCGACCGAATCCTCGGCTTCCCCAGCCTGCTCGAGCTCCGGCGCGTCTTCGGCCGCCGCGTCCAGGCGGACGAATTCTTCGCTGTCGACCGGCGCGTCCAGCTCCGGCGTGGTCGGCTCGGGCGGCATCTCCAGCACCGCGAGTGCCTCGGGCGTGTCCAGCGCGCGCGCTTCCTGCGCGAACTCCGGCTCGGCTTCGTCAATGACGAATCCGGCGTACTCGGCCGGCTCATGCTCATCGATGGTGAAGGCCGGCGCCGCGATCTCGGCAGCCGGTGCATCGTCGGTGCGCGGCGCCGTCGACGGCTCGATGCCCAGGTCGAGGGGCTGGCCCGCGCCCTGGCGCAGGAAAGCCTCCAGCGACAGCATCTCGTGCTCGGGCAGCTCGGCGTAGGCGACCGCCCCTTCTTCTTCCTCTTCCGCTTCGACTGCAGGAGCCGCGGCTTCCACGCTCACCTCGGCGGACGCAGCTTCGGGCTCGATCGCCGCGTACGGGGCTGCCTCGAAGGTTTCCGCGGCGGCTTCGAATTCGCCCGGCGCGTGCGTGGCCTCCTGCTCGAAGCTGGCGTTCGCCAGCTCGCCCAGGTCGATGCCTCCCGTTTCGGACTCGACGCCACGATCCTCGAACTCCGGCGCCTGCACGTCTTCCAGCTCGAACTCGACGGCTTCGCCTTCGAGTTCGATGGTCTCGAAGTCCAGCGTCTCCGCTTCGGCGATCGGCGCCACCGCGGCCTCGACGGCTTCCGGTTCGGCGACAGGCTCTGGCGCGGACACCTCCGTGCTGGCCGCCTCGAGTGGCTCGAGCTCGAGCGCGAATTCCGGCTCAGCCTCCGCGACCGGCTCCGGCAAGGCCTCGAACGCCGGCTCGGCCTCGGCGATCGGCTCCAGCTCCAGCATCGTCGCGAGCTCGGGCGCAGCTTCGATTTCCGGCGCGGCTTCGATCTCGATCTCGATTTCGGGCGCGGCCTCGACGAGGGGCTCCAGCTCCATTTCCATGGCAGGTTCCGGCTCCGGCACCGCCGCGAGCTCCGGTTCGGCGACCGGCTCGGGCGCCTCGAATTTCGGGATCGCCGACAGATCGGCCGCCTCCAGCATCACCACCTGCGGCATCACTGCATCTTCGTCGGCGTGCACCGGCACCATCGGCGCGGTCGCCTCGGGCAGCGAATCGCGCAGCGCCAGTGCACGCGCGGACAGCTCGTCGAACTGCGGCAGCACCGGACGCGGCTTCTCGATGGCGACGATGGTGCTGCGGATGGCAGCGGCGGCCGCGGCGACCACGGCCACGCCTTCGCGGTTGGGCACCGTGTTGTGCGCGAGCGCGCGCTTGACGAAGCCCTCGAGCGGCGCGGTCACGTCGGTGATCACGCCCAGCTCGGTCATGGCGAAGGCGCCATTCATGGTGTGGATCGAGCGCAGCAGCGGGTCGGTGACCGGCTGCGGGCCCTTCGCGGCGCAGGCCGCCAGCCACGCGTCCACGGTTTCCAGGTGTCCGGCGACTTCGGGCTTGAGGATCTCGAGCAGCACCGGGTCGATCGAGAAGACATCGGCGCCTTCGAGCTCCGACACGGGCTCGACGACCGCCTCCGGCTCGGTTGCGGCGGCGGCCGCGACGGGCTCCGCTTCGGCTTCCTCCACGGCAGGCACTGCCACCGACGCGGCGGCGGGTGCGGCGGTGGCGGCGGTGGCGGCGTAGTAAACCTCTTCGCCGGCCGCCAGGCGCTCGGCCACGGCTTCGACGCCGGCAAGATCGCCGTACACCTCTTCGCCCGCCAGCGCACTGCGCAGGCCGGGCAGTTCGCGGTGCGAGGCCTGCACGATCGACACCACCTGCGGGCTCGCCGGACGGCTGCCGTCGAGCACGCGATTGAGCAGGCTCTCGATTTTCCAGCTGAACTCACCCAGGCTCTTGGCGCCGACCAGACGGCCGCTGCCCTTGAGGGTGTGGAACACGCGACGGATCGGACGCAGCAGCTCGGCGTTGGACGGATCGTCCTTCCAGGGGATCAGCAACTGCGACAGGTTTTCGATTTCCTCTTCGAACTCTTCCAGGAAGACTTCGCGGATCTCGTCGTCGATTTCCTCGCTGCTGGCGCCATCGAAGCCGGGGATCAGCGCACCGGCGGAGGCCGACGCGGCAAGGGCGGCAGCAGGCACGACGATGGCGGCGGGCGCGACAGGCGCGGGCGGCGGCGTAGCGGCGACCGGCGCCGGCGCCGGCTCGGGCTCGGGCAGCGCAGCAGGCGTGGGGGTCTGCGGCGCCGCGGACACGGGCGCGGGCGCGGGTTCCGGAACGACCACGGCGGGCTTGGGCGCGGCCGCCGCGGGTACCGAGCGCGTTTCGTCGGTGAGCGGCCAGTAGTTGAGCGATTCCAGGCTCTGACGCGCGACCTCCAGGATCTGCTCGCGATTGGGGCGGCGATCGCGCAGCGCTTCGAGGAAGTACTCGATGCTGGCCAGGGCGTCGGCCAGGCGGTCCATCTGCTGTCCGTTGGGCACCTGCTTACGGTGCAGCAGCTCGCGATCGGTGAACTGGCGGATGCCGATCAGGTAATCGGCCGGCTCGGAAAGGTTGAGGATGCGCAGCGCGCCCGAGACCTCGGTCAACAGCCGCGGCACTTCCGCCAGCTGCGCATGGTCCCAGTGCGTCTCGACGAAGGCGACGAAGGCCTGGCGCGCCTCGCCGAAGTTGACGATCGCTTCCTTGACCAGCACTTCCAGCAGCTTGCGGTCGGTCTGCGGCGCGAGCGCGGCCAGCGCCGCGGCGCCATCGGCGGGCGCGACGGTAGCGTCTTCCTTGCCCAGGCGCTCGACCTGGTCGTCGAGCGCGGCTTCCACGTAGAGCAGTGCGCCGGCGATGTCGAGCAGGGTCTCTTCGTTGCCCTTGCGCTGGCCGGAGATGACGTCGTTGATGGCGGTGCGCTGGTCCTGGACCACGCGGCGCGGCACGCCGAGGCCGAGCATGCCAAGCGTGTCGGCGACGCGATCGAGCGCTTCGGCCTGGGTGCTGAGGTCGGCCAGCGAGGCGCCGGGCGTGCGCAGGTGCAGGTCGAGCGCATCCTTGACGCGCAGCAGGTCTTCCTTGATCGCGACGGCGACCGTCTCGAGCAGGGCGCGGTTGCTGGCCGGTGAGGCTGCCGCGCGCGTGCGCGAGTTCGGCCTCGGACGGCTGCGCCGAGGACAGGCCGAAGGCGCTGCGGATCTCGCCGATGCGTCCGGAATCGCTGCCATCCTGGGCGACCAGGAACAGCAGTTGCTTGGTCAGCTCGATCGGCGGGTTGGCGCGGAAGGCGGCGTCGCCGCCTTCGGCCAGGCGCTTGATTTCGCGCTCGACCTTGGCGATCGCCTGCTTGACCGGCTGGCTGGGCGGCGAACGCACCCTTGCCGAGCGCATCGAGCATGCCGCCGGCCACCCAGAACAGGCGGCGCGCCGGCTCGGCCCAGGTGATCGGAACGAGCTGGTCGCAGACGTCGGCCAGGTCGCTGACCGTGGCCGCGCTGTTGTCGTCCTTCAGCCAGCGCAGCAAGGCGCCCTGGAACAGGTTGCGCATCCCTTCCGCGCGGCGGCTGAGTTCGGCCGGCTCCAGCGGCATCTGCGGGCCGTGCGCGGACGGCGGCAGCGGCCGCGACAGGTCCGGCGAGAACAGCACGCTTTCGTTCAGGCCCTTCTCGCCGCGCGACTCGCGCAGCAGGTTGAGCAGCGGCAGCAGCACGATCGGGATGTCGCGATGGCCGCTCTGCAGGCGCTCGAGGTAGTCGGGCAGCTGCACGATGCCGCGCATCAGCGCGCCGTAGGCGTTGTCGCGGTCGGCGACCTTGCCGTCGACCAGCGCTTGCGACAGCTGCTCCATTTCCTCGGCGACCATCGCCGCGCCATACAGCTCGACCATGCGCAGGGTGCCCTGCACCTGGTGCAGGCAGCTCACGAACAGGTCTTGAGCTCGGCCGGATTCTCGCCTTCCTCGACGTACGCCTCCAGCGCCTTGCGCGCCTGCTTCAGCGTCTCGTCGAGTTCCGGCTTGACCCAGGTCAGCGTGGTGAAGTCGATGTTGTCTTGAAGCCTCATTCCGGGGTCCTGTCGTCAGCCGGGCGCGCAAGTGCGCGCCCGTTGCGGTTCCGATGCCGTGGTGCGGTCAGTCAGCCCGGCAGCTTGAAGTCGGCCACCGACCGGCGCAGGTCGGCGGCGAGCTGCGCCAGGTTTCCGATCGACTCGGCGGTCTGGTTGGCGCCGTGCGAAGTCTGCGTCGTGATTTCCTGAATCACGGTCATGGTCGCGGTGATGTTGGTCGCCGCCGCCGACTGCTGGCGCGCGGCTGTGGAGATGTTCTGAATGAGGTCGGCAAGGTCGTTCGACACCTTCTCGATCTCGCCCAGCGCCAGGCCCGCGTCCTCGGCCAGGCGGGCACCGGCGACCACTTCCGCGGTGGTCTGTTCCATCGAGCTCACCGCTTCGTTGGTATCGGACTGAATGGTCTGCACCAGCGCTTCGATTCGCTTGGTGGCGTTCGAGGCGCGTTCCGCGAGTCGCTGCACTTCGTCGGCCACGACCGCGAATCCGCGGCCCGCTTCACCGGCGGAGGCCGCCTGGATGGCGGCGTTCAGCGCCAGGATGTTGGTCTGCTCGGCGATGTCGTTGATCAGTTCAACGATCGAGCCGATTTCCTGCGAGCTTTCGCCGAGGCGCTTGATTCGCTTCGAGGTCTCCTGGATCTGGTCGCGGATGTTGTCCATGCCCTGGATCGTCTGGCGCACCACTTCGGCGCCCTTGGCGGCGATCTGCACGGAGCGCTGCGCCACGTCGGCGGACTCGGCGGAGTTGCTTCGACACCTCGTCGATGGATGACGGCGATTTCGTTGATCTGCGCCGAGGCCGAGGTGATCTGCTGCGCCTGGTGCTCGGCGGCTTCGGCCAGGTGCATGGCGGTGGCCTGGGTTTCCTGGGCGGCGGCGGCGACCTGCACGGCGGTTTCGTTAATGGTGGATACCAGGGATCGCAGCGCTTCGATCGCGAAGTTGATGGAGTCCGCGATCGCGCCGGTGATGTCCTCGGTCACCGTCGCCTTCACCGTCAGGTCGCCTTCGGCGAGCGAGCCCATTTCGTCCAGCAGCCGCAGAATCGCTTCCTGGTTGCGCTGGTTGAGTTCCTTGGTGCTGACCAGCGCCTGGGTGTCGCGCTTGCGGATCTGGTACAGCAGGCCGAGGATCGCGGCCAGGGCGACCAGGCCGGAGCAGATCGCCCAGCAGGTTGTTGGGGAAGAAGCGACCGAGGCTGGAACCGAAGGTCGCGAACAGGCGCCTGCGCGTTCTCCAGCAGCACGTTGGAATCACCGGAGATCGAGTGCCGAGGCCTGCTGCACCTCGAACAGGTCGGTCGAGGCGCTGCAGCACGACGTCCATTTCCGTCAGCGACTCGGCGTACAGCTTGTCGACGGCGTCGAGCGGCGTCGAGCGCCTGCGGTGGAGGTTACGCGGATGACGCCGATTTCCTCGTTGCCTTGCTTCAGGCCCTCCAGCACCTGGCCGAACACCGCGGCGTCGCGCGACAGCGCGTCGGCGGCCGATCACGGTGCCTTCGCCGCCGGCGAGGATTTCCGTCACGCGGCGCGACATGCGGTCGGCAAGCACGATCTGGCGGTTGGCGATGGTTGATCTGCGAGGCGCTGGCGCCGGCGTCCGACATCGCGCGCACCACCTCGTCGAGCGGGCGGCAGACCGCGGGACGCGGGCGGTGAAGGCGCTGGCGGTGTCGCTGAGGTTGAGGATCTGGTCTTCGGACTCTGATCGATGCGGTCGCGGCGTCGGCGCCATCGGGCTCCAGGTGTCGGTGACCTTGCTCCAGCGCGCTGCTGACGCCGGGCATCGCGCACGTTGCCCTCGTAGCCCGGCACGCCTTCGACCGCCGCTGCGCAGCGCACTTGGCGATGGAGTCGATGCGCGACTTGGTGGCCTTGAACTCGTCGAAGGCCTCGGCGTTGCCGCCTTCGACGGCCTCCTCGCGAGTACTTCGCAAGCTGCTGCGACAGCACCTGCAGGTCCGCGGTCAGGCTCACGGGCCTTGTTCTCCTGGCCCGTGTAGTAGTTGGCGGCGAGGAAGTTGGCGAGGAACACCGCCAGCGCCAGGAACAGGATGATCATCCAGGCGCGCAGGCCGAATCCGGATACCCTGCCGCGTGAGACGAACTGGCTTCGTTAGCGCTCATGACTGCATCAACCCTCGAGGACTTGGAATACTTGAACGGCCACTACAGCGTGGCCTGCCGGAATTCGGGCGTGCGGGTCAGCACGCTGCATGCTGAACACGCCCCAGGAAGTGTCGGCCAGGCGATAGACCTGGTCGACGAGCTGGCCGTAGCGGCCCTCGTTCTCACCGTCGAGCTCGGCCCGATGGGTGTCGTTGAAGGTGCGCTGGCCGAACAGCTCGTCGATGATCACGGCGACGTTGCCGCCGCTCTGGCGCACGACCAGCACGCGCTGGCCGTCGTGCACGACGGTGCGCTCGCCCTCGAGGAACTGCTTGAGGTCGACCACCGGCAGCAGGCTGCCGCGCACGTTGGCCACGCCCAGCATCCAGGATTGCGCGCCCGGCACCGGCGTCACCGGCGGCAGCGAGAGGATTTCGACCACTTCGTCGAAGGAGGAGACCAAGCCGGCGCTGGCCGAGCCGGAAACCGACGCCGCGCCAGTGCCCCGGCGCCTCGACCTGCTCGGGGCGGCCCGGCACGTGCGCGAGCGAACGCACCTCGTAGTCGGCAGCGTGTCGAAGGAGGAAGCGCGCTTCTTGGGGGCGGGGGCGTGCTTGGCCATGCGCGGCAGCCTCAGGCGACCGCGGTGAACTTGCGGACCGCGGCGAGCAGCTCGTCGCGGGTGAAGGGCTTGGTCAGGTACTGCTCGGAACCGACGATGCGGCCGCGCGCCTTGTCGAACAGGCCGTCCTTGGAGGACAGCATGATCACCGGCGTGCCCTTGAACATCTGGTTGTTCTTGATCAGCGCGCAGGTCTGGTAGCCGTCCAGGCGCGGCATCATGATGTCGACGAAGATCGATCTGCGGCTGGTGGTCGGCGATCTTCGCCAGCGCCTCGAAGCCGTCGGTCGCGGTGACGACGTCGCAGCCTTCCTTCTTCAGCAGGGTTTCGGCCGTGCGGCGAATGGTCTTCGAGTCGTCGATGACCATCACCCTCAGTCCGGCTGAGATTGCCCTCGTTCCATCTCTCTCCCCAAATTCGCGTGCTGCCCTGGCGCGCCTGCGAATGACGCCTGGCCGCAGCCATAGCCTATATCCCAGCGTAGCGCAAATGTGTCAAGCGCGATGCGCCTTCGCGTTCCCTGATCCGTGCGGTGCTGCACGTTGCGGCGGCAGCGCCTGCTAGGCTAGCCGCCCGGACAAGTCGAGCACGCGGAAACGACATGCCTCTGCACGTGGCCGTGGTGATGGACCCGATCGGGTCCATCAAGATCGCCAAGGACACCACCTTCGCCATGCTGCTCGAGGCCCAGCGCCGCGGGCACGCCCTGCATTACGTGGTCCCGGGCGGCCTGGGCAGCGCCGACGGCCGCGCCCTCGCCCGCCTCGCGCCGCTGCAGGTACGCGACGACCCCGAGCGCTGGTACGAGCTCGGGCCGGCCAGGACGGTGCCGCTGGCGGAGATGGACGTGGTGCTGATGCGCACGCGACCCGCCGGTGGACCCCGACTACCTGCACGACAGCCTGATCCTGTCCCTGGCCCAGGACCAGGGCGTGCTGGTGGTCGAACGATCCGCGCGGCCTGCGCGACCTGAACGAAAAGCTCGCCGCCCTGCTCTTCCCGCAGTGCTGCCCGCCGACCCTGGTCAGCCGGGACTTCGCCGCCTTGCGCGCCTTCGTCGCCGAACACGGCGAGTGCGTGCTCAAGCCCCTGGACGGCATGGGCGGGCGCTCGATCTTCCGGGTCCGGGCCGGCGAACCGAACCTGAACGTGATCCTGGAAACCCTGACCGGCGACGGCCGCCACCTGGCGATGGCGCAGCGCTTCATCCCGGAGATCCGCGAGGGCGACAAGCGCATCCTGCTGGTGGACGGCGAGCCGGTGCCTTACTGCCTGGCGCGCATCCCGCAGGGCGAGGAGTTCCGCGGCAACCTGGCCGCCGGCGGTCGCGGCGAGGGCCGTCCGCTGGGCGAGCGCGACCGCTGGATCGCCGCCCAGGTCGGTCCCGAGCTGCAGGCGCCGGGGCATGCTCTTCGTCGGCCTGGACGTCATCGGCGACTACCTGACCGAGGTCAACGTCACCAGCCCCACCTGCGTCCGCGAGCTGGACACGCAGTACGGGCTGAACATCGCGCGGGGCTGTTCGAGGCCATCGAAGCCCGGCGCGTCGCGAGGGCCTAGGTGGACATGCCCGATCCCCCGCCCGCTGCGGCGCCCGCCGCGCGCCCGGCGCCGGTGCCGCTGCGCCGGATCGGCCCCTCCGAGCGACTGACCGCGACCATGGCGCTGTCCATGATCGGCTTCGGCGTGCTGATCCTGGGCGTGGCCTTCAGCCAGGAGGAAGCGGCGCCGGTGGTGCCGACCCTGGACGTGATCCTGACCCAGACCAAGACGGCGGAAGCGCCCAAGCAGGCCGATTTCATCGCCCAGGCCAACAACCAGGGCGGCGGTGACCGCGACGAGGCGCGCCGGCCGCGCGACCCGCAGCCGGCGCAGGTGCCCAAGCCCGACCCCGGCCTGGCCCCGCAGCCGCTCACCGCCCAGGCCCCGCCGCCGGCTCCGGACCCGACCCAGCGCATCCTGGCCAGCGTCGGCGCCAGCGCGCGCAAGACCCCGCTGCCCGAGGAGCGGCCGGACAGCGAGCCGATGCCGCTGCCCACCGGCCAGGAGCTGATGCAGCAAAGCGTGGAGATGGCGCGCCTGGCGGCCGAGATCGAGCGCAAGCAGGAGCTCTACGCCAAGCGGCCCAAGCGCAAGTTCATCTCCGCCAGCACGCAGCAATACGAGTACGCCGCCTACATGCGCGCCTGGGTGCAGAAGGTCGAGCGCATCGGCAACCTCAACTATCCGGAGGAGGCGCGCCGCATGGGGCTGAGCGGGCGCCTGATCATGACCGTGTCGGTGGGCCGCAACGGCGAGGTCAAGGGCGTGATCATCAACCGCCCGAGCGGGCGCAAGCTGCTCGACGATGCGGCCATGCGCGTGGTGCAGCTCGCCAATCCGTTCCCGCCGCTGCCGCGCACCAGCGAGGACATCGACATCCTCGAGATCACCCGCACCTGGGACTACCGCGAAGGCAGCGTCGAGAGCGAGTAGTCAGGCGCCGGGGGCGAGCACCGCTTCCAGTACCGCCATGCGCACCGCCACCCCGTTCGCAACCTGCTCGAGGATGACCGAGGCCGCGCCGTCGGCGACCGCATCGGCGATTTCCACGCCGCGGTTCATGGGACCAGGATGCAAAACGATTGCGTCGCGAGCCGCGATGCCCAGGTGCTCCGGTTTCAGTCCGTAGTCGGCGTAGTACTGCTCGAGCGAGGGCACCAGGCCCTCTTCCATGCGCTCGCGCTGCAGGCGCAGCATCATCACCACGTCCACATCGCGGACCGCGTCTTCCAGCCGCGGCATGACCACGCAGCCGTGCAGCTCCGCGGCATCGGGCAGCAACGATTGCGGCCCGCAGACGCGGATCTCGCCGGCGCGCAGCGTGCGCAGCGCATGCAGGTCGGTACGGGCCACGCGCGAATGGCGGATGTCGCCGACGATGGCGAAACGCAACTTCGAGAAGTCGCCGCCCTTGTGCCGGCGTACGGTCAGCATGTCGAGCAGGCCCTGGGTGGGGTGCGCGGCGCGGCCGTCACCGGCGTTGACGAAGGCA
Source organism: uncultured Gammaproteobacteria bacterium (assembly GCA_963707625.1). Lineage (GTDB taxonomy): Bacteria > Pseudomonadota > Gammaproteobacteria > Xanthomonadales > Xanthomonadaceae > Arenimonas. The sequence continues at coordinate 83,862 of CAVPQV010000008.1, forward strand.
GTGCCCGGACGCGCGCCGGCGGCCAGCGCGGCGACCGCATCGTTGTCGGCATGGCGCACCACGAAGCAGTCCACACCCATCGCCTCAAGGTTGCGCATGGTGTCGAGCGCGGTCTCGCCCTTGCTGGTCGAGGAGGCGCTGACGTCGAAACTCAAGGTGTCGGCGCCCAGGCGGGTGGCCGCGAGCTGGAAGGAACTGCGCGTGCGCGTCGAGGGCTCGAAGAACAGCGTGCACACGGTGCGGCCGGCCAGGCGCGCGCGCAGATCCAGGCCGCCGCCGGCCGCATCGCCGTAGGCTTCGGCAGCGTCCATCAGCTGCATCAAGGTGGGCGCGGGCAGGCCCTTCAGGGTCAGCAGGTGGCGCAGGCGGCCATCGGCGCGCAACTGTTCGACGGGGTGGCGGTTGCTGGTCACGGGGAGTCTTCGTCGGGGAGGGAAATTCGGGATTCGGGCTCGGCCAGCCAGCGCTCGAGGATAACCACCGCGGCCAGCGCGTCGAGCTGCGCGGCCTGGTGGCGCTTGCGCGCGCCGCTGGCGCGGCCGGCGGCGAAGCGCTGCGCGGCTTCGATCGAACTGGTGCGCTCGTCCACCTGCTGCACCGGCAGCCGGTAGCGCCGGCGCAGTTCTTCGGCGAAGCCGCGGGCGCGCGTGCGGATCGGCTGGTCGCCGCCGTCGAGCGTGGCGGGGTCGCCGACCACCAGCCCGTCGGGACGCCACTCGCGCATCCAGCGGTCGAGCGCGGGCCAGTCGGGGCCGGCGGCATGCACGTCGAGCACGCCCACTTCGCGCGCGCTGTTGGAGACGGTATTGCCGACCGCGACCCCGATGCGGCGGGCGCCGACGTCGAAGCCCAGCAGGGTATTCATCCGTCAGGCATGACCGACGTGGTCGGTGAGCTGGGCGATGTCCACGCCGATGCGGCGCGCGGCCGCCTCCCAGCGTTCCTGCAGCGGCGTGTCGAAGCAGATCGCCTTGTCGGCGGGCACGGTCAGCCAGGCGTTCTGCGCCAGCTCCTGCTCGAGCTGGCCGGCGGTCCAGCCGGCGTAGCCGAGCGTGACCAGGGTGCGCGCCGGGCCTTCGCCGCGCGCCATTTCCTGCAGGATCTCGCGCGAGGTGCTGACCGCCAGGCCGTCGCCAAAGCGCAGCGTGGAGCCGAAGTCGCGCGGGTCGTCGTGCAGCACGAAGCCGCGGTCGGGCTGCACCGGCCCGCCGACCAGCACCGGCTGGCGGCCGAGCGTGGGCGAATCGGTGGCGATGTCCATCTGCCGCAGCACTTCGTCGAGGTTGTATTCGGAGCGGTGGTTGAGCACCAGGCCCATGGCGCCGAACTCGTCGTGCTGGCAGATCAGGGTGACGCCGCGGACGAAATGCGGGTCGGCCAGCGACGGCATCGCGATCAGGAAATGATCGGCCAATGAATGCGTGGCGTGCATGCCGGCATTGTACCCGGCCACCAGCGGCGGGCGCGCTAAGATGCCCCGCCACCGGAGGAAACCCATGCCCAAGCGCCGCCACCTGTCCCTCGCCCTCGGCCTCGCCCTGTGCGCCGCCCTCGCCGGCTGCGAGCGCAACGCCGCGCCCGCCGCGGCCCCGCCGACCACCGCCACTACGCCACCGGCCGCTGCCGACTCTCACGCCGCCCGGCACCTGGCCGATTACGTCAGCGTGCCGCTCAAGGCCGACCTGTCGGCCTGGGACGCGCAGGACCGGCGCATGCTGGCGCTGCTGGTGCAGGCGGCTGAAGTGATGGATGGCCTGTACTGGAAGCAGGTCGGCTTCGACCGCGAGCCCTTCCTCGGCGCGATCGCCGATCCGGCGGCACGGGAATTCGCCGCACTCAACTACGGTCCCTGGGACCGGCTCAACGACGACCATGCCTTCGTCGACGGCGCCGGACCGCGCCCGCCCGGCCTGGCCTTCTATCCGAAGGACATGAGCAAGGAAGAGTTCGAGGCCGCGGACCTGCCGGGCAAGGACGGCTGGTATTCGCTGCTGCGCCGCGACGAGGCCGGCAAGCTGGTGCTGCTGCCCTACCACCAGGCCTACCGGCCCGAACTCGAGCGCGCCGCCGCGCTGCTGCGCCAGGCCGCGCCGCTGAGCAAGGACAAGGCCTTCTCCGACTACCTGCGCATGCGCGCCGATGCCTTGCTCAGCGACGACTTCCGCGCCAGCGACATGGCCTGGATGGACATGAAGTCCAACCCCGTGGACATCGTGATCGGGCCGATCGAGACCTACGACGACCAGCTGTTCGGCTACAAGGCCAGCTACGAGGGCCTGGTGCTGCTCAAGGACCAGGCCTGGAGCCAGAAGCTGTCGCGCTTCGCGGCGCTGTTGCCGGAAATGCAGCGCGGCCTGCCGGTGCCGGCCAAGTACAAGGCCGAGCGCCCGGGTGCCGCTGCCGACCTCAACGCCTACACGGTCATCTACTACGGCGGCAACGCCAACGCCGGCGCCAAGACCATCGCCATCAACCTGCCCAACGACGAAGTCGTGCAGCTGGCCAAGGGCACGCGGCGACTGCAGCTGGAAAACGTGATCCACGCCAAGTTCGACCACATCCTGCTGCCGATCGCCAAGCAGCTGATTGCCGAAGACCAGCTCCAGCACGTGACTTTTGATGCGTTCTTCGAAGACACCATGTTCCACGAAGTCGCGCACGGACTGGGCATCAAGAACACGCTCGATGGCAAGGGCACGGTCACGCAGGCGCTGAAAGACCAGGCCAGCAGCTTCGAGGAGGGCAAGGCCGACGTGCTCGGCCTGTACCTGATCACCGCGCTGACCGACAAGGGCGAGTTGCCGAAGGAAAAGCTGATGGACGCCTACGTCACCTTCCTGGCCGGCGTGCTGCGCGCGGTGCGCTGGGGCGCGGGCGAGTCGCATGCGCGCGCGAACATGGTGCGCTTCCACTTCTTCGAGCAGCAGGGCGCGTTCACGCGCGACGCCAGCAGCGGCCGCTACCGGGTGGACGAGACGAAGATGCGCGCCGCCATCGACGCCTTCTCCGAGAAGCTGCTGACCGTGCAGGGCGACGGCGACTATGCCGAGGCCAAGCGCATGAGCGAGACCATGGGCGTGCTCGGACCGCAGCTGGCGGCCGACCTGGAGACGCTGAAGGCGGCGAAGATCCCGGTGGACGTGCGCTTCGAGCAGGGACTGGCCGTGCTGGGCCTGCAGGCGGACGCCGCCGCGCCGGCCACGGCGCCGTGAACACGCGCGGCGCGCGGGCGGCCTGCGCCGCCGCGCTGCTGGCCACCGCCTGTGGCGGCACGGTTGGCGAAAGCGCGACCGTTCCCGCCGCGGCAGTCGCTGCAAGGCCGGCACCGACGCCGGCACCAACACCAGTGGCCGCGAGCGCGATCCGCCTGCGCGGCAACGCGCTGATGGGCAAGGATGGCTACGGCATCGTGCCCTGCGGCGAGAGCGCGCAGCGCATCCTGGAAATCTCGCCGACCGCGCAGCCCTTCCTGGACAAGTTCCTGGAAGGCGGCGCGCGCGAGTTCTTCGTCGAGGCCGAAGGCGAGCACCAGGCCGACGGCCACCTGCGCGTGCTGCGTTTCCACCGCCTGTACACCGAGGGCCCCGGCTGCGGCGTGCAGATGGAAAGCATGGACTTCGCCGCCTGGGGCAACGAACCCTTCTGGGCCGCGATCAGCGCCAAGGGCGAACTGCGCCTGGAACGCCCGGGGGCAACGCCGCTGGTCGCCCGGCCGATCGAGTGGCGGCAGGAAGACGGCGGCTGGGTGCTCTCGGGCCAGGCCGCTTCCGGCCCGCTCGGCCTGCGCCTGGTGCCGGGCTTCTGCAGCGACGGCATGTCCGACGCACTCTATGCCTGGTCGGCAACCGCGACCGTCGGCCGCGAGGAACTGAGAGGCTGCGGCTTCGCCGGCCTGGCCGACGCGCCGGCGCCCGCCACGCCCTGAGCAAGGGGACTCAGCGAACCTCGGAAATCTCCACCCCGTCCAGGCCCTGCGACAGGCTGCGCGCGTCGCCGCCCTGGGCCAGCTTGATCTTCAGGCGCACCTCGTTCTGCGAATCGGCGAAGCGCAATGCGTCCTCGTAGCTGATCTCGCCTTCCTGGTACAGCTCGAACAGCGCCTGGTCGAAAGTCTTCATGCCCAGCTCGGTGGACTCCTTCATCAGGTCCTTGAGCTTGTGGATCTCGCCCTCGCGGATGTAGTCCGACATCAGCGGCGTGCCCAGCAGGATTTCCATCGCCACGCGCCGGCTCTTGCCGTCCGGGGTCGGCACCAGCTGCTGCGCGACCACGCCCTTGAGGTTCATCGAAAGATCCATCAGCAGCTGGTTCTTACGCTCCTCCGGGAAGAAGTTGATCATGCGGTCCATCGCCTGGTTGGCGTTGTTGGCATGCAGGGTGCACAGCACCAGGTGGCCGGTCTCGGCGAAGGCGATGGCGTGGTCCATGCCCTCGCGGGTGCGGATCTCGCCGATCATGATCACGTCCGGGGCCTGGCGCAGGGTGTTGCGCAGCGCCGCTTCCCAGGTATCGGTATCGATGCCGATCTCGCGCTGGGTGATGATGCAGCCCTCGTGCTTGTGCACGAACTCGATCGGGTCCTCGATGGTGATGATGTGGCCCGAGGAATTCATGTTGCGGTAGCCGATCATCGCCGCCAGCGAGGTCGACTTGCCGGTGCCGGTGGCGCCGACGAACAGGATGATGCCGCGCTTGGTCATCGCCAGCGTCTTGATCACCGCCGGCAGCTGCAGCTCCTCGACGGTCGGGATGCGCGTCTCGATCCGGCGCAGCACCATGCCGACCTGGTTGCGCTGGTAGAAGCAGGACACGCGGAAGCGGCCGACACCGGACACGCCGATGGCGAAGTTGCACTCGTGGGTCTTCTCGAACTCCTCGCGCTGCGCCGGCGTCATCACGTTCAGCACCAGGTCGCGGCTTTGCTGCGGCGTCAGCGGGCTCTGCGTGATCGGCGACAGCTTGCCGTGCACCTTCATGGACGGCGGCACGCCGGCGGTGATGAACAGGTCCGAGGCCTTCTTGTGGGCCATCAGCTTCAGGAACGAGGTGAAATCGATGCTGCTGCTCATGTCGAGCTACTCCGGGATGCGGGGTGCCGAAGCCGTGCGAGGGTCAGTCGAACAGCTTCTTTTCCTTGGCGTATTCGCGGGCCTGCGCCTTGGTCACCAGGCCCCGCTTGCACAGGTCCTGCAGGCACTGGTCGAGGGTCTGCATGCCGACGTTCTGGCCGGTCTGGATCGAGGAGTACATCTGCGCCACCTTGTCCTCGCGGATCAGGTTGCGGATGGCGGGGATGCCGACCATGATCTCGTGCGCGGCAATGCGACCGCCGCCGACCTTCTTCAGCAGCGACTGCGAGATCACCGCGCGCAGCGACTCCGACAGCATCGAGCGCACCATCGGCTTCTCGCCGGCGGGGAACACGTCGATGATGCGGTCGATGGTCTTGGCCGCGGACGAGGTATGGACGGTGGCGAACACCAGGTGGCCGGTCTCCGCGGCGGTAAGCGCCAGGCGCACCGTCTCGAGGTCGCGCAGCTCGCCGACCAGGATGTAGTCGGGGTCCTCGCGCAGCGCCGAGCGCAGCGCCTCGTTGAAGCCGTGGGTGTCGCGGTGCACCTCGCGCTGGTTGATCAGGCACTTCTGCGAGGTGTGCACGAACTCGATCGGGTCCTCGACGGAGAGGATGTGCCCGAACTCGTTCTTGTTGATGTGGTCGATCATCGCCGCCAGCGTGGTCGACTTGCCCGAGCCGGTCGGGCCGGTCACCAGGATCAGGCCCTGCGGCTGGCCGATCAGTTCCGCGAACACCCGCGGGCAGCCGAGCTCCTCGAGGGAAAGGATCTGGCTGGGGATGGTGCGGAACACGGCGCCGGCGCCGCGGTTCTGGTTGAAGGCGTTGACGCGGAAGCGCGCCAGGCCGGGGATCTCGAAGCTGAAGTCGACCTCGAGGAACTCCTCGTAGTCGCGGCGCTGCTTGTCCGACATGATGTCGTAGACCAGCGAATGCACCTGCTTGTGGTCCAGGGCCGGGATGTTGATGCGGCGGACATCGCCGTCGACCCGGATCATCGGTGGCAGGCCGGCCGAGAGGTGCAGGTCGGACGCTTTGTTCTTGACCGAGAAAGCCAACAGTTCCGCGATGTCCATGTCCCCTCCTGTGGCGCGGCTTCGTGTAGGCGCGCGCAGCCCTCCCGGGGCAGTATAGCGCTCCGGCCCAAGTCAACAACGGCAAGATGAATCGAGCAAGCGAGGCCCTCTCCGGGCTGCTGCAGGCCATGGAGAACGCGGCGCGGCAGGCCGGACGGCCAATGCCGACGCTGCTGGCGGTGTCCAAGACGCAGCCCGCCGACGCGGTTGCGTCCCTGGCCGATGCCGGCCAGCGCGCCTTTGGCGAGAACTACGTGCAGGAGGCACTCGGCAAGATCCGCACACTCGCCGGACGCGGCCTGGAGTGGCACCTGATCGGCCACCTGCAGTCCAACAAGTGCCGCGAGGCAGCGGAAGCCTTCGACTGGGTGCAGACGCTCGACCGCGCCAAGCTGGTCGCCGCGCTCGACCGTGGCCGGCCGGCGACGCTGGCGCCATTGAACATCCTCATCCAGGTCAATCCCGATGGCGAGGCCGGCAAGTCGGGCTGCGCGCCGGGCGAAGTCGAGGCGCTGGCGGCCGCAGTCGTCGCGGCGCCGCGCCTGCGCCTGCGGGGACTGATGGCGATCCCCGAGCCCAGCCCGGACCCCGAGTGCAGGCGCGCCGCCTTCCGCGGGATGGCGCAGCTTTTCGCAGCACTGCGCGCGGCGCACGCGGGCGTGGATACCTTGTCCATGGGCATGAGCGGGGACTTTGCGCTGGCAATCGCCGAGGGCGCGACCATGATCCGCGTCGGCACCGCCCTGTTCGGTGCGCGCGGCTGAGCGCGGCGGCGCGTTATCCTCGCGGCATGGCTCATGACAACAACGGCAACGAAGCCGCGCCGGCGACGGAGATCGCCTTCATCGGCGGCGGCAACATGGCGCGCAGCCTCATCGGCGGGTTGCTCAAGCGCGGCTGGGGCGCGGCGCAGGTGCACGTGGCCGACCCCTGGGCGCCCTCGCGCGAGTCCCTGGCTGCCGATTTCGGCATCGCTGCGCACGCGGTGAACGCCGAAGCGGCCAGCCGCGCCAGCACCTGGGTGCTGGCGGTGAAGCCGCAGTTGCTGCATTCGGTGGCCGCTGGCCTGGCCGAGCTGGCGCAGCGGCAGCGGCCGCTGCTGGTGTCGATCGCCGCCGGCATCAGCACCGCGCAGATCGAGCGCTGGTTCGGCGGCGGCCTGCCGGTGGTGCGGGCGATGCCGAACACGCCCTCGCTGCTCGGCGCCGGCGCCACCGGCCTGTACGCGAACGCGCTCACCAGCGCCGCGCAGCGCGACTTCGCCGATCGGCTGCTGGCAGCGACCGGCAGCACCACCTGGGTCGAAGACGAAGCGCTCATGGACACGGTCACCGCCTTGTCCGGCAGCGGTCCGGCCTACCTGTTCCTGCTCGCCGAGGCGATGCAGGCGGCGGCGGAAGCGCAAGGGCTGCCGCCCGCGGCCGCGCGCATGCTGACCCTGCAGACCATGCATGGCGCCGCGCGCATGCTGCTCGACTCCGGCGAGGATGCGGCCACGCTGCGCCAGCGCGTCACCTCGCCCGACGGCACCACGCAGGCGGCGCTGGAGAGCTTCGAGGCCTGCGGCTTCCGCGACGTGGTCGCGCGCGCGATAGCTGCCGCCACCCGCCGCGGCGGCGAGCTGTCCGCCGCCAACGATTCACCGCCTGCGTCGAAGCGCGCACCGTGAGCCTGCTGCTGGTGCGCCATGGCCAGGCCAGCGCCGGCAGCGCCGACTACGACTGCCTGTCGGAAACCGGCGTCGAGCAATGCCGTCGCCTCGGCCACTGGTTCGCGGCGAGCGGACACCAGTTCGATGCGGTACTGGTCGGCGGCATGAAGCGGCATGCGCAAAGCGCGGCCGCGGTCGCCGAAGGCTACGCGCGCGCCGGCAGCGCGCCCCTGCCCGCGCCCGAGCTGGACGCCGGCCTGGACGAATTCGACCACCATGCGGTCTTCCACGGCTACGCGGGCAGCAACGCGGAGAAGGACGTGGTGCGGCGCGCCGCCGAGGAAGGCATCGCTGCGCTGGCGCCACTGATCCAGGCTGCGATGGGCGCCTGGCTGGAGGGCGCCATCCCCGGCGTGCCCGAGACCTGGGAGGCCTTCGGCGCCCGGGTCGGCGCCGCCGGCGCGCGCCTGGCGGCGCGCGGCGAGGAGCGGCTGCTGGTGCTGACCTCCGGCGGCGTCGCCGCGCGCCTGGCGCAGGCCGCGCTGGCGGCACCCGAGCGCAGCGCCATCGAACTCAGCCTGAGCCTGCGCAACAGCGCCCTGTGCGAATTCCACGCACGCGGCGACGACCGGCTCGCACTCGGAAGCTGGAACGCGCTGCCGCACCTGCACGACGCCCGCGAGCTATGGACATACTACTGACATGAGCAATCTCTTCCCGATGACCGAAAACGTGCGCGCCCTCGATGCCGCCCTCGCCGCCTTCATGGACGCGCAGGTGTTCCCGGCCGAGCCGGCCTTCGCCGAGTGGGACGCGGACCCGGCGCGCCGCTGGCAGGTGCCGCCGCTGCTCGAGGAACTCAAGGCGAAGGCGCGTGCCGCCGGCCTGTGGAACCTGTTCCTGCCCAGCGCCGGCCATGGCCTCGACAACCTGGGCTACGCGCGCCTGGCCGAGCGCATGGGGCGCTCGATGATCGCGCCGGAAATCTTCAACTGCTCGGCCCCCGACAGCGGCAACATGGAAGTGCTGCACCTGTTCGGCAGCAAGGCGCAGCAGGCGCGCTGGCTGCAGCCGCTGATGGCGGGGCAGATCCGTTCCGCCTTCGCGATGACCGAACCGGAAGTCGCCTCGTCGGACGCTACCAACATCGCGCTGCCGATCCGCCGCGAGGGCGACGAGTTCGTGCTCTCGGGCCGCAAGTGGTGGACCACCGGCGCCGGTGATCCGCGCTGCGAGGTGCTGATCGTGATGGGCGTGACCGGCCCGGAGGCGCCCGCGCACCGCCGCCAGTCCATGGTGCTGGTGCCGATGGCCACGCCCGGCGTGCGCGTGCTGCGGCCGCTGCGCGTCTTCGGCTACGACGATGCGCCGCATGGCCATGTCGAGATCGCCTTCGAGGACGTGCGGGTGCCCGTGGAGAATCTCATCCACACCGAAGGCAGCGGCTTCGAGATCGCGCAGGCGCGCCTGGGCCCCGGGCGCATCCACCACTGCATGCGCCTGATCGGCGCCGCGCAACGCGCGCTGGAAGCCATGGTCGAGCGCGCGCGCACGCGGGTGGCCTTCGGCGCCCCGCTCGGGCAGCTGGGCATGGCGCAGGAAGCGATCGCGTTGTCGCGCTGCGAGATCGAACAGGCGCGGCTGCTGACCCTGCAGGCCGCCGCCGCGCTCGATGCCCATGGCGCGCGCGGCGCCAAGGACCTGATCGGCATGATCAAGATCGTCGCCCCGCGCATGGCCTGCGCGGTGCTCGACCGCGCCATGCAGATGCACGGCGCCGGCGGCCTGTCGCAGGACTGGTTCCTGGCCCAGGCCTACGCCGGCGCACGCTCGCTGCGCCTGGCCGATGGCCCGGACGAAGTGCACATCGCCGCGCTGGCCCGCTCGATGCTGAAGGGCTGAAGCGCATGGGCGAGCGCGCCACGCTGGCGCTTCCGGACGCCGCGCTCGCCAACTACCTCGCGGGCGTGCTGCCCGGCTTCCGCGGTCCGCTGCGCGCGACCAAGTTCAAGGGCGGGCAATCCAATCCGACCTACCTGCTAGAGGCCGCGAGTGGCCGCTACGTGCTGCGGCGCAAGCCGCCCGGGCAGCTGCTGCCTCGGCGCACGCGGTGGACCGCGAGTTCCGCGTGCTGCAGGCCCTGCACGGCGGCACGGTGCCGGTGGCGCAGCCGCTGCACCTGTGCCGCGACGAGTCGGTGATCGGCTCGATGTTCTACCTGATGGAGTACGTGGACGGGCGCATCCACTGGGACCCGTCGCTGCCGGAGCTCGAGCCGGCGCAGCGCCGTGCGCATCTACGACGAGATCGTCGCCACCCTGGCCGCGCTGCATGCGCGTGGACGTTGCCGCCGTCGGCCTGGCCGACTACGGCAAGCCGGGCAACTATTTCGCGCGCCAGCTGTCGCGCTGGAGCGAGCAGTACCAGGCCAGCCGACACGGCCGACATTCCCGACATGGACGCGCTGATCGAGCGCCTGCCGCCGCGCTGTCCCGGCCGACGACGGCGCGGTGGCACTGGCGCATGGCGACTACCGCATCGACAACCTGATGTTCGCGCCCGAAGGCGTACGCATCGTCGCGGTGGTGGACTGGGAACTGTCCACGCTCGGTCATCCGCTCGCCGACCTGGGCTATTTCTGCATGGCCCTGCGCCTGCCGCGCAATCCGGCGCTGCCCGGCCTGGCGGGCATGGACCGCGCGGCGCTGGGCATTCCTTCCGAAGCGGAAATCCTGGCCGACTATGCCGCCCTCAGCGGCCGCAGCATCCCGTCGGACTGGGCCTTCGTGCTCGCCTTCAGCTTCTTCCGGCTGGCGGCGATCGCACAGGGCGTGGCCAAGCGCGCGGCGCAGGGCAACGCCTCCTCCGACCAGGCCGCGCAGGCGGGCGCCATGACCGCGCTGCTCGCTTCCGCCGGATTGCGCGCTCTCGCTTCGTAGCGCTGGGGAACTACCGCGTTGCGCCGCCCTATTCGGGTGTCTTCTTTTTTCCGCGATGAGGCCGGCGGAAAAAAGAAGACACGCCGAGCGGGCGTCGCGTCACGACTTCGCTGCGCTCGTCGAGCGAAGCGCGCTCCGGCTGTTGGAGCAGCGCGGTCCTGCCAACCGCCGCGCTTTTCCCTATGGAAGAGCGGTTAGCGTGGCGGGCGCGAACTCGCGGCGCACGTCCGTGCCTGGCGAGCGAAGCGAGACAGTCGGGCGACGGCCGCTGGGGTGTGTTCTTTTTTGGCGCCGGCTGCATCGCGCCAAAAAAGAACGCGCCCCTAAAGGCCGGCGCAGCGCGCTAGCCCGACAATCGATGCCAGGCGCGGATGTGTGCGGCGAGTTCGCGGACGCCGTCGGTGAGTGCGGCGGGGCCGGGTTGGAGGATGAGCGGGGATTTGATTTCGAAGCAGCTGGGCGTCGCGGACGGCGGGCAGGTCCTGCCAGCCCGGGCGCGCGGCGACCAGCTCGGGGCGGAATTTCTTGCCGCACCAGGAGCCGAAGATGATGTCGCGGCGCGCGCGGCGAGGATTTCCGTCGAGTCGGCGAGGATGCGGTCGCGCGCCAGGGACTTCTGCGCGCGCTCGGGGAAGATGTCGTCGCCGCCGGCAATGCGCACCAGCTCGGCGACCCAGCGGATGCCGGTGATCATCGGCTCGTCCCATTCTTCGAAGTACACGCGCGGGCGCAGGCCGGCCGGCACCGCCGCCGCGACGGCGTCGAGGCCGCGCTGCAGTTCGTCGGCGTAGGCCTCGGCCTTCGACGCCGCGCCGACCAGCGCGCCCAGCCGGCGCACGTAGTCGAGGATGCCGGCCACGCTGCGGTGGTTGCTGATCCATACCTCGATGCCGGCGCGCACGAGCTGCGCGGCGATGTCGGCCTGGATGTCGGAGAAGCCAACCACGAAGTCGGGCTCCAGCGCGAGGATGCGCTCGATCTTTGCGCTGGTGAAGGCGCTGACCTTGGGCTTCTCCCGACGCGCGCGCGGCGGCCGCACGGTGAAGCCGGAAATGCCGACGATGCGCTCCGACTCACCGAGCGAGTACAGCACTTCGGTCGGTTCCTCGGTCAGGCAGACGATGCGCCGCGGGCCGCTCACGGGCATCCTGCCCTCCGCGGCACTCGGGCTCCTGCCCATCGGCCACTCACGGATACAGCATCCGCTCCTGCCAGGTGCCGTCGCGGAACTCATGCACGTGGCGCTCGTGCAGGCGGTGGCGCTCGCCGTACCAGAACTCGACCCGCTCGGGCGCTACGCGGAAGCCCGACCAATGCGCTGGCCGCGGGATCGCCCCGCCGGCATGCCGCGCTTCGACCTCGGCCAGGCGCTGCTCGAGCGTCGCCCGCGAATCCAGTTCCTGCGATTGCAGCGAGGCCCAGGCGCCGGCCTGGCTGGCGCGCGGGCGCGAGGCGAAATATTCGTCCGCCTCGGCATCGTCCACGCGCGCTGCGCGGCCCTGCACGTTCACCTGCACGCCGTTGCGCAACCAGCGCCAGTGGAACAGCAGCGCGCAGCGCGGTTCAGCCAGCAACTGCACGCCCTTGCGGCTGCCGAAGTTGGTGTAGAAGACGAAGCCGCGCGCATCCGCGTCCTTGAGCAACACGGTGCGCGCGCAGGGCTGGCCGGCGGCGTCCACCGTGGCCAGCGTCATCGCCGTCGGCTCCGGATCCTGCGAGGCCTTCGCTTCCGCGAGCAGGGCCTGGAAAGTGACGAGGATGCCGGAGTCGAGCATGGTCGGCCTGCCTCAGGCGACGATGAAGCTGATGCGCAGGTTGACGCGCCACTCCTGCACTTCGCCGTCCGGGCCGGTGACGACCTTGATCTCGTTGACCCAGGCGCCCTTGATGTTCTTCACCGTCTCGGCGCACTTGCGCAGGCCGGACTGCACGGCGTCTTCCATGCTCTTCGGGGAGGCGGAATTGACTTCGATGATCTTGGCGAGGGACATGGGTTCTTCCTTGGGGTGTGGGGGTGTCCGCCGATGCTAGCATCCGCGCATGAACCCGGCGCCTAATCTCGTCCTCGTGGGCCCGATGGGGTCCGGCAAGAGTTCGCTGGGCCGGCGCGTGGCCCGACGCCTGGGGCTGGAGTTCGTGGACGCCGATCGCCGGCTGGAGCAGCAGGCGGGCGCCAGCATCCCGCTCATCTTCGAGATGGAGGGCGAGGCCGCATTCCGCGCACGCGAAGAAAGCACCCTGGCCGAGCTGCTGTCCGGCGAGGGTCAGGTGATTGCCACCGGCGGCGGCGCGGTGCTGTCGCCGGCGACGCGCGCGCGGCTGCGCGAGCGCGGCTACGTGGTGCACGTGCAGGTCGGCCTCGAACAGCAGCTCGCGCGCCTGGAGCGCGACACCGGGCGCCCGCTGCTCGCGCAGGGCGACCGCCGGCAGGTGCTGGAGCAACTGGCGGCCGTACGTGATCCGCTGTATGCGGAAGTCGCCGACCATGCCTTCTGTTCGGACGGCCTGCCGGTGGACGAAGCCGCGCGCCGCCTCGCGGCAACGCTCGCCGAGCGCTGGCGCCGGGGCGTCGCCGCATGAGCCGCGAGATCCGCGTGGAGCTGGGCGCACGCGCCTACAGCGTGCAGGTCGGCGCCGGCCTGCTGGATTCACCGCGCCTGGCCGCGCTGGTGCCGGGCGCGCAGGCCTTCATCCTCAGCGATGCCAACGTCGCGCCGCTGTACCTGGCCCGGGTCGAGGCCGCGCTCGCCGGCAAGCAGGTGCATGCGCACGTGATTCCCGCCGGCGAGCAGGAGAAGACGCTGGCGCGCTTCGGCGGCGCGCTGCAGGCGCTGGCCGAGGCCGGCGCCAGCCGCGACGCCACCGTGATCGCGCTCGGCGGCGGCGTGGTCGGCGACCTGGCCGGCTTCGCCGCCGCCTGCTGGATGCGCGGCGTACGCTTCGTGCAGCTGCCGACCACGCTGCTGGCGATGGTGGATTCCTCGGTCGGCGGCAAGACGGCGGTGGACCTGCCACAGGGCAAGAACCTGGTCGGCGCTTTCCACCAGCCGGCGGCCGTGCTCGCCGACATCGGCCACGCTGGCGACGCTGCCGGCGCGCGAGCTGCGCGCCGGCCTGGCGGAAGTGGTCAAGGACGCCGCGATCGCCGACGCCGACTTCTTCGCCTGGCTGGAAGCCCACGCCGAAGCCCTGCTCACCGGCGACCGAAGCCCTGCTCGAACACGCGATCGCCACCAGCATTGCCTACAAGGCCGGGGTGGTGGCGCGCGACGAGACCGAGCGCGGCGAACGCATGCTGCTCAACTTCGGCCATACCTTCGGGCACGCGATCGAGGCCGAACAGGGTTACGGCGGCCTGCTGCACGGCGAGGCGGTGGCGGTGGGCATGGCGCTGGCGGCCGGGCTTTCCTCCGCCCTGCAGATGGCGCCATCCGCCGACGGCCTGCGCCTGCGGGCGCTGCTGGCGCGCATCGGCCTGCCGACGGCGATTCCGGCCGGACTTGCGGCCGGGGCGCTGCTGGCAGCGCATGCGCCTGGACAAGAAGGCGCTGTCCGGGGTGCCGCGGCTGGTGCTGTGGCGCGGCATCGGCCGCGCCGAAGTCGTCGCGGACGTGCCGCAGGACGCGCTGCTGCGAGCCCTAGGCGGCTGAGCGACGCGCGCCAGCGGCTACAATGCCGGTCCCATGCGCCTGTTGCTGCAACAACGCCCGCTCGCCGGCGAATCGCCCAAGTACGTCCAGCTGATCCTGCAGCAGGACCTGCTTGGCGGCTGGAAACTGCTGCGTGAAAGCGGCCAGACCGGCGGCAAGGCGACGCTGCGGCGCGAGCAGTTCCTGGACCAGAAGCAGGCGGTGGACGCTTTCGAAAAGGCCCGCGACGCGCAGATCAAGCGCGGCTTCCAGGTGATGTTCGCGCAGGGCGCGAGCGCGCACGGCGCCTGATCCACACCGACACTCATTCGACGGGGCCCGGCCCCTGGAGCCCGACCTTGGAAATGAAGAACGACCGCTTCCTGCGCGCGCTGCGCCGCGAACCGGTGGACTGCGACGCCGGTGTGGCTGATGCGCCAGGCCGGGCGCTACCTGCCGGAGTACCGCGCCACCCGCGCCAAGGCCGGCAGCTTCATGGGCCTGGCCACCAATCCCGGAGCTGGCCTGCGAAGTGACGCTGCAGCCGCTGCGAGCGCTTCGACCTCGACGCCGCGATCCTGTTCTCCGACATCCTCACCGTGCCCGACGCGATGGGCCTGGGCCTGTATTTCGTCGAGGGCGAAGGCCCGAAGTTCGAGCGCCCGGTGCGCAGCGACGCCGATGTCGCCAGGCTGGCGGTGCCGGACATGGAAGGCGAGCTGCGCTACGTCATGGATGCGGTGCGCCTGATCCGCCGCGAACTGGACGGCCGCGTGCCGCTGATCGGCTTCTCCGGCAGCCCGTGGACGCTGGCCTGCTACATGATCGAGGGCGGCGGCAGCGACAACTTCTCCAAGATCAAGGCGATGGCGCTGCAACGAACCGGCGCTGCTGCATCGCCTGCTGGAAGTGGTCACCGACGCGGTGATCGCCTACCTGTCGGCGCAGCGCGCCGCCGGCGCGCAGGCGCTGCAGGTGTTCGACACCTGGGGCGGCGTGCTCGCGCCGCACCACTACCGCGAGTTTTCGCTGCGCTACCTGCGCAAGATCGCGCAGGGCCTGCAGCGCGGCGAAGGCGCACGCGCACGCCGCTGATCCTGTTCGGCAAGGGCAACGCGCCCTACCTTGAGGAGCTGGCCGACACCGGCGCCGAGGGCCTGGGCGTGGACTGGCTGGTGTCGCTGGAGCGAAGCGCGCCGCCGCACCGGTGGTCGCGTCGCGCTGCAGGGCAACCTCGATCCGGCGACGCTGTACGGTTCGCCCGAGGCGATCCGCGCGGAAGTGCAGCGCGCGCTGCGCAGCTACGGCGACGGCCCCGGCCACGTGTTCAACCTCGGCCACGGCATGTCGCCGGACATGGATCCGGCGCATGTCGCGGTGCTGGTGGACGCGGTACACGAGTTCAGCCGCGCCAGCGCTGGCTGAACGCAGACAGCGCGGCAGCGTTCATCGCGGGTGCACGACCCGGCGCGCACCCTGCGCGGGTCGATGAATGGCGCACGGCCCTCGACCAAGTCCCGCCGAAGCTTCCGGTCCTGCACCGGGCTGATGAGTGCGCGCGCTTGCCTGCCGCGCTGCTTCATCACCAAGGAAGACCTTATGAATCGCACCAGGACCCTGGTCGCGGCGCTCGTCGCCGCCACCGCCTTCGCCGGCGCCTCCAGCGCCTCCGCCTACAGCGCGCCGAACCTCGGCGCCGCGGCAAAGTTCAACGTGCTCAGCATCGAAAGCAACCACAACGGCGCGGTGACCTGCACCGATTCCACGGTTGCCGGCACGGTCGGCTCGTCCGGCTACCTGCCTGCCGTCGTGCAGACGCGCTGCTCGATCGTCGGCGGCGTCATCGCGCCGGTGACCCCGATCGTGGTGAATGCGGCCAACTCGGCGTACACGCAGCTGGCCGCCAATGCCTGCCAGGCCATCCTGACCGGCACCCAGGCCGGCGCGATCCTGGCGCCCGGCGTGTATTGCTTCGACGCCGCGGCCGCGGTGACCGGCACCCTGACGCTCAACGGCAGCGCCACCGGTGTGTGGATCTTCCTGGTCAACGGCGACCTGACCGGCGACAACTTCTCGGTGCAGATGGCGGGCGGCGGGCAGGCCTGCAACGTCTACTGGGCGCCGAGCGGCGCAACCACGATGACCACCTCGAACGCCAAGGGCACGATCATCGCCAAGCAGGCGATCACCCTGACCGGCGGCAGCTTCAACGGCCGCGCCATCGCCAGCAAGGCAGTCACGATGACCAACGTCGCCGTCACCGCCTGCGCCCCGCTGCGCCGCCGCTGATCAAGGCACCAGTTCGGCGCCGAGTCCCGGCGCCGAACGTTGCGCGGCAAGCACCGATTCGATGGTGTCGCGCAACAGCTGGCTGGTAACCGGCTTGCGCAGGAAAGCATGCATGCCCGCCTCGAGCGCTTCCGGCTCGGCGCGGGCATCCGCGCGTGCAGTCAGCGCCACCAGCACGGTGGCCGGCGCCTGCACGCGCAGGATGCGCGCCAGCGCGAACCCATCCATGCCCGGCAGGTCCAGGTCGAGGAAGGCCAGGTCGAAACGGCCCGCGGCCATTTCCGACAATGCGGCCAGCGCGTGCGGCGCGTGCACCGCGGCGTAGCCGAGCGCCCGCAGCAACCCGATCACCACTTCCGCCACGGTGGCATCGTCCTCCACCACCAGCACGCGCGTGTTTGCGCCCGCACGCGGCGCCTGCCGCGGCGTCGGCCGCGGCGCGGGCAAGGCCTGCGCCTGCGGCAAGGGCAGATGCACGCGAAAGCAGGTGCCCTGCCCCGGCTGGCTGTGCACCTCGATGCGGCCGTCCATCGCCACCGCCAGTTCCTGGCAGATCGCCAGGCCCAGCCCGCTGCCGGTGCGCCGCTGCGCGTCGCTCAGGCCGTCGGCCTGCTCGAAGCGGCGGAACAGGCGCGCCAGCTGTGCGGCATCCATGCCCGGCCCGGTGTCGCTGACTTCCAGCAGCAGCCCGTCCGGCGTGGCGGCGCAACGCACCGCGACCTCGCCTTCCTCGGTGAACTTGATGGCATTGCAGCCCAGGTTCAACAGGATCTGCCGCACCCGGCCGGCATCGCCGCGCAGCGCGCGCGGGGTGCCCGGCGCGCGCAGCAGCGCAAAGGCCAGGTGCTTGGCCTGCGCCAGCGGCTGCAGCAGGGCCGCGACTTCATCGAGCAGCTCGTGCAGGTCGAAGGGCGCGTCCTCCAGGGTGAGCTTTCCGGCCTCGATGCGCGCCAGGTCCAGGGCATCGTTGACCAGGCGCAGCAGGTGCTCGCCGGCGCGCTGGATCGCCTGCACCTGCTGGCGCTGCCGCGGTTGCAGCTGCCCGGCCTGCAGCAGCTCGGCCATGCCGAGCACGCCGGTCATCGGCGTGCGGATCTCGTGCCCGAGCGTGGCCAGGAAACGCGTCTTCGCGGCCGAGCCGGCATCGGCCAGTTGCCGGCGCTGCTCGCGCAGCACCTCGGCGTGGCGGTCGCGCACGCGTTGCCGATAGGCGCGCGCGGCCAGAAACAGCACGAGGGCGATGACACCGGCCCACAGCGCCAGCGCCCAGGGACGTTGCCACCAGGGCGCCAGCACGCGCAGCGGGAAGCCACGCACCGGCGACCACGCGCCGCTGGCATTGGTGGCGGCGACCTCGAGGCGGTACTGGCCGGGATCCAGGCGCGAGAACACGCGTTCGCCGGCGGGCCCGGCTTCGATCCAGTCGGCGTCGTAGCCTTTCAGGCGGAATCGGTATCGGTGTGACGACGGGTCGGCGAAGGACAGCAGGCGTGCGTCTATGCGCAAATCGCGGTCCTCCGGCGCCATCTGCAGTGCACTGCCGTCCGCGGGCAGCCGCAGTTCGTCCTCGCCGCGACGCAGCGACACCGCATCCAGCACCAGCGGCGGCGCGACCGCGTCCACGCGGATGCGCGCGGGGTCGAACTGCAGCAGGCCCTCGTTGCTGCTGGCCAGGGCCATGCCCGAAGGCAGCAGCAAGGGCGCCTGCACCTGCAGTTCCTGGCTGGGCAGGCCATCGCGCACGCCGAAGCTGCGCAGGCGTGCCGCGACCGGGTCGTAGCGCAACAGGCCGCGTGCACTCGCCAGCCAGACCACGCCGGCGCGATCCACCAGCAGGCCTCCCGACTCGGCCGCCGGCAGCCCGTCGCCGCCATCCACGACGCGGAAGCGCGCCAGCGTACGCCCGTCCCAGCGATAGCCCTCGAGTGCGCCCATGCGATGCAGCCACAGCGTGTCGGGTGCCGCAAAGGCGAAGCCGTAGACATGCGCGGCCGGCGCGCCGCGGATTTCCCGGAAGCGTTTCGCGGCGCCATCCCAGCGCCGCAAGCCCTTCGGACCGGCCAGCCACAGCGCACCGTCCGGTCCGGGCGACAACTGTTCCTGCTCCGGGCTGTCGATGCCCAGGCCGCCGCCAGCGGGAAAGCTGTGCAGCACGCGTCCCTGCGCGTCGCGCGCCTGCACGCCACCGCCATAGGAGCCGAGCCACAACACGCCCTGCGCGTCTTCGGCCAGTTGCCGCACCGGCCCGGCCAGCAGCGCGTCACCGCCTTCACCGATGCGCCAATGCCGCCAGCGGCGCGGCCCGCGCAGGTAGCGGCTGAGGCCCTGCGAGTGGCCGAGCCACACGCTGCCATCGCGACGCTCCAGCACCGACCACAGGCGCGCCTGCGGCAGCTCGCGGCGCAGGTCCAGCGCGTGTTCGATGCGGCCATTGGCCGGATCGAGCCGGTCCACCATGCCGGCGGATCCGGCCAGCCACACGCGCCCGTCGCGCGCCAGCGCACTGCCGCGCACCGGCGTCGAGCCCAGCTTGCCCTCGCCTTCGCCGGCGCGATACACGGCGAAGTGGCGCCAGTCGCGCGGCAACCGCAGCAGGCCGTTGGCGCCGGTGGCAAACCACAGGCCGCCTTCGTGATCCTCCAGCGCCATGTAGATGTACTGGCCGTCGGGCACGCTGCCCGGCATCGCGTCCAACGCGCCGTCGCGCTCGCGCGCCACGCCGCGGCGGGTGGTGATCCAGCGCGTGCCGTCGCGGTCGCGCAGCACGGAGGTCACGCCCTGGTCGGGCAAGGCGCCACGCCACGCGGGCTGCTCGATGCGGCCATCGGCATGGCGCAGGTCCAGGCCGCCGTCGGTGCCGATCCACAGCGCGCCGTCGGCATCCGCGGTGAGGCTGAGCACGATGCTGCCGCTGAGGTGCTGCGCGGACAGGCGCTGGAAGCCGGCGCCGGTCCAGCGCGAGACGCCATCGGTGGTGCCGACCCACAGCACGCCGCGCGCGTCCACCGCCAGCGAAAGCACGTTCTCCGCCGGCAGGCTGTCCGCCTGCGCCGGCGACGGCAGGAAGCGCGTCATGCGCCCGGCACGATCGAGCCGGTACAGGCCGCCGCCGAAGGTGCCGAACCACAGGAAACCATCCGGTGTTTCCGCGAAGGCCCAGACATCGTCGCTCTTCAGCAACGGGCGGCTGGACTGGCTCATGCAACGGAAGGCGCGGCGCCCGCGATCGAGCGCGCACAGGCCGTGGCCCTCGATGCCGACCCAGACGCGGTTGCCGCTGTCCACGAACACGGTCTGCACGAAGTTGCCGGGCAGCGCGGCGGCGTCCCCGGGCACGTGGCGGTAGACCGTGTAGCCGACGCCGTCGAAGCGCGCCAGGCCGTCGCGGGTGGCGATCCACAGATAGCCGTCGCGGTCGAGCGCCAGGCCGGTCAGGCCGCTGGATGGCAGGCCGTCGGCGACGCCCAGCTGACGGAATGGCGGCGGCTCCGGCGCGGCTGGCACGGACATGGACGCCAGCAGGCCGAGTACGCCCGCCAGTAGCGCGCGATATTGCAATTTCCTTCCCCAAGGAAACTCCCCGGCGGCATTTTTGCACGGCAAAAAGGCCAAAGCACAGGCCTTTCACGCCGGCGCCGGTATCATCCGACAATGATCCGCGGGCTTTTCCTACCCCTGTGCCTCGCCTTCGCCCTGGCCGCCCCGGCGGCGCGCGCGGACAGCTACGCCATCGACCCGGTGCACACGCGCGTCGCCTTCCAGGTCAGCCACGCCGGATTCTCCTTCCCGGTCGGCAGCTTCTCGGGCGCCAGCGGCCGGCTCGAGTTCGAGCGCGGCGACTGGCGCGCGGCGCGGGTCGAGGTGCGCATCCCGGTCGGCACGCTCGAGCTGGGCGATGCCGACTGGCAACGCAAGATGCTCGATCGCACGTTCTTCGACGCGGAGAAATTTCCCGACGCGGTGTTCGTCTCGACCTCGGTCGAGCCGACCGGCACCGACACCGCCACCGTCACCGGCAACCTGAGCCTGCACGGCGTCACCCGGCCGGTGACCCTGCAGGTGCGGCTCAATGCCCTGGGCCGGCATCCGCTCACTTTCCGCCGCACCGTCGGTTTCTCCGCCACCGCCATCCTCAGCCGCAAGGCCTTCGGCATGGACCGCTGGCAGAACCTGGTCGGCGACGACGTGCGGCTGATCCTGGAAGTGGAAGCCACGCGCGAACGCCGCGACGGCGAGGACGCGGATGCGGATGCGGATGCGGATGCGCGGAAGGATCGCGATGCCGGCTGATCCGCGCGACCGCTGGAGCCGCGTCAGCATCGGCCTGCACTGGCTCACCGTCGTGCTCGTGCTTGGCCTGGCCATGGTCGGCCTGAGCATGGACGCGCTGCCCGCGGGGCGATTGAAGCTGCAGGTGTACGCGTTGCACAAGAGCATGGGGCTGACGGTGCTCGCGATCACGGTGCTGCGGCTGGGCTGGCGACTGATCGGGCGGCGACCGGCGATGCTCGCCGGCATGGCGCGCTGGCAGCGCGCGCTGGCCGCGCTGACGCATTGGGGCCTGTATGCCCTGCTGCTGCTCGTGCCCTTTTCCGGCTGGTGGTACAACTCGACCGCCGGCTTTTCGCTGCGCTGGTTCGGCCTGTTCGCCGTGCCCGCGCTGGGCGAGTTCGACCGCGTGCTCAAGCCGCAGGCGCGCGATACGCACGAGCTGCTGTTCTGGACCCTGGCCGCATTGGTGGCGCTGCATGCGGCGGCGGCGCTGTGGCACCACTACCGCCTGCGCGACCGCACGCTGGTGCGCATGCTGCCGTGGCGGGAACACGCCAAGCCGCCGGCGGAGGTTCCGAAGGAATGGGCATGAAACGCGGGCTGGCGAGCCTGGTCGCGCTGTTGGCCCTGGGCTTCGCCGGCCTGGCGCAGGCCGCGCCCTGGCGCGTGCTGCCGGGTTCGAGCCTGGGCTTCAGTGGCTCCTACGAAGGCGAGCCCTTCGAAGGCCGCTTCGCCCGCTTCACGCCGCGGATCGAGTTCGACCCCGCGCGCCTGTCGGCGGCGCACTTCGACGTCAGCATCCAGTTGGCCAGCGCCGACACACGAAATGAAGAGCGCGACGAACTGCTGCTCGGCAGCGGCTTCTTCAACAGCGCGAAGTCACCGACCGCGCGCTACCAGGCCGCGCGCTTCCGCGCGCTGGGCGGCAACCGCTATGTCGCCGAGGGCACGCTCAGCCTGAACGGCATCAGCAAACCGGTCGCGCTCGCCTTCACCTGGACGCCGGGCGCGACCGCGGTGCTGAGCGGGCAAGCCACCGTGCGCAGGCTCGATTTCGCGGTCGGCACCGGCGAGTGGGCCGACCTGGCGCTGCTGCCCAACGAGGTGCGCGTCACAACCCGCCTGCGGCTGGCGGCGCCGACAGGAAGGCCTGCAACGAAGCCACCGTGAACGGCCAGTCGAGTTCGGCGCCGTCCTGCTCGCGCCGCAGCACCGGCACGCGCGTACCGTAGCGCGCCTCCAGCGCCAGGTCGCCGTCGATCCACACCGGCTCGAAATCCGGCACACCCGCCCCGGCCAGCAGCGCGTAGGCGTCGTCGCAGAGCGGGCAATCGTCGCGCTGGAAAAGGCTCAGTCTCATCGGGCTCGGTACGGGGCTAGAATGAAAGTCGACCCCCGGGGCCGGAAGTATATGGCTGTCAGCGTCTTCGACCTGTTCAAGATCGGCATCGGCCCGTCGTCCTCGCACACGGTCGGGCCGATGCGCGCGGCTGCGCGCTTCGTCGAACACTGGCTGCAGCAGGCGGGCACGCTGGCGCAGTGCACGCGCGTGCGCGTCGAATTGTTCGGGTCACTGGCACTCACCGGCCGCGGCCACGGCACCGACAAGGCGGTGCTGATGGGCCTGGAAGGCAACTGGCCCAACAGCATCGATCCCGACGCGATCCCGCCCGCGCTCGAGCGCATCCGCCGCGAGCAGCCGCCTGAACCTGCTCGGCACGCACCCGATCGCCTTCGACGAGAAGACCGACCTGGTGTTCAACAAGCGGCAGAAGCTGCCCTTCCACACCAACGGCATGCGCTTCACCGCCTTCGCGGCCGACGGCAGCGAGATCGCCACGCGCGACTACTACTCGGTCGGCGGCGGCTTCGTGGTCAACCAGGACGAAGCGGCGGCCGATCGCATCGTCGCCGACACCACCGCGATGCCCTACCCCTTCCACAGCGGCGACGAGCTGCTGCGCGCTGTGCGCCGACCACGGCCTGAGCATCGCCGCGCTGATGTTGGCGAACGAGCGCGCCTGGCGCAGCGAGGCGGAGATCCGCGCCGGCCTGCAGGAAATCTGGGCGGCGATGCAGGCCTGCGTGGAGCGCGGCATCCGCGACAGGGCGGCGTGCTGCCGGGCGGCCTGAAGGTGACGCGCCGGGCGCCGGCGATGCTGCAGCGACCTGGCCGTCGCGCCCGGAGGCGGCGATGACGCGACCCGCTCACCGTGCTCGACTGGGTCAATCTGTACGCGCTGGCGGTGAACGAGGAAAACGCCGCCGGCGGCCGCGTGGTCACCGCGCCGACCAACGGCGCCGCCGGCATCATCCCGGCGGTGCTGCACTACTACGACCGCTTCTGCCCCGGCGCCAGCGAGCAGGGCGTGCTCGACTTCCTGCTGACGGCCGGCGCGATCGGCATCCTCTACAAGGAGAACGCCTCGATCTCCGGCGCCGAGGTCGGCTGCCAGGGCGAGGTCGGCGTGGCCTGTTCGATGGCCGCCGGCGGACTCACCGCCGCGCTCGGCGGCACGCTCGGCCAGGTCGAGAACGCCGCCGAGATCGGCATGGAGCACAACCTCGGCCTGACCTGCGACCCGATCGGCGGCCTGGTGCAGATCCCCTGCATCGAGCGCAATGCGATGGGCGCGGTGAAGGCGATCAACGCCTCGCGCATGGCGCTGCGCGGCGACGGCAAGCACCGCGTCTCGCTGGACAAGGTGATCAAGACCATGCGCGACACCGGCCGCGACATGCAGGACAAGTACAAGGAAACCTCGCGCGGCGGACTCGCCGTGAACGTGATCGAGTGCTAGCGCCATGCTGCGCTTCCTGCTGCTGACCGGGCTGTACCTGCTGGGCATCTGGTACGCGGTGGCGTTCATCCGCTCGCCGGAGGACGTGACGCTGTTCTGGCCTGCCGCCGGCATCGGCTTCGCGGCGGTGCTGCGCTTCGGCTGGCGCTGGTCGGTGTTCATCCCGGTGGCGGTGCTGATCGCGCACATGAGCTTCGTTCCGGTGCCCGGCAGCTTCATCCCCTTTTCGGTGCTGGCCAATTTCCTGGGGCCGCTGGCCGGCGTGTACACGCTGCACGCCACCGGCGTGCTGCCGCGCATCAGCATCGCCAGCGGCTTCGGCATGCTGCGCGCCGGCCTGGCGATGGTGCTGGTCTCGGGACTGATCGGCACGACCGGGCTGGTGTATTCGGACATGGTGGCGGCCGAGGCCTTCTGGCCTTCGCTGCTGACCTGGGTGATGGGCGACCTGCTGGGCATCCTCGCGCTGGGGCCGACCTTGCTGCTGCTCAGTGCGCCGGAGTCGGAAAACCCCGACGCGCCGCGCAGCGCCGACTATTCACCGCTGCGCGTGAAGGGCGCCTGGCTGGTGCTGCTGGCGGCTTCCTACGCCGTGGTCTACTGGGGCGGTCTGAAGAACAGCGTGTACGCGCTGGGCACGGTGACGCTACCGATGTCGCTGTTGTTGTGGAGCGCGCTGCGCTTCCCGCCGGCCTGGACCACGCTCGGTTCGGCGGCGACGGTGCTGTTCCTGACCTACCTCACCGGGCTGGGCCTGGCCGGCTTCGCGCCGCCGAAGAGCACGCTCGACTCGGTGCTGCTGCTCGGCTTCATGAGCCTGTTCACGATCATTCCATTGGTGCTCGTCGCATCCATCAACGAACAGCGCGTGGCCACGCGCAAGGTGGTGCGCCGGGCGATGACCGACGCCTCCACCCACCTGCCCAACCGCGCCGCCTTCGAAGAGGCGGTGCAACGCGCGCTGCTGCAGGGCGGCCCGAGCGCGCTGGCCTACCTGGACCTGGACCACTTCACCCTGATCAACGACACCGCCAGTCACGCCGCCGGCGACGCGCTGATCCACGGCATCGGCTCGCTGCTCAAGGCGCGGCTGCGCGAGGGCGACCACCTGTTCCGCATCGGCGGCGACGAGTTCGCGCTGCTGCTCGGCGGCGATCCGGAGACCATGGAGCCGCGCCTGCAGCAGCTGCAGCGCGCGATCGAGAGTTACCGCGTCGGCTGGCAGGACCACGTGCTGAACATCACCGTCAGCATCGGCCTGGTGACCTTCCGCCCCGGCGAGATCGAATACGCGCGCCTGCTCTCGCTCGCCGATGCCGCCTGCTTCACCGCCAAGGAACTGGGCGGCAACCGCGTGGTGTCCTCGAGCCTGGACCCGCGCGAGATGCAGGAGCGCACCAAGGCGATGCGCTGGGCGCTACGCATCCGCGAGGCGATCGACCGCAACCTGTTCGAGCTCGACTGCCAGTCGATCACGCCGCTGGTCGGGCGCGCCGGCGTCGGCCGGCACTTCGAGGTGCTGCTGCGCATGCGCGACCCGGAGACGGGCGAGCGGCTGGCGCCCGACCACTTCATCCCGGCGGCGGAGCGCTTCCAGCTCGGCGTCGCGCTGGACCGGCATGTGGTCAACCTGGCGCTGGGCTGGCTGGAGGAACGCGCCGCCGCCGCCGAGACCGTGGAGCTGTGCGCGATCAACCTCACCGCCGCCTCGCTGGTGGACGAGGGCTTCGGCAACTTCCTGTTCAACCGCGTGCGCAACGGCCGCCTGCCGCCGGGCAAGCTGTGCTTCGAGGTCACCGAGACCAGCGCCGTGCGCGACCTCAACCGCGCCCAGGAGCTGATCAGCCGCATGCGCTCGCTGGGCTGCTCCTTCGCGCTGGACGATTTCGGCACCGGCTTCTGCTCCTTCAACTACCTGCGCTCGCTGGACGTGGACTACTTCAAGATCGACGGCAGCTTCGTGCGCGACCTGGAATCCTCGCCGCTGTCCATGGCGGTGATCCGCTCGATCACCGACATCGCGCACGTGCTCGACAAGAAGACCATCGCCGAACACACCGAGAACGAGGCCATCTTCAGCGCGCTGCAGGAACTCGGGGTGGATTACGCGCAGGGCTACGGCATCCACCGGCCGGAGCCGATCGAGCAGTACTTCGCGCGCGAGGCGGCGGTCGCCGATCCGGGCTAGCGGCCGCTTGCGCGCGCTGCAACGCGTCGCGCAGGTCGGCGAGCAGGTCCGCGCTGGACTCGATGCCCACCGACAGCCGCAGCAGGCCTTCACCGATGCCCGCGTCCGCGCGCGCCTGCGCGCCCATGGCCGCGTGCGTCATCGTCGCCGGATGCGCGACCAGCGACTCCACCCCGCCCAGCGACTCGGCCAGGGTGAAGCAGCGCAGGCCGTCGAGGAAGGCGCGCACCGCCGGCACCCCGCCGCGCAGTTCCAGCGCCAGCATCGCGCCGAAGCCGCGCTGCTGACGCGCGGCGAGCGCGTGCTGCGGGTGTGTCGGCAGCCCGGGAAAGTGGACCGCGCTTACGGCGGGTTCGTGTTGCGCGGCCATGGCCAGGAGCATCGCATTCTCCTGGTGCACGCGCAGGCGCGCATCGAGCGTGCGCAGCCCGCGCAGCGCCAGGAAACTGTCGAAGGGACTGCCGGTGATGCCGAGCGCGTTCGCCCACCAGGCCAGCGCCTCGTGCACGGTGGCGTCGGCGGCGATCACCGCGCCGCCGACCACGTCGCTGTGGCCGTTGATGTACTTGGTGGTCGAGTGCACCACCAGGTCGGCGCCGAAGGCCAGCGGCGACTGCAGCGCGGGCGACAGGAAGGTGTTGTCGACCGCGACCAGCGCGCCGGCCGCGCGCCCCGCGGCGCACACGCGCGCCAGGTCGGTGATGCGCAGCAGCGGATTGGAGGGCGTCTCGATCCACAGCAGCCTGGGCCGGCACTGCGCCAGCGCGGCATCGACCGCGCGCGCATCGCTCATGTCCACCAGCCGAAGCGTGAACTGGCCCTTGCGCGCGAGCGCATCGAACAGCCGCCAGCTGCCGCCATAACAGTCATGCGCGGCGAGCAGCGTGTCGCCGGGCTGCAACAGCTGCAGGACCAGTGCTATCGCCGCCATGCCGGTGGCGGTTACGACGGTGTCGTGGCCTGCTTCAAGCTCGGTGAGCGCGGCCGCGAATTGATCGCGGGTGGGGTTGCCGCTGCGCGTGTAGTCGTAGCGGCGCTTGCGGTCGAAGCCCTCGAAGCTGAAGTTGCTCGACAGCACCAGCGGCGGCACCACCGCGCCATGGGTCGGGTCGCGGTCGATGCCGGCGCGCACTGCGCGCGTGGCCGGCGACAGCGCGCTCACGGACGGCACTCCACCAGCGCTTCGCGCAGGATGCCGGCGATGGCGGCGTGCTCGGTCAGGAAGGCGTCGTGGCCCTGGCGCGAGCGCAGCAGGTGCAGGCGGCGCGTGCGCGGCAGCACCTCGGCCAACGCGACCAGGTCCTCGCGCGGCACCAGGGCGTCCTCCTCGACCGCGACCAGCACGGTCGGCACGCGCACCTGCGCCGGGTCGAGCGCGTGCAACTCGATCGATTCGGACAGGCGCAGGAAGGCGGTCGGCGCGGTGCGCGCGACGTAGTGCGAGCCGCGCGCCTGCAGCCAGTCCTCGGCCGCGCAGCGCACGCGCCCGTCCACCAGCGTGGCCGGCTGCGCGAAACGCTCGGCGAATTCGCCCGGGGTGCGGTAGGACAGCAAGGCCAGTTGCCGCGCCAGCGACAGCGCCTCGCGCGCCCCGCCCTCGCTGCGCCCGAGCGCGGCCACCTGCCGCTGCAATGCGCGCCAGGCGCTGGCGTAGGGATGCGCCGCGGGGCCGCCGCTGATCGCGACGAGCGCGCCGAGCCGTTCGCCATGGCGCGCGGCGAACTGCATGCCGACCATCGCGCCGTAGGAACAGCCCACGAACGCGGCGGCACGGCGCACGCCGATGCGCGCGAGCACGGCCGCGATCGCATCGGCCTGGTCGGCGCTGTCAATGGCAACGTCAAGGCTGCCATCGGCACCAAGCCAGTCAATGGCCAGCAGCCGGTAGCGGTCCGTATCCAGGGCCAGCCCCGGCCCGGCCTGGCGCGGCCACCAGCCCGGCTCCAGGAAGCGCGCACAGGCACCGGCATGGCGGTGCGCGGAGATACCGCCGGCCACCACCAGCAGCGGCGCGTCCTCGGGTCCCTGCCACTGGTAGCTGACCCGGACGCGGCGCGGGCCGGCGTGGCGCATGCGCAAAGCGAGCGCAAAACTTTCGCGGCCAGCGCGCTGGCGCAGGTCGGGGCAGGACTCGGCGCGGGCCGCCGTGGCGGCGGGGGCTTGCAGCTCGCAGGTAGCGTCGAAGGACATGGCGGATCCGCGTGGCGTTGGTTCGGACACAGGCTAGGGATTCGCCACGAGATTGTCAACACGTCCATCGCGATGAAGCGATATATTCATTTCCACGCAGGCGCTTCTTGCATAATCCGGCCATGACCAGCCCCCGCCACCTGCTCGGATTCAGCCTGCTTGGCCTCGGCCTGGCCTCGATCGCCTTCGGCGCCTTCGCCGGCGATGTCTACAAATGGACCGATTCCCGCGGCAACGTCCACTACGGCGACCGCAGGGAAGGCAATGCCACGGCGGTCAGGCTGGCGCCGACGCCGCCGCCGGATCCACGCTCGCTGGCGGAGCTGGAAGTGGTGCGCAACGGCGACACCTCCGAGGTCTACGTCAACAACCGCCTGGGCGGGCCGCTGCAGGTCGCGCTGGCGCTGACCGAGGCGCAGAACGTCACCGCCAGCCCCGCCCTGCCGCTGACCCAGCTGCTGCCGGCGCGGGCGCGCGTGCTGATGAGCCGGATCATGCCCGGCCCCGGCACGGTGGCCAGCTACGCAGTGGGCATGAGCGCCATGCCCGGCGACCCGCAGGCTTCGCCCGCCGACGTGGTGTACGCGCTGCCGATGGACGAAAACGTGGGCTGGGAAGTGGGCCAGGGCTTCCACGGCGGCTTTTCCCACAGCGACGAACAGAACCGCTACGCCGTGGACCTGATCGTGCCCACCGGCACGCCGATCCTCGCGGCACGGGATGGCGTGGTGATGCAGGTCGAGTCCGGCTTCGACCGCGCCGGCCTGAACAAGCAGAAGTACGCCGAACGCGCCAACGTGGTGCGCGTGCTGCACGACGACGGCAGCATGGCGGTGTACGCGCACCTGCAGGAGAACGGCGTGTATGTGCGCGTCGGCGAGCGCGTCACCGTCGGCCAGCAGATCGCCGCCAGCGGCAACACCGGCTATTCCAGCGGCCCGCACCTGCACTTCTGCCTGCAGGTGAACACCGGCATGCGCCTGGTCTCGATCCCCTTCCGCATGGTGACCTCGCGCGGCTTCCTGGCCCTGCCGAAGAAGTAGGACGCCGCACGCACAGCCGGTAGAATGGGCGGCTATGTCCGACCACCTGCGCGAAATCCATCTAGATCAAGTCCTGCGCCGGCGCACCTTCGCGATCATCTCGCACCCCGACGCCGGCAAGACCACGCTGACCGAAAAGCTGCTGCTGTTCGGCGGCGCCATCCAGATGGCCGGCTCGGTGAAGTCGCGCAAGGCCGCGCGCCATGCCACCTCCGACTGGATGGCGCTGGAGAAGGAGCGCGGCATCTCGGTCACCTCCAGTCGGTGATGCAGTTCCCCTACGAGGGCCGCATCGTCAACCTGCTCGACACCCCGGGCCACGCCGACTTCGGCGAGGACACCTACCGCGTGCTCACCGCGGTGGACTCGGCGCTGATGGTGATCGACGTGCGCCAAGGGCGTCGAGGAACGCACGATCAAGCTGATGGAAGTGTGCCGCCTGCGCGACACGCCGATCATGAGCTTCATCAACAAGCTCGACCGCGAGGGCAAGTCGCCGATCGACCTGCTGGATGAAGTCGGAATCGGTGCTCGGCATCCAGTGCGCGCCGATGACCTGGCCGATCGGCATGGGCAAGCGCCTGAAGGGCGTGGTGCACCTGGTCGACGGGCGAAGTGCACCTGTACGAGCCGGGCCGCAACTTCACCCGCCAGGACTCGACCATCTTCTCCTCGATCGACGATCCGCGCCTGGCCGAACGCATCGGCGCCGACATGCTGGCCGAACTTCGCGACGAGCTCGAGCTGGTGCAGGGCGCATCGCACCCCTTCGACAAGCAGCGCCTACCTCGCCGGCAAGCAGACGCCGATGTTCTTCGGCTCGGCGGTCAACAACTTCGGCGTGCAGCTGCTGCTCGACTTCTTCGTCGAGCACGCACCGCCGCCGCAGCCACGCGCGCACCACCTCGCGCGAGGTCGCGCCGGAGGAAGAGAAGCTTCACCGGCTTCGTGTTCAAGATCCAGGCCAACATGGACCCGCAGCACCGCGACCGCGTCGCCTTCCTGCGCGTGTGCTCGGGCAAGTTCGAAGCCGGCATGAAGGCCTTCCACGTGCGCACCGGCAAGGAGTGCAAGCTGGCCAACGCGCTCACCTTCATGGCCAGCGACCGCGAGCATCGTCGAGACCGCCTACCCCGGCGACGTGATCGGCCTGCACAACCACGGCACCATCTCGATCGGCGACAGCTTCACCGACGGCGAGGCGCTGTCCTTCACCGGCATCCCGAACTTCGCGCCGGAGCTGTTCCGGCGCGCGCGCCTGCGCGACCCGCTCAAGCTCAAGCAGCTGCAGAAGGGCCTGGCGCAGCTGTCCGAGGAAGGCGCCACCCAGTTCTTCCGGCCGCTGATGAGCAACGACCTGATCCTGGGCGCCGTCGGCACGCTGCAGTTCGACGTGGTCGCCTACCGGCTCAAGGACGAGTACAGCGTCGAGTCCAGCTTCGAGCCGGTGACCGTGGCGACCGCGCGCTGGGTCGCGCGGCCACGGCGAAGAAGCTCGAGGAATTCCGCGAGAAGGCCGCGATGAACCTGGCCATCGACGCCGCCGGCGAGCTGGTCTACCTGGCGCCGACACGGGTGAACCTGCAGCTGACGCAGGAACGCTGGCCGGACCTGACATTCGCCGCCACCCGCGAGCATGCGCATGCGGTGGCGCTGGACTAGGCCGGGCCCCGGCGGAGCGGGCGCGTTGCGGGCGTAGACTGGGCGCATGGAGCTCCTGGTCGCCCCCGAGGTCGTCGCCGCCAGCTTCGCCCGACAACCGGCGATGGCGCTGATCGGCGCCACCCTGACCGTGGTCTCGCCGGGCGTGGTCGAAGTCGGATTCCCCTACCGCCCCGAACTCACCCAGCAGGACGGCTTCGTGCACGCCGGCATCATCTGCACCGCCGCCGACAGCGCCTGCGGCTACGCGGCGCTGTCGAGCATGCCGGCCGGCTCCGACGTGCTCAGCGTCGAGTTCAAGCTCAACCTGCTGCGGCCCGCCGCCGGCGAGCGCTTCCTGGCGCGCGCGGTCGTGCTCAAGCCCGGCAAGACCCTGACCGCCGTGCGCGCCGACGTGTACGCCTTCATCGGCGAGAAGCAGCGCCTTATTGCGGCGATGCAGGCGACGATGATCCGTCGCTGACACCGCGCCAGAAATCCATCGGCTCGGTCACGCGATCCAGCGGCTCGGTCACCCGGTCGATTGGGCTCAGCACGCCAAGCCCGCCCTTGTTAAGCACGTGCGTGTATATCTGAGTGGTCGCGACGTCCTTGTGGCCCAACAGCTCCTGCACCGTGCGGATGTCGTAGCCGCTTTCCAGCAGGTGAGTCGCGAAGCTGTGTCGCAACGTGTGACAGCTGGCCGGTTTGTCTATCGCCGACCGGCGCAACGCGACCTTCATCGCCCGCTGCATGACCTTCTCGTCGATATGCCAGCGCTTGTAGCGGCCATCGTCGGGGTCGACCGACCGGCGCGTTGCCGGAAACAGGAACTGCCAGCCGGACTCGCGAGCAGCGCCTGGATACTTCCGCAACAGCTTGTACGGCAGCGGCGCCTCACCGAAACCCTGTTCGACATCGCGCTCGTGGATGATCAGCGCTTGCGAGCGCTGGACGTCCAGCGCCGACTTCAAGCGCCCGGGGAGCATCGTGCGGCGATCGCGACCGCCCTTCGGACCACGGATGGTGATCTCGTTTCGCTCGAAGTCGATGTCCTTGATCCGCAGCCGCAGGCACTCGAGCAAACGCATGCCGGTGCCGTACATCAGGCTTGCCATGAGCCACTCCCGGCCCGCCAGGTTGCGCAGCAACTTGGCCACTTCCCCTTGGCTGAGCACGACTGGCAGGTAGCGCTTCTGCTTCGCGCGAACCACGTTTTCCATCCACGGCAGATCGATGGTCAGGACCTCCTTGTAGAGGAACAGCAGGGCGGCCAGTGCCTGGGCTTGGGTGGACGGCGCAACACCGTCCCGGGTCGCCAGACGGGTCAGGAAGGCCTCAACCTCCACCCCGCCCATGGTTCGTGGGTGCCGCTTCCCAGTGTCAAAAATGAACCGGCGAATCCAGTAGAGGTAGGTTTTCTCAGTCCGCAAACTGTAGTGCTTCAGTCGCAAACGACAGCGAACCTGCTCCAAAAGTCTCGGCTCCGCCATCGCACCGTTTGTCAGATCGGCAGCGGGAATTGAACCGGCGCCGGCGCCGCGTGAATCGGGTTTGTCCTGCATTGGCGGCTCCGCTCGCTACATATGCACCGAGACTGACACCGCGCCAAATTCGCGAGAATCAGGTAACCCCGTGATTTGACGTAGGAAATCTCCTTCCAAACCCGACCCCGCCCCTGTATAAAACTCCCAATCAACCCCACTGTGGGGTCCAAATGTTGTTAGACGCCACGTCATTTGCGTCGTAGGTTTTCTTGGCGCCGCGCAATAGGCGCGCAACCCGGTGCACGCGTCACCCCAAGGGGTGTGATCCTTTCCGGGCGAGCTTTTAAAAATTTTTATACGGGTATGGATACCCCGCTCCGCACGGGGTCAGCAGGGGTAGCGCGCCGCCCGCACCCGATTTCCGCGCTCCGCGCCCTACTTTCAAAGCCGTCGGGACTTTCGCGGGCGAGACCGGGCGCGTTTGGGGACCGCGCGTAGTGCGGGCACTGCCGACGCGCTCCGATCTCAGAGCGAGACCGGCACGGCGTCGTCTAACCACTCATTGAAGCGGCCGTGCAGTCACCGCGTGCCGCGCCTGCCAAACCTCCGATATGATGCTTGCCAGGCGCGGCAGTCCAATCCCGGAGCGGCCGCTTAATTCAATCGTTAGACGCCAAATGCGAGTTCCGCTGGCAATCGGATACACCTTGCATCGCGCTGATGAGCGTGTCGCTACTTTCGTTGTTTTGGCTGGTCGACTTGTTTCCAGAGCAGGCGCGAGACTCGGTGGTCAAGCGCATCTTGGGCCGCCTTCTTTCTGTGCTACGCCGGACTGTGGCTGTGGATGCTCTTCGACCACCTCTTCGCAGAAAGTAAGGACTACGTTGCGCTCATTGCCATCCTCCTGGTCGTCGGACGGCGGCATCGCCGGGATCGCCTACTTTTTCGATGATCTTCCGTCCACGCGTGCTCGCGCAAGGTGTTGGCGCAGGCAGTCCGCGGTGTTGGCGTCTAACCTTTCATTGGAGCGGACCGTGCCGGCACCGCGGGCCGTGCCCGCCGTGCCCCTGCTAGGATGCACGGCAGGCACGTCCACTCAACGGCCGTCGTGCGGCCGCTCAATTCAATCGTTAGACGCCACGTCAGACGCGCAGCACATCAGCGCGCCAATGCGTTTTACGTTCCCGCGAGATTTTCGAAATTTTTTGGCAGGGTTTTCACCCCGCTCCGCTCAGGTTGGCAGGAATGAGCGTCGCCCGTCGTCGAGCGTTCTCCGTTCTGTTTCCGCGCCAGCATTGAGCGCATTAACGGGGCCTGCGGCCCCGCTAACTGAAAAGTCGCCCCGGTTGAGTCCGCTTTCCTGCTGCCGGGGCAAGCAGGGAACCGCTGCGAACGGCGTCGTCTAACCGCTCATTGGAGCGGCCTTACTGTTTGCCGGGGCGAGCCGCACCTGGCCGCCTTCGATATGATGGCAGCCAGGCGCGGCAGTCCAAGCCCGGCAGGCCGCTCAATTCGATCGTTAGACGGCGGAACAACACCTCCGCAAGCTGAGAAATCAATGGAAGAAGACTACCCGCTGTTCACTTCACCACTGTGCCGCTCCGTCACAGACAAAGGCCACACCGTCCGCCTGGAAATATATCGGGGCACCGACACCCACTGGACTCTTGAGGCTGTAGATGGATTCAACAATTCGACCGTCTGGGATGACCTGTTTCTGACGGATCAGGCCGCACTCGATGAAGCTCTGCGCACAATTCGCGAGGAAGGTATCGAATCCCTCGTCGGGTCGCCGAGCGGAACCGCTTGAACCTAGTGTCGCCGTCTAACAGTTCATTGGAGCGGTCCGTCCTGGCACCGCGGGCCGTGCCCGCCGTGCCCCTGATAGGATGCACGTCGGTCCCGTCCACCAACGGCCGCGTCGCGGCCGCTCAATTCAATCGTTAGACGCCACGTCAGTTGCGTCGTAGGTTTTCGGCGCCGCGCAATAGGCGCGCAACCCGGTCACGCGTCACCCCAAGGGGTGTGATCCTTTCCGGGCGAGCTTTTAAAAATTTTTATACGGGTGTGGATAACTCGCTCCGCCCTAGGTCAGCAGGGGTGGCGCGCCGCCCGCACCCGGTCGCCGCGCTCCGCGCCCACTTTCAAAGCCGTCGGGACTTTCGCGGCGCCGAGATCGGGCGCGGATCGGGACCTCGCGTAGTGCGGGCCCATCGGACGCGCTCCGCTCTCGGACTATGGGCCGCGACCACGGCGTCGTCTAACCACTCATTGAAGCGGCCGTGCTGGCACCGCGTGCCGCGCCTGATTGGCCTCGGATATGATGCCAACCAGGCGCGGCAGTCCAATCCCGGAGCGGCCGCTTAATTCGATCGTTAGACGCCAAACATGATCTCTGATGCACGTCTGCAAGTCCTGCTCGCGGCGGTCATCGTCCTCCTTGGCCTGTACGCAGCGTACAAGGGCGACCTTAAAGTCGGGCCTGAGGACGCTTCCGATGAGGACTTCAAGACACTTTCCACTGGGAGCGCTCGCGTTTTCGGCGTCGTAATCGCCTTGGCTGGCGTCGTCTTCGGTTTCAACCAGATGGCCGGAATTGTTCTACTGGTGGCAACGCATACTGCTCGCTTGGTTGATCGGGTGACGGAGTCCGCGCGTTGTCGTCTAACCTTTCATTGGAGCGGACCGTGCCGGCACCGCGGGCCGTGCCCGCCGTGCCCCTGCTAGGATGCAACGGCAGGCACGGCCCCTCTCGGCCCCTCCGTGCGGCCGCTCAATTCAATCGTTAGGCCCCATGGGAAGAACCGTCGCAGTTTTGCTCGCAGCCTTGCTGGGGCCGTTCTTGTTTGTTGCTGCGTACTTGCTCGTTGCGCATCTAGCAAATTGGCATGTAGGCCCCACGGGCGACAAGATTGTCCAGGTGGGTGGAGTACTTACCGCGGGTCGCGCCGATCCTATTCGCGCGAGGCTCGCTGTGGGTTAGAGGTCTGATTGCTGGCATCTACGCGATCCCGTGCGCGTATGCCGTAGTCTTCTACCGTTCCTTTTGAGCTGCTCTAGTTCCGGCAGTGCCTGTCATAGCGACCCGTCGGATGAGGCCTAACCTTTCGTTGGAGCGGTCCGTGTCGGCACCGCGGGCCGTGCCCGCCGTGCCCCTGATAGGATGCACGGCAGGCCCGTCCACCAACGGCCGCTTTGCGGCCGCTCAATTCAATCGTTAGACACCAGACATCTTTCCATGCGGGTTCTGCCGATCCTTGCGGTCCTTCTAGTCCTCAGTTCGCTGACGTCCTGCGCGAGCAGGCCGAGGCGCGAGGTCGTCTATCCGTTGGTTTATGACAAGAGCACCCGAATTTGCGCCGTAAAGCAGGACAGGAACCGATACTTCGGGAAGGTTGTTGTAATCGAGGGGATCTATCGAACTGATCTCATGGTCTATTCTTTTATCGAAGACCAACACTGCTCGGGCAACAATCTGATTCGTGTTGGAACTGCTGACGATCGCGACCCATCTGTGGACGAGTTCTTCAAGGGTACACGAGCGCGCTGCGGGCACAGCTTCTGCTTGCATGACCAGCACGTAGCTGTTGAGGGCCGAATCGTTCCAGGCAAAGCAGGGCACCTTGGACTCGGCGAGGGCCAGCCCGTGATCCATCTCACGCGCGTCGTGTTTTCCCGCAAGGCTCGCACATGGTGAGGCGCCGGTGTCTAACACTTCATTGGAGCGGACCGTGTCGGCACCGCGGGCTGTGCCCGCCGTGCCCCTGATAGGATGCACGGCGTGCCCATCCACCAACGGCCGCGTTGCGGCCGCTCAATTCAATCGTTAGACGCCAAATGCGAGTTCCGCTGGCAATCGGATACACCTTCATCGCGCTGATGAGCGTGTCGCTACTTTCGTTGTTTTGGCTGGTCGACTTGTTTCCAGAGCAGGCGCGAGACTCGGTGGTCAACGCATCTTGGGCCGCCTTCTTTCTTTGCTACGCCGGACTGTGGCTGTGGATGCTCTTCGACCACCTCTTCGCAGAAAGTAAGGACTACGTTGCGCTCATTGCCATCCTCCTGGTCGTCGGAGGCGGCATCGCCGGGATCGCCTACTTTTTCATGATCTTCCGTCCACGCGTGCTCGCGCAAGGTGTTGGCGCAGGCAGTCCGGGTGTTGGCGTCTAACCTTTCATTGGAGCGGACCGTGTCGGCACCGCGGGCCGTGCCCGCCGTGCCCCTGCTAGGATGCACGGCAGGCACGTCCATCAACGGCTTTCGTGCGGCCGCTCAATTCAATCGTTAGACCCCTTGGATTCACAAGGTAACTGCAACACCCCAAAAGCAAAGTGAGAGAGCGGTGATACTGCCGCACCTCCCAATCGGCCAGAAAGGGGTTGCACATGTATCACCAGCTCTCCCACGAAGAACGATACCGCATCTCGGCGGAGCGCCGCGCCGGGCGCAGCATTCGCCAGATAGCCGCCCTGCTCGATCGCGCGCCGAGCACCGTCAGTCGCGAGCTGCGGCGCAACTACCACCAACAACGACGGCCTGTATCGGCCGGACAAGGCGCAACGCTATTGCACCGCCCGGCGCCGACGTTGCCGGCGTGGCCCACGCTACTGCCGCGGCCCAACTGGCCGTCGTCGAACGACTGCTACGACGACGCTGGAGCCCGCGCCAGGTCTGCGGCACCCTGCGCGCCGAGGGCACGCCGGTGCCCAGTCACGAGACCATCTACCGGCACATCCGCCGAGACAAGCGCGCCGGTGGCGTGCTGCACACCTTCACCCGGATCATGTCCAAGAAGGGCCGCAAGCGCTATCGCAGCCCGTCGACGCGCGGTCTGATGCCGGGCAAGCGGCACATCTCCGAGCGACCGGCCCAGGTCGAGGACCGCAGCGAGCTCGGGCACTGGGAAGGCGACACGGTCATGGGCAAGGACATGCGCCACTGCCTGCTGACCCTGGTCGAGCGCCAGAGCGGCTACGCCATCATCAAGAAGCTGAAAACCCGGTCGAAAGCCGAGGTCACCCGGGCGGCGCTGCAGGCGATCGGCGACCACCTGCCGCACTTCAAGACCATCACCTTCGACAACGGCACCGAGTTTCACGACTTTGCCCTGCTCGAGCAGCGCTTCCCCGTTGAATGCTTCTTCGCCACGCCCTACCATTCCTGGGAACGGGGCTGTAACGAAAACCTCAACGGGCTCATTCGGCAATACCTGCCGAAGGGCAAATGCCTGAGTCGAACGACCCAGGCACATTGCGACACCATCGCCAACGAACTGAACACGCGGCCGAGGGAGCGACATGGTTTCAAAACACCATCAGCTGTCTATCCTTCACCGTAACTGTGTTGCGGTTGCTGGTTGAATCCGGACCCCTGGGAAAATGTCAGCGAGCATCGAAGATTACATCGACGACCTTCGCCACACGGTGACTGCTGCGCAGCTGAACTACGACATTTGGTGGGTGTACAAGTCCGAAGACACCCGGCCGGCTTTCAACGAAGCGCTGAAGCGCCACACCACGTTCTTTCAAACCTCGCTTCACGCTCACTTTGTTGCGCTTCTCTTGGCGCTTTATCGGCTGTACGAAACTCGATCCGACACGTTCAATATTCCGCGATTGCTCAAGCGACTTCGTGATGAGGCTGCGGTGGATCCAGCCGTCCTGGACGAACTCGATGGGATGCTTGCGTCTGCTAAGCCACTCTGGGTCAAAGTGAGCGTCTTGAGAAACAACGCGTTCGGTCATCGCTCGACGAGCCACACAATTGAGGACGCTTTTCGC
This sequence comes from uncultured Gammaproteobacteria bacterium, assembly GCA_963707625.1. GTDB lineage: Bacteria > Pseudomonadota > Gammaproteobacteria > Xanthomonadales > Xanthomonadaceae > Arenimonas. The sequence continues at coordinate 121,922 of CAVPQV010000008.1, forward strand.
GAGGCAGGTGTTACGCCTAACGAACTGATGGAGCTAATGGAGCAGACCAAGCGCCTATTGAACAAATTGACGCTCGCATTTGACTCCTCTACACATGCGTTCAACGCGTCTGCGCGAAAGGCGACGCTTGACCTTCTTGCCGACGTCGGCAAGCCCAAGCAAGGGTAGCCCGAGTGCAGAGGCCTAACCATTCGTTGGAGCGGTCCGTATCGGCACCGCGGGCCGTGCCCGCCGTGCCCCTGATAGGATGCACGGCAGGCCCGTCCACCAACGGCCGCTTTGCGGCCGCTCAACTCAATCGTTAGACGGCGGAACAACACCTCCGCAAGCTGAGAAATCAATGGAAGAAGACTACCCGCTGTTCACTTCACCACTGTGCCGCTCCGTCACAGACAAAGGCCACACCGTCCGCCTGGAAATATATCGGGGCACCGACACCCACTGGACTCTTGAGGCTGTAGATGGATTCAACAATTCGACCGTCTGGGATGACCTGTTTCTGACGGATCAGGCCGCACTCGATGAAGCTCTGCGCACAATTCGCGAGGAAGGTATCGAATCCCTCGTCGGGTCGCCGAGCGGAACCGCTTGAACCTAGTGTCGCCGTCTAACAGTTCATTGGAGCGGTCCGTCCTGGCACCGCGGGCCGTGCCCGCCGTGCCCCTGATAGGATGCACGTCGGTCCCGTCCACCAACGGCCGCGTCGCGGCCGCTCAATTCAATCGTTAGGCCCCAGTGCAGACCAGCCGCAAGCATTCAGTTTTGGTTGCGTTGCTACCGTCAGTTGCGATCTTCGTCGCGACAGTCTTAACATTCTCGGCACTTGTCTTCGCCTGCCCACAGTGGTGTCTGGCCTGTGACGCAACCTGTTCAGTTGCTGGCGTTGATTTCGATTGGTTCATGGCCTACGGATCCATGTATGGCCGGCCCTTGCTCTTGCTTGGACTTGCGACGTCGCTTTTGATGTTCGTCTCCGCGGTCATCCGGCTACGCAGAGCTTCACGGTTGGCCAAGGCTTCCAACGATGATTCGGATGCTGTGGCCTAACCGTTCATTGGAGCGGACCGCGTCGGCACCGTGGGCCGTGCCCACCGTGCCCCTGCTAGGATGCACGGCAGGCACGTCCATCAAAGGCTTTCGTGCGGCCGCTCAATTCAATCGTTAGACGCCATCAGAACTCACGCGCTACTTTTGTGCAGCATCGGAGTCCTCACCGGGCTCTCGCACAACGTAATAATCCGGCTGCTCGCGGACCACCTTGTGGCCTGCTTTTATACTGCCGGGTGCGAATTGCCATTGTGGTTCAATATTGCGAGCAAGATCTTCTACTTTCCCTACTCGGTGCTTTCTGGCGCCGCTGGGAAGGACATCGAGACTAACTTCTTGATCGTGTCGATCGCGTGGGGGCTGATCGCCATGATCGTCTCAGGAGCATTGCTCGCCGCCCTTCGTCGCCAGAGCAAAGAGGGGTAGACCTAGAGATGACGTCTAACCTTTCGTTGGAGCGGTCCGTCCTGGCACCGCGGGCCGTGCCCGCCGTGCCCCTGCTAGGATGCACGGCAGGCCCGTCCACCAACGGCCGCTTTGCGGCCGCTCAACTCAATCGTTAGACGCCACATGCCACTAGTGCGCGAGTCTGTGCCAGACCATCTCCTCCAAGTGGGGCCGGGTGGTCCAATTCCGGACCACAAGCTTTATCGATTCCCTCGCCAAGTCTCGGGCGACACCTTGCACGCTCATCTCTTCAATCAACTGGAAGACCTATACGCAGAGGTCTTTTACGTCTTCGAGTGCGTCTCGCGAGACTTCACAAGCTCGGATCGAAATAGCCTTCCCGATGAGATAGACCTGCAAGATTGCATTTCTATCATGCGGTCATTCCCTGTGGACATTTTCTCCGGTCACATGAAGGTTGCTGGAGTAATTCCTAGATCGAAGAACATCGATAACGCCAGGCGCTTTTCCGCGTTGACGTTGATGTATGCCACTCAGTTTGTGTTCGAGGAGCGACTTCTGGGTCTTGAGAACTTTCAAGCTTCTGTCATGGCTAGGATGAAGTCCGATTCAAACTTTTCTGCGGACGACATTCTGCTCATGAAGGGATTCCGAGCGCTTTGCCAAGTCGCCTTAAACAAGGACTTGCTGCCCCATGTGAATATCTTTGCGCGTCAGCTCTGGAATTCCGCACCAAAATCACAGCGCAAGATCGCCGCAGTACAGTTTACCGCCATCTCACTTCGCAGAATTGGGCTGTGGTGGGACGCGTATTTCCGACGATAGGCTCGGATGGCGTGACCCGGGAAGCGTCGTCTAACAGTTCATTGGAGCGGACCGCGTCGGCACCGTGGGCCGTGCCCACCGTGCCCCTGCTAGGATGCACGGCAGGCACGTCCATCAACGGCTTTCGTGCGGCCGCTCAATTCAATCGTTAGACACCACTTCCCACAATGCGCTTTGTCACGACTGTCCCGATTCTCTTCGCGCTTTCTCTCTCGGGTTGCAGCGTCTCTATTCCGACCGGCTGGACTGAGACGTACACGATCGCTGGATGTAAGGAAATTGATCAGATCGTTGAGTCGAACGTCGATGTGGTTTCGACCGCGAAGCTTTCTGCGAAAGCCTTGGGCTATGAGTTCCAAGCAGAAACGCCGCAGCCCTTCGTGTCATTCCAAAGCGGCAACCTGGAGCGCGCACTTCACTTCGGAGGCGGCGTAACTCCAAGAAGGTTCTATGTGTCAGTCCATTCGAGGAAGGTCGACGGTGCGAAAGCCGCCTCCCTTGACGCCGACAGATTCGCGCGCGATTTCGTTTCCCGATCTCCGGACGGTCAGTTTCTCGTCCTGCCAGGGACATGCGTTCGGGCCGGTGGCGTCTAACCTTTCGTTGGAGCGGTCCGTACTGGCACCGCGGGCCGTGCCCGCCGTGCCCCTGATAGGATGCACGGCAGGCCCGTCCACCAACGGCCGCTTTGCGGCCGCTCAACTCAATCGTTAGACGCCGATGAAGTTGTTTCGCATTTCCGCAATCCTCGTAGTCGCCGCACTTTTCTCGCTCGTTTGGCTTTTCTTCGGCGGAATCGTGGCCTGGGGCTATTACAGCGGCGGATGGGAGCGCTATGTCGCGCTTGCGTTCGGGGCGCCATTTCTTCTCGCCAAGCTCCTTCCCGTCCCAGAGCTCTGGCAACAGCGGGCCGGACTACTGCTGTTGTATGGGGCGAGTGTGTTGGTTGCCTGGATAGTCCTTCGGGACCGCAGTTCTCCGCCCACGAAGCGCGCTTCCGGTGTCGACGTCTAACATTTCATTGGAGCGGGCCGGTTCGGCACCGCGGGCCGTGCCCGCCGTGCCTCGGGTAGGATGCACGTCAGGCACGGCCCACTCGGCCTCCCGTGCGGCCGCTCAATTCAATCGTTAGGCCCCACGTCATGAGCCTCGGCAAGTCGGTGACGTTCAAGGCACTTGGATATTTTCTCGGCGGACTCGCGCTGCTCTCGTTCGGCCTTCGCGTCCTTTACAAGGTAACGACTGGTCACGGCAACGACATGTACATGAGCGGCAAGGGCTATGTCTGGACCTACTCATCAGCACTTGTCGTGATTGTCGTGATCGGCTTGGCTCTTGCCTTCGCGGGTGCCCACCAGTTGTGGGTGAGTTACCGGGACCGATAGTCGCAAGTAGGGTCCGGGCAGTGTGGCCTAACCTTTCGTTGGAGCGGTCCGTACCGGCACCGCGGGCCGTGCCCGCCGTGCCCCTGATAGGATGCACGGCAGGCCCGTCCACCAACGGCCGCGTTGCGGCCGCTCAACTCAATCGTTAGACGCCACGTCACTTGCGTCGTAGGTTTTCTTGGCGCCGCGCAACAGGCGCGCAACCCCGTCACGCGTCACCCCAAGGGGTGTGATCCTTTCCGGGCGAGCTTTTAAAAATTTTTATACGGGTGTGGATAACTCGCTCCGCAAGGGGTCAGCAGGGGTAGCGCGTCGCCCGCACCCGATTGCCGCGCTCCGCGCCCTACTTTCAAAGCCGTCGGGACTTTCGCGGGCGAGACCGGGCGCGTTTGGGGACCGCGCGTAGTGCGGGCACTGCCGACGCGCTCCGATCTCACAGGGAGACCGCGCACGGCGTCGTCTAACCACTCATTGAAGCGGCCGTGCGGTCACCGCGTGCCGCGCCTGCCAAGCCTCCGATATGATGCTTGCCAGGCGCGGCAGTCCAATCCCGGAGCGGCCGCTTAATTCGATCGTTAGACGCCAGATTAGCAATCGGCACCCAGCAGCGCGTCGCGTTCTTGCCACGCACTCCGCTCCGCTCTTACTACGGAGCGAGCTTTAAAAATTTTTCACGGGGTCATTTTGGCCTCGCTCCGCAAGGGGTCAGCAGGGTTAGCGCGCCGCCCGCTCCCTTTCACCGCGTCAATCGGGACTGCTGCGGCGCAGCCTGCGTTAGGACCCGACGCCCGGCGGACTTGGTCGCCCAACTGGTGCGCGTAAGCGCGGGCTCAACTTCCGCGCTGCGTAGCATCGAGTCCTTGGACCAAGGGCGGTTGCCGTCGTCTAACCCCTCATTGGAGCGGCCTTTTGTTTGCCGGGGCGTGCCGCGCCTGGCTGCCCTCGATATGATGGCAGCCAAGCGCGGCTGACCAATCCCGGCGGGCCGCTCAATTCGATCGTTAGACGCCAGGTCAGTAATAGGCACCCAGCAGCGCGTCGCGTTCTTGCCACACACTCCGCTTCGCTCGTACTTCGGAGCGAGCTTTTAAAAATTTTTCACGGGGTCATTTTGGCCTCGCTTCGCACGGGGTCAGCAGGGATAGCGCGCCGCCCGCGCCCTGTCACCGCGTCAATCGGGACTGCCGCGGCGCAGCCTGCGCTAAAACCCGGCGCCAGGCGGACCTAGTTGCCCGGCCTGTACGCGTAAGCGCGGGCCCAACTATCGCGCTACGTAGCATCGAGTCCTTGGACCAAGGGCGTCCGCCGTCGTCTAACCCCTCATTGGAGCGGCCTTACTGTTTGCCGGGGCGGGCCGCGCCTGGCTGCCGCTTCGCTATGATGGCAGCCAGGCGCGGCAGTCCAGTCCCGGCAGGCCGCTCAATTCGATCGTTGGGCGCCAGAGAACAAAAGGCTGCTAGCGTAATTTCGGCAAGAAATTTGCGCTGTACATGTTGGCCGCGCCGCAAGAGTGCGTTCGCTTTTCCCGCGAGGTTTTAAAAATTTTTTTCGGGGTCCGATACCCCGCTCTGCACAGGGTTAGCAGGTCTGGCGCGCCGCCCGCGCCCAATCACCGCGCCAGATCTGGCTGCTGCGGCGCAGCCTGCGCTCAGACACGGCGCCCGGCGGACCTGGCCGCTTCACTGGCGCGCCGTAAACGCGGGCCCTACTTTCACGCCTCGTAGCATCAAGTCCTTGGACCAAGGGCGGTCGCCGTCGCCCAACCACTCATTGGAGCGGCCTTTTGCTTGCCGGGGCGGGCCGCGCCTGGCTGCCGCTTCGCTATGATGGCAGCCAGGCGCGGCTGACCAACCCGGTGTGGCCGCTCAATTCGATCGTTAGACGCCAGTGATGACCCGCAACACATTTGGAGATTCCGGTACTTTCGATGTGCTCGATCAGGTGATCGGCGGATACTTTCACCAAGATGCTTTCGCATACGGCGAGTCGATCGAGGAGGTCTGGAACCGGATAGCCGCAGACGCAAGCTCGTCCCAACTTGCATCCGTCATCGATCAGCTCGGTGTTGTGTTGTCCTGGGACGATGAGACCGCAATGGAGTTTTGGAATTCGCGATCCGACGCCTTCGAGTTTGCAGCGCCCTCCCAAGCCAAGCCGTTTCTTGAGCAAATGCGAGATCATCTTGCAGGCGCACGTTCGGGCGTGCACTAGCCGGATGCTGTCGTCTAACCGTTCATTGGAGCGGACCGCGTCGGCACCGTGGGCCGTGCCCACCGTGCCCCTGCTAGGATGCACGGCAGGCACGTCCATCAACGGCTTTCGTGCGGCCGCTCAATTCAATCGTTAGACGCCAAAGCGCATGTGCCGCAAGGTTGACCGCCAGTGCAGCTATTCGAATCCATGGATGACGCGCTTCGAGTAGCAAATCAGGTTCTGGCGGGAGAGCTGGATCCGAACCTGGGCTGCGGACTAATTGCGACGATCGGCGAGAAGCTCGGCCGTCCCCCTGCATTCGACATGTTCGCGATGCTAAGTCACGAGCAGAGCGGACATGAACATCTCGGAATCACCGCGGCATCTTGCATTCCTGACATCCTGGCCGAGTGCCGCAAACTTACCGGAATCTAGGTGTCTTTTGCCCCTATGCGTTCACTCCCGCGCGGACCTCGAGTTGTCGTCTAACTTTTCGTTGGAGCGGTCCGTGCTGGCACCGCGGGCCGTGCCCGCCGTGCCCCTGATAGGATGCACGGCAGGCCCGTCCACCAACGGCCGCTTTGCGGCCGCTCAACTCAATCGTTAGACCCCGATGCAGACGTCCGTGGCGATTTTGAGAATTGCATTTGCCTTCTCTTGGACAATCGCCGCTTGCAGCCTAGGCGGATGCCATTTTCAGCCACACGCCTTGTCGGCTCAGTCGCATCGAATTGGCGACTATGAGATTGTCCGGGTGCGGCTCCGCCCCAATGACGCAGAGACCATCAAGGATCGTGAGTTGTACTTCTCGATTGTCGTTGTCAACTGCACAGGACAACCTGACAGGTACCCCGCACAGGCATATGTCGATGGCGAGCGAGCCTCCGGGTTTCGGTTCGCGACCACTGGCCAGAACGTCGACGTAGTCGGACGTGTCCCAGCCTGGATTTTCGATCGTTACCAGCAGCCCTGTGCCTTCTTGGAAGGGGGCAGCTATTTTCTCGACACGATAAAATCGACCCCGATTCCGATCAAGAGAAGCACGACTCTTTGACTTCACCCTCGCTTTGGCCACCTTTCGGTTAGCCGCGAATGTCGAGGCCTAACCTTTCATTGGAGCGGACCGCGTCGGCACCGTGGGCCGTGCCCACCGTGCCCCTGCTAGGATGCACGGCAGGCACGTCCACCAACGGCTTTCGTGCGGCCGCTCAATTCAATCGTTAGACGCCAATGACGCAGCGGCGAGGTCCTAGACAGTGAGTTCCAGCCGAGAGAGGTACCTGCTTCTCGCTGGGATTGCGGGCTCCGCAATTGCAGCGCTACTCGCGCAGCTGGTGCTTTCACAGTTCGCGGCTGTCTTGCTCAACAACTATGAGATCACGCTGCCGCGAACCGTGCGATTCGTTCTCGAGTACCGCTACGCCGTATGGGCATTGCCGTTGCTGGTTCTGGCCGTATGGGCTGCGTGGCCTCGACGTAGCTCTCGTGGCGTTGCAGCCTGCTCGCTCGGCTTTGGAAGTCTCGTCCTAGTAGCGGGCGCACTGCTTGCAGCATCATTTTCCAAGCTCTACGTCACGATTTGAAGGCTTGCGATCCCCTATGCGTTCACTAGCGGGTGGGTCAGGTGTTGTCGTCTAACCTTTCATTGGAGCGGTCCGTCCAGGCACCGCGGGCCGTGCCCGCCGTGCCCCTGATAGGATGCAAGGCAGGCACGTCCATCAGCGGCTTTCGTGCGGCCGCTCAATTCAATCGTTAGACGCCAAGTCACCGCCGAGGTTGATTTGCAATTCGGAAAGCTCCAAACGCGCTCGATAACTCTTTTTCTCTTGGCGGCCGCGAGCCCCGCCTGCGGCGCGACTCCTTCGGTCGACCTGAGAGCAAGCCAGAGCTTTTCCGACCCCGCACTAGCGGCGTTGGCAACAGCCGCGTGCCGCGGCAACGCCGAGACGGTGTTCGACCTTACCCGTCATGGCGCCGATCCGAATGGCGCTGGTAGCGATGGAATCACGCCATTGGCTTGGGCTATTCAGTGCCAAAACGTATCTGGTGTGAGGGCGCTTCTCAAGACTGGCGCAAACGCGAACCATGAATGGCACGGCACCAACATGGTCTGGCTTGCCGCAGGCTATTCGGAACATGGGATCGTGAAGGCTTTAGTCGACGCAGGCGGTGACATAAACAACATCGCACCTTCTGGCCATACAGTTCTGATGCACGCGCTCGAGTCACGCAGTTGGAGCACGTACGACTACCTACTCAAGAGTGGCGTCAGAATCAACGCGTGTGAGAAGGGCGGGCTGCGCAGCTCGGTGGCTGACTTGGCAATTAGCGCAGGTGAACTCGATAGACTCGACGATCTCCTTGACCGTGGCTACCGCTGCGACCTACTTGGCATCGCATACGGCCTTGAGCACTTCAACTGGTCGCCGGAGTACATCCCGAAACGAGATCGACTTTTGGTGAAACTTCGAAGCCACGGAGTCGAGTGGCCACTACCTGATTCCTTGACGACCGAGGCCCGGCTCGCCTACTTGGCCAAGCACCCTGAGTACGCCAGACGGCACCCAGAAAGCGCGATTTCGGTTCCTTAGTCTGCGCCGCCACACCGGTGCAGAAACCGGGGCGTTGTCGTCTAACCGTTCATTGGAGCGGGCCGTGCCGGCACCGCGGGCCGTGCCCGCCGTGCCCCTGCTAGGATGCACGGCAGGCACGTCCATCAGCGGCTTTCGTGCGGCCGCTCAATTCAATCGTTAGACCCCATGTTTGCTACCGCGTTTATCCTCGCTGCCTTGGCAGCATCTCAGCCACCTCGTGATGAGTTTCTGTCCTGGTACAACGGATGGGGGACTCATTCGGTTTGGGGCGTCGGAGAGATATCTGGCAGCTATCGAAATACTTTCGTGGAGTGCGGCGACGCAAGAGTTCCAGTACGGGTGATCTACGACACGCATGAGACCAGCGGACCTCCCTCATCAGATGAGGCAAAGGAGTTCGCGGAGGCTCATAACGCACGGTTGGTCGCGAGACTCAGGGCATCGGGCAAGGAATGTCTAGTCCAGTCACCGGGGCAATGAGGTCTAACCTTTCATTGGAGCGGTCCGTGTTGGCACCGCGGGCTGTGCCCGCCGTGCCCCTGCTAGGATGCACGGCAGGCACATCCATCAACGGCCGCATTGCGGCCGCTCAATTCAATCGTTAGACGCCAGTGATGATCCTAGGCAAATCCCGGGCCGCGTTGGCATTTGCCGCCGCATGCTACCTACTGGCAGTGACCTTCGCGGTCTTTGGTGGGATCGGCATGAGCATGTTTGCGGGCGTAGATGACGGACCCGATTTTTCGCGCGGGACATTGTTCGCCATTGGCTTCGCCATGTTTCTGGTAACACAGGCCGGATTCGTCTTGGCCCCGACCGCTGCGGATTCTTCGAGCAAGCTTTTGCGCGCGTTGTGCTTGCTCGTCCTGCTTCCAACCTTCGCATTTACTTGCCTTGCCATTTGGCCGTGCGTGAATCCGGCCAGCTACACTTGCAACGCCCGGCCCTTCCAGATCGCAGTGGTCGCCTCTTTCTTGGTTCACGTTTGGGCATTCGTTCGGGTCGGTGGCCCACTTCTGCGCCGACCTCGGCCCGTCGTCTAACCCTTCATTGGAGCGGACCGCGTCGGCACCGTGGGCCGTGCCCACCGTGCCCCTGCTAGCATGCACAGCAGGCACGTCCATCAACGGCTTTCGTGCGGCCGCTCAATTCAATCGTTAGGCCCCAATGAGCTTTCGAGCCACTTCGCTGAGTTACGCAATCGCTGCCGCTGCAGCGACGGGAATTCTTGGCGGTTGCGCTCACAGTCCGGTCGAGTCAGAAGCGTTGACCCTCACTGGTGTTGCTGAGGTTGTTCCAAAACCGGTGGGATGCGGCCACCTGTTTATTGGCACCCCCGTGACATTTCGAGTTGTTTCAGGGCCGAGATCCCTTCGGGGCAAGCGCATCAGGGCCGCCGTCGCTTGCCTCAACTTCTATCCGGACTTCTACGTTGTTGGTCGCTCGTACGAGCTGCAACTGACTCGGCAGAATGTGTACAAGATTGAGATACAACTGACTTGGCAAGATGGGTACACATTCGAGAATGCCCCAGACCATTTGGCCGAGCCCTTGTCTTTCTATCTGAAAGCGGCGACCAACCTCGAGACCGGCAAGACGAACGCGTTTGACAAAGGCGAGCACTAGTCCATGCTTCGAAAGCAGGCACGTGATGTTGTGGCCTAACCATTCATTGGAGCGGTCCGTATCGGCACCGCGGGCTGTGCCCGCCGTGCCCCTGGTAGGATGCACGGCGTGCCCATCCACCAACGGCCGCGTTGCGGCCGCTCAATTCAATCGTTAGACACCAAAGCCAACCAGTATCGTGACCTGCATGTTCCAGGCAAGAACTCTTCTCGTGGCGGGCACCCTCGTATTCGGCCTCTGGCCAAGTTGCGGCACGGCTGCGGAACCTCAGCTGCTGACTCTGGCTGATGGTGTTGTGTCTGCTGCCAAAATCGGAGAGCTGAAAACCCTCCCCCTTTCACCCGGAGCTCGCGAGCTTCGAATTTGGCCAGGCTTCGAGAGCGGCACGATTCTGCCAAGCTCGATGCTTCAAATTAGAGTCGATCAGGCAGGGACGGCGACTGGCACGCTTTGGCTGTACCACCCCAACGACGTCAAGTGGTCGAGTCGCAAGAGCAAGCGCCAGTTCAACCGGCAGTTCCAGTCACAATGCGTCGCGGTTTCTGCGGGCAACGCGGTCACAACTTGCATGGCGAAAATTCGGAAAGATTTCGATTGGAACGCGCTTTACACCAAGCTGGTTCTCTTGGACGTTTGGACTAACCCCGACCAATCAGAGTTGCCGCCGATACACGACGGCGTTTTGGATGGGGCCGCGATTGTTGTAGAGGCACGAACTAGCACCTCGTATCGACGCTATCGCTACAGCAATCCACAGTTCCGCGACCAGCCGGCGGCCCAGAAGGCCGCGCAGATCATGAAAGCCGCTAGTGAGATCCAGCCATCTACCGACTAGGCGCTCAGTTCCTGGCGTTGGTGTCTAACCTTTCGTTGGAGCGGTCCGTGCTGGCACCGCGGGCCGTGCCCGCCGTGCCCCTGCTAGGATGCACCCCGGGCACGTCCATCAACGGCCAACGTGCGGCCGCTCAACTCAATCGTTAGGCCCCCATGAACGAGCTGGGCGGCCTGACTTGCTCTATATGCATATTATATGCATAATGCCTCATGACGATCGAATTCGACCCTGAAAAGGCGAAGTCAAACCTCAAGAAGCACGGCGTCAGCTTCGCGCACGCGGAACAAGCTCTGCGCGACCCAATGGCGCTGACGATCGAAGATCCGGATGCCGAAGACGAGCAGCGATTCATCACTCTTGGCGCCGACGCACTCGGCCGGGTGCTCGTCGTCGTTCACACCCTACGCGAAGAGCGATCGCGTCTGATTTCCGCTCGCAAGGCCAGCCCAGAAGAGGCTCAAGACTACTATGCGTGACCATTACGACTTCAGCAAAGCCAAGCGCGGCGCGGTCATCCCGTCTCCGGGCAAGACGCGCATCACGATCATGCTCGACGATGACGTGATCGAGCACTTTCGTTCCCGGGCGGAGAAAGAAGGCACTGGGTACCAGACTCTGATCAATGCCCTACTCCGCAAGGAACTCGGCGAGTCCGCGCCAGATTCCAAACCACTCACTATCGCGACCTTGCGGCGCGTGCTGAGGGAAGAGTTGCACTCTTCGTGAGCGCCGCAGGAGACCGCGTGTGGAGGCCTAACCGTTCATTGGAGCGGTCCGTCCTGGCACCGTGGGCTGTGCCCGCCGTGCCCCTGATAGGATGCACGGCGTGCCCATCCACCAACGGCCGCGTTGCGGCCGCTCAATTCAATCGTTAGGCCCCACGTTGACTTCTTCCGCACCTTTGGATTTCAGCTGGCCCAGATACCGTCGCTACTTTGCGTCGCAACTGGTTATTCCGCTAATCGCGATTGGAGTTTGGATTTTCGCCGATCAGAGCTGGAAATCCTGGGCCGCATCGCTCTTAGTTCTTTGGCTTGTTGTTACGTCTTTCATGGCCGTGCGTTGGCGCGTTCTCGATAGAGATCGCAAGGCTGGCAAGTTCACCGATGAACAGCTACGCGCCAATCCGAAGCCCTATGTGTTTGGCCCGCCCAGGGTCTATATCCCCGTGATCATTTTGGCGATCGCGTCGTTGGTAGCAGTTGATTCCTTTTTTAGCCATTAGGAAGTGCCGAAGACTCGCGATGAGCGGGGCAGTGTGGCCTAACCTTTCGTTGGAGCGGTCCGTGCTGGCACCGCGGGCCGTGCCCGCCGTGCCCCTGATAGGATGCACGGCAGGCCCGTCCACCAACGGCCGCTTTGCGGCCGCTCAACTCAATCGTTAGACGCCAATGACGCAGCGGCGAGGTCCTAGACAGTGAGTTCCAGCCGAGAGAGGTACCTGCTTCTCGCTGGGATTGCGGGCTCCGCAATTGCAGCGCTACTCGCGCAGCTGGTGCTTTCACAGTTCGCGGCTGTCTTGCTCAACAACTATGAGATCACGCTGCCGCGAACCGTGCGATTCGTTCTCGAGTACCGCTACGCCGTATGGGCATTGCCGTTGCTGGTTCTGGCCGTATGGGCTGCGTGGCCTCGACGTAGCTCTCGTGGCGTTGCAGCCTGCTCGCTCGGCTTTGGAAGTCTCGTCCTAGTAGCGGGCGCACTGCTTGCAGCATCATTTTCCAAGCTCTACGTCACGATTTGAAGGCTTGCGATCCCCTATGCGTTCACTAGCGGGTGGGTCAGGTGTTGTCGTCTAACCTTTCATTGGAGCGGTCCGTCCAGGCACCGCGGGCCGTGCCCGCCGTGCCCCTGATAGGATGCAAGGCAGGCACGTCCATCAGCGGCTTTCGTGCGGCCGCTCAATTCAATCGTTAGACGCCAGTGAAGCATCTCCGCCGGTTTGAGGACGAAGAGTCAAGCACGGTCGCGCTATATCTCCTGCGCGACAACGGCATCCCGACGCACACCACCTCCAGCGTTAAGGGTTCCTATCAGTTGGATGTGCACGTCATCCTCGATCACCAGTACGACGACGCAGTCCGCCTACTGGAAGACCCGACTCACGAGGTCGCAAATCCGGTCGATATGAATGAATTCGACCGGCTCAAGAACCACCCAGCCATCCTCGACACGATCGTCAAGTGGGCGCTACTTTGCCTGGTGGCGGCCGCGGTTCTTGCGGGTGCCGTGTTCTACCTAGCTGCGCGAATGACGCCGCCGTCGTCTAACCATTCATTGGAGCGGTCCGTGCTGGCACCGCGGGCTGTGCCCGCCGTGCCCCTGGTAGGATGCACGGCGTGCCCATCCATCAACGGCCGCGTTGCGGCCGCTCAATTCAATCGTTAGACGCCACGGTTACTGCACGGCAAGAGTAACCACTGCAGAGTTGCCTTGGCCGCCGCATTACCGCGTCAAATCAGCCGAGACCGCGTGCTGTTGACCCCTGCTTCGCACAGGTCAACGTGTACGACTGCGGCAGGCCAACGCCGTGGACGACGCATCGCTTTCTTCGTTTGTCGCCGCGCCAGGGTTGAGCGCATTAACGGGGACAGGTAAAGCCTGCCCCGTTAATTGAAACGTCGCCTTGGTCGAGTCCGCGAGAGATTCGCCGTGGCACCCGGACACGAGCCGAGGTGGTGGCGTCTAACCTTTCATTGGAGCGGTCCGTGTCGGCACCGCGGGCCGTGCCCGCCGTGCCCCTGCTAGTATGCACAGCAGGCACGGCCCCCTCGGCCTCACCGTGCGGCCGCTCAATTCAATCGTTAGGCCCCGCTGCGATGAGCGCCGCAATTCCCGAAGTTGACGCCACGGTTTCAAGATCGCGCGCACCCCGAAACCTGTTTTTGCTTGGGATCGTGCTGACTCTTCTTGAGTTCATCGGCGAGAGTATCCGGAACCCAACCGGCATTCCCGATAACTCACCTTGGAACACAATTGGCATCGTCGTCGCATTCATCGGGTTTGCCTGCGCTCTCGCGGCTCCACTCTTTTCCGATCGGTCTTGGCAGGACAGAATTGTCCTTATGGTCTGGGCTGGCGTCGCCATGTTGGGCCTATGGCTCATCTTGATCGTCTTGTCTTTCTTGCTGTTCGGCATGCCGGTTCAAGGTTAGGGTGTGAGCGCATGGCCTAACCATTCATTGGAGCGGTCCGTATCTGCACCGCGGGCCGTGCCCGCCGTGCCCCTGATAGGATGCACGGCAGGCCCGTCCACCCACGGCCGCGTTGCGGCCGCTCAATTCAATCGTTAGACGCCAGTGAGAGTGTTTCGTGTCTGAATCAATTAGAAGCAGCGTAATTCGCAAGCGCCGCCCCTACGTCTGGGCGCATATCATCGGCCTGGCAATCGCTTTTGGCCTAATGGCTTTTCCGATTATCTGGACCAAAAGCTGGGCGCTCTACATAGTACTAATCGCTTTTGTGATGATGTTCGGAAGCATGATTCGTCTATCGTTTATCAAGTGCCCCAAATGCCGGACGGCGCTGCCCTACGGCTTGCCGGCTAGACCATGGCCGACAATTCCGGCGATGCAGTTCTGTCCCTATTGCGGCGTAAGCATGGATGCCGCACTCGATGCGCGGCCCGTCGTCTAACCTTTCGTTGGAGCGGTCCGTGTTGGCACCGCGGGCCGTGCCCGCCGTGCCCCTGATAGGATGCACGGCAGGCCCGTCCACCAACGGCCGCGTTGCGGCCGCTCAACTCAATCGTTAGACGCCAGTGAGCAAAGGGCTGCTAGCTCAGTTTCGGCAAGCAAGTCGCGCCGCACATCGATGCCGTGCCGCAAGGGTGCTCTAGCTTTCCCTGCGAGGTTTTAAAAATTTTTATACGGGTATAGGCACCCCGCTCCGCCCAGGGTCAGCAGGACTGGCGCGCCGCCCGCACCCAATCACCGCGCCAGACCCCACCGCTGGGCTCAAAGCGGCATTCACGACCTTCGCCAGGGGAGCCCGACGCCCGGCCACTGTCGCCAGTGCGGGCCCAACTGCCGGGCTCCGTTGCGTCGAGCTCTCGGAACAAGCGCGGGCCGTCGTCTAACCACTCATTGAAGCGGGCCGACTTGTTTGCCGCGGCGAGCCGCGCCTGGCCCGGCTCCGCTATTATCGGGCCAGGCGCGGCATGTCGATTCCCGGCGCGGCCGCTTAATTCGATCGTTAGACGCCAGTGAGCAAAGGGCTGCTAGCTCAGTTTCGGCAAGCAAGTCGCGCCGCACATCGATGCCGTGCCGCAAGGGTGCTCTAGCTTTCCCTGCGAGGTTTTAAAAATTTTTATACGGGTATAGGCACCCCGCTCCGCCCAGGGTCAGCAGGACTGGCGCGCCGCCCGCACCCAATCACCGCGCCAGACCCCACCGCTGGGCTCAAAGCGGCATTCACGACCTTCGCCAGGGGAGCCCGACGCCCGGCCACTGTCGCCAGTGCGGGCCCAACTGCCGGGCTCCGTTGCGTCGAGCTCTCGGAACAAGCGCGGGCCGTCGTCTAACCACTCATTGAAGCGGGCCGACTTGTTTGCCGCGGCGTGCCGCGCCTGGCCCGGCTCCGCTATTATCGGGCCAGGCGCGGCATGTCGATTCCCGGCGCGGCCGCTTAATTCGATCGTTGTACGCCACGGTTACTGCTCGGCAAGAGTAACAACAGCAGAGTTGCCTAGGCCCTCGCGCCACCGCGCCAAACCAACCCGGACCGCGTGCTGTTGACCCCTGCTTCGCACAGGTCAACGTGCTCGAGCGCGGCAGACCCAAGAACCGGACTCCTCATCGCTTTCTTCGCTCGTCGGCGCGCCAGCGTTGAGCGCATTGACGGGGACAGGTGAAGCCTGCCCCGTCAATTGAAACGCCGCGCGGGTCGAGTCCGCGCAGTTTCGGCTGAGGCGTGAAGCTGGGGCCGGGAGCGTGTCGTCCAACTACTTGTTGGAGCGGACCGCTTCGGTTGCCGGCGCGTGCCGCGCCTGCCAGGCCTCGGATATGATGCCCGTCAGGCGCGGCTGCCCAAGCCCGGGCGGGCCGCTCAACAATGCGTTAGGCCCCACGTCATGAGCCTCGGCAAGTCGGTGACGTTCAAGGCACTTGGCTATTTTCTCGGCGGCCTCGCGCTGCTCTCGTTCGGCCTTCGCGTCCTTTACAAGGTAACGACTGGGCACGGCAACGACTTGTACATGAGCGGCAAGGGCTATGTCTGGACCTACTCATCAGCACTTGTTGTGATTGTCGTGATCGGCCTGGCTCTTGCCTTCGCGGGTGCCCACCAGTTGTGGGTGAGCTACCGGGACCGATAGTCGCAAGTAGGGTCCGGGCAGTGTGGCCTAACCTTTCGTTGGAGCGGTCCGTACCGGCACCGCGGGCCGTGCCCGCCGTGCCCCTGATAGGATGCACGGCAGGCCCGTCCACCAACGGCCGCGTTGCGGCCGCTCAACTCAATCGTTAGAACCCACTCCTGAACGCCTGGCGGGGTTGAGTGGCACGGGTCCGTCGCCGGTGTTATCATCTGATCATAACCTGACCACCGCCTGCCCCGATGAGACCGGATCTCGGCTTGAAACTCCTGCTGGAGTTGGACGACGAAACCTTCCAACTCGAGGGAGGTTTCTGGACAAAGTTCGAGGTGAAACAGGTATCACCCACCCCGGAAATCCCGCACGGCATCCGCTACAGCCTCACCCTCCATGACCGCCATGGGGCCCGCCTCATCGGCTTTGACAACGCTCACGCACCGCCGAAGACCAAGAAATACGGGCCGCGGGTCGTGGAATGGGACCACCGCCACAATCGCGATATTGTGAGGCCGTACCGGTTCGTGGATTCCGGGCGGCTGCTTGAGGATTTTTGGAAGGCCGTGGACGACATCGTCCCTGGAGAATGAGATGAATACTACTGTGATGAAAGTCGGAATTCTGCCCAGGTCAGAGTACGTCAAGCGGACTATCGCTATCGCGAAGGGCGAGTACACCCCGAAGCGCGGCGAACCAAAGGTCTGGTTTGAGTCGCTGAGGTCCATGGCTGAAGCATTGAGCAGCGACAATCAGGAGTTGCTCAGGCTGATTGCCGAGAAAAAGCCGCAGTCTTTGACTGAACTCGAGCAAATCTCAGGGCGAAAGAAGAGTAATTTGTCGCGAACTCTGAAAATGCTTGAGGATTACGGCATTGTTTCGGTCAAGAGAGCCAATCAACGCGTGATTCCTCGAGTAAAGGCTACGGACTTCAAGGTCGAGTTTGGCCTCACGCTCGGCAGATCAGCTTCGACTCAGAAACGCCGGGTAGCGGTCGGTGGGTTCTAACCGTTCATTGGAGCGGACCGTGCGGACACCGCGGGCCGTGCCCGCCGTGCCCCTGCTAGGATGCACGGCAGGCACGTCCATCAGCGGCTTTCGTGCGGCCGCTCAATTCAATCGTTAGACGCCACGTCACAACCGCGGCAGATTATCTTGGCGCCGCGACACAGGCGCGCAACCCAGTCACGCGTCACCCCAAGGGGTGTGATCCTTTCCGGGCGAGCTTTTAAGAATTTTTATACGGGTGTGGATAACTCGCTCCGCCCCGGGTCAGCAGGGGTAGCGCGCCGCCCGCACCCGATCACCGCGTTCGGCCCTCTGCCCGCCAAACCGTGGGTGCTGCGGCACATCGAGACCGGGCGCGTTTGGAGACCGCGCGTAGTGCGGGCACTGCCGACGCGCTCCGATCTCGGAGGGAGACCGCGCACGGCGTCGTCTAACCACTCATTGAAGCGGCCGTGCAGGCACCGCGTGCCGCGCCTGCCAAGCCTCCGATATGATGCTTGCCAGGCGCGGCAGTCCAATCCCGGAGCGGCCGCTTAATTCGATCGTTAGACGCCACGTCAAAACCGCCGCAACGGAGTCGCCGCGAACCCGCGCGCAACTTCGGCTCGCGCCACCGCAAGGGTGGGTAGCTTTCCCCGCGAGCTTTTAAAATTTTTATACGGGGTGTGGATATCTCGCTCCGCCCGGGGTCAGCAGGGATGCCGCGCCGCCCGCACCCACTTCCGCGCTCCGCGCCCTTCTGACAAAGCCGTCCGGACCTTCGCCTCTCGAGACCGGGCGCGTTTTCGACCTTGCTCCGTGCGGGCCCATCGGACGCGCTCCGATCTCGACCTGCTGCGGGACCGGTGTCGTCTAACAATTCATTGGAGCGGTCCGTGCAGCTGCCGCGGGCCGCGCCTGGATGGCCTCGGATATGATGCCAGCCAGGCGCGGCATTCCATTCCCGGAGCGGCCGCTCAATTCAATCGTTAGACGCCACGGTTACTGCACGGCAAGAGTAACCACTGCAGAGTTGCCTTGGCCGCCGCATTACCGCGTCAAATCAGCCGAGACCGCGTGCTGTTGACCCCTGCTTCGCACAGGTCAACGTGTACGACTGCGGCAGGCCAACGCCGTGGACGACGCATCGCTTTCTTCGTTTGTCGCCGCGCCAGGGTTGAGCGCATTAACGGGGACAGGTAAAGCCTGCCCCGTTAATTGAAACGTCGCCTTGGTCGAGTCCGCGAGAGATTCGCCGTGGCACCCGGACACAAGCCGAGGTGGTGGCGTCTAACCTTTCATTGGAGCGGTCCGTGTCGGCACCGCGGGCCGTGCCCGCCGTGCCCCTGCTAGTATGCACAGCAGGCACGGCCCCCTCGGCCTCACCGTGCGGCCGCTCAATTCAATCGTTAGACCCCATGGCGACTACCCGGGAATTCGCACCACGTATTCTCGCAATCGTCGCCTTCTCGTTCGCAGTCCTCTCAGGCGCGTTCCTTGGGATCGCATCTTGCGGAGGCTACGCATGGCACAAAACGGCGATAGAGACGTCGATCGTGGTTCTCGCCGTCCTAGTCGCGATCTTCCCACCGGGTCGGTGGCGCAGCTTATGGGCGCGCGTACTGTTGGCAGCTGCCGTTCCGGTAACTTGGCTTGTAGTGTGGTCGCTAGTTTCGCCGCTCTATCCAGGGGTTGAGTCCCCATCCGACTACATCGATGGAGTTCTGCAATTCCTTCGGAGTGGCCCGTGTTGATCCGGGCGATGAGGTCTAACCTTTCGTTGGAGCGGTCCGTCTCGGCACCGCGGGCCGTGCCCGCCGTGCCCCTGCTAGGATGCACGTCGTGCCCGTCCACCAACGGCCGCGTTGCGGCCGCTCAACTCAATCGTTAGACGCCAGTGATATTTCCACGCGCGTTCCCGACTAGGCCGACTCAAGTCACGAGAGCACTTAAGGTGCTTTGGTTAACGCTAGGCGCGACTTTTGTCGCGGGTCTCTGCGTAGTGATTCTCGGTCCCGTTCCATGGGAACTGGCTGTTTTCCTCGCGCTTCCTTTCTTGGCCGAGTTGCTCGTAAGGGCCATTTTGCTCGTGGCGATGACAGAGGGTCGGAACTGGGCGCGGATCATCTTTCTTGGCTACTCGGCTTACTGGTGCATCCTGACTGCGTCAAGTGCTGTGCTTGACGCAAGAACGATCCCCGCCATTGTGGCTCTTGATGTGGTCGTGAGTATCGCAACGATTTACGCCCTTGTTCTCCTATTCAGGCGTGAAAGCAACTCTTGGTTTGGCGACATCGGTGCGAAGCGCACGGTCCGGATAGCCATCGCTGCAATCGTGCTCGCGAGCGTGACCATAGTTGGTGGTGCGTTCTTGCTTCTTAGTTCAATTATGCCGGAGCAGCTCTTAGCTGCTCAGATCCACAGACCCCTTGGAAACCGCAACCCGACCGACCTGCCGTTGCCGCAGTGGTTCATCGACTTGCACTGGAAGCTGGCTGGCGAGCGCATAGTTGACGAGCAGAACAGGTCTAGTCCCGGCATCGCGAAATTCATGCTTGGAACGGAACTCAGCAGACACGAGCAAGACTACTCTTTAGATGACGTGCGCTTCAGCGAGTTGATGAAGCACTATCTTTGCGAGGCTCCGAACGGCATCCCGGTTCCAGCGGAGATTGCTCGGTATCGAAATCTAAGCACTGTTCCCGAGTATGTCGGTGCGCTCAAATCATGCGGCCGGATTCCAAATTAGCGCCAAGCGGCATCGCCTCCGCCGTGAATGGGTGGCAGGTGTGCCGCTGTCGTCTAACCTTTCGTTGGAGCGGTCCGTCCTGGCACCGCGGGCCGTGCCCGCCGTGCCCCTGATAGGATGCACGGCAGGCCCGTCCACCAACGGCCGCTCTGCGGCCGCTCAACTCAATCGTTAGGCCCCATGGGAAGAACCGTCGCAGTTTTGCTCGCAGCCTTGCTGGGGCCGTTCTTGTTTGTTGCTGCGTACTTGCTCGTTGCGCATCTAGCAAATTGGCATGTAGGCCCCACGGGCGACAAGATTGTCCAGGTGGGTGGAGTACTTACCGGGGTCGCGCCGATCCTATTCGCGCGAGGCTCGCTGTGGGTTAGAGGTCTGATTGCTGGCATCTACGCGATCCCGTGCGCGTATGCCGTAGTCTTCTACTCGTTCCTTTTGAGCTGCTCTATGTTCCGGCAGTGCCTGTCATAGCGACCCGTCGGATGAGGCCTAACCTTTCGTTGGAGCGGTCCGTGTCGGCACCGCGGGCCGTGCCCGCCGTGCCCCTGATAGGATGCACGGCAGGCCCGTCCACCAACGGCCGCTCTGCGGCCGCTCAACTCAATCGTTAGACGCCTTTGATCGTGCAAAGCACTCTGAATTGGCTTGCGCCTGTCGCAAGACTGTACTTGGCGGCCCTGGGGCTGGGATTGCTACTGACTTGGGCTTTTGGAGCGGAACGGTGGGCGCTGGCGACCCTCTTTTTTTCGATGCCCTCGTTTGCAATTCTCGCAGGCCCGTATTTCTCAGCGCGGCTTCCGCCTTCGATCTGGCGAGCATTTGCGCGTACCCTCACCGCTGTGATGGGTTTGGCACTCTCCGCCTTTTCTGCTTGGTCGCATTTCCGACCAGATCCAATTTACGACTTCTACCATCCACACCCACGTGCGCCGGATCCGTACGGCGTTGCGATGTTCCTCATTGGCTTGTACCTGCTTCTGGTCGCGGCGACTGGACGGCTGCAAGTCCTCAACCTTCGTCGCTGGCCCGGTCCAGGCGGCGGCGTCTAACCTTTCGTTGGAGCGGTCCGTCCTGGCACCGCGGGCCGCGCCCGCCGTGCCCCTGATAGGATGCACGACAGGCCCGTCCACCAACGGCCGCGTTGCGGCCGCTCAACTCAATCGTTAGACGCCAGTGACAGTCCTCCGAGAATCTGCGACAGCTCTCCGCGTTTCTGCCGACGACTTGGACCCCACCGAGGTCTCGGCGCTTCTCGGCGCGCAACCGACGCACAGTCATCGCAAGGGGGACACAGACGTACTTTCATCTGGGTCGACTCGCATTCGAAAAGCGGCGCTGTGGCTGCTTGCTGCACCCAAGGCCACTCCGGCTGATTTTGACGGTCAAGTCGCCCAGATTCTCGAACAGCTCACGACTGACCTGGATGCGTGGCGGGCGCTGGCCGAGAGGTTCGACGTCGACCTGTCCTGTGGTTGGTTTATGGAAGAGACGAATGAGGGGCTTGAGGTTTCGGCGGAGACATTGAGATCGTTGGCGGATCGAGGCATCAAGCTCGACTTCGATATCTATGCTCCATAGACCGTCGTCTAACCTTTCGTTGGAGCGGACCGTATCGGCACCGCGGGCCGTGCCCGCCGTGCCCCTGCTAGGATGCACGGCAGGCCCGTCCACCAACGGCCGCGTTGCGGCCGCTCAACTCAATCGTTAGACGCCAATGAGATTTCTCGGCACCCTGCTACTCGTTGTCGCGTGTTCGGTAGTTTCCGCGAGCGAGTTCAGGCCAGTGATCATCGGCCAGGAAGAAGGCCTGGATGCCTGTATGGGGTTCGCCGAGGTCGTGGACGCAAAGTCCGGGCTAGTGTCAGTGCGCGCCGGACCCGGCGCCGGCTATCCCGAAACTGACCGACTCAAGGTCGGCCAATTTGCGTACGTGTGCGGGGGCACGTCGGAGTGGACTGGCGTCGTGTATGGCAACCGCGCCCAAATGAAGTCTGGATGTGGCGTCACGTCCCCCGTTCCGAAGCCCGTGCCCTATTCAGGGGTTTGCAAGTCAGGATGGGTTCGTTCCAAGTGGATCAACGTGGTGGCGGGTTAATCCGTTGTCGTCTAACCCTTCATTGGAGCGGTCCGTACCGGCACCGCGGGCTGTGCCCGCCGTGCCCCTGATAGGATGCACGGCGTGCCCATCCACCAACGGCCGCGTTGCGGCCGCTCAATTCAATCGTTAGACGCCAGTGACCCTACCGCGCGTACTTTTGTTGGTCACGCTGCTCGCCGGCTGCGCTACCACGCACCCTAACGGGCACGAGTTCTCACAACGCGAGCGAGCGGCATGCGAACGGAAGCAGGGCAAGTGGAGTTGACCCGGTTTCGTGGACACCTCACCGTAAGACATGGAGGAGTTCACAATGGCAGACAAGACGATCCGATACACGCCGGAGTTCAAGCGACAGTTGGTTGCGTTGGCCGGCACGGGGCGGACGCCGGCATCGCTGTCCAAGGAGTTCGGACCTTCGGCCTGGACGATTGGGCTTTGGGTCAAGCAAGCCGAGCGTGATGCGGGGCGCGGCGACGGTCGGCTGACGAGCGCTGAGCGCGAGGAACTGATGCGATTGCGGCGCGAGAATCGACGCCTGAAAGAGGAGCGCGACATCCTCTCAAAAGCCGCGGCCTGGTTCGCCACGGAGAGCGTTCCCTCGAAGCGCTCTTCGGGTTCGTGAAGGTGAACCAGGCCACCCATTCGGTGGAGACGATGTGCCGATTGCTGGGCGTGTCCAGGAGCGGGTTCTACGCCTGGGCGGAGCGGCCGATGTGTCTGCGGCGACGGCGGGATCTGGAGCTTACGGGGAGGATCTGTGCGATCCATCGCCGCTCGCGCGAGACCTACGGGGCTCCGAGCATCCACGCCGAACTGGCCGACGATCACGGCATCCATGTCGGTCGCAAGCGCGTGGCTCGGCTGATGCGCCAGAACGGCCTGCGCGGCGCCACGCTTCGAAGGTACGTGGTGACCACACGGAGCGATCCGGAGGCGGCCAAGCCCATCGATCTGGTGGAGCGCCGGTTCTTCGCCGATGCGCCTGACCAGTTGTGGGTCGCGGACATGACCTATATCCCCACCTGGTCGGGCTGGCTGTACCTGGCGATGGTGCTGGACGTGTACTCGCGCAAGATTGTCGGCTGGGCCATGGACACAAACATGCGCACCGAGCTGATTCTCGACGCGCTGCAGATGGCGGTGACCCAGCGTCAGCCGAGCGGCGTCATTCACCACTCGGACAGGGGGTCCCAATACACGAGCTACGCCTTCGGCAAGCGCTGCCGGGAGGCCGGCATCATGCCGTCGATGGGTTCGGTGGGCGATGCCTATGACAACGCGATGGCCGAGAGCTTCTTCGCCACAGTGGAGCGTGAGGTCCTCAATCGCCGGCGGTTCAAGAGCCAAGCCGAAGCCAAGATGGCGATCTTTGAGTGGATCGAAGGCTGGTACAACCCGCATCGTCGTCACTCGGGCCTGGGCTACCGTTCGCCGGTCAACTACGAGCGCGCACATCAGCAAGCAAGGGTCCGGTTGGCAGAGCTTCCGCCACCTTCGTCAACAGAACTCACGTCGAGTAAGATCCGAGGAGCAGCATGAACGAAAGACCCCAGGACTAAGACACCAACCTGTCCACGAAACCGGGTCAACTCCAGAGCATCGCATGTTGGTGCGTGAGGGCAACCCGTTCTCTGTAGTAGGAAACCTCGAACTCGACCCTTCCGCGTTCACTCTTGGAAGCTGGGGCGGAGTACTCAGCATCAGCGATGTCATCGCTGATTTCAAGCGCACCGCTGAGAATGCAGCGGTGTTTGGAAACGATCGCCTTCCCCTCAGCGAACTCCTTCCCAACGCCGGGGCAGGCCTGAATCGGATTCAACCTGGAGAATGAGGTCTAACCTTTCATTGGAGCGGTCGTGCAGCTGCCGCGGGCCGCGCCTGGCTACCCTCGGATATGATGGCAGCCAGGCGCGGCATTCCAATCCCGGAGCGGCCGCTCAATTCAATCGGGCCCCACGCCGACTGGCTTGCAGTCCTGAATTATTGTAGTTACACTAATTCGTGCGAATCACCTACGACCCGATCAAACGCCAGAAGGCGCTCGATGAGCGTGGCTTGGATTTCGAGGACGCTCCGCATGTTTTCGCAGGGACAACCGTCGAGATCGAGGACACGCGTCGGGACTACGGCGAAATGCGCATAATCTGCTTCGGGTTTCTTGGAGATCGCCTCGTAGTGGTCGGCTATACGCCCCGCGGATCGGTCCGACACATTTTCAGCATGAGAAAAGCCAATGGCCGCGAAGAAGCTCGCATCCTCCCCTTCCTTGAAGAGTGATCTCAAGCGCAGCGACGCGCACAGGATCAAGCCATCCGAGTACCGGGAGCTACCCCGACTGACCGACGCGATGCTCAAGCGCGCCGTGGTCAAACGCGCAGGCCGCCCAGTCGCGGCCAATCCTCGGCTACAGGTCACGATTCGTCTGCCCGAATCGGTGTTGTCTACTTGGAAGGCCACGGGCCCTGGGTGGCAGACTCGCATGGCTGAAGTTCTCAGCAAGAGAGCTCCGCGGTAGGGTCTAACCATTCGTTGGAGCGGTCCGTTTCGGCACCGCGGGCCGTGCCCACCGTGCCC
>CAVPQV010000009.1:0-38022 GCA_963707625.1 uncultured Gammaproteobacteria bacterium
AGGTGCTGCTGGACTGGGCGGTGTTCGTGCTGCTGACGGGCTCGGCGTGCCGGTGGTCGCTTCCAACCTGGCTGGCCGCAGCTGCGGCGCGTGCCTGGGCTTCTGGTTGAACGGCCGCTACACCTTCGCCGACGACGAGGGCCGGCCGCGCCTGGCGCGCGAGCACCTGGGTCGCTTCGTGCTCGGCCTGGCTCGCGCTGACCGTGCTCAGCACCGCGCTGCTGGCGCTGGCTGTCGCGGCACATGGAGTTGCAGATGCTGTGGCTGGCCAAGCCGGTGGTCGAGGCGCTGGTGGCCGCGCTGGGTTTCATCGTCTGGCGGCAGTGGGTATTCCGCTGACCGGGCCCTGAAACGAAAACGCCGGCCCTAGGCCGGCGTTTCGTCCGCTGCCGCGAACTCAGTGCTTGAGGTTCTTGCGCAGGCGCTCGAGCGCCTGCAGCTGCGCCATGGCCTCGGCCAGCTTGGCCTGCGCCTCGGCGAGGTCCATCGCTTCGCCGCGGTTGGCCAGCACGCGCTCGGCCTCTTCCTTCGGCTTCTGCACGGCGGCCTCGTCGATGTCGGCGCCGCGGATCGCGGTGTCGGCCAGCACGGTCACCACCTGCGGCTGCACTTCCAGGATGCCGCCGGAGACGACGATGACGAGCTTCTCGCCATTGGCCAGGATCACACGCACCTGGCCCGGCTTGAGGCGGGTGATCAGCGGGGCGTGGCGCGGCGCGATGCCGAGCTCGCCCATCTCGCCGGTGGCCACGACCATCGTCACGTCGCCGGGGAAGATCTCTTCTTCGGCGCTGACGATGTCGCAACGGATGGTGGTTGTCATGTCTGCGTGTCCTCGCTTAGGCCGCGGCGCTCATCTTCTTGGCCTTCTCGAACGCTTCGTCGATGCCGCCGACCATGTAGAAGGCCTGCTCCGGCAGGTGATCGCACTCGCCGTCGAAGATCATCTTGAAGCCGCGGATGGTTTCCTTCAGCGTCACGTACTTGCCCGGCGAGCCGGTGAAGACTTCGGCCACGTGGAAGGGCTGCGAGAAGAAGCGCTCGATCTTGCGCGCGCGCGACACGGCCTGCTTGTCTTCTTCGGACAGCTCGTCCATGCCCAGGATCGCGATGATGTCCTTGAGCTCCTTGTACTTCTGCAGCGTCGACTGCACGTGGCGGGCGGTGTCGTAGTGCTCGTGGCCGATCACGTTCGGGTCGAGCTGGCGCGAGGTCGAGTCGAGCGGATCGACGGCCGGGTAGATGCCCAGCGAGGCGATGTTGCGGCTCAGCACGACGGTGGCGTCGAGATGCGCGAAGGTGGTCGCCGGCGACGGATCGGTCAGGTCGTCCGCGGGCACGTACACGGCCTGGATCGAGGTGATCGAGCCGGTCTTGGTCGAGGTGATGCGCTCCTGCAGCACGCCCATTTCCTCGGCCAGCGTCGGCTGGTAGCCCACGGCCGACGGCATGCGGCCGAGCAGCGCCGACACTTCGGTGCCGGCCAGGGTGTAGCGGTAGATGTTGTCGACGAAGAACAGCACGTCGCGGCCTTCGTCGCGGAAGTACTCGGCCATGGTCAGGCCGGTCAGCGCCACGCGCAGGCGGTTGCCCGGCGGCTCGTTCATCTGGCCGTACACCATCGCGACCTTGGACTTGGCGGATCCTCGAATTGACGACGTTCGAGTCCTTCATCTCGTGGTAGAAGTCGTTGCCCTCGCGGGTACGCTCACCGACGCCGGCGAACACCGACAGGCCGTCGTGCTCGTTGGCGATGTTGTTGATCAGCTCCATCATGTTGACGGTCTTGCCGACGCCGGCGCCGCCGAACAGGCCGACCTTGCCGCCCTTGGCGAACGGGCACATCAGGTCGATGACCTTGATGCCGGTTTCCAGCAGCTCGGTGGTCGGAGGACTGGTCTTCGTAGCTCGGCGCGGCGCGATGGATTTCCCACTGCTCGTCGCACTTGACCGGGCCGGCCTCGTCGATCGGGTTGCCGAGCACGTCCATGATGCGGCCCAGGGTTGCCATGCCGACCGGCACCGAGATCGCGTGACCGGTGTTGACGGCGATCAGGTTGCGCTTCAGGCCGTCGGTGGAGCCGAGCGCGATGGTGCGCACGATGCCGTCGCCCAGCTGCTGCTGCACTTCGAGCGTGATCTCGGTGCCTTCACCTTCAGTGCGTCGTACATCTTCGGCACGTCCTCACGCGGGAACTCGACGTCGACGACGGCGCCGATGATCTGAACAATCTTGCCCTGGCTCATGGTTGTTTTCCTCGAGATCTAGCGTTTCTTTGAAGTGGGATTCGGTGCGATCAAACCGCCGCGGCGCCGCCGACGATTTCGGAGATTTCCTGGGTGATCGCCGCCTGACGCGCCTTGTTGTAGATCAGCTGCAGCGTGCCGATCAGCTTGTTGGCGTTGTCGGAGGCCGACTTCATCGCGACCATGCGCGCGGCGTGCTCGGAGGCCAGGTTCTCCAGCAGCGCCTGGTACACCAGCGACTCGACGTAGCGCGTCAGCACGTGGTCGAGCACGGCTCCGGGCTCGGGCTCGTAGATGTAGTCCCAGTCGAGCGGGTCTCCAGCGTGTCGGACGGCGGCAGCGGCAGCAGCTGCGTCGATGCGTCGGCTTCTGCGCCATGGTGTTGACGAAGTCGTTGTAGGCGATGAACACGCGGTCGAGCTTCTTCGCCGTGTAGCCGTCCAGCATCACCTTGATCACGCCGACCAGCTGCTCGAGGTGCGGCTTCTCGCCCAGGTGGGTGACCGAGCCGACCATGTTCACCTTCAGGCGGCGGAAGAAGGTCGTGGCCTTCTGGCCGATGCACACCACGTCCACTTCGGCGCCCTTGGCCTGCCACTCGCGCATCTCGCCGAGCAGCTTGCGGAACAGGTTGGAGTTCAGGCCGCCGCACAGGCCGCGGTCGGTGGACACGATCATGTAGCCGATGCGCTTGATCTGCCGTGCGTCGGCCAGGTACGGATGCATGTACTCGGAGTTGGCCTTGGCGATGTGGCCGATCACCTGCGTCATCAGGCGCGCGTACGGACGCGACGCCTTCATGCGCTCCTGCGCCTTGCGGATCTTCGAGGCCGAGACCATCTCCAGCGCGCGCGTCACCTTGCGGGTGTTCTGCACGCTCTTGATCTTGGTTTTGATTTCCGCCGCCTGCCATGTCTCTTCTCGCTACTGGGATGGGCCGTCGGATCGCGTCTCGAGCTGAAGCCCCCCGCGTCGACTTACCAGCTGCCGGTGGTCTTGAACTCGGACGATGCCCTGCTTGAACACGGCTTCGATGTCCTTGTCCCAGGCGCCGGTCTCGACGATCTTGGTCATCAGCTCGCCCTGGGTGTTGGCGAAGTGGTCGTGCAGCGCCGGTCTTCGAAGGCCAGGATCTTGTTCATCGGCACGTCGTCGAGGTAACCCTCGTTCGACGGCGTAGATCGACAGCGCCATCTGCGCGATCGACATCGGCGCGTACTGCTTCTGCTTCATCAGCTCGGTGACGCGCTGGCCGCGCTCGAGCTGCTTGCGGGTGGCTTCGTCGAGGTCCGAAGCGAACTGCGCGAACGCGGCCAGCTCACGGTACTGCGCCAGCGACGATGCGGATGCCGCCGGACAGCTTCTTCATGATCGTGGTCTGCGCCGCACCACCGACGCGCGACACCGAGATGCCGGCGTTCACGGCCGGGCGGATGCCGGCGTTGAACAGGTCGGTTTCCAGGAAGATCTGGCCGTCGGTGATCGAGATCACGTTGGTCGGCACGAACGCCGAGACGTCGCCGGCCTGGGTTTCGATGATCGGCAGCGCGGTGAGCGAGCCGGTCTTGCCCTTGACGGCGCCGTTGGTGAACTTCTCGACGTAGTCTTCGGAGACGCGCGCGGCGCGCTCGAGCAGGCGGGAGTGGAGATAGAACACGTCGCCCGGATAGGCTTCGCGGCCCGGCGGGCGGCGCAGCAGCAGCGAGATCTGGCGGTAGGCCACGGCCTGCTTGGACAGGTCGTCGTAGATGATCAGCGCGTCTTCGCCGCGGTCGCGGAAGTACTCGCCCATGGTGCAGCCGGAGTAGGCGCTGATGTACTGCATCGCGGCCGACTCGGAGGCGGTGGCGGCCACGACGATGGTGTGGGCCAGCGCGTCGTTCTCGTCCAGGCTGGCGCACCACGTTGGCGACGGTCGAAGCCTTCTGGCCGATCGCGACGTAGATGCACTTAACGCCGGTGCCCTTCTGGTTGATGATCGCGTCGATGGCCATCGCCGTCTTGCCGGTCTGGCGGTCGCCGATGATCAGCTCGCGCTGGCCGCGGCCGATCGGGATCATGGCGTCGACCGACTTGTAGCCGGTCTGCACCGGCTGCGACACCGACTTGCGCCAGATCACGCCCGGGGCCACCTTCTCGACCGGCTCGCTGAGCTTGGCGTTGAGCGGGCCCTTGCCGTCGATCGGCTCGCCGAGCGCATTCAGCACGCGACCCAGCAGCTCCGGACCAACCGGCACTTCAAGGATGCGGCCGGTGGTCTTGGCGATGGCGCCTTCGCGCAGGTTCTCGTAGTCACCCAGCACGACCGCACCGACCGAGTCGCGCTCGAGGTTCAGCGCCAGCGCGAAGGTGTTGTCCGGCAGTTCGATCATCTCGCCCTGCATCGCATCGGCCAGGCCGTGGATCTTCACGATGCCGTCGGACACCGAAGTGACGGTGCCTTCGTTGCGCGCTTCGGCGGTCAGCTTGACCTTTTCGATGCGGCTGCGGATGAGTTCGCTGATTTCGGACGGATTGAGCGTCTGCATGGGTTTGTCCCGGTGAAAAGTGAATTAGTTGGCGAAGGCTAGTTCGCGAGGGCCGCGCCGAGGCGCGCCAGCTTGGTCTTGAGCGAGCCGTCGATGACCACGTCGCCGGCATCGATCACCGCGCCACCGATCAGCGAGGCGTCCACCGCCGTGCTGACCTCGACCTCGCGGCCGAAGCGCTTCACCAGCGAGGCGCGCAGCTTGGCGACATCGGCCTCCGACAGCGGCGTGGCCGAGGTGATCGTGGCCTTGACCAGGCGCTCGTCCTCGGCGCGCAGCGCGTCGAACATGCCCGCGATCTCCGGCAGCACGGCCAGGCGGCGGTTGTCCGCCAGCACCGACAGGAACTGGGTGAACAGCGGGTCGACGTCGCCCTGCGGCACGATCACGTCGATCAGCGCCTGCGCCGGCAGCGTCGGGTTGCCGATCAGCGCCGCGACCTGTGGCTCGGCGACGGCGCGGGCGGCGAAGCCCAGCATCGAGGACCACTGCGGCAGGCGCTGCTGCGCACGCGCCATCGAGAAGACGGCGCGGGCGTAGGGACGGGCGAGGGTCAGGGTCTGGCTCATGGCGTCGGACTCAGATCTGCGCCGCGAGCTCGTCCAGCAGCGCCTTGTGGGCGTTGCCGTCGATCTCGCGCAGGATCAGCTTCTCGGCGCCGGCCACGGCGAGCGCGGACACCTGCTTGCGCAGGTCCTCGCGGGCGCGGTTGCCGGAGGAAACGATCTCGGCGGCGGCGGCGGCCTTCTGCCGGTTGCCCTCCTCGATTGCCTCTTCCTTGGCCAGGTCGATGATCTGCGCACGGCGGGTCTCCGCCTGCGTGATGATCTCGGTCGCCTTGACGCGCGCTTCGCGCAGCACCTCGTTGACCTTCTCCTCGGCCTGCGCCAGGTCCTTCTTGCTGCGGTCCGCAGCCGCCAGGCCCTCGGCGATCTTCTGCTGCCGTTCCTCGATCGCCGCCATCAGCGGCGGCCAGATGAACTTGGCGGTGAAAGCGATCAGGAGCGCAAAGGTGAGCGCCTGACCCAACAACGTCATGCCGATATCCATGACTCTCTTCCTCGAATTGCCTTCCGCCGCGCAGGCTGCGCGACGGCGAAACCGCGCCCGCCGCTCATGCGGGGGCGCGAGGTAGCGTGCTGCTTAGCCGGCCGCGGCGACCTGCTGCAGGGCCGACAGCAGCGGGTTGGCGATCGCGAAGTACATCGCCATGGCGAGGCCGATGATGAACGAGGCGTCGATCAGGCCGACCAGCAGGAACATGCGGCCCTGCAGCATCGGGATCAGCTCCGGCTGGCGCGCGGCGGCCTCGAGGAACTTCGAACCCATGATGCCGATGCCGACGCAGGCGCCGAGCGCACCGAGGCCGATCATGAGGCCGATGCCGATGGCCGTGTTGGCCTGGATCAGGGCGATGAACTCGTTCATTGGAAACTCCTGGTTAGTCTTGGTAGATGCAGCGGTTGCGGGAAAGGTGAAGCGGGAAAGCGTTTAGTGCGCGTCGTGCGCCATGGAGATGTAGACCACGGTCAGCATCATGAAGATGTAGGCCTGCAGCAGGATGATCAGGATGTGGAACACCGACCAGACCCAGCCGAAGAACACGCCGGGCAGGAAGAACAGCCACGAGCTGAACAGGCCGGCGATGAGCATGAAGACCAGCTCGCCGCCGTACATGTTGCCGAACAGTCGCATCGCCAGCGATACCGGCTTGGACAGGTACTCGACGATGTTGAGCACGATGTTCGGGATCACCAGCGCGATCTTTCCGAACATGCCCTCGGCGTGGAAGGGCGCGGTGAACAGCTCCTTGATCCAGCCGCCCAGGCTCTTGGCCTTGATCGAGTAGAAGATGGTGAGCACGAAGACAGCGAGTGACATCGCAAACGTCGTGTTGAGGTCCGCGGTCGGGACGATGCGCATGTAGGTGTGGTGCTGGACCTCGTGGCCCCAGACCTGGGCAATGATCCAGCCCGGCAGGTCGAGCGGCAGCAGGTCCATGGCGTTCATGAAGAGGACCCACATGAAGATGGTCAGCGCCAGCGGGGCGATGAAGCGGCGGTCGCCGTGGAAGACGTCCTTGACCTGGGTCTCGACCCACTCGACCACGATCTCGACGAAGGCCTGCATCTTTCCGGGGACGCCGGCGGTGGCCTTGCGCGCGGCGAGTCCGAACCAGATCACGAAGATCAGGCCGAGGCCAAGCGCGACGAACCAGCTGTCCCAGTGGAAGCTCGCGCCTTGCAGCTGCGTCGTGCCGTGGGTCAGGTGGTGCTCGATGTACTCGGTCAGGCCGCCGGCCTTGGCTGCTTCGTCGCTCACTCGAACACCTATGACTTTGAATTCAGGGTTAGAAACGCGGCCATCATCGCGACGACCATTCCGACCAGCAGCGGCAACGGCGGCAAGTGCAGCTTCGCCATTGCCAGGTACAGCACGCCGAGCACCACGAACCACTTCAGCAACAAGCCACTGACCATCCGCGACAGTGCGATGCCGGCGGAAGCGGCGGCGGGCGGCAGACTTCGCCACGCCAGCACCAGGCTTCCCGCTGCGACGGATCCCCCGCCGATCGCGGCTGCCAGGGCCTCGTCTTCGCCTTTCGCGAACCACCAGGCCAGCGCCACGAGCATTGCCACCACGAACTGGACCGCTACCATGCGGAAGGCGAGACGCCGGTTGGCGGACAGCGAATTGAACACCCCGGTCCCCGGATCACGCGCATGCCGCAGAAAACGGCCCTGCGAAGCCCCGAAAGTATAGCAGCGGGATTGCTTTGCGGACAAGCCGATGCATGGTCCAGGATTAGGGCCTAGGCTCGATAAATCATGGATTTAGAGCACGTTTCCAACCCTGGAGTACCGATGAAGACCGCCCTGATTTGCGTCCTGATCGCCGGCTTGATGCCCTACCTGTGGACCACCGTGGCGAAGCTGGCAGGCCCGCGCTACAACAACCGCAACGTGCGCGAATGGCAGTCCCGACTCGAGGGACTCCCGCAACGCGCGCACGCCGCGCACCTCAACAGTTTCGAGGCATTTCCCTTGTTCGCCGCCGCGGTACTCGCGGCATTGCTCACCAATGCCGACAAGGAAATTGTCGCGCAGCTGGCCCTGGGCTTCGTCGCCGCCCGGGCTGTCTACGGAGCCGTCTACCTGGCCGACCTTCCCCGGACGCGCAGCCTGGTTTGGTTCCTTGCCTTTGCCTGCGTGATCGCGCTGCTGGTCCTGTCCATCCGCTCGCTGTCATAGGGCAGAGGAAACGCGGGGGGACCTGCCTGTCCTGTTCCTGCCGCCAGGGTGAGCGCAAAAGAAAAACGCCGGATCCATATGGATCCGGCGTTTTGTTTGAAGCCCCTGGCGATGACCTACTCTTGCATGGCTTGAGCCACACTACCATCGGCGCGGTTGCGTTTCACTTCCGAGTTCGGGAAGGGATCGGGTGGTTCCACAACGCTATGGTCACCAGGGAGACGGTTGGAGGGTTCGCAGTGTCGAGGGTTCTATGCCCCGGCACGCGCACGCTCTCGCGTTCGGTGTTGCGTATAAGTTGTGGACGTAGCGAGCGATTGTTGATCGGTGTGATCGCGATCTGTGTCTTGAGGTTAAGTTTGTATCTTCAAGTGTTTGTGGGTTGTCGCCATAGTGCTCAAGTTGCTTGAGGTTATATGGTCAAGCCGCACGGATCATTAGTATCGGTTAGCTCAACGCATTGCTGCGCTTACACACCCGACCTATCAACGACCTGGTCTTGATCGTTCCTTTAGGGGAGTCAAGCTCCCGGGAGATCTCATCTTGAGGCGCGCTTCCCGCTTAGATGCTTTCAGCAGTTATCGCTTCCGAACATAGCTACCCGGCAATGCCCTTGGCAGGACAACCGGAACACCAGAGGTTCGTCCACTCCGGTCCTCTCGTACTAGGAGCAGCCCCTCTCAAATCTCCAACGCCCACGACAGATAGGGACCGAACTGTCTCACGACGTTCTGAACCCAGCTCGCGTACCACTTTAAATGGCGAACAGCCATACCCTTGGGACCGACTACAGCCCCAGGATGTGATGAGCCGACATCGAGGTGCCAAACACCGCCGTCGATATGAACTCTTGGGCGGTATCAGCCTGTTATCCCCGGAGTACCTTTTATCCGTTGAGCGATGGCCCTTCCATACAGAACCACCGGATCACTAAGACCTACTTTCGTACCTGCTTGATCCGTCGATCTCGCAGTCAAGCACGCTTATGCCTTTGCACACAGTGCGCGATGTCCGACCGCGCTGAGCGTACCTTCGTGCTCCTCCGTTACTCTTTGGGAGGAGACCGCCCCAGTCAAACTACCCACCATACATGGTCCCCGGCCCGGATAACGGGCCCAGGTTAGAACGTCAAGCACATCAGGGTGGTATTTCAAGGATGGCTCCACACAGGCTAGCGCCCATGCTTCATAGCCTCCCACCTATCCTACACAGACGAACTCAACGTTCAATGTAAAGCTATAGTAAAGGTTCACGGGGTCTTTCCGTCTTGCCGCGGGAACGCTGCATCTTCACAGCGATTTCAATTTCACTGAGTCTCGGGTGGAGACAGCGCCGCTGTCGTTACGCCATTCGTGCAGGTCGGAACTTACCCGACAAGGAATTTCGCTACCTTAGGACCGTTATAGTTACGGCCGCCGTTTACTGGGGCTTCGATCAAGAGCTTCGCCTTGCGGCTGACCCCATCAATTAACCTTCCAGCACCGGGCAGGCGTCACACCCTATACGTCCACTTTCGTGTTTGCAGAGTGCTGTGTTTTTGATAAACAGTCGCAGCGGCCTGGTTTCTGCGACCGCCTTCAGCTATAGCCCGCATGGGCCACCAAAGACGGTGCACCTTCTCCCGAAGTTACGGTGCCATGTTGCCTAGTTCCTTCACCCGAGTTCTCTCAAGCGCCTTAGAATTCTCATCCTGCCCACCTGTGTCGGTTTACGGTACGGTCTTGCGTGACCTGAAGCTTAGAGGCTTTTCCTGGAAGCGTGGTATCGGTGACTTCGTCCAATAGGACTCGTCTCGCTGCTCGGCATAAAGTGAGGCGGATTTGCCTACCCCACATGCCTACCTGCTTTCCCCCGGACAACCAACGCCGGGTACACCTAACCTTCTCCGTCCCCCCATCGCAGTCACGCGAGGTGCTGGAATATTAACCAGCTTCCCATCGACTACACCTTTCGGTCTCGCCTTAGGGGCCGACTCACCCTGCGTCGATGAACGTTGCGCAAGGAAACCTTGGGCTTTCGGCGTGGGGGCTTTTCACCCCCATTATCGTTACTCATGTCAGCATTCGCACTTCCGATACCTCCAGCATGCGTTTCCACACACCTTCAACGGCTTACGGAACGCTCCTCTACCGCGCACACTAAAAGTGTGCACCCCGAGCTTCGGTACATCGCTTAGCCCCGTTAAATCTTCCGCGCAGACCGACTCGACCAGTGAGCTATTACGCTTTCTTTAAAGGATGGCTGCTTCTAAGCCAACCTCCTGGCTGTCTGTGCCTTTCCACATCGTTTTCCACTCAGCGATGATTTTGGGACCTTAGCTGCGGGTCTGGGTTGTTTCCCTTTTCACGACGGACGTTAGCACCCGCCGTGTGTCTCCCGCGCACCCTGTCTTGGTATTCGGAGTTTGCAATGGTTTGGTAAGGCGCAATGCCCCCCTAGCCATAACAGTGCTCTACCCCCAAGAAGATTCACGCGAGGCGCTACCTAAATAGCTTTCGAGGAGAACCAGCTATCTCCGGGTTCGATTAGCTTTTCACTCCTAGCCACACCTCATCCCCTACTTTTGCAACAGGAGTGGGTTCGGGCCTCCAGTGCGTGTTACCGCACCTTCACCCTGGGCATGGCTAGATCACCCGGTTTCGGGTCTACTGCGTGCGACTATTCGCCCTATTCAGACTCGGTTTCCCTTCGCCTCCCCTAGATGGTTAAGCTCGCCACACACAAGTAAGTCGCTGACCCATTATACAAAAGGTACGCAGTCACCCCACGAAGGGGCTCCCACTGCTTGTACGCACACGGTTTCAGGGTCTATTTCACTCCCTTCACCAGGGTTCTTTTCGCCTTTCCCTCACGGTACTGGTTCACTATCGGTCGGTCAGGAGTATTTAGCCTTGGAGGATGGTCCCCCCATATTCAGACAGGGTTTCTCGTGCCCCGCCCTACTCATTTTTCATCGCATACGCGCTTTCGCCTACCGGGCTATCACCGTCTATGGCCGGCCTTTCCAGGACCGTTCGACTAACACGCATGCGACTTTTGGGCTGCTCCCCGTTCGCTCGTCACTACTCAGGGAATCTCGGTTGATTTCTTTTCCTCCGGGTACTTAGATATTTCAGTTCCCCGGGTTCGCCCCGTACACCTATGTATTCAGTGCACGGTACCGCTTGCGCGGTGGGTTTCCCCATTCGGACATGCTCGGATCAATGCTTGTTGCCAGCTCCCCGAGCCTTTTCGCAGGCTGCCACGTCCTTCATCGCCTCTGACCGCCAAGGCATCCACCATGTGCGCTTATTCGCTTGACCATATAACCGCAAATAACCTGCGGCCACACGGCAACGAACAAACCTACAACACTTCGATTCAAGCTCTTTCGAGCTCGCCTTAGCCTCACGACACATTTCGACAATCACAATTGTCTAAAACGCTCGCTACATCCACATTGTCAAAGAACAAACCTGGCTACGGAGCCAGGCCTATCTAAAGTGTGTGCGCCCTCATTCCATCGCTGCTCAAAACTGGTGGAGCCAGTCGGGATCGAACCGACGACCCCCTGCTTGCAAAGCAGGTGCTCTCCCAGCTGAGCTATGGCCCCTTGGTCAGATACGTTGGTGGGTCTAGGAGGACTCGAACCTCCGACCTCGCCCTTATCAGGGGCGCGCTCTAACCACCTGAGCTACAGACCCAGGACGGGATCCAAAGGATGGAATGCAGGAAACTTGTGCGGACGCCTGTGACACTTCGCGTCCCGTTGCTCAAAAGGAGGTGATCCAGCCGCACCTTCCGATACGGCTACCTTGTTACGACTTCACCCCAGTCATCGGCCACACCGTGGCAAGCGCCCTCCTTGCGGTTGAGCTACCTGCTTCTGGTGCAACAAACTCCCATGGTGTGACGGGCGGTGTGTACAAGGCCCGGGAACGTATTCACCGCGGCAATGCTGATCCGCGATTACTAGCGATTCCGACTTCACGCAGTCGAGTTGCAGACTGCGATCCGGACTAGGATGGGGTTTCTGGGATTGGCTCCGGCTCGCGCCTTGGCGACCCTCTGTCCCCACCATTGTAGTACGTGTGTAGCCCTGGCCGTAAGGGCCATGATGACTTGACGTCATCCCCACCTTCCTCCGGTTTGTCACCGGCAGTCTCCTTAGAGTTCCCACCATTACGTGCTGGCAACTAAGGACAAGGGTTGCGCTCGTTGCGGGACTTAACCCAACATCTCACGACACGAGCTGACGACAGCCATGCAGCACCTGTCTCACGGTTCCCGAAGGCACTCCTCGATCTCTCAAGGATTCCGTGGATGTCAAGGCCAGGTAAGGTTCTTCGCGTTGCATCGAATTAAACCACATACTCCACCGCTTGTGCGGGCCCCCGTCAATTCCTTTGAGTTTCAGTCTTGCGACCGTACTCCCCAGGCGGCGAACTTAACGCGTTAGCTTCGACACTGAGAGCCTGATTGCTCCCAACGTCCAGTTCGCATCGTTTAGGGCGTGGACTACCAGGGTATCTAATCCTGTTTGCTCCCCACGCTTTCGTGCCTCAGTGTCAGTGCTGGTCCAGAGAGCCGCCTTCGCAACTGATGTTCCTCCCGATCTCTACGCATTTCACTGCTACACCGGGAATTCCACTCTCCTCTACCGCACTCTAGCGAGCCAGTATCCATCGCCATTCCCAGGTTGAGCCCGGGGCTTTCACGACAGACTTAACTCACCACCTACGCACGCTTTACGCCCAGTAATTCCGAGTAACGCTTGCACCCTTCGTATTACCGCGGCTGCTGGCACGAAGTTAGCCGGTGCTTATTCTTTGGGTACCGTCAGAACTCCCGGGTATTAACCGGTAGCTTTTCTTCCCCAACAAAAGTGCTTTACAACCCGAAGGCCTTCTTCACACACGCGGCATGGCTGGATCAGGCTTGCGCCCATTGTCCAATATTCCCCACTGCTGCCTCCCGTAGGAGTCTGGACCGTGTCTCAGTTCCAGTGTGGCTGATCATCCTCTCAGACCAGCTACCGATCGTCGCCTTGGTGGGCCTTTACCCCGCCAACTAGCTAATCGGACATCGGCTCATCCAATCGCGCGACGCCTTGCGGTCCGCCGCTTTCAACCATGGTTCGTATGCGGTATTAGCGTAAGTTTCCCTACGTTATCCCCCACGACAAGGTAGATTCCGATGTATTCCTCACCCGTCCGCCACTCGCCACCCACGCTATTGCTAGCGCTGTGCTGCCGTTCGACTTGCATGTGTTAGGCCTGCCGCCAGCGTTCACTCTGAGCCAGGATCAAACTCTTCAGTTAAAACTAATTGTCTAGCTTTCCCTGCAGAAGCTTGTCCGGCCTCAATCGCTTGGCACTACCAATTTACATTGACTGTGCTTTTGTAACTAAAGCTTGACGAACATCTGCAAGATTGGGACTTAAGTTGCTCCATCCCACAGACGCCCGCACAAATTTCCTGCGCACACTGTCAAAGATCGTCGCCGCTGCTCCGGAAGAACCGGAGCGGGGTGGGGCGTTTCGCCCGACCGAGCCGCTAAGTATAGGGCAATTTGCAGGTCCGTCAATAGCGCGAACCGGCGAATTTTCCTCCCCCGTCGCAGGCACCTCCGGGACGAATCCGGGAAATGTCATTGGCGGGTCGGTCAGTATACAGAAAACTTCATCGAATGCGGCGAAGGTTAAGCGGAAACCAGCTTCACCCGCGCGAAACCGCGCTTGCCCAGCTGCAGCAGGTGCTCGCCGCCGGCGCGCAGCAACAGGTCGCGGTCATCGGTGACCACGCCGTCGATGCGCACGGCCCTCTCAGCGAGCTTGCGGCCAGCCTCGGCGCCCGAGGCAGCCAGGCCACAGGCCCGCAACAGGCCGGCGATGCGAATGCCTTCCTCGCCGACCGCGATCTGCTGCAGCGGCAGGTCGGCAGGCACGGCGCCGCCGCGCACCACCTCGTTCCAGTGCGAGATCGCCGCCGCGCCGGCGCCGGCGCCGTGGAAACGGTCCACCAGCTCGCGCGCCAGCTCGACCTTGAAGTCGCGCGGGTTGCCGCCGTTGGCGACTGCGGCCTTCATGCGTTCGATGTCGGCCAGCGACTTTTCGAACGACAGCAGCGTGTACCAGCGCCACATCAGCTCGTCGGAGATGGACATCGTCTTGCCGAAGATGGTGTTCGCCGGCTCGTTGATGCCGATGTAGTTGCCCAGCGACTTGCCCATCTTGTTGACGCCGTCCAGGCCCTCCAGCAGCGGCATGGTCAGCACGATCTGCGGCGGCATGCCGTAGTGCGCCTGCAGCGCGCGGCCCATCAGCAGGTTGAATTTCTGGTCGGTGCCGCCCAGTTCGACGTCGGCCTTGAGCGCGACGGAATCGTAGCCTTGCACCAGCGGATAGAGGAATTCGTGGATGGCGATCGGTTGCTGCGCTGCATAGCGCTTGGCGAAATCGTCGCGCTCGAGCATGCGCGCCACCGTGTGCAGGCCGGCCAGCTTGATCATGTCGGCAGCGTCCATCTTGCCGAACCACTCGGAGTTGAAGCGCAGCTCGGTCCGGTCCCGGTCGAGCACCTTGAACACCTGCTCGGAATAGGTCTCGGCGTTGGCGAGCACGTCCTCGCGTGTCAGCGGCTTGCGGGTGACGTTCTTGCCGCTCGGGTCACCGATCATCCCGGTGAAGTCGCCGATCAGGAAGATCACCTGGTGGCCGAGGTCCTGGAACTGCCGCATCTTGTTCAACAGGACGGTGTGGCCGATGTGCAGGTCGGGGGCGGTCGGGTCGAAGCCGGCCTTCACCCGCAGCGGACGGCCAAGCTTGAGCCGGGCCTCCAGTTCTTCGGTCTTGAGGATCTCGTCGGTGCCGCGGCCGATGGTGGCCAGCGCATGGTTCAGGTCGGTCATGGGGGGTCGGGGAGGCAAAGGGCCGGATCTGTGGAGGCGATGTTAATGCTTGGTTAAAGTTTTGGAACAAAAAAGCTAATCTTCACAAGGGTTTGACGCACCTATTTAACTCTGGTTATGGTTGGCCCCGACTTCACCTGTCCGGGCTGGCCCGCGGAGTACGTTTGAAAACTTCCCCCCGCCAAGTCGACCGCGCTGCCCCCTGGCACAAATGGTCGCACGAACACTGGCTCGCGGCCGGCCTGCTCGGCTTCGTCGGCACCGCGCTGATCGCCATCGTGCCGGGCTTCGCCAATGCCACCCGCTCCGCCCAGGCCGCTCCGGCCCGCCTCGAGCTGGCCCTGCCGCTCCCGGCCGCGGCCGCCGCATCCCACGCCCACGCCTCCGGCTGGCAGACCGTTCGGGTCGGCCGCGGCGAGAACCTGGGCAGCATCTTCGCCCAGCAGCAACTGCCGGCCGCCCTGATGCGCCGCCTGCTCGACGCCACTTCCGCCCCCGGCGCCCTGACCCGGCTGCGCGAGGGCCAGGAACTGTCCTTCGAGCTGGACGCCAAGGGCGCGCTGAAGACCCTGCGCTTCGACAAGGATGCCGGCACCCGCATCGACCTGGCGGTCGAAGGCGACAAGGTCTTCGAAAAGATCCACCTGCGCCCCTTGGAGCGCCGCGTCGAGATCGCCGCCGGCGCCATCCGCAACTCGCTCTATGCCGACGGCGCCCGCGCCGGCCTGACCGCCGGCTCGATCAATACCCTGGCCAACATCTTCAAGTACGACATCGACTTCGTCGAGGACGTGCGCGCCGGCGACACCTTCCAGGTGGTGTACGAAGAGCTGTGGCGCGATGGCCAGCGCGTCGGCACCGGCGACGTCATCGGCGCCACCTTCACCAACCGTGGCAAGCGTTTCACCGCCTACGCCTTCGGGCAGAACGGCAAGACCGAGTACTTCGACGAGACCGGCCGGCCGCTGAAGAAGGTGCTGATGCGTATTCCGATCGAGTTCGCGCGGCTGTCCTCCACCTTCGGCATGCGCAGGCACCCGGTGCTCGGGCGCATGCGCGCGCACAAGGGGGTGGACTACGCCGCCCGCTCCGGCACGCCGATCATGGCCGCCGGCGACGGCCGCGTCGCCTTCCTGGGCTGGAAGAGCGGCTATGGCCGCGCGGTGATCATCGACCACGGCCAGGGCCGCAGCACCCTGTACGGACACATGTCGAGCTGGGGCAAGGCCAAGCAGGGCCAGCGCGTCAGCCAGGGCAGCACCATCGGCTACGTCGGCATGAGCGGCCTGGCCACCGGCCCGCACCTGCACTATGAATT
This sequence comes from uncultured Gammaproteobacteria bacterium, assembly GCA_963707625.1. Classification (GTDB taxonomy): domain Bacteria; phylum Pseudomonadota; class Gammaproteobacteria; order Xanthomonadales; family Xanthomonadaceae; genus Arenimonas. The sequence continues at coordinate 16,234 of CAVPQV010000009.1, forward strand.
CCGCATCGGCGGCACCCAGGTCAATCCGCTGACGGTAACCATGCCCAAGCCCTCGCCGCTGTCGGGCAGCGAGCTGGTGAAGTTCCGCGCGGCCACCGCGCCGGCGGTCGCCAAGCTGCTGCTGGTGGAAAAGAACAACGCCTCCCGCCTCGCCGCGCGCTGAGCGCGGCGCGACCATGGCAGACGACCAGGCCGCTGGCGATGACCGCGGCCTTTTTCTTGGCCTGATCTCCGGCACCAGCGCCGACGGCATCGACGCGGCGCTGGTGCGCTTCGGCGCCGGCGCGCCGCACATGCTGCACGCGCGCACCTACGAGCTGCCCGCCGGCCTGCGCGAACTGGTGCTGCGCGTCTCGCAGGCCGACGCGCGCGTGGACCTGGACGAGCTCGGGGAACTGGATACGCGCCTGGGCCGCGCCTTTGCCGAGGCGGCGCTGACGCTCATGCACGAAGCAAAGGTGGAGCCGGCGCAGGTGCGCGCGATCGGCTCGCACGGACAGACGCTGCGCCACCGCCCGCACGGCGAGGCGCCTTTCACCCTGCAGCTGGGCGACGCCAACATCCTCGCCGAAGCCACCGGCATCGACACCGTCGCCGACCTGCGCCGGCGCGACGTTGCCGCCGGCGGACAGGGGGCGCCACTGGTGCCCGCCTTCCACGCCGCCACCCTGGCCGACGCGGCGGAAGATCGCGCCGTGCTCAACCTCGGCGGCATCGCCAACCTGACCCTGCTGCCGATGCGCGGCGCCGTGCGCGGCTTCGACACCGGGCCCGGCAACGGGCTGATGGACGCCTGGTGCCTGCGCCACCGCGGCCAGCCTTACGATCGCGGCGGCGCCTTCGCGGCGAATGGCCGCGTCGAGGAGGCGCTGCTCGCGCGCCTGCTGGCCGAGCCCTGGCTGGCGTTGCCGCCGCCCAAGAGCACCGGCCGCGACCAGTTCCACCTGGGCTGGCTGCAAGCGCGCCTGGGCGCGGCGGCGCTGACCCCCGCGGACGTGCAGGCCACCCTCGCCCGCTTCACCGCACGCACCGTGGCCGACGCGCTGCACGCGCAATTGCCCGGCTGCGCACGCGTGCTGGTGTGCGGCGGCGGCGTGCACAACCCGGTGCTGCTGCGCGAACTGCGCGAGGCCTTGCCGGCAATGGCGGTCGAATCCACTGGCGCGCACGGGCTGGACCCGGATTTCGTCGAGGCGATGGCTTTTGCCTGGCTGGCGCGGGAGTTCCTGGCGCGTCGCGCGGGCAATATCGCCAGCGTCACCGGCGCGCGCGGTCCGCGGGTGCTGGGCGCGCTGTACCCGGGCGCATCGCCCGGCTGATCACTCGCCCAGCTTGTCGCGCCGGGCCTTGTCTTCCAGCCAGTAGCTCGGGGCATCGTCCGGCAAGCCGGTGAAGGCCGACATCGCCTCCTGGAAGGCGCGCGCCTCGGCGTCGTCCCACGCCCCCATCAGCCGGGCGATGTCGCCGGGCACCGGCGGCGGATCGGGCTCGGACAGGCCGAGCGCCTGCTTGACCAGGTGCAGGATGACGTCGTTGAGCGGCCAGCCGCGCTGGCGCGCCATCTCCTTGATGCGCTCCGCGACCCGCTCGTCAATGTCGCGCAACAGGAAATCGGCCATCCGCTACTCCTCCGGCACAGCCACTTTAAGCCGCGGCATCAGCCAAAGGAACAACAACGTGGCGGGCAGCACCGCCAGAGTGGCAATCACGAAGAAATACGCATAGCTGGTCTGCTGGACGATCAGCCCCGCAAACACGCCCAGGATCTTCCCGGGCAGGTTCACCATCGAGGACAGGAGCGCGTACTGGGTGGCGGTGTGCTCGCGGTTGACCAGCGAGGACAAGAAGGCGACCGCAGTGGTGCCGAGTACGCCGAGCATGAAGTTTTCGCCGGAAATCACCGCGGTCAGCACCAGCACGTTGCCGGGATGGGCAATCAGCAGCAGGTACAGCAGGTTGCACAGCGCGGTGATCACCATCGCGAACAGCAGCGACTTGCGGGCGTTGTAGCGCGCGACGAGGATGCCGCCGACGAACACGCCGAGAATGCCGACCCACACGCCATAGAGCTTGGTGACCACCCCGATCGTCGTCTTGGTGAAACCCATGTCCAGGTAGAACGGGCTCATGATGCCGCCGACCAGCGCCTGCTCCGGGATCTTGAACAGCAGGATGAACAGCAGCACCCACAGCGACAGCGCCACGCCATAGCGGCGGAAGAAATCGGCGAAGGAATCGACGAACATCGCGCGCATCGTCTCGCCCCAGGTGCCGCCCGTCCGCCGCTGGCCTTCCGGCTCGATTGCGCGAAGGTTGGCCCCGATCGGGATCAGCATGGCCACGGCCATGATCAGGTACACCTGCCACCACGGCATGTGGTCGGCGAAGCCGAGCGCAAAGGCACCGGACAGGATCAGCGCCACCCGATAGCCCAGCGAATACACCGCGACCAGCGCACCCTGGTCGGCAACCGGCGCGATCTCGATGCGGTACGCGTCCACGGCGATGTCCTGCGTCGCGCCGAAGAAGGCGACGAGCAGGGTGAACACGATGAAGACGCCCAGCTGCGCCGGGGAGGTAACCGCCATGCCGATCAGCCCGAGCAGCACGCCGACCTGCGCCAGCATCAGCCAGCCTCGACGCAGGCCCATGCGGCCGAAAACCGGCGCCCGGCTGTGGTCCAGGAACGGCGCCCACAGGAACTTCAAGGCATAGGTCATGCCGGCGCTGGCGATAACGGTGATGTTCTTCAACTCCATGCCGCTTTCCCGCAGCCAGTACGCCAACGTGCCGGCGACCAGCAGGAAGGGCAGGCCCGAGGAGAAGCCGAAATAGAACATCGTCCACGCCGCCGGCTGGGAGAACGACTTCCACACCGAACGCTTGGCGGGCTTGGCGGCGGCCTCGGTCACTTGTGGAACTCCACGGTGTAGGGGGCGTGGTCCGAGAATCGCGGCTCGGGACTGATTGCGCAAGCCTTGAGGCGTTCGCGCAGGCTCGGGCTCACCACCTGGTAGTCGATGCGCCAGCCGACGTTGTTCGCACGCGCCGCGCCGCGCTGGCTCCACCAGGTGTAGTCCTGGCCTTCCGGATGCAGGTGGCGGTAGCTGTCGACCCAGCCGTGTTCGGTGAACAGCTTCGTCAGCCAGTCGCGCTCTGCCGGCAGGAAGCCGGAGTTCTTCTGGTTGGATTTGGCGTTGCGGATATCCATCGGCGTGTGCGCGATGTTCCAGTCGCCGCACAGCACGTACTCACGATCCTCGTTGCGCCAGCTGGCGAACAGCGGCTCGATCCAGTCCATGACCTTGAACTTGAAGGCCTGGCGCTCCTCCTTCGAGGAACCGGAGGGCAGGTACAGCGAGACCACGCTCAGCTTGCCGAAGCGCGCCTCGATGTAGCGGCCCTCGTCGTCGAATTCGCTCCAGCCCAGCGCGGTGCGCACTTCATCCGGCTCGCGCTTCGAATAGATGGCGACCCCGGAGTAGCCCTTCCGGGTCTTCGCCTCGCACAACCAGCGCTGGTAGCCGCGCGGGCGGAAGGCCTTGTCGGCGAGCTGCGCTTCCGAGGCGCGCGTCTCCTGCAGGCACAGCACGTCCGCCTTCTGCCTGGCGAACCAGTCGAAGAAGCCCTTGTCGGCGGCGGAGCGAAGGCCGTTGGCGTTGAAGGTGATGATTTTCACGAACGGCCATTCTAGGCGAGCCCGCACCGATGGTGCCGGCTTGCGGCACAATCGTCGCCGCCCCTCCCACCACGCGACGAGCCAGACGCATGCAGCCCCACCAACGGCGATTCCTCGACCTCGCGCTCGAACGCGAGGTGTTGCGCTTCGGCGAGTTCACGCTGAAGTCGGGCCGCACCAGCCCCTACTTCTTCAACGCCGGGCGCTTCGATTCCGGCGCCGCGCTGGCGGCGCTGGGCGAATGTTATGCGGACGCGCTGGCCGCATCGGGCACCGCCTTCGACATGCTGTTCGGGCCGGCCTACAAGGGCATTCCGCTGGCCACGGCGCTGGCGACCACCCTCGCCGCCCGCGGCCACGACGTGCCGCTGGCCTTCAACCGCAAGGAGGCGAAGGCGCACGGCGAGGGCGGGCAGCTGATCGGCGCGCCGCTGGCGGGGCGGGTGCTGATCGTGGACGACGTGATCACCGCCGGCACCGCCATCCGCGAGGCGCTGGAGATCATCCGCGGCGCCGGGGCCACGCCCTGCGCGGTGCTGATCGCGCTCGACCGGCAGGAGCGCGGGCAGGCCGGCACGCGCTCGGCGGCGCAGGAAGTGGAGCTGGAATTCGGGCTGCCGGTGGTGGCCGTCGCAGGCCTGGCGCAGCTGCTGCAACTGGCCGAGGACCGGCCCGAGCTGGCGGCGCACAAGGCCGCGTTGTTGGCGTATCGTGCGCGCTATGGCAGCAGCGAACCGGGGGTAGGAGCATGAACGGCAAGGCGATCCTGTCGGCGCTGCTGGCGACGACCATTGCGTCGGGCGCGGCCTTCGCGCAGGCCAAGTCACCGAAGCTGTATCGCTGGGTGGACAAGGACGGCAAGGTGCACTACGACCAGGCGCTGCCGCCGGAGGCGGTGAACCAGGCGCGGCGCGAATTCAGCACCGACTCCGGCAACGTCACCGGCACCGTCGACCGCGCGTTGACGCCGGAAGAGCGCGCCGCGATCGCGGCGGCGGCGGCGGCGGCGGCGGAACAGGCGGAGAAGCTCGACGAGCTCAAGCGCCAGGAAGAAGTGATGATGGCGACGTACGGGAACGAGAGCGACATGCGTCGCGCCTACGGCGAGCGCCTGACCCTGCTGAAGACGACCCTGGAATCCACCGACGTCAGCATCCGCAACGTGCGCGAGAACCTGGCGATGATGCTGGGCCAGGCCTCCGACGCCGAGCTGGCCGGGCGCAAGGTCGCCGACGACCGCATTGCCGCGATCCGCGAGTTGCACGACGAATACCTCAAGCAGCAGCAGTTCCAGGTCGATCGTCGCCTCGAACTGGAGGCCCTGAACGCGGAATTCGCGCGCATGCTCGAGCGCTACCGGCAGCTGAAGAATGCGCCGGCCGCGGCGGCGGCCGCCGCTGCATCGGCGGCGGCCCCGGCGGCGCCCGGCGGCGCACGCTGAGCGTCTAGAAAGGCAAGCGCAGCGACGGGTGCACCGCGAGCAGTTGCTCGCGGAAGGTGGCCTGCACGCGCGCCAGCGCTTCCGAGTCCTTGGCGTCGAAACGCAGCACCAGGCTCGGCGTGGTGTTGGAGGCGCGCATCAGGCCCCAGCCGTCCGGCCAGTCGGCGCGCAGCCCGTCGATGGTGGCGATGCGCGCGCCCTCGAACTTCGCCTTGGCGACGAACGCCTCCACGATGCGGTACTGCTCGCCTTCCGCCACCTCGATCTTGAGCTCGGGCGTGGATACGCCCTTGGGCAGTCCGGCGAAGATCGTCTCCGGGTCGTCCGGCGAGGCGGCGAGGATCTCCAGCAGGCGCGCGGCGGCGTACAGGGCATCGTCGAAGCCGTACCAGCGCTCGCGGAAGAAGAAGTGGCCGGACATCTCGCCCGCCAGCTCGGCTTCGGTTTCCTTCATCTTCGCCTTGATCAGCGAATGCCCGGTCTTCCACATCAGCGGGCTGCCGCCGTTGCGCAGGATGTGCGTGGCCAGGTGGCCGGTGCACTTGACGTCGTAGATGACGCAGGCGCCGGGATTGCGCTCGAGCACGTCGCTGGCGAACAGCATCAGCAGGCGGTCGGGGTAGATGATCTCGCCGGTCTTCGTGACCACGCCGAGGCGGTCGCCGTCGCCGTCCAGCGCCAGGCCGATGTCGGCGCCGACCCGCTGCACGACGTTGATCAGGTCCACCAGGTTGGCCGGGTCGCTGGGGTCGGGATGGTGGTGCGGGAACATGCCGTCCACCTCGCAATACAGCGGCTCGACGTCAGCGCCGATCGCCGCCAGCAGTTCGGGGCCGACGTTGCCGGCGACGCCGCTGCCGCAGTCGAGGACGACCTTGATCTTGCGCTCGATCTGGATGTCGTCGGCGATGCGCTGGATGTAGTCGCTCTTGATGTCGCGCTGGCTCAGCAGGCCCAGGTTCTCGGCGCGGTGCAGGCGGTTTTCGGCGATGCGCGCGTACAGGTGCTGGATCGCGTCGCCGGACAGCGTCTCGCCGTCGACGACGATCTTGAAGCCGTTGTAGTCGGGCGGATTGTGGCTACCGGTCACCGAAACGCAGCAGCCGGTGCGCAGGTGGAAACTGCCGAAGTAGGCCATCGGCGTCGGCACTTCGCCGATGTCGATGACCTCGCGGCCGGCCTTGCGCAGGCCCTCGATCAGGCCATTGGCCATGCTCGGCGAGGACAGGCGGCCGTCGCGGCCGACTACGATCGCGCGCTGGTTCTTCTCGTGCATCAGGCTGCCGACGGCCTGCCCGATCAGGCGGGCGATGTTGTGGTCGAGCGACACGCCGACCACGCCGCGGATGTCGTAGGCGCGGAAGATGGCGCGATCCAGGGCGATGCCCGCCATCGCCGCCTGTTGCGCGGTGCTCGGTGGCGGCTTGGGCGCCTCCGGCTTGGCGAGCTTGCCGGCGCTTTGCATTTCCGACAGGGTCTGCGGCGGCGCCGGCTCGGCCTTGGCGACCGCGGCGACCGCGGCCTTCGGCGCGCGCCGCGACCACCAGAACAGGCCGACGGCGAGCAGCAGCAGCGCGCCGGCGATACCGAATTCGCCCAGGCCCCCGGCGCCGAACGCGCCGGGCTCGGCGGGCGGCGCCATCGCCACGACACGCAGGCCGGAACCGGCCACTTGCTCGATGCCGGTCTCGGGGCGCGCGCGCAGCCCTTCCTTGTCGCCCGACTCGAAGACATTGAAGCTGCCCTGGCGCAGCGCCAGGTAGCCACCGGCCGGCGCCGCGTCCTGCCCGGCCGCCGCCAGTTCGGCCAGCGGACGGCGCAGATACACCAGCCCGAGCACTTGCGCGCCCTCCACCACCGGCACCGCCACGCCCAGGCGCGGTCCGCCGGCATCCTTGATCACGGCGATGACCGGCTTGCCTTCCTGCGAGGCGCGCTCGAGCAGCCCGAGCTTGCCGTAACCGAAGGCGGCGGGATCGGCATAGGCGGCGTTGAATCCGGTCGCATGCACTTCCACCGCTTCGGTGCCGGGCACCGCCTGCATCACGATCGCCTTGGCCGCATCGGAGTTGCCGGCGCGCATGGCGAGGGCCAGGTCGGCGCGCCCGGACAGGGCGCCGGCGCGCGAGGCAATCGAGGCCAGCACCGGCTGCAAGGCGCCGGCGACCTGCTTGCTGGACTCCATCGTCGCCTGCTGCAGGCGGTTCGCGGTCCAGACCTGCCAGCCGCCCCAGGCATTCCAGGCGGCGATCAACAGCAACAGCACCGCCACGATCGGCAGCGCGCTGCGCAGGTTCAGCGATTTCATGTCGAATCCGGCTTTCATGGCTCTCCCGCCCCTATCGCACGCCAGTGTGGCCGAAGCCGCCCGCACCGCGGGCGCTCTCCTCGAATTCTTCCACGATCCGGAACTCCGCGCGCCGCACCGGCATCAGCACCAGTTGCGCGATCCGGTCCCCCGGCTGGACCTGTTGGGGATTCTGCCCCCGATTCCACAAACTGACCATCAGTGGCCCCTGGTAATCGGCATCGATCAGGCCGACCAGGTTGCCCAGCACCAGGCCCTGCTTGTGCCCGAGCCCCGAGCGCGGAAGGATCATCGCGCACAGTTCCGGGTCGCCGATGTGGATCGCCAGGCCGGTCGGCAGCAGCTGCGCCTCGCCCGGCGCCAGCAGCAACGGCTCGGCGCACATCGCGCGCAGATCCATGCCGGCGGAATGCGCGGTGGCGTAGTCGGGCAGCGGGAATTCGCGGCCCAGGCGCGCATCCAGCAGCTTGAGTTCGATCTGGTGCTTCATGCCAGGCGCGCCGCGACCAGGGCCAGCAGGGCGCGCGCGACCGCCGCCTTGGAGCCGCGCGGAATGTCGCTGCGCCCCTCGGCCGAGTAGACCTGCAGGGCGTTTTCCTCGCTGCCAAAACCCAGTCCCGGCGCGGCAACGTCGTTGCCGGCGATCAGGTCCAGGTTCTTGGCCTGCAGCTTGGCCAGGGCGTTGCGCTCGAGCTCTTCGGTTTCGGCGGCGAAGCCCACCACCACGCGCGGGCGCGCGGCGTGGCGCGCGACCTCGGCGAGCACATCGGGCGTGCGCACGAGTTCGACGCTCAGGGTGTCGGCGCCCTTCTTGATCTTCTGCGGCGACGATTGCGCCGGCATGTAGTCGGCGATGGCCGCGGCGCCGATGTAGGCGTCCTGCCCGGGCAGCGCGGCCAGCACCGCCTCGCGCATCTGCACGGCGCTGCGCACGTCGATGCGCCTGACGCCGGCGGGCGTGGGCAGCGCGACCGGGCCGGCGACCAGCGTGACCTGCGCACCCATCGCCGCGGCTTCGGCGGCGAGTGCAAAGCCCATCTTGCCGCTGCTGCGGTTGCCCAGGTAGCGCACCGGGTCGAGGTCTTCGCGGGTCGGGCCGGCGCTGACCAGCAGGCGGCGGCCGGCGAGGGCGCCGGCGGGTGCGAGCGCACGCAGTGCGGCAACGATTTCCAGCGGCTCGAGCATGCGCCCGGCGCCGGTCTCGCCGCAGGCCTGGTCGCCTTCCACCGGGCCGAGCAGCGCGATGCCGCGTGCATACAGCGTGGCGACGTTGGCCTGCGTGGCCGCGTTCGCCCACATCACGCGGTTCATCGCCGGCACCACCGACACCGGCGCTTCGGTCGCCAGGCACAGCGTGCCGAGCAGGTCGGAGGCCAGGCCTTGCGCGAGTCGGGCGATGAAGTCGGCACTCGCCGGCGCCACCAGCACGCGCGTGGCCCAGCGCGCCAGCTCGATGTGGCCCATCGCCGCTTCCGCGGCCTCGTCCCAGAGCGAGGTGCGCACCGGCGCACCGGTCAGTGCCTGGAAGGTCAGCGGGGTGACGAAGCGCTGCGCGCCTTCGGTCATGACCACGCGCACCTGCGCGCCGGCGTCCTGCAGCCGCCGCGCGAGGTCCGCGGCCTTGTAGGCCGCGATCCCGCCAGTGACCCCCAGCAGGATCCGCTGCCCGACCAAGCCGTCCATGAAACTCCCCCGCTCGAATTGGACTAAAGCTTACCCGATGCCGGGAAAGGCCCCGATGCCGTCGCTGGCGTCGGCGCGGCAGGCTTTGGCCATGCACATCCGCGACTGGCCCGCCGACGAACGACCGCGAGAGAAACTGCTGGCGCGGGGCGCGGCCGCACTCGCCGACGCCGAGCTGCTGGCGATCTTCATCGCCAGCGGCGGGCGTGGCGGCAGCGCGATCGACGTCGGCCGCCGCCTGCTTGCCGAAGGCGGCGGCCTGCGCGGGCTGCTCGACCGCCCGCCGGCCGAACTCGCCACCCTGCCCGGCCTGGGCCCGGCGCGCGCCTGCGCGCTCGCCGCCGCACTGGAACTGGGCACGCGCCACCTGGGCCAGCAGTTGCAGCGCGGCGCGGCGCTCGCCGACCCGGCGCAAGCCGGGGCCTACTTTTCGCGCAAGCTGCGGCCGCTGCCGCACGAGGTCTTCGCCTGCCTGTTCCTCGACACCCGCCATCGGGTCATCGCCTACGAGGAACTGTTCCGAGGAACCATCGACGGCTCGGAAGTGCATCCGCGCGAAGTCGCGCGGCGGGCGCTGCAGCACAACGCCGCGGCGCTGATCTTCGGCCACAACCACCCGAGCGGAAACCCGGAGCCGAGCGCGGCCGACCGCGCGGTGACGGCCCGGCTGAAGCAGGCGCTGGCCCTGGTCGAGGTGCGCGTGCTCGACCATTTCGTGGTCGGCGACGGCGCCGCCACCTCCATGGCCCAGCGCGGATGGGTCTGAGCGCGTCCCCGGCAGGCTGCGGCGGCGGCAGGTTGCCTGCGCGCCGATGCGGCATACTGCGGCCGAACTCCCCAGGGGATCGGCTCGCCCACGTGCTGTTCGGCTACGAAAGATCGTACCCGCCCGACGCCAGCGAACTGGCGCTCCCGGACGTCGCCGCCGCGCGACGCCTGCTGGGCGCCCGTCGCCCGGACGTGCTCGAACGCCTCGCGGCCATCGCGGCCCGCTTCGGCGTGGAAACGCGCGCGCTCGACGCGGTGGTGCTGGGCGCCGCCCGCCTCGCCCTGCGCCACGGCAGCCTCGGCGAGGACTTCCACGCCTACCACAACGAAGCACACGTGCTCGAGGTCGGCGAGCGCCGGCTGCTGCGCCTGCTCGAGGGCATGGGCGGCCCCGGCGCGGCCGGCGAGGACATCGCCGCGCTGATGATGTTCGCCGCCTGCCACGACCTGCGCCAGCGCGAGAGCTACGACTTCCCCGGCCCGGTCGGCGGCAACGAGGCGGCCAGCAGCGCCGAGGCTTTCCGCATCCTCGACGCCGCCGGCTTCGACCGCATGGCCGACCGCGACCAGTACGTCGCGCTGGAGCTGATGATTTCCGGCAGCACCTTCGACGCCAAGCCGGCGCTGCTGGCCGACCCGCAGACCGAGGAGCTTCCGAACGTGGCCGGCGGCGCGCTCGCGCGCGGCCTGCACCTGTGGCTGGACGCGAGCGTGCCGCACTGGCGCGAGCAGCCCGAAGCGCGCCGCGGCGAGCGCCTGGCGCGCATGGCCGCCGACCTCGACACCGCCAACGTCGGCGAGGACTTCGTGCTGCTGTGCGAAACCGCGCTGCGCCTGTGCCGCGAGCGCGAGATGCGCGCCGGCCGGGCGCTCGACTCGGCGGCCTCGGCGCTGCCCGCGCTGGGCTTCCTGGGCAGGGGCCAGGAATACTATTTCTACGAGCTGCACCGTTTCAGTTCGCGCGAGGGCGAACGCGAGTTCGGCCCGATGAAGGCCGAGAACGGCCCGCGCGTGCGGGCCACGACCGCGGCCCTGCTCGCGCGCTTCGCCGGCGCGCCGCCGGCCAGCGGCACGGCGGTGCTGGCGGCGTTCTCGGAACTCAGCGGCGCCCGCTGAGCCGCGGCGGCGCTGCCATTCAGGGCCGCTGACCCGGTCCGGCGGGCCGGCGCGTTACAATCTCCGGCTATCCCCGGAAGACAAAAACCGCCCGTGAAAGAGCATCTGCGCGAACTCGTGGCCCAGTCCCTGCTGGACCTGCGCCGGCACGGCAAGCTGCCGCAGGACCTGGTCACGCCGGACTACGTGATCGAGCGCACCCGCTCGCGCGAACACGGCGACTACGCCACCAATATCGCACTGCTGCTGGCCAAGGCCGCAGGCCTGCCGCCGCGCGAACTGGCGCAGGCGCTGGTCGCCAATTTCGGCGAGACGCAGCATGTGTCGAAGGTCGAGATCGCCGGCCCGGGCTTCATCAATTTCCGCATTTCCCAGCCCTGCCGCCTGGCGACCATCCGCCGCGTCTTCGAACAGGGCGCCGGCTTCGGCCGCCAGGAGCCGGATTCGCGCGACTCGGTGACCGTCGAGTTCGTGTCGGCCAATCCGAACGGCCCGCTGCACGTCGGCCACGGCCGCGGCGCCGCCTACGGCGCCATCGGTGGCCAACCTGCTCGAGGCCGGTCGGCCACAAGGTGCAGCGCGAGTACTACGTCAACGACGCCGGCCGGCAGATGGACATCCTCGCGGTCAGCGTCTGGCTGCGCTATCTCGAGCTGTCGGGGTCAACGTGCGCTTCCCGGACAACGGCTACAAGGGCGACTACGTGCTCCGAGATCGCGCGCGCGCTGCGCGCGAAGGCAGGCGACCGCCTGCGCCACATCGCGATCGAGATCACCGACGGGCTGCACGCCGACGAGAGCGAGGGCGGCGACAAGGAGCTGCACGTGGACGCGCTGATCGCGCGCGCGCGCCAGCTGCTCGGCGAGGCCGACTATCGCATCGTGTTCAACGCCGGCCTGACCTGGTGCCTGGCCGACATCCGCAACGACCTGACCGGCTTCGGCGTGGTGCTACGACAATTTCTTCAGCGAGCGCTCGCTGGCTACCGACGGCTACGTGCAGCACGCGATCCAGCGCCTGCGCGACAACGGCCACCTGTTCGAGCAGGACGGCGCCACCTGGTTCCGCGCCACCGCCTTCGGCGACGACAAGGACCGGGTGGTGGTGCGCGAGAACGGCGCCAGTACCTATTTCGCCTCCGACCTGGGCTACCTGCTGTCGAAGTTCGAGCGCGGCTTCGACCGCGCGCTGTACATCTTCGGCGCCGACCACCACGGCTACATCGCACGGCTGAAGGCGGCGGCGCAGGGCCTGGGCCTGGACCCGGCGCGGCTGGAGATCCAGCTGGTGCAGTTCGCGATCCTGTACCGCGGCCAGCAGCGCGTGCAGATGTCCACCCGCGCCGGCAGCTTCGTCACCCTGCGCGAGTCTGCGCGAGGAAGTGGGCACCGACGCGGCGCGCTTCTTCTACGTGATGCGCAGCAACGACCAGCACCTGGACTTCGACCTGGACCTGGCCAAGAGCCATTCCAACGACAATCCGGTCTACTACATCCAGTACGCGCACGCGCGCATCGCCAGCCTGTTCCGGCAGCTGAAGGAAAAGGGGCTGGCCTACACCGACGCCGCCGCGCTGTCGGCGCGCGCGCGCCTGACCGAGGACTGCGAGGACATGCTGCTGGTGGAACTGATGCGCTTCCCTGAAATGCTGGAGTCGGCCGCCGCCAACCGCGGCCCGCAGATCATCGTGCACCACCTGCGCGACGTCGCCGCCGCCTTCCATTCCTTCTACAACTCGGTCGGCATCCTCAACGCCGAGGAAGAGCTGCGCAACGCGCGCCTGGGCCTGGCCAAGGCGACCCAGCAGGTGCTGGCCAACGGCCTGGCGCTGCTTGGCGTGTCCGCGCCGGAGACCATGTAATGGCCGCACGGCGAGGCAAGAGCCAGGCGCGCCGCCAGGGCGCGGCGAAGCGATCGGGGTTGCTGTGGCTGGCGGTGGGGCTGGCGATCGGCGGCCTGGCTTTCGGCTACCTGCATTTCCGCGATGACTGGCGCAAGCCGCTCGGCAGCCTGCTGCCCACGCCCGATCCGAATGCCACCGCCAAGCCGCCGCGCAGCGGCGACGGCGTCGCCGAGGCGCCGGAGCGCCCGCGCACCAAGTACGAGTTCTACAAGCTGCTGCCGGAAAAGGAAGTGGTGATCCCGGACGCCGAGCTCGACGCGCAGGCGCGCGCGGAAGCGGCGCAGGCGCAGCTACTGGAAGCCGAGCGCGCGCGCGCGGCGGCGGCCGCGGCCGCGGCGGGCGAGGAGCCGGCAGCGGGCGACGCGCTGGCGCTCGACGGCGATGCGCCGCCGGCGGCAGTCGCGGCTTCCGCTGCGGCGACTACGCCAACGCCGGCAGCGGCGGCGGCGGCCGCGGGCGGCGGCGACGGCCCGCACTACGTGATCCAGGCCGGCGCCTTCCTGGGCAGCAACGAAGCCGAAGCGCTGAAGGCAAAGATCGCCCTTACCGGCGAGATCGCGCGGGTCGAGGTTGCGCAGATCAACGGCAACACCGTGCATCGCGTGCGCATGGGCCCGTACCCGAACGCGGCATCGCTGGCGGCGGCGAAATCGGCACTGGCCGCCAACGGCATCGCCGCCCAGGCCATTCGCGTCAAGTAGCGCAAAATGGGGTGAAAAAATGGGGTCAGAGGAGATTTCCGCTGGAAATCTCCTCTGACCCCATTTTTTCACCCCATTTTGCGTTTCAGGCGGATCAAAGCCGAGGTGTCCTCGTCGCCGTAGCCCAGGGCGATCAGTTCGCCGTAATCGTTCAGCGACTGCTCGATGACGTCGGCGCGGATGCCTGCCTCGCGCGCCATCTCGCGCACGATGCGCAGGTCCTTGTGCAGCAGCGCGCACTTGAAGCCGGGGGTGAAATTGTCGGCGAGCATGGTCGCGCCACGCTTGTCGAGAAACCAGTTGCCGGCCGCGCCGGCGGCCAGCGTGGGCACCAGCAGCTCCGGCGCCAGGCCAAGCTTTTCCCCGAGCGCCAGTCCCTCGCACACCGCCTGGGCGATGCCGGCGACCAGCACCTGGTTGACCGCCTTGGTGGACTGCCCGGCGCCGGGGCCGCCCATGTGGGTGATGCGCAGCGCATAGGATTCCAGTACCGGCCGCGCCGCCTCAAGGTCGGCCGCATCGCCGCCGACCATGATCGAGAGCTTGCCGTTGCGCGCGCCTTCGACGCCGCCCGACACCGGCGCGTCGAGGAAGCCGATGCCCTGCCGAGCCAACGCCGCGTGCGCCTCGCGCGCGGTGCCGGCGGCGACCGTGGAGTGATCCACCACCACGCTGCCGCGCGGCAGCACGTCGGCCAGCGCGAGCACGTTCTGCATGACGTCGGCATCGGCGGACACGCACAGCACGACCACCGCGCAGCCGGCGAAATCGGCGGCGGCGCCGGCGGCCAGCACCGGCGCGTGCCCCGCCGCGAATTGCAGCGCCTTCAGCGCGTTGCGGTTGCCGACCGCGGCCAGCAGGCCGCGCGCGTGCAAGTGCCCGGCCAAGGGCGCGCCCATGGCTCCCAGTCCGATGAATCCGGCGCGCATGCCCTTCTCCCAAGCTTCGATCATTTATTCGTGCGGCGTTTCGTGCAGGTAGGTGTAACCGGTCAGGCCCGCCTCGAGCGCGTCGAGCAGCGCCTGGCCTTCGGCGCGCGGCAACTTCGCCGCCTCGACCTTTTCGCGGTAGGACGCGCGCAGGTCGTCGAGCGAATAGCCGACGTAGTCGAGCATGACGTCGGTGGTGTCGCCACGGCGCTGGCGCTGCAGCGTGTAGCCGCCCGCGCCATCGAGGCGCACGTTGGCGGTGTCGGTGTCGCCGAACAGGTTGTGGATGTCGCCGAGCGTTTCCTGGTAGGCGCCGACCAGGAAGATGCCCAACCGATAGCTCTTGCCCGACTCTGGACTGTGTAGAGGCATGGACGGGTTCAAACTCTCTGACCCGACGTACGTATCAATCCGGCCATCCGAATCGCAGGTCAGGTCGGCGATCACGCCGCGCCGGTCAGGCTCGCTGTCCAGGCGCTCGACCGGCACGATCGGGAACACCTGGTCGATCGCCCACACGTCGGGCACCGACTCGAACACCGAGAAGTTGACGAAGTACTTGTCCACCAGGCGCTGGTTGAGCTCGTCCAGCACCTCGCGGTGGCTGCGCTCCTCGCCGGTGAGCTTGTCGCGCACGCGGTGGGCGATGGCATAGAACAGGTCGTCCAGGCGCGCGCGCTGCGCCAGGCTCATCTGCCCGAGTGCGTACAGCGCCTGTCCTTCAGACAGCGCCTGCTGCGCTTCCAGGAACAGCTCCAGCGGCGGCCGCGACTCGAGGTCGGCGTAGGTATCGCGCAGGTGCCGCACCGAGGCCGGCTCGCCGGTATCCACCGGCGGCACCGAGCCTTCCGGCGCGCGCTCGACCTCGGACACGTTCACCACCATCACCGCGTGGTGCGCGGTCAGGGCGCGGCCGGCCTCGGTGATCATCATCGGCGGCGGCAGCTTGTGCTCGGCGCAGGCCTCGGCCAGCGGCTGCACCAGCGTGTAGGCGAACTGCTCGATGCCGTAGTTGACCGAGCAGAAGCCGCGCGAGCGGGTGCCTTCGTAGTCCACGCCCAGGCCACCGCCCGAGTCCATGTAGCGGATGGTGCAGCCGAGCTTTTCCAGTTCGACGAAGTAGCGCACCGCCTCGCGCATGCCGTTGGCGATGTCGCGCACGTTGGAGATCTGCGAGCCCATGTGGAAGTGCAGCAGCTCCAGGCAGTCGAGCATGTCGGCGGCGCGCAGCTTCTCGACCAGGTCGAGCACCTGCCGCGGCGACAGCCCGAACTTGGCCTTGTCGCCGCCGCTGTTCTGCCATTTGCCGGCGCCGAGCGAAGCCAGGCGCATGCGCACGCCCAGGCCGGGCTTGACCCCGAGCTTCGCCGCTTCCTCGATGATCAGCTGCAGTTCCGAGGATTTCTCCACCACCAGGAAGGTCTGCAGGCCGAGCTTGCGGCCGATCAGCGCCAGGCGGATGTACTCGCGGTCCTTGTAGCCGTTGCAAACCACCAGGCTGCCGGGTTTTGCCATCCCGAGCACCGCCATCATTTCCGGCTTGGAACCCGCTTCCAGGCCGAAGCCTTCGCCGCCCTGCGCCACCAGCTCGCCGGCAACACCAAAATGCTGGTTGACCTTGATCGGGTACACCGAGGTGTAGCCGCCGGTGTAGCCGAGTTCGTCCATGGCCCCGGTGAAGGCGCGCTGCAGCTTGGCCAGGCGGTCGCCGAGGATGTCGGAGAAACGCAGCAGCAGCGGCAGCTTGAGTCCGGCCTGCGTGGCCTTCTCCAGCACCTCGGGCAGCGCCAGCGCCGGGCCGCCGGCGCCGCGCGGCAGCGCGACCATGCGCCCGGCCGCATCCACGTCGAAGTAGCCGTCGGACCAGTAGGGGATCGAGTAGGTGTGGCGGGCGCGGTCGAGGGACCAGGCGGGCATGGGCGGCGCTTCCTGCGGGTGTGGTGCGAAAGCGGGATTGTACCGCTGTAGGAGCGGCTTTCAGCCGCGACTGGGTTAGAGGCGGTATAGCTGGGCGCGGGTAGAATGGCGGCCCTGCGATCAACTTTCCGGAGCCGCAACGTGGTCGATAGTTCACAGAAGTGGCTCCACGAGAACTTCTCGCACACCGGCTCGGCGTTTGGCCTGCGCATCACGCGCAAGCTGGAGGAAGTGCAGAGCCCGTTCCAGAAGATCGAGATGTACGAGAGCACCGACTGGGGCAACGTCATGCTCATCGACGGCGCGATGATGGTGACCACGCGCGACAATTTCTTCTACCACGAGATGATGGCGCACGCGCCGCTGTTCACGCATCCGGATCCGAAGGACGTGGTGATCATCGGCGGCGGCGACTGCGGCACGCTGCGTGAAGTCCTGCGCCACCCCGGCGTGCGCAGCGTCGTGCAGTGCGATATCGACGAGCAGGTCACGCGCATGGCCGAGAAGTATTTCCCGGAGCTGTGCGAGAGCAACGGCGACCCGCGCGCGACGGTGATGTGGGACGACGGCATCGCGTACATGGCGAATGCGGCCCCGGAATCCATCGACCTGATCATCGTCGATTCGACCGACCCGGTCGGCCCGGCGGAAGGCCTGTTCAACCGCGTTTTCTTCGAAAGCTGCCTGAAGGCGCTGCGCCCCGACGGCCTGCTGGTGCAGCAGAGCGAATCGCCGCTGGCGCTGATGCAGCTGATCCTGGACATGCGCGCGACCATGGCCGAAGCCGGCTTCCAGTCCTTCCGCACCCTGCCCTTCCCGCAGCCCTGCTACCCGACCGGTTACTGGAGCTGCACCATCGCCAGCAAACAGGCGCGCGACCTCACCCAGTTCCGCGAGGGTGACGCCAGTTCGAAGTCCTTCGCGACGCAGTACTACAACGTCGGCATCCACGCCGGCGCGCTGATGCAGCCGGAGTTCATGCGCGCGGCGCTGGGTGACTGAGCCTGCGCGCGCCGCGATTGCCGCAGCGCGATATCAGCGGATCGTGAAGTCGTGCGTCTGCACGACGCTGCCGTTGAGGGCGATTTCCAGCTTGTAGTTGCCGGGCTTGAAGCCCTTGGGCTCGGCGACGCGGAAGTTCACGGTCTGGTGGCCGCTGAAATCCTGCTGCTGGCTTTCCTCGTTGAAGATCTGCCCGTCCGGGCCGACCCAGCGCGCGGTGACCTGGCCGTTGACCGGCGCGGCGCCGGCGTTGGCGAGCGTGATCGCCACGATCACCGTGTCGCTGGGCGCGAAGGTGTCCAGCGCGGTGATGACGCGCAGGTCGTCGCCGACATCGGCGCCGGTTTCGACCTGGGTGACGCTGAGCTCGGAACCCGGCTTGAGTTCGGCCGGGGCGGCGGCGGGCTCGGCGGCCACCGCCGGCGCTTCCGGGGCGGCGGGCGCAGCCGGGGCCGGCGGCGCGGCGTCCTGGCGGCAGGCGGCCAGCGAAAGAGTGGCAAGGAGGACGAGGGTGGTGAGGCTGGCGTGGCGAGTCATGGCGGTTCCGGGAAATTTCATGGCGCCACCTTAGTGCAAAGCCCGTGGCGCGGGGTGAATGCCGCCGGACTGGCGGGCCTGCAGCCCCCGCAACAGCGCGTACATGCCGAGCGCGGCGGCAACATGCTTGAGGCTGTGGCCGCTGATGCCGCCGCCAAGCGCGGTCAGCAGCGACGCATCGAAATGCTCCAGCAGCTTGGCCAGCACATAGCAGGCCAGCGCCAGCCAGATGCCGCCACTGCCACGGCGCGGGTACAGCCCCAGGATCAGCGGAATCAGCAGCACCGGCAGGAACTGCACCAGCGCGTAGGGGCGCAGGTCGTCGCTGGCGCGCCAGTACAGCACCGAGGCGACGCCGGCCACCAGCAGCGGCCACAGCGCCTGCCGACCCAGGCGCAGGCTGATGTGCTCGCCGATCACGACCGAGAACAGCGCCATGAAGGCCAGTGTCATCGGCAGCCGGTCCCAGACCAGCGCGCCGTTGGAGGGCGCCAGGTGGTACCAGGCCGAGCCCAGCCCGACCAGCGCGACGCCGGCAAACAGGAGCAGCCACGCGGGTCGCAATACGCGCTCGCTGGCGCCGGGATGGCCCAGCAGCCAGCGCAATCCGGCCAGGCCGACCAGCAAGAAAGGCAGGTTCGACAGCACGTTCCAGAAATTCGGCAGGCCGAGCAGCGTGCGCGCGTCCGCGAAGCGGTGGTAGGCGAGCGGCTGCGCGATCGGCGGCATCGTCGCGATGGCGAACAACATCGCGAGCGCAACGGCAATCAGCAGGTGTGGGCGGAAGCGCCTCAGAGCGCGTCGCCGTCGAGCTCGCCGGTGCGGATGCGCATCACGCGCTCGAGTTCGTACACGAAGATCTTGCCGTCGCCGATCTTGCCGCTGTTGGCGGAAGACTGGATCGCCTCGACCACGCGATCCACCTGGTCGCTGGTGACCGCGACCTCGAGCTTGATCTTGGGCAGGAAATCCACCACGTACTCGGCGCCGCGATACAGCTCGGTGTGGCCCTTCTGCCGGCCGAAACCCTTGACCTCGGTGACGGTGACGCCGGTGACGCCGACCTCGGACAGCGCCTCGCGCACGTCGTCGAGCTTGAAGGGCTTGATGATGGCCATGACCATTTTCATTGCGGGGCGTCCTCGGGTCGAAGGGCTAGATTACAAGTTGTAGCCGCGCTCGTCGTGCAGGGCGAGGTCGAGGCCATTGGTCTCGGCTTCGGCGTCCACGCGCAGGAGGGCGAACTTCGACACCAAATAGAGTGCCCCGCCAGTAACCAGGCCGCTCCATGCGCATGTCACGGCCACCGCCAACGCCTGCTTGCCGACTTGCGCCGCCATGCCCACGCCCTCGACGTAGCCGATGCCGCCCAGCGCCTTGCTGGCGAACACGCCGGTGAGCAGCGCGCCGACGATGCCGCCGACGCCGTGCACGCCGAACACATCCAGGGCATCGTCATAGCCGAGCCGGCGCTTGAGCCGCGACGAGGCCAGGAAGCACAGGCAGCCGGCGGCGGCGCCGATCACCATCGCGCCAAGCGGGCCGCAGCTGCCCGAGGCCGGCGTCACCGCGACCAGGCCCGCGACCGCGCCGGAAGCAATGCCCAGCAGCGAGGGCTTGCCGTGCAGCCACCACTCCATCGCCATCCAGGCCAGCGCCGCCGCCGCCGCGGCGACCTGCGTCACCAGCATCGCCATGCCGGCGTTGCCGTTGGCGGCGACCGCGCTGCCGGCGTTGAAGCCGAACCAGCCCACCCACAACAGGCTGGCGCCGATCAGCGTCATCGCCAGGTTGTGCGGCGGCATCATCGTGTGCGGGAAGCCACGGCGCTTGCCGATCATCAGCGCCGCCACCAGCCCGGCGACGCCGGCGTTGATGTGCACCACGGTGCCGCCGGCGAAATCGAGCACGCCCCAGTCCCAGAACAGGCCGCCGGCGCCGGCCCAGGTCATATGCGCCAGCGGCAGGTAGGCGAAGCTGAGCCACAGGGCGACGAAGGCCAGCAGCGGCCCGAAGCGCATGCGTTCGGCGAAGGCGCCGACGATCAGCGCCGGGGTGATCGCGGCAAAGGTCAGCTGGAACATGGCGAACACCGATTCCGGGACCCCGAGCACCAGGCTGTCGCGGGTCAGGCCGGCGAGGAAGGCGCGGTCCAGGCCGCCGACGAAGCTATGCCAGTTGACCTGCCCGGCGACCATGCCCTGGGTGCTGAAGGCCAGGCTGTAGCCGTAGGCCACCCACAGCAGCGTCACCAGCGAGACGATCGCCACGCATTGCATGAGCACGCTGAGCACGTTCTTGGCGCGTACCAGGCCGGCATAGAACAGCGCCAGGCCGGGCAGGCTCATCATCAGCACCAGCAGGCTGGCAGTGAGCATCCAGGCGGTGTCGCCCGTGTTCAGGATCGGCGCGGCGGCGGTCATGGCGGGCTCCGGAGGTCGAAGCCTGCACCTTGCCGGTCGCGCCGCGATTGATTGCTCGCGCCGGATCGCGTTGAATGGTTGGCCCCGGGTGTCGGAATTTTCTCCGCCCCGGCGCCGCTGCTTTCCGATGGCGCCATTTTCCCATCCGCGCTGCAATGAACCCCCGTCCCCGCTGGAGCATGCGCATGATCGACCTCAAGGCCCTCGACGAGCTGGCCCGCCGCGTCAGCGAACTGGTGCCGCCGGGCATGCGCGCCGCCGGCGACGAGCTGCAGCAGAACGTCAAGGCGACGCTGCAGGCCGGCCTGGCGAAACTCGACCTGGTCACGCGCGAGGAATTCGAGGTGCAGCGCGCGGTGTTGTTGCGCACGCGCGAGAAACTCGACGCGCTCGAACGCACGCTGCAGGTGCTCGAGGCCAGGCTCGCCACGCCCGACGCGCAGCAGCACTAAGCGCGGCATCCTTCCGATGTCACTGGCGCTGGCGCACAGCCGCGCCCGCACGGGCGTGCACGCGCCGGCGGTGCGGGTCGAGGTCTACCTGGCCCCCGGGCTGCCGGCGCTGCACATCGTCGGTTTGCCCGAGGCGGCGGTGCGCGAAAGCCGCGATCGTGTGCGCGCCGCGATCCAGTGCGCGCAACTGGAGTTTCCCAACCGCCGCATCACCGTCAGCCTCGCGCCCGCCGACCTGCCCAAGGACGGCGGCCGCTTCGACCTGCCGATCGCGCTCGGCATCCTCGCGGCGAGCGGCGTGGTGGACGTGCAGGCGCTGTCGCGCTGCGAGTTCCTCGGCGAGCTGGCTCTGACCGGTGAATTGCGCCCGGTGGACGGCGTGCTGCCGGCGGCATTGGCGACCGCGCAGACCGGGCGCACGCTGATCGTGCCGGCGGGCAACGGCGCCGAGGCCGCGCTCGCCGGCGAGCTCGAGGCGCTGACCGCGCGCACGCTGCTGGAAGTGGTGGCGCACCTCAACGGCGGCAAGCGCCTGCCGGCGGCGCAGCTGCCCGAGCTGGGCGGCGCGCTGGCCTACGTGCCCGACCTCGCCGACGTGCGCGGCCAGGCCAAGCCGCGGCGTGCACTCGAGATCGCCGCGGCCGGCGCGCACAACCTGCTCTTCATCGGCCCGCCAGGTTGCGGCAAGACCCTGCTCGCTTCGCGCCTGCCCGGGCTGCTGCCGGAAGCGAGCGATGCCGAGGCGCTGGAGACGGCGATCGTCGCTTCGGTCAGTGGCCGCGGCCTGGACCTGGCGCAATGGCGCACGCGTCCCTTCCGCGCGCCGCACCACACCGCCAGCGCGGTCTCGCTGGTCGGCGGCGGCCGCGGCCCGCGGCCCGGCGAGATCTCGCTCGCGCACAACGGCGTGCTCTTCCTCGACGAACTCGC
>CAVPQV010000010.1:0-15239 GCA_963707625.1 uncultured Gammaproteobacteria bacterium
CTGCAAGCGCGAGCTGTTCCGCGATGTCCGCGCCCAGGTAACGCCGCCCGCGCGCCACTTCGCGGATGGCCTTCAGCAACTCGGTGGACTCGCAGCACTTGCCGATGTAGCCGAAGGCGCCGGCATCGAGCAGGCGCCTGGGCATCGGCCCGTCCACCTGCACGGACACGATCACCACCTTCGGACCCACCCGCCCCTTGACCAGGCGTTCGGTGATGTCCAGGCCGCTGACGCCGGGCATGTGCAGGTCGCACAGCACGACGTCGGGCTTGAGCTTGCGGATCATTGGCAGGGCCTCCTCGCCGCAACTGGCCTCGCCCACCACCTCGATGTCGTCTTGCGGTTCCAGCAGCATGCGGTAGCCGGCGCGCATGAGCCCATGGTCGTCCAGCAGGAATACCCTGATCATCCTTGCACTCCCCCGAGTGTCTCTCCCCTGGCGCCAACCCTACGAAAGGCCGGGGCCGGCTGGCAAGTCTCCGCGAGGCTGATTCGGCTGTAGGAAATTCCCTACCCCTGCCCCGCCCCCGCCCGCTAACATTGGCCATCCGGAGAGATGGCCGAGCGGTTTAAGGCAGCAGTCTTGAAAACTGCCGAAGGTGTGAGCCTTCCGTGGGTTCGAATCCCACTCTCTCCGCCACCACGACCGGAGCGCGCGCATGACGGCGAAGAAGACCGGCATCGACGAAGCGAAGCTCGACCGCATCGTCGCCCAGGCCCGCCGCGATGCCGAGCAACGCGACCTGGGCTATCGCGAGCGCGCATTGAAACTGTACCCGTGGATCTGCGGGCGCTGCGCGCGCGAGTTCAGCCGCGAGAACCTGCGCGAACTGACCGTGCACCACCGCAATCACGACCACGACTTCAATCCGCCCGACGGCAGCAACTGGGAACTGCTGTGCGTGTACTGCCACGACAACGAGCATTCCCGCTACAGCGACCACACGGGCGTGAGTGCAGCGCGGGCGGAAGACGCCAGGCCCGCCGCGACGGGCACTCCCTTCGCAAACCTGGCCGCGCTGCTGAAGAAAAGCGACTAGGCGCGGCTAGCCGCGGAGCGCGCCGCGCGCCGCGCGCACCGCTTCGGCCAGCGCCAGTTCGTGCTCGCGCTCGCGCTGGTCGACGTCGGTGTTGCTGCCCAGCCAGTGCGTGATCGCGCCGGAGGCATCGCGGACCGCGACCGCGCGCGCGACATGCCAGCGGTAGCTGCGGTCGCTGCCGCGCATCAGGCGAAACAGTACTTCGTAGTCCTCGCCGGTCGCCAGGCAATGCGCCCAGCGCTGGCCTGCGGTGATCAGGTCGAGCGAGTGGCAGACGTCCTTCCAGCCCTCGTCGAGGATGCGCTCGCGGCTGAGCCCGAAGTAGGCGGTGGTGAAGGCATTGACGTAGTCCAGGCGGCCGTCGGGACCCGCGGTCCACACCTGCAGCGACAGATCCTCGAAGGAATGCGGGCGATCGCGGCTCATTCGCAGTCGCCACCGCTGCAATGCAGCCGGTTGGATTCGATCAACGCGGGCACGCGCTCGGCGAGGAAATCGATCAGCGCGCGCACCGCCGGCAGCACGCCACGGCGTGATGGATACACCGCGTGGCAGATGCCCTGCGGCAGTTGCCAGTCGCGGAACACCACCTTCAATTCGCCCGCACGCACTGCATCCGCGCACACGGTTTCCGGCAGCAGGGCGATGCCCTGCCCGGCTTTCGCCGCTGCCATCAGCACGGAGAAATCCTGCGTCATCAGCACCGGGCGGATGTCCACGCGCTCGATCGCGCCTTCCGGGCCGTGCAGCATCCAGCGCTGGCGCGAATCGTCCTCGCTGGCGCTGAGGGTGGCATGCGCGCCCAACTCGGACGGATGCGCGGGACGGCCGTGCGCGGCCAGGTAGGACGGGCTCGCCACCAGCAGTTCGTCGATCTGGCCGAAACGGCGCAGCACCAGTTCCCCGTCGTCGTCCAGGCGCGTGCGCACGCGCAGCGCCACGTCGATGCCCTCGGGGATGACGTCCACGCGGCGGTTGCCGACCAGCAGCTGCACACGCACCTGCGGGTGCGCGGCCATGAACTCGGGCAGCAGCGGCGCCAGCATGCGCTCAGCCAGCGCCACCGGGCAGGCCAGGCGGATCTGCCCGCGCGGCTCGGCGGCGACGCGGTCCACCGCTTCGCGCGCGGCGGTCGCCTCGGCGATCATGTTCTGCGCGTGCCTGTACACGTCCTGGCCGATCTCGGTGACCGCGAACTTGCGGGTCGAGCGCTGCAGCAGGCGCACGCCGAGCGACGTCTCCAGCTGGGTGATGCGCCGGCTCAGGCGCGACTTGGGGATGCCAAGCGCACGCTCGGCGGCGGCATAGCCGCCGTGCTCGACCACCGCGGCAAAGAACTGCAGGTCGTTGAGGTCCGGCGCGCTCATGCGATGCGGTCGCGCCCGCCCATGTACGGGCGCAGCACTTCGGGCACCGCGATCGATCCGTCCGCCTGCTGGTAGTTCTCCATCACCGCCACCAGCGCGCGGCCGACCGCGACGCCGGAACCGTTGAGCGTGTGCAGCGGTTCGGGCTTGCCGGTCGCCGGATTGCGCCAGCGCGCCTGCATGCGCCGCGCCTGGAAGGCCTCGCAGTTGGAGATCGAGCTGATCTCGCGGTAGGCCGACTGGCCCGGCAGCCACACTTCCAGGTCGAAAGTCTTGGCGGCGGAGAAG
This sequence comes from uncultured Gammaproteobacteria bacterium, assembly GCA_963707625.1. Classification (GTDB taxonomy): domain Bacteria; phylum Pseudomonadota; class Gammaproteobacteria; order Xanthomonadales; family Xanthomonadaceae; genus Arenimonas. The sequence continues at coordinate 2,696 of CAVPQV010000010.1, forward strand.
CCCATGTCGCCGCTGCACAGCAGCAGGCGCCGGTATGGCAGGCCCAGCTTTTCCAGCACGGCTTCGGCATGCGCGGTCATCTGCTCGTGCGCTGCCTCCGATTCGGCGGGGCGCGCCAAGGCCACCAGTTCGACTTTCTCGAACTGGTGCTGGCGGATCATGCCCTTGACGTCCTTGCCGTAACTGCCGGCCTCGGCGCGGAAACAGGGCGTGTGCGCGGTCAGCCACATCGGCAGCGCGGCGTCCTCGACGATTTCCTCGCGCACGATGTTGGTCAAGGACACTTCCGCGGTGGGAATGAGATAACGCTTCGCATCGCCAACCGCGGTACTGAACAGGTCTTCCTCGAACTTCGGCAGCTGGCCGGTGCCGCGCATCGTCTCCGCGTTCACCAGCAAGGGCACGTTGCACTCGAGGTAGCCATGCTCGCGCACGTGCAGGTCGAGCATGAACTGCGCCAGCGCGCGATGCAGGCGCGCGAGGTCGCCGCGCAGCACGGTGAAACGCGCGCCGGACAGCTTGGCGCCGGTGATCGCGTCCAGCCAGCCATGGCGCTCGCCCAGCGCGACGTGGTCCAGCGCCGTGAAATCGAAATGGCGCGGCTCGCCAACGCGCTTGACCTCGACGTTGTCGGATTCGTCGCGGCCCACCGGCACCCCGGCCTGCGGCAGGTTCGGGACCCCGAGCGCGATCGCCTCGAGCTGCGCGCGGATCTCTTCCAGGCGGATCTCGGAAGCCTTCAGCTCCTCGGCGGCGCCGGCGACCTCGGCCATCAGGGCGGCGACGTCCTCGCCCTTCGCCTTGGCCTGGCCGATCGCCTTGGAGCGCACGTTGCGCAGGTTCTGCAGCTCCTGCGTACGGCCCTGCAGCGTCTTGCGCTCGGTCTCGAGCGATTCCAGGGCAGCGACGTCCAGGTCGAAGCCGCGGGCGGCCTTCAGGCGGGCGGCGGTTTCAGCCAGCGCGGAGCGCAGCTGCGAGGCGTCTAGCATGGGTTTTCCGGGAAAGGTGTACGGGACGCGGGATTATCCCCCGCGCCCCGTTGCAGCGGCAAACCGGAGCACGCTCAGCGCCGGCTGCGGCCCAGCCACCAGGCCATCACCGCCCCGGACAGCATCCAGCCGATCACGAACTTCGCCAGCAGGCCCAGCGTGTAGCCAAGCGGGAACAGGTACCAGTTCCAGTACGGCACGGCCACCACCACCCAGGCGAACAGGCCCAGCGTGGCGCAGATCATCACCCGCTTGCCGAAGCCGAAGGCGCCCAGCGCCAGGATCCAGGCCGCCAGCAGCGCCGCCAGGAGGTCGGTGGCGAACTGCTTGCCCAGGTTCGGCAGCATGTCGGCCGCGCTCGGATTCCCCTGCGGGTGGTAGACGACGAAGGCGTAGCCCTGCCCCGCCGTGGATGCGGCAAGTGCCTTGACTGCCTCGGCGTCCTGCATCTTTTCCTCGGGCACGCTGGGCAGGTAGTAGATGCCGGCCTCCGGCGCGTCCTGCTTCAGGGCGGCCAGGGTCGCGCTGTAGCTGCTGCCGTAGTGGAAACCCTTATCGCCCAGTCCCAGCGCCATGTGCGAGATGGCGCCCCAGACGAAGAACACGATGCCGCCGAGCAGGCCTGCGATCAGGACGCGCATTTCGAATTCTCCCCGCGAATGTAGCCGCAGGCTAAGCCCGCGGCGCGGCGCCGCGCAAGCTCAGGGCCGCAGCCATTCGCCCAGGCGCGCGCCCGCCCAGACCAGCAGCAGGCCGCCGGCCATGGTGGTGGCGAAGTAGCCCAGCAGCGAGCCCAGCCGCGCCGAGCGCGCATACAACAGCGACTCCAGCATCAGCGCCGACCAGGTGGTGAGCGCGCCGAGCAGTCCGACGATCAGGAACGCGCGCCAGTACAGCGCCGACGGGCCGCGTCCTTCCAGCGCCGAGAACAGCAGGCCGGCGGCGAAGGAACCGATCAGGTTGCAGGCCAGCGTGCCCCAGGGCCAGCCGCTGCCGGCCTGGCGCAGCAGCCAGTCGCCGAGCAGGTGGCGCGCAGCGGCGCCGAGCGCGCCGCCCGCCATCACCAGCCCGAGCAGCGTCCAGTTCATGGCTCGCCGCGCGTTTTCGCCCGCGCCGCGCGCAGCGCGTCGAGCTTTTCCTTGAGCTTGATCTCGAGTCCGCGATCCACCGGGCGATAGTACACGCGCTCGCCGAGCGCTTCGGGGAAGGCGGTCTGGCCGAGCGCAATGCCACCTTCGGCATCGTGGTCGTACTGGTAATCGCGGCCGTATCCGAGCTCTTTCATCAGCCTGGTCGGCGCGTTGCGCAGGTGCATCGGCACTTCCGCGGTGCCATGCGCGCGCACATCGGCCTGCGCCTCCCCGAAGGCCAGGTAGGCGGCATTCGACTTCGGACAGGTGGCGAGGTAAATCGCCACTTGCGCGAGGGCGAGATCGCCCTCGGGGCTGCCGAGCCGGTCATAGGTGTCCCAGGCCTCGATCGCCATCTGCAGCGCGCGCGGATCGGCCAGGCCGACGTCCTCGACCGCCATGCGCGTGAGCCGGCGCGCCAGGTAATTCGGGTCCACGCCGCCATCGAGCATGCGCGCGAGCCAGTACAGCGCGCCGTCCGGGTTCGAGCTGCGCACCGATTTGTGCAGGGCCGAGACCTGGTCGTAGAACTGCTCGCCCTGCTTGTCGAAGCGGCGCGTGCGGTCGGCCAGCACCTGCGCCAGCGTGGCGGCATCGATGCGCCCGCCTTCGCCCAGCTCCGCGGCGATCTCCAGCAGCGTCAGCGCGCGGCGCACGTCGCCATCGGCCGCCTGCGCGATCATCGCCAGCGCTTCGTCGCCGATCTGCAATTGCAGCGCCGCAAGCCCGCGCTCGCCCTCGGCCAGTGCGCGGCGCAGCGCGGCGATGATGTCGGCCACCGACACCGCCTCCAGCACGTGCACGCGGCAGCGCGACAGCAGCGCGGAGTTGAGTTCGAAGCTGGGGTTCTCGGTGGTGGCGCCGACGAAGATGATCGAGCCGCGCTCGATGTGTGGCAGGAAGGCATCCTGCTGCGTCTTGTTGAAGCGGTGCACCTCGTCCACGAACAGCACCGTGCGCCGCCCCTGCTCGAAGCGCGACTGCGCCTCCGCCAACACCAGTCGCACCTCCGGCAGGCCGGAGAGTACCGCCGAGATGGCGCGGAACTCGGCGTCGGCGTACTTCGCGAGCAGCAGCGCCAGCGTGGTCTTGCCACAGCCCGGCGGCCCCCACAGGATCATCGAATGGACGTGCCCTGATTCCACGGCGCGGCGCAGCGCCGAGCCGGGCGCCAGCAGGCGCTGCTGGCCGACCATTTCGTCGAGCGTGCGCGGGCGCATGCGCTCGGCCAAAGGCTTGAGCCCCTCCGGCGGCTGGAACAGCGAGGCGCTGGCGGCGGAGCCCGGTTTTTGGCCGCCCTTGCCCATCAGTCGTGCAGCGGCGTGACCTGCGCCGGCTGCACGGGCGTGCCGACCACGTCGGTGCCCTTCGGCGGCGTGAAGCGGAAGGTGGCCGCTGAGAAGCGCGGATTGCGCTGCCAGGGACCGAAGCCGATCACCGTGCGCTGGCCAAGCGAATCCTGCAGCTCCATGCGCACCAGGCCGGCGGCGCCGAAGCCCAGCCGCGCCTGCTTGAAGCTGGCGTCGTCGGGCTTTTTCGGCGCCAGCAGCAGCCATTCCAGGCCGGCGGAACTGCCGCCTTCGCTGACCTTGTACTGGCGATCGAGCTCGGTGGGATCGATCAGCACCGACAGCGGGCTGGCCTGTTCCTCCGCGCTCTGGTTGCGCACCGTCACCTGCTCCAGGTCCGGGTCGTAGATCCACACCTGGTTGCCGTCGGCGACGATCAGTTGCGGCGCCGGCTTGAGGTATTCCCAGCGGAAATAGCGCGGGGTGGCGAGCTTGACGGTGCCGGTGCTCAGCTCGGACTGGCGGCCGCCGGAATCGTAAACGCGCTGCTCGAAGCGCCCGTCCAGGCCCTTGAGGCCGCTGGTGAAGGATTGCAGCTTTTCGCGCGCGCCCGCCTGCGCCAGCGGGCTGGCGAGGGTGGCGGCAAGGGCCAGGAACAGGATCGAACGAGGCGACATGGAAGGTCCGGGTGGGAAGCCAGTGCGGATTTTCCCGCAGCGCGGATGAACGAAACGCTATCCGCGCGGGGGCGGCGGCGCCAGCACGCTGCGGTCGCCATTATGCTCCTGCGCCGAGACCACGCCCGCGGCCTCCATCGCCTCGACCAGGCGCGCGGCGCGGTTGTAGCCGATCTTCAGCCTTCTCTGGACGCCGGAGATGGAGGCGCGGCGGGTTTCGGTGACGATGCGCACCGCCTCGTCGTACAGCGGGTCGGATTCGTCGCCGCTGCCGCCGCCGGTCTCCGGCAGGCCGGTCGGGCCGACCACCACGCCATCGCCCATGGACTGCACTTCCTGCAGCACGTCGTCGCGGTAGTTGGTGCCGCCGCCATGCTGCTTGAGGTGTGCGACCACGCGATGCACTTCCTCATCGCTGACGAAGGCGCCATGCACGCGTTCGGGCATGGCGGTGCCGGGCGGCAGGTACAGCATGTCGCCATGACCCAGCAGCGTTTCGGCGCCTGATCTGATCGAGAATCGTGCGCGAGTCGATCTTGCTCGACACCTGGAAAGCCATGCGGGTCGGGATGTTGGCCTTGATCAGGCCGGTGATCACGTCCACCGAGGGCCGCTGCGTCGCCAGGATCAAATGGATGCCGGAGGCGCGCGCCTTCTGCGCCAGGCGCGCGATCAGCTCCTCCACCTTCTTGCCGACGATCATCATCATGTCGGCGAATTCGTCGATGAACACGACGATGTAGGGCAATTCCTCCTGCGGCCGGCGGCGCCTCGCCCAGCTCGGCGTTCGGGCGGAACAGCGGGTCCATGATCGGCTGGCCCTTCTCGGCCGCTTCCTGCACCTTGCGGTTGAAGCCGGCCAGGTTGCGCACGCCGAGCATGCTCATCGCCTTGTAGCGGCGCTCCATCTCCGCCACGCACCAGCGCAGGCCGTTGGCGGCCTCCTTCATGTCGGTGACCACCGGCGCGATCAGGTGCGGGATGCCCTCGTACACCGACAACTCCAGCATCTTCGGATCGATCATCAGGATCTTCACGTCCTTGGCGCTGGCCTTGTACAGCAGGCTGAGCACCATGGCGTTGATGCCGACCGACTTGCCCGAGCCGGTGGTGCCGGCGACCAGCAGATGCGGCATGCGCGCGAGGTCCGCAACCACCGGACGCCCGCCGATGTCCTTGCCCAGGGCGATCGTCAGCGGACTCGGCGACTTGTCGTATTCCTTCGAACGCAGCAGTTCGGAGAGATAGATCATCTCGCGGTGCGTGTTCGGGATCTCCAGGCCGACCACCGACTTGCCGGGGATCACGTCCACCACGCGCACCGCCTTCACCGACAGTCCACGGGCGATGTCCTTGTCGAGCGAGGAGATCTGGCTGCCCTTCACGCCAGGCGCGGGCTCCAGCTCGAAGCGCGTGATCACCGGGCCGGGGTAGGCGCCGACCACCTGCGCCTCGATGCGGAAATCCTTGAGCTTGAACTCGATCTGCCGCGACAGCGTCTCCAGGGTTTCCTCGGAGTAACCCTTGGGCTGCGGCTTGGGGTCGTCGAGCAGCGACAGCGGCGGCAACGCGGTGTCGCCGCCGACGTTGAACAGCGGGATCTGCTGCTCGCGCTGCGCGCGCTCGCTCTTCTCGATCACCTGCTTGGCCGGCGCCTCGATGCGCACCGGCTCGCGCTTCGCGCGGCGCTCGGTGTCGGCCTTGCGCACTTCCTCGCGCTCCTCGCGCAGGTTGCGCGTGCGCTGCCACTCCGCCGCCTCGAGCTTCTTCTCCGACAAGCGCGCAAAACTGCGCAACACCAGGCCGCCGATCCAGTCCATCAGCGCGAACCAGCTCAAGCCGGTGGCCAGGGTCACCGAGAGCATGAAAACCACGAACAGGAACAGGTTGCTGCCCATGCCGCCGAAGATGCTGCGCATGGAGTTGCCGGCGAGCTGGCCGAGGATGCCACCGGACTGCTCCGGCAGGTCCGGGGCCGGGCCGCCGAGCAACTGCAGCAGGCCGCAGGCGGAGACCAAAAAGCCCACGATGCCGATCAACCGGAGCGCGGGCCCGAAATCGACGCGCCCGTCCCCATCGGAATCCAGCCCGAACAGCGCAATCCAGGCAATGCCCGCCAGCACGAAAGGCACCGTGTAGGCGACAAGACCGAATGACCAGAAGGCGAGGTCGGCCATGTAGGCCCCGACCAGTCCGCCGATGTTGTGGATAGCGCCGGAAACGCTGCCCGTGCGCGAAAAGCCGGGATCGTCGGTGGAATAAGTCCACATGCTCGCGAACAGGTAGACCGTCAGCGGCAGCAACACCACCAGGGCCAGCTCGCGCCACAGCTTCTGCCGGGGGTCGTCGCCCGCGCGGGCTTTTTTCTCGATACTGCGTGCCACCGTGGGAATCAGCCTCGGTTCGGGTGCTGGACGCCTGATTCGCAGGCAGGCAATAACGTAACATATCGCCCCATGACCGCCCCCAAGCACGCCAAGCTCCTCATCCTCGGCTCCGGCCCCGCCGGCTACGCCGCCGCCGTCTACGCCGCGCGCGCCAACCTCAAACCGGTACTGGTCACCGGGCTGCAGCAGGGCGGCCAGCTGATGACCACCACCGAAGTGGACAACTGGCCCGGCGACGCGCACGGGCTGATGGGTCCCGACCTCATGGCGCGCATGCTCGCGCACGCCGAGCGCTTCGACACCGAGATCATCTTCGACCAGATCCACACCGCCGAGCTGTCCGCCCGCCCCTTCCGCCTCAAGGGCGACAGCGGCGAATACACCTGCGATGCGCTGATCATCACCACCGGCGCCAGCGCCAAGTACCTGGGCATCGAGTCGGAAACCAGGTTCATGGGCAAGGGCGTTTCCGCCTGCGCGACCTGCGACGGTTTCTTCTTCCGCGGCCAGGAGGTTGCGGTGATCGGTGGAGGAAACACCGCGGTCGAGGAAGCACTGTACCTGGCAAATATTGCTTCGAAGGTCTACCTCGTGCACCGCCGCGACAAGCTGCGCGCCGAGAAGATCCTGCAGGACAAACTGTTCAAGAAAGCGAGCGAGGGCAAGGTCGAGCTGATCTGGAACCATGCCGTGGACGAAGTGCTGGGCGACGACAGCGGCGTCACCGGCGCGCGCATCCGCAGCCTGGTTGACGAAAGCACGCGCGAGCTGCCGGTGCAGGGTTTCTTCGTCGCCATCGGGCACACCCCGAACACCTCACTGTTCGAGGGCCAGCTGGCGATGCGCAACGGCTACATCACCGTGAAGTCGGGCCTGGACGGCAACGCCACCGCGACTTCGATCGCGGGCGTGTTCGCCGCCGGCGACGTCGCCGACCAGGTCTACCGGCAGGCGATCACCTCGGCCGGCTCGGGCTGCCAGGCGGCGCTCGACGCGGAGAAGTACCTCGATCAAGGCTGAGCTCCGGCTGCTGTCCTCGCTGGACGGCGTCGCCGCCGCGGACTGGGACGCCTTGCACGCCGGCTGCAATCCCTTCCTCGCCCACGCCTTCCTGGCCGGCCTGGAACGCCACGACTGCCTGCGGCCGCGGCTGGGCTGGACGCCACGGCACGCCGCGTTGTTCGATGACGGCGAACTCGTTGCCGCCGCCCCGGCGTACCTGAAGGTCAATTCGCACGGGGAATTCGTCTTCGACCACGCCTGGGCGCATGCCTACGCGCATTACGGCGTGCGCTACTACCCCAAGTGGCTGGTGGCGGTGCCCTACTCGCCGGTTACCGGCCCGCGCCTGCTGGCCCGCGACCCGGCCGCCCGCCGCGCCCTGCTCGAGGCGATGGCGACGCAGACGCTCGCTGACGGACTGTCCTCGCTGCACGTCAATTTCCTGCCCGAGCAAGAACTCGATGCCTTCGATGCGCGCTGGCTGGCGCGCAGCGACGTGCAGTTCCAGTGGCGCAATGAAGCGGGCTGGCGCGACTTCGACGATTTCCTTGGTGCCTTCAGCAGCCGCAAGCGCAAGAACCTGCGCGCCGAGCGCGAACAGGTGCGCCGCGCCGGCATCAGCTTTCGCGTCGTGCATGGCGACGAGGCCAGCGCGCAGGACCTGGCCGACATGCACCGCTTCTATTGCCAGACCCAGGCCGGCAAGGGCAACCGGCCGGCGCTCACGCTCGCCTTCTTCACCCACCTGGCCGCGGTGATGCCGCGCGCGCTGGTGCTGGTGCTGGCGCAGCAGGAAGGGCGAACGATCGCCGGCGCCATGTGCCTGCGCGGCGCCGACACGCTCTTCGGACGCTACTGGGGCGCCGACGAAGCCATTGCCGGCCTGCATTTCGAGACCTGCTACTACCAGGGCATTGATTACTGCCTGCGTGAGGGCCTGCGCCACTTCGAACCCGGCGCGCAGGGCGAGCACAAGGTCGCGCGCGGCTTCCTGCCGGTGCTCACGCACAGCCGCCACTTCATCGCGGACCCGGCCTTTGCCCAAGCCCTGCACGGCTGGTGCGCCGAGGAGCGCGAGGGTGCGCTGCGCTATCGCGACGCGGTGCTCGCGCACAGCCCCTTCCGGCGCGCGGACGCGGCACCCTGAGATGGCGATCCCCCTGCTCGGCGCGCATCCGGACTCGCCCTTTCCGCCGGCGCGGCGCGCGCTGCGCGAACCCGATGGCCTGTTGGCCGCCGGCGGCGACCTCAGCCCGGCGCGGCTGCTGAATGCCTATCGCCACGGCATCTTCCCTTGGTTCTCGGAAGGCCAGCCGATCCTGTGGTGGTGCCCGGACCCGCGCCTGGTCTTCGACACCGCCGGCTTCCGCCTGTCCTCGCGCTTCCGGCGCACGCTGCGCCGCTCGCCATGGGTGTTGCGGGCCGACACGGCCTTCGACGCGGTGATGCACGCCTGCGCCCAGGCGCCGCGCCCCGGGCAGGACGGCACCTGGATCGGCGCGGAAATGCTGTCGGCCTACGGCGAGTTGCACCGGCTCGGGCATGCCCACAGTGTCGAGGTCTGGTCCGGCGGGCGCCTGGCGGGCGGCATCTACGGCGTAGCGGTGGGGCGCATGTTCTTTGGCGAGAGCATGTTCAGCGCGCAATCCGGCGGTTCCAAGGCCGCGCTGGCCGGCCTGCTGCGCGCTCTCGCCGGCTGGGGCTGGCCGCTGCTCGACGCGCAGGTCGAGAACCCGCACCTGCTGACCCTGGGTGCCCGGCGCCTGCCGCGCGCGGATTTCCTGCAGCGGGTGGTGGATCTGGCCGCGCAGCCCGGGCTCCCGGGGCCCTGGACGCAAGCCTTCGGCGAGCGGCCGGCAGCCTCCCTGGCCGACTGAACGACGAGCGCTTCAAGGTCGAGACTCCGCCGTGTATCATTGGCGGTTCGTGTGGCCCGGCCACATCCAGAAGCGAAAGATGTCCAAAGACGATGCAATCGAGTTCGAGGGCACCATCCTCGAAACCCTTCCGAACACCGTGTTCCGGGTGAAGCTCGAGAACGGCCACGTGGTCACTGCCCACATCTCCGGCCGCATGCGCAAGAACTACATCCGCATCCTGACCGGCGACAAGGTCAAGATCGAGATGACGCCCTACGACCTGAGCAAGGGCCGCATCACCTACCGGATGAAGTAGCCGGGACGGCTGGTTTATGCCGACCGGCTGGGCCTAGAATCAGGCCGGGGATCCCCTTCGGGAGTTCGGCATGGTCGGTGCACCCGCGACGCAGGAAGGCGAGCTGGGCTTCGGCGCCATCAATGCCCCGCGACGCGTGCGCTTCCTGCTCGGAGGCATCCTCAACATTGCCTGGCCCGAGTTCGAGCGCATCGTCTCGCAGAGCCTGGACGAATTCGAGCAGCAGCTCTTCGACTTTGCCGAGCGCGGCTGCAGCGCCGTGGAAGAAGCGGCCTGGATCGAGACCCGGCAACTGGTGCGGCAGCGCCGCGCCGCGCTGGCTCCGATCCTCCGGCAGGGACTGGTAGCCGAACTGGGCCGCATCCGCGAACCCTCCGTCGGCGACGGTGCCGAGGCAACGGCGGGCGGCGGCATCGGCGTCGCCACCGAATTCGCCTTGTCGACGCATGTAGACGTCGATGAGGCCTCGGTGCTGGTGCAGATGTCGAACCGGGTCGAGATGCGCAACAACCTGTCCTTGTTCCTGCTCGGCCAGCGCTTCGGCGTGCTGGCCGAGAAGCCGGGCCTCGGGCCCGAATCCATACCGATCGGACCACGGGCCTTCGGCCGCCTGCTTCGCCAGGCCTCGGATTGCCTGCAACTGTCACCGCAGCACCGGCGCCTTTTCTTCAAGGTCACCGAGAAGCACATGATGGTGGGCTATGGCGAACTGATCGAAGTAGCCAACAGCTTCCTGATCAAGAACGGCATCCTGCCCGACTTCGGCTACATGCCGACGCGGTCCCGGCCGAAGTCCGCGACCGAGCCGCCGCCGAGGCCGGCGCCTCGAACCACGCCTGCCGCGTTCGAACACTCCACGCTCGGATTCGACCCGGGTTGGAGCGATGTCGGCGGGCGGCGCCGGGACGCGACGGAATATGCTCGGAGCCAGCAAGCGGAACCGGTTCCACAAGGCCTGGCCGGACCACGCGGCCGCAGCGAACGCGCGGTCCCGCAGTGGGCGCTCCCGGCAAGCGGCGCCGGACTGCGGCCACCAAGCGACGTGCCGGCGCCGGCCACGGGCGACGAAGTGTCCGCCTCCGACGACCAGGTGTCCTTCGAGACGATGCGCAGCCTGCTCGCCAACCGCAACCGGCTGTTGGCCAAACTGCGGCCGGGCGCCGGGACAGCGGTCCCGCCGTCCCGCCCGGTGCCGACCAGCGTCCTGCTGGAGACCATGCGCAGCCTGCAACACGCGCCCCTGGCGCCTGCCGGCGACGGCGAGGCCCGTGTCGCGCGCAGCATCCAGGGCATCAGGCAGGAGCTGATGGCGCGCCTGCAGGCGACCGCGGACGACGGGCTTCCGGCCAGCATCGGCCAGGAGGACAGCGATGTCATCGAGCTGGTGGCGATGCTGTTCGAACACATTGGCCGGGAGACCCGGTTGAACCGTCTGGCGTCGCAGATGCTCGAGAAGCTGCAGGTGCCGATGCTGCGCGTAGCGCTGGAGGAAAAGCGGTTCTTCGGTCAGCGGGACCACCCGGCGAAGCATCTGCTCGATGCCATCGCCGAGTCCGCCGCCTATTGGCTGGGCGACGACGAGCCCGACGGTGAACTGCTGGAGAAGATGAATTCGGTCGTCGACAGGACCGTGCACGAATTCGACGGTGACGTCGCGCTTCTCGACCAGCTCTCCCAGGACATCAATTCGCACCTCCACCTGCTCACGCACAAAGCCGAGGTCGCCGAGCGTCGGCACGTCGAGGCGGCGCGCGGCAAGGAGAAGCTTGCCCATGCGCGAAAGCAGGCCGCGGACAGGGTTGCGGCGCTGTTGACGGATACCCGGCTGCCGATGTTGACCAAGGCCTCGCTGGTCGAGGCGTGGACGGACGTTCTGGCGCTGACTTTGCTGCGCCATGGCGAAGGCACCGGCGAATGGCGCCACCAGCTCGAGCTTGCCGCCAGGCTCGTCAAGTCGGCGGAGCCGCCGCCGGGCGGCACCCGCCTGAGCCAGGTGGAAGCGCTTGGCCTGCGCCAGGAACTGGAGGCCTCGCTGTCCCAGGTCGGGTACCACAGCGACGAGATCGAAGCGATGGCCCAGGCGCTGATCAATCCCGCGGCGGACAGCCCCGACAACAGCATGCAGTTGGAGAAGCGGCTCAAGTCCCGCGCGCGCTTCGGGGACGATTCGAAGCTGGCCCGTGAAAACGAGGGAGCGCTGGGCGAGGAAGCGAAGGTCTTCTACGAGAACTTGAAGTCGGTGCCGTTCGGGTCGTGGTTCGAATTCGTCAGCAACCAGCAGGGAGACCGCGTTCGCCAGCGGCTGGCGTGGTTCAGCACCACGACCGGACACAGCTTGTTCGTCAACAAGCGCGGACAGAAGGTCGGGGAGTACCACCTTGCGACGCTTGCGCGCCGCATGGCTGCAGGTGAAGTAACGCTGGTCGTGGAGAAGTCGGGGGGGATCATCGAGAACGCGTGGAAGTCGGTGCTGTCCGCGTTGCGCGGTTTCGCCGGCCCTGGCGCCACCGGGAGGGCGGGGTCATGAGCGACGACTTCCGCCGCGCCAACCGGCGCAAGGTCCACCAGCAGGTGACGGTTTACGACACGGTCGCCGAGAAGGTCGTCGGCAAGCTGATCAACCTCTCGGAAACGGGCATGTCCATCGTGGCGTCGGTGCCGATGGTCAACGATGCGCTGTACCAGTTGCGCTTCGAGCTGACCGACGCGAATGCGGCGCAGCGGGCGATCGATGTCGGAGCACACGAATTGTGGGCCTCGCCCGCGGTCGGCGGCTCACAAACCTGGGTCGGGCTGCGCTTCATCGCGGTTTCGCCGTCCGACCTCGCCGCGCTCCGGGACTGGGTGAACAGCCCCGGGGCGGAACTGGTCTGAGCGTCACTCCACCGTCGCGGG
>CAVPQV010000011.1:0-22317 GCA_963707625.1 uncultured Gammaproteobacteria bacterium
CCGGCGTGTTCTTCGGCTGGGTCTGGTCGGTGTTCCACATCCTGATCATCCTGCTGCAGGCCTACATCTTCATGATGCTGACCGTGGTCTACATCTCCATGGCGCACGACGCGCACTAAACGCTTTCCCGCTTCACCTTTCCCGCAACCGCTGCATCTACCAAGACTAACCAGGAGTTTTCCAATGAACGAGTTCATCGCCCTGATCCAGGCCAACACGGCCATCGGCATCGGCCTCATGATCGGCCTCGGTGCGCTCGGCGCCTGCGTCGGCATCGGCATCATGGGTTCGAAGTTCCTCGAGGCCGCCGCGCGCCAGCCGGAGCTGATCCCGATGCTGCAGGGCCGCATGTTCCTGCTGGTCGGCCTGATCGACGCCTCGTTCATCATCGGCCTCGCCATGGCGATGTACTTCGCGATCGCCAACCCGCTGCTGTCGGCCCTGCAGCAGGTCGCCGCGGCCGGCTAAGCAGCACGCTACCTCGCGCCCGCATGAGCGGCGGGCGCGGTTTCGCCGTCGCGCAGCCTGCGCGGCGGAAGGCGATTCGAGGAAGAGAGTCATGGATATCGGCATGACGTTGTTGGGTCAGGCGCTCACCTTTGCGATCCTGATCGCTTTCACCGCCAAGTTCATCTGGCCGCCGCTGATGGCGGCGATCGAGGAGCGGCAGCAGAAGATCGCCGAGGGCCTGGCGGCTGCGGACCGCAGCAAGAAGGATCTCGCACAGGCCGAGGAGAAGGTCAACGAGGTCCTGCGCGAAGCGCGCGTCAAGGCCAACGAGATCATCACGCAGGCGGAGACCCGCCGTGCGCAGATCATCGACCTGGCCAAGGAAGAGGCCATCGAGGAGGGCAACCGGCAGAAGGCCGCCGCCGCCGCCGAGATCGTTTCCTCCGGCCAACCGCGCCACGGAGGACCTGCGCGCAGGTGTCCGCGCTCGCCGTGGCCGGCGCCGAGAAGCTGATCCGTCGCGAGATCGACGGCAACGCCCACAAGGCGCTGCTGGACGAGCTCGCGGCGCAGATCTGAGTCCGACGCCATGAGCCAGACCCTGACCCTCGCCCGTCCCTACGCCCGCGCCGCTTCTCGCTGGCGCGTGCGCAGCAGCGCCTGCCGCAGTGGTCCTCGATGCTGGGCTTCGCCGCCCGCGCCGTCGCCGAGCCACAGGTCGCGGCGCTGATGGCCACCCGACGCTGCCGGCGCAGGCGCTGGTCGACGTGATGCGTGCCGCAGGGCGACGTCGACCCGCTGTTCACCCAGTTCCTGTCGTGCTGGCGGACAACCGCCGCCTGGCCGTGCTGCCGGAGATCGCGGGCCATGTTCGACGCGCTGCGCGCCGAGGCCGAGCGCCTGGTCAAGGCCACGGTCACCTCGGCCACGCCGCTGTCGGAGGCCGATGCGCCAAGCTGCGCGCCTCGCTGCGTCAAGCGCTTCGGCCGCGAGGTCGAGGTCAGCACGGCGGTGGACGCCTCGCTGATCGGCGGCGCGGTGATCGATGCCGGCGACGTGGTCATCGATGGCTCGCTCCGCACCAAGCTGGCGCGCCTCGGCGCGGCCCTCGCGAACTGAGCCTTTCGCCTTAACTAATCACCGGCTCCAGCCGGCGACAGGAACCCCATGCAGACGCTCAATCCGTCCGAAATCAGCGAACTCATCAAGCAGCCGCATCGAGAAGGTCAAGCTGACCGCCGAAGCGCGCAACGAAGGCACCGTCACTTCGGTGTCCGACGGCATCGTGCGCATCCACGGCCTGGCCGACGTGATGCAGGGCGAAATGATCGAACTGCCGGACAACACCTTCGCGCTGGCGCTGAACCTCGAGCGCGACTCGGTCGGCGCGGTGGTGCTGGGTGACTACGAGCACCTGCGCGAAGGCGACATCGCCAAGACCACCGGCCGCATCCTGGAAGTGCCGATTGGTCCGGAGCTGCTGGGTCGCGTGCGTGAACGCGCTCGGCGAGCCGATCGACGGCAAGGGCCCGATCAACGCCAAGCTCAGCGCGCCGGTCGAGAAGGTCGCCCCGGGCGTGATCTGGCGCAAGTCGGTGTCGCAGCCGGTGCAGACCGGCTACAAGTCGGTCGACGCCATGATCCCGATCGGCCGCGGCCAGCGCGAGCTGATCATCGGCGACCGCCAGACCGGCAAGACGGCGATGGCGTTCGACGCGATCATCAACCAGAAAGGCACCGGCGTTAAGTGCATCTACGTCGCGATCGGCCAGAAGGATTCGACCGTCGCCAACGTCGTGCGCCGGCTCGAAGAAAACGACGCCCTGGCCCACACCATCGTCGTGGCCGCCACCGCCTCCGAGTCGGCCGCGATGCAGTACATCAGCGCCGTACTCCGGCTGCACCATGGGCGAGTACTTCCGCGACCGCGGCGAAGACGCGCTGATCATCTACGACGACCTGTCCAAGCAGGCCGTGGCCTACCGCCAGATCTCGCTGCTGCTGCGCCGCCCGCCGGGCCGCGAAGCCTACCCGGGCGACGTGTTCTATCTGCACTCCCGCCTGCTCGAGCGCGCCGCGCGCGTCTCCGAAGCCTACGTGGAGAAGTTCACCAACGGCGCCGTCAAGGGCAAGACCGGCTCGCTCACCGCGCTGCCGATCATCGAGACCCAGGCCGGCGACGTCTCCGCGTTCGTGCCGACCAACGTGATCTCGATCACCGACGGCCAGATCTTCCTCGAGACCGACCTGTTCAACGCCGGCATCCGCCCGGCCGTGAACGCCGGCATCTCGGTGTCGCGCGTCGGTGGTGCGGCGCAGACCACGATCATGAAGAAGCTGTCCGGCGGCATCCGCATCGCCCTGGCGCAGTACCGCGAACTGGCCGCGTTCGCGCAGTTCGCTTCCGACCTCGACGAAGCCACCCGCAAGCAGCTCGAGCGCGGCCAGCGCGTCACCGAGCTGATGAAGCAGAAGCAGTATTCGCCGATGTCGATCGCGCAGATGGCGCTGTCGATCTACGCGGTGAACGAGGGTTACCTCGACGACGTGCCGATGAACAAGATCCTGGCCTTCGAAGCGGCGCTGCACGCGCACTTCGCCAACACCCAGGGCGAGCTGATGACCCGCATCGTCGCCACCGGCGCCTGGGACAAGGACATCGAAGCCGTGTTCAAGCAGGGCGTGTCCGAGTTCAAGACCACCGGCAGCTGGTAAGCGGCGCTTAGCTCAACAAGGAATACGAGATGGCAGGCGGCAGGGAAATCAAAACCAAGATCAAGAGCGTGCAGAACACCCGCAAGGTGACCCGCGCGCTCGAGATGGTCTCGGCCTCGAAGATCCGCAAGGCGCAGGAGCGCATGAAGGCGTCGCGTCCGTACGCGCGCCTGATGACGCAGGTGATTGGCCACATCGCCAAGGCCAACTCCGAGTACATGCACCCGTTCATGGCCGACCACGGCGAGATCAGGCGCATCGGCTACATCGTCGTGTCCACCGACCGCGGCCTGTGCGGCGGCCTGAACTCGCAGATGTTCCGCACGCTGCTCGGCGAGATGCGCGAGTGGCAGGCCAAGGGCGTCGAAGTCGACGTGGTGTGCATCGGCCAGAAGGCCTCGACCTTCTTCCGCCGCCTGAAGGTCGACATGGTCGGCTCGGTCACCCACCTGGGCGAGAAGCCGCAGCTCGACCAGCTGGTCGGCGTGATCAAGGTGATGCTGGACGGCTACTCGGCGAAGAAGCTGGACCGCGTGTTCACTCGCCTACAACGACTTCGTCAACACCATGACGCAGAAGCCGACGCATCGAGCAGCTGCTGCCGCTGCCGCCCTCCGACACGCTGCACAGCCCGCTTCGACTGGGACTACCTCTACGAGCCGAGCCCGGAAGATGGTGCTCGACCAGGTGATGATCCGTTACGTCGAGTCGCTGGTGTACCAGGCGGTGCTGGAGAACCTCGCCTCCGAGCAGGCGGCGCGCATGGTCGCGATGAAGTCGGCCTCGGACAACGCCAACAAGCTGATCGGCACGCTGCAGCTGATCTACAACAAGGCGCGTCAGGCCGCGATCACGCAGGAAATCTCCGAGATCGTCGGCGGCGCCGCCGCGGTCTGATCGGCACCGAATCCCATTTTCAAAGAAACGCTTTTCTCGAGGAACCCACCATGAGCCAGGGCAAGGTTGTTCAGATCATCGGCGCGGTCGTCGACGTCGAGTTCGCCCGCGAGGACGTGCCGAAGATCTACGACGCGCTGAAGGTGAAGGACACCGAGATCACGCTCGAGGTGCAGCAGCAGCTCGGCGACGGCATCGTGCGCACCATCGCGCTCGGCTCGACCGACGGCCTGAAGCGCAACCTGATCGCCGACAACACCGGCAAGGCGATCTCGGTGCCGGTCGGCATCGGCACCCTCGGCCGCATCATGGACGTGCTCGGCCGCCCGATCGACGAGGCCGGCCCGGTCAAGTGCGACGCTGCAGTGGGAAATCCACCGCGCCGCGCCGAGCTACGCGGACCAGGCCGCCGCCAACGAGCTGCTCGAGACCGGCATCAAGGTCATCGACCTGATGTGCCCGTTCGCCAAGGGCGGCAAGGTCGGCCTGTTCGGCGGCGCCGGCGTCGGCAAGACCGTCAACATGATGGAGCTGATCAACAACATCGCGAAGGAGCACTCCGGCCTGTCGGTGTTCGCCGGCGTCGGTGAGCGCACCCGCGAGGGCAACGACTTCTACCACGAGATGAAGGACTCGGGCGTCGTCAATCGAGGATCACGCCAAGTCCAAGGTGGCGATGGTGTACGGCCAGATGAACGAGCCGCCGGGCAACCGTCTGCGCGTCGCGCTGACCGGCCTGACCATGGCCGAGTACTTCCGCGACGAAGGCCGCGACGTGCTGCTGTTCGTCGACAACATCTACCGCTACACGCTGGCCGGCACCGAAGTGTCGGCGCTGCTCGGCCGCATGCCGTCGGCCGTGGGTTACCAGCCGACCCTGGCCCAGGAAATGGGCGAGCCTGCAGGAGCGCATCACCTCGACCAAGACCGGCTCGATCACTTCGATCCAGGCCGTCTACGTGCCCGCGGACGACCTGACCGATCCGTCGCCGGCGACCACCTTCGCGCATCTTGATGCGACCGTCGTGCTGTCAGCCGCAACATCGCCTCGCTGGGCATCTATCCGGCCGTCGATCCGCTCGACTCGACCTCGCGCCAGCTCGACCCGAACGTGATCGGCAACGAGCACTACGACACCGCCCGCCGCGTGCAGTCGACGCTGCAGAAGTACAAGGAGCTCAAGGACATCATCGCGATCCTCGGCATGGACGAGCTGTCGGAAGAGGACAAGCAGGCCGTGTCGCGCGCGCGCAAGATCGAGCGCTTCTTCTCGCAGCCCTTCACCGTCGCGCGAGGTCTTCACCGGCTCGCCGGGCAAGTACGTGACCCTGAAGGAGACCATCCGCGGCTTCAAGATGATCTGCGACGGCGAGTGCGACCACCTGCCGGAGCAGGCCTTCTACATGGTCGGCGGCATCGACGAAGTGGTCGAGAAGGCCAAGAAGATGAGCACCGCGGCCTAAGCAAGGACACGCAGACATGACCACCACCATCCGTTGCGACATCGTCAGCGCCGAGAACGAGATCTTCTCCGGCGACGTGACCATGGTCGTGGCCACCGGCGAGATGGGCGAGCTCGGCATCGCGCCGCGGCACGCCCCGCTGATCACGCGCCTGAAGCCGGGCAAGCTGGTGCTGAGCCTGGCCAATGGCGAGAAGCTCGACATCGTCGTTTCCGGCGGCATCCTCGAGGTGCAGCCGCAGGTGGTGACCATCCTGGCCGACACCGCGATCCGCAGCGCCGACATCGACGAGGCCGCCGTGCTGAAGTCGAAGGAAGAGGCCGAGCGCGTGCTGGCCAACCGCGGCGAGGCGATGGACCTCGAAGAGGCGCAGCAGAAGCTCACCGAGGCCCTGGTGCAGCTGCAGGCGCTGGAGCGCCTGCGCAAGACCCTCAAGCACTGATTGCAGGAGCGGCGAAACGCCGGCCGAAGGGCCGGCGTTTTCGTTTCAGGGCCCGGTCAGCGGAATACCCACTGCCGCCAGACGATGAAGCCGAGCGCGGCGACCAGTGCCTCGACCACCGGCTTGGCCAGCCACAGCATCTGCAACTCCATGTGCCGCGACAGCAGCTCCAGCAGCACCGTGCTGAGCACGGTCAACGCCAGCCAGGCGAGCACGAAGCGGCCCAGGTGCTCGCGCGCCAGGCGCGCACGGCCCTCGTCGTCGGCGAAGGTGTAGCGGCCGTTCAACCAGAAGCCCAGGCAGGCGCCGCACACGCGGCCAGCCAGGTTGGCCGCGACCACCGGCACGCCCAGGCCCGTGAGCAGCACGAATACGGCCCAGTCCAGCAGCACCTGCGTCGCGCCGATGAGCACGAACAGCAACAACTGGCGGGACAGGCGGAAAATCACCCGCGCATGCTAGCAGGCACGCGCGCCGCCGCCGTACCATGGGCGCAGGAGAAAACCCGATGAGCGAAGCGCTGCACGTGGTGATCCTCGCCGCTGGCGAGGGCAAGCGGATGAACTCGGCGCAGCCCAAGGTGCTGCTGCCGGTGGCCGGCCGGCCGATGCTCGCGCAGGTGCTCGCCGCCGCGCGCGAACTGGGCGCCGCCGCCATCCACATCGTCTACGGCCATCGCGGCGAACAGGTGCGCGCAGCCTTCGCCAGCGACGGCGACCTGCAGTGGGTCGAGCAGGCCGAGCAGCTCGGCACGGGGCACGCGGTGCAGCAGGCGATGCCGGCGATTCCCGACGACGCGCGCGTGCTGGTGCTGTACGGCGACGTGCCGCTGATCGAGGCAGAGACGCTGCGCCGGGTGCTGTCCGCGCCCGGCGCGCTCGCCGTGCTCGGCGCGGAGCCGTCCGACCCGACCGGCTATGGCCGCCTGGTGCTCGACTCCCGCGGACGCGTGCAGGCGATCGTCGAGCACCGCGATTGCGACGAACGGCAGCGCGCGATCGGGCTGATCAACACCGGCATCATCGCCGCGCAGGCGGGCGAGCTGCGCCGCTGGCTGTCGCGCCTGGGCACCGGCAACGCACAGGGCGAGTACTACCTCACCGACGTGTTCGCGATGGCCGCGGAGGAGGACGCGCCGGCGATGGTCGCGCGCGTCGCCGACGCGATGGAAACCGAGGGCGCCAACGATGCCGCACAGCTCGCCGCGCTGGAGCGCGCCTGGCAGCAGCGCGCCGCGCGCCGGTTGATGCAGCGCGGCGTGCGCCTGGCCGATCCGGCGCGTTTCGACCTGCGTGGCGAGGCCGACACCGGGCGCGACGTCGAGATCGACGTGGACGTGATCCTCGAGGGCCGGGTCGTGCTCGGCGACGGCGTGCGTATCGGTCCCTTCTGCCGCCTGCGCGACGTGGTGCTCGGCGCGGGCACCGTGGTCGCGGCGCACTGCGACCTCGAGGGCGTGAACGCGGGCGAGGACTGCCGCATCGGTCCCTACGCGCGCCTGCGCCCGGGCAGCGAGTTGGCCGAGGGCGTGCACGTGGGCAATTTCGTCGAGACCAAAAAGACGAAGCTAGGAAAAGGAAGCAAAGCCAACCACCTCGCCTACTTGGGCGATGCGCAGATCGGCGCGGCAGTAAACATCGGCGCCGGCACCATCACCTGCAACTACGACGGCGTGAACAAGTTCGTCACCACCATCGGCGACGGCGCCTTCATCGGCTCCAACAGCGCGCTGGTGGCGCCGGTGGAAATCGGCGCCGAGGCGACCATCGGCGCCGGCTCGGTGATTACGCGCAACGCGCCTGCCGGACAGCTCACGGTGGGACGCGGACGACAGGCCGCCATCGAAGGCTGGAAGCGGCCGAAGAAGAAGTAGCGCGCAGCCGCGCTACTGCGGCGGATTGCGCAGCGGGCGCAGAGGTAAAGCGTTGAATAGACGGAACTTTAGCCGTCGCCGAGGGCCGCTCCGGGCGTCCGGGTGGGTGTCCGCGCGCTGGCCGCGGACAGGGCCGATGCAGGTCCTCGCGCTAAACTTGCGGCCTCCCTGAAGGAAACCTCCCAGCCATGTGCGGAATCGTCGGCATCAGCGCGCAGCGGCCCATCGCGCGGCACCTCATCGAGGGGCTGCAGGCCCTGGAGTACCGCGGCTACGACTCCGCCGGCATCGCCATGCTGACCGCGCAGGGCATCGAGCGCCTGCGCGCCAAGGGCAAGGTCAAGGACCTCGACGCGCTGCAGAAGCGCAACGGCCTCGATGGCGTGTCCGGCATCGCGCACACGCGCTGGGCCACGCACGGCGTGCCCAGCGAAGGCAACGCGCACCCGCATGCCTCCGGGCAGGTCAGCGTGGTGCACAACGGCATCATCGAGAACCACGAGGAACTGCGCGCCGAGCTGCTGCGCGAAGGCTTCGTGTTCGAGTCGCAGACCGACACCGAGGTGATCGCGCACATGCTCGAGCGCGAGCAGCAGCGCGGCGCAAAGCTGTTCGAGGCGGTGCGCAACGTGGTGGCGCGCCTGCACGGCGCCTACGCCATCGTTGCCATCTCCGCGCGCGAGCCCGGCACCCTGGCCGGCGCGCGCCTGGGTTCACCGCTGGTGGTCGGTTACGGCGAAGGCGAAAACTACTTCGGCTCCGACGTGCATGCGCTGATCCCGCTCACCCGCCGCTTCAGCTACCTGGAGGAAGGCGACGTCGCCGAGATCACCACCTCCGGCGTGCGCATCGTCGACGGCGGCGGGCAGCCGGTCGCGCGCGCGATCAAGGAATCGAGCTTCAACGCCGACGCCGCGCAGAAGGGCGATTACGCGCACTACATGCTCAAGGAAATCCACGAGCAGCCGCAATCGGTCGCCGACACCCTCGAAGGACGCATCGCCGGCGGCAAGATCCTCACCCAGATCTTCGGCGTGGATGCCGCGCAACTGCTGGACCGCACCGAGGCGGTGCACATCATCGCCTGCGGCACCAGTTACCACGCCGGCCTGGTCGCCCGTTACTGGATCGAGCAGCTCGCCGGCGTGCCCTGCAGCACCGAGATCGCCAGCGAGTACCGCTACCGCGAGCCGGTGGTGAAGCCCGGCACGCTGTACCTGACCATCTCGCAGTCGGGCGAAACCGCCGACACCCTGGCCGCGCTGAAGCTGGCCGGCGAACGCGATTACCTGGCGCGCATGGCGATCTGCAACGTGCCCGAGTCCTCGATCGTGCGCGCAGCGCAGCTGGTGCTGATGACGCGCGCCGGCCCGGAGATCGGCGTCGCCTCGACCAAGGCCTTCACCACCCAGCTGGTGGCGCTGGCGCTGTTCGCGCTCGAGCTCGCCCGCGCCAAGGGGCTGGACGCCGAACGCTACGCCGATGGCGTGCGCCAGCTCGAGCACCTGCCGGCGCTGATCGGCGAGGCACTGAAGCTGGACACCACGGTGAAGGCGATGGCGGAGGATTTCGCCGACAAGCAGCACGCGCTGTTCCTCGGCCGCGGCACGCACTGGCCGGTGGCGATGGAAGGCGCGCTCAAGCTCAAGGAAATCTCCTACATCCATGCCGAGGCCTACGCCGCCGGCGAGCTCAAGCACGGCCCGCTGGCGCTGGTGGACGCCGACATGCCGGTGATCGCGGTGGCGCCGAACGATGCCCTGCTCGACAAGTTGAAGTCGAACATGGAGGAAGTGCGCGCGCGCGGCGGCGAGCTGTACCTGTTCGCCGACGAACATGTGGCGCATGGCATGACCGGGCGCCACGTGGTGAAGCTGCCTGCCGCGGGCATCATCGCCGCGCCGGTGGTCTCCACCATCCCGCTGCAGCTGCTGGCGTACCACATCGCCGTGCTGCGCGGCACCGACGTGGACCAGCCGCGCAACCTCGCCAAGTCGGTGACAGTGGAGTAACCGTCGCCGCCGCCGCTCAGGCCAGGGTCACCCGCACCGCGGTGACCTTGTACTCCGGCGCGTCGGTCAGCGAATCGCGCTGCGGGCTGGTCAGCCGGTTCAAGGCCCGGCTCGGGTCGTGGAAGGTCGCGAACAGCTGTCCGGGCGCGACCATGCCGGTGATGCGCAGCGGCAGCACCGCTTCGCCGTGGCGGCTGTGCACGCGCACCGGCATGCCGTCGCGCAGGCCGAGTTCGAAAGCATCGTAGGGGTGCATGTCGAGCGTGTCGGTCGGCCGCAGGGCCTGCTGGTCGGTGCGGCCGGTCATGGTGCCGACGTTGAACTGGTGCAGCGTGCGGCCGGTGCCGAGCAGGAACGGATAGTCGGCGTCGGTGCGCTCGTCGGTCGGCAGGTAGTCGATCTGCTCGAACCGGGCGCGGACGCCATGGGCGAAGCGCTGCGAGTGCAGCACCGTCGTGCCCGGATCCTGCTCGTGCAGGCACGGCCACTGCAGCCCGTGCGTTTCCAGGCGCGCGTAGCTGATGCCGGCGGCCGCGGGCCAGAGCGCGCGGACCTCGTCCCAGACCGACGCTGCCGCCGGCGTCGGGAAATGCGCTCCGTGGCCGAGCGCCGCGGCCAGCCGGCAGACGATCGACGCGTCGTCCAGCGCCAGTCCGCGCGGCGCCAGCGCCCTGCGCACCCGCTGCACCCGGCGCTCGGAGTTCATGAAGGTGCCGTCCTTCTCGAAACTCGACACCGCCGGCAGGAACACATGGCCGAAGGCGCGGCTGGTCTCGTTCTCGAACATGTCCTGGACGATCACCAGTTCCAGCTGCGCCAGCGCCGCCGCCGTGGCATGGGTGTTGGCGAGGCTGGCGTGGATATCGAAGCCGATCACGTACAGGGCCTTGAGCCGGCCCGCACGCGCGGCATCGACCATGCCGAGCAGGTTGAGTCCGCGTCCCCGCGGCGGTGCAACGCCCCACGCTTCAGCAAAGCGCGCATGGGCCTGGGCCAGGGGCTGCGAGCCGGTCAGGCTGCCCGGGTCGCAGCCCATCAGGGCGGCGCCCTGCACGTTGTTCTGCCCGCGCAGTGGATTGACGCCGGCGCCGCGCCGACCCAGGTTGCCGGTCAGCAGGGCGAGATTGATCAGCGCCATCACCCCCTGCGTGCCCTGCACATGTTCGGTCAGGCCCAGCCCGTGCAGGCACATCGCCGGTCCTGCACCTGCATACAGCCGCGCGGCCTGGCGGATGGCCTCGGCAGGTCCACGCCGCAGATCGGCGCCGCCCGCTCCGGCGTCCAGGTTTCGACGAACGCGGCGAAGGCCGCGCCGTCCTCGGTGCGCGCGGCGAGGAAGTCCCGATCCGCCAGGCCCTCGGCGAGGATCACCTGCGCCATGGCGTTGAGCAGTGGCACGTTGGTGCCCGGGCGCAGGGCCAGGTGCAGGTCGGCGATGGCGGCCATGCCGGTGCGGCGCGGGTCGACGACGACCAGGCGGGCGCCGCGGCGCCGCTGCTGGCGGATGCGCGCGCCGACCACGGGATGGTTCTCCAGCGGATTGGCGCCGACGATCAGGAAACCGGCCGCCTGTTCGATGTCTTCGAAGCTGTTGGTCGCCGCGCCGGTGCCGAGCATGCGCTTGAGCGCCGCCGCGCTGGGCGTGTGGCAGACGCGGGCGCAGCAATCGACGTTGTTGCTGCCGATCACGACGCGGGCGAACTTCTGGATCAGGTAGTTCTCTTCGTTGGTCGCGCGCGCCGAGCCGAGCACGCCGACGGCATCGGCGCCGTGCGTGGCGACGATCCGGCGCAGCCCCTCGGCGGCGAACGCCAGCGCATCGTCCCAGCCGACCGACCGCCACTGGCCGTGCTGACGCAGTCGCGGCGTGGTGACGCGGTCCGGCGCATCGACGTAGGCGTGCGCGTAGCGGCCCTTCACGCACAGGTGGCCCCTGCTGGCGGGGGCGTCGAGCACCGGGCGGGTGGCGACGATGCGTTCGTCGCGCACGCCCACCTCGATCTCGCAGCCGACGGCGCAGTATTCGCAGGTCGTACGCGTCCAGGTGCTGGCAGCCGGCTCGCGCCAGGCCCGGGCATCGGTCAAGGCGGCGGTCGGGCAGGTGTCCACGCAGGCGCCGCAGCCCACGCACGCGCTCTCCACCAGCGGCACCTCGCCCTCGGTGGCGATGCGAAGCTCGTCGCCGCGCCCCAGCACATGCCACACCGATTCGCCCTGCAGCTCCTCGCAGATGCGCACGCAGCGCCGGCAGGCGATGCAGCGGCTCATGTCGACCCGGATATGCGGATGCGACGCGTCGATCGCGGCCGGGTCGGCCGGCGCGCTGGCGGCGGCGATGCCGTGGCGCCGCAGTTCGCGATGCAGCGGCTTGTCGGGGAAACGCGCCAGCTCGTCCGGCGCCGCGCGCTCGGCCAGCTGTTCCAGCAGGCCGCGACGGAAGGCCTCGAGCGCGGCGCTGGTGGCACGGATGGCGCAGCCTTCGCGTAGCGGTTCGCGGCAGGCCGGGCGGTTGCGCCAGGGCAGGCCGGGCCCCGCCGAGATCTCGACTGCGCAGGACCAGCATTGCCCGACCGGGGCGAGGCGCTCGTCGTGGCACAGCGCTGGCAACTCGATCCCGAGTGTCCGCAGAGCCTGCAGCACGGTCAGGTTGGCGGGGAACGCGTGTTCCTCGCCGTCGAGATTGACCTTCACGTCGGGGACGCGAGGTGGCATGCGGCCAGCATATAGCCTCGCCCCCGCCGTTCAAAATCGACGATCCCGGCCGCCGCATCCGCGCGGCAGCCGGCGAGGATCAAGGTGTTGCGCATGCGCGCGCGCGAGCCGAGACTGCTTGCATGGCGACGCGGTTGCGCGAGGGTTCGACAATGGTGGATCGAAGCGCGGAAATGGCGAAGGCGGTCGTGCTGGCGTCGGCAGCCGCCTCACTGCTTTCACTGGCGGCTTTCGCGGCGCCGTCGGACGGCAGTGCGCAGGCCCCGTCACGCGGCGAAACGCCGACCAGGGACGAGCAGATCGAGGCAGGCCGAATCCTGTATGCAGCCAACTGCTCGCAATGCCATCAAGCCGACGGCACCGGTGTGCGGGACGAGGTCCCGCCGCTGGCGGGCTCCGACTTCCTGGCCAAGGGACCGGAGCGTGCCATCGCCGTGGTCCTGCACGGTCTGAAGGGCGAGTTGCGCGTGCATGGCCGTAGCTACGACTCGGCCATGCCGCAGCTGTTCCAGCTCAGCAACGAGGAAGTGGCGGACGTGCTGACCTTCGTCTACAACAGCTGGGGAAACCCGGGCGGGGAGGTCCGCGCCAGCGAAGTGGCGGCGCAGCGCTACGACCGTGCGCTCGCTCCCGAGCCGGGGAAGCCGGGCGCCGACTGACGCAGGGGCATAATGGGGGCCGTTCTCCACTCGAGCCTTGCATGTCCCTGGACGAAACCCCGGGCGGATCCGGCGCCAGCGCGCTGTCGCCGCTCAGCGCGATCGAAGCGCGCATCCTCGGCTGCCTGATCGAGAAGCAGGCGACCACCCCGGAAGCCTATCCGCTCACCGCCAACGCGGTGCTGATGGCCTGCAACCAGAAGAACAACCGCGAGCCGGTGATGGAACTGGAGCCGGGCGACGTCGGCCATGCCCTGCGCGAGATGGAGGGCAAGGGCCTGGTGCGCGCCGTGCATGGCGCGCGCGCGCAGCGCTACGAGCACCGTTTCGCCAGCACCTGGTCGGTGACCTCGCGCCAGCAGGCGCTGCTGGCGGTGATGCTGCTGCGCGGGCCGCAGACGCTGGCCGAGCTGCATTCGCGCAGCGAGCGCCTGGCCGCGCCCGCGGGGCTCGACGAGATCCGCGACACCCTGGAGCGGCTGGGCGAGCGTTCGCCGGCGTTGGTGCTCAAGCTCGGTCGCGCGCCCGGCCAGCGCGAGGATCGTTACATGCACCTGCTGTGCGGGCCGGTCTCGATGGACGACTACGCGGGCGGCGGCGACGACGCGCCCGTCGCGTCGAAACGCGGCGCGCTCGAAGCAAGGGTCGAGGCCCTCGAGACCGAGCTGGCGGCGCTGCGTCGCGAGGTCGAGGCGCTGCGCGGCCACGCATCCTGAGGCCGCGGCCGTTGCGGACCGCGAGTGTGCTTACTCCGCAGTGACGGCGGCGGTCCCATGCCGCGGCAGGGTCAGCACGAACTCGCTGCCGTGCCCCTCGCCCGCGCTGAAGACCTGCACTTTCCCGCCGTGGGCTTCCGCCAGTTCGCGCACCACCGTCAGTCCGATGCCCAGCCCGGCGCCATTGAAATCCGTGGCGCGGGAATCCTGCACGAATGCTTCGAATATGGTGGCAATGGTGTCCGCGCCGATGCCGATGCCGGTGTCGGAAACGCTGACGACTACATCGGGCCCGGCGCTGCGCGCCGCCACCGTGATCGTGCCTTCCGCTGGGGTGTACTTGCAGGCGTTGTCGATCAGGTTGGACAGGATCTGGTCCAGGCGAACGCGGTCGCCGTCCACGAGCAGGGGCTGCTCGTGCAGATCGACGACCAGGCGCTGGCGCCGGGCTTCCAGCGCCGGCCGGCACGACTCGAGCACCTCGGCGATCAGGCCACACACGTCCACCACCGCGCGCTGCAGGCGCAGCTTCCCGGCCTGCGCGCGCGACAGATCGAGCAGGTCGCCGACCAGGCGCGAGACGTGCTCGACCTGGCGCTCGATCACGGCGCGCAGCCGCGGCAGTTCGAGCGCGTCGGCCCGCTCCAGCAGCGATGCCGCCATGGAGATCGGGGTGAGTGGATTGCGCAGCTCGTGCGCCACCCTTGCCAACAGCGCTGTTTGCTCGTCGAGCGCGCGCTCGGCGGCCAATTGCATTTCCCGGGCGGCCATGACGGCGAGCAGCAGTTGCTCGTTGGATTCCTGTAGCTGGCTCTGGCGCCGCCGTTCCCGGTCTCCGGCCGGCTGGTCCGCGCCATGGAACCGGCAGGAGCCAGGGCGCTGGCGCTTGGCCTGGTACATCGCGGCGTCGGCGCGGTGGATCAGTGCTTCGAGGCTGCGACCATCATCGGGGTAGATGCTGATTCCGATGCTCGCCGACAGGCGGACCTCGTGCTCGCCGATGCGTTGCGGCGCCATCAGGCTGCGCAGGAGATCTTCCGCGACGCGGGCGGCATCTGCCGGCCGGGACAGCCCGGCCAGCAGGATCACGAACTCGTCGCCACCGTGTCGACTGACGGCCCCCGGGCCCCCGACCGACGCGTCCAGGCATTCGGCCACGCGTCGAAGCGCGGCATCGCCGACGCTGTAACTCAGGTCGTCGTTGACCTCCTTGAACCTGTCCAGATCGAGGAACAGGATGGCGAGGCGCTTGCCATCGCGTTGCGCCACGGCCGTCGCTGCGTTGAAGCGCGCACGCAGGCCGGCGCGACCCGGCAGGCCGGTCAGTGCGTCGCGGTCCGTGCCATGGTCGCCGGATTCCGGCGACGGTGTACTTTGAGGCTCGTGCGCCACTGACCCCCCTGGCCGCGAGCAACGCCAGCTTGCAGCATCGGCGCGAGGCCGCCTGCCCGTGTTGACCAGGATCAAACGGGCGAACCCGATGCCCGGTTTGACCGCCGTCAATCTCTGCGGCCGTGGAACGCCCATGCTTCGGATCGTCCCCGCTGCGAGTGGCTGCCATGAAATCGATCCCGGTCCTGCTCGCGGCCTGCCTGCTCGCCGCCTGTGCATCCGGTCCCGTCGTGCAGACCGACCATGATCCCGCCGCCGACTTCAGCGGCTACCGCGCGTACGCGTGGCGGCAGCCGCCGCCGATCGCGAATCCGTTGCTGAAGCAGCGGGTCGTGGCCGCGATCGACGCCGAACTGCTCGGCCGGGGGTGGCAGCAGGTGCTGGAGCCGGACGCGGATGTCGTGCTGGTCGGGAATGTCTCGGCGCATGAGGAACAGACCCTCGACGCCTTCTACGATGGCCCGGGCTGGGATGACTGGAGCTGGCGCGGAAGCGGCAAGGCCGGCGACGGACTTCGCCAGGTCCACCTGCACAACTACAGGGTGGGCACGCTGGTGCTGGACATGTTCGACGTGGACACGAAGCGGGCGGTGTGGCGGGCGACGGCGGAAGGCACGGTCCCCGACTCGCCGGCGCAGATCGACCGCGACGCGATGGCGGCAGTGCGCGGCATGTTCCGCGATTTCCCGCCGAAGGCAAGCGCGGGTGAGGGTGTGGATGTGCTGCAGGACGTCGCCCCGGAAGCCGCGCCCGCGGTGCAGGTGGTGGACGCATTTTCGAAAGCCATTGCCGCGGGCGAACTGGAGGCTGCGAAGGCGCTGCTGGATCCGGCGCTGGTGGTGCTGGAAAGCGGCGGCGTCGAGCGTTCGCGCGATGAATACATGGGTGGGCACGCGGCCGCCGACGCCGCCTTCCTCAAGGGCGCGCGGCAGTCACTGCGTTATCGCCGAGCGTCGGCGCAGGCTGGACTGGCCTGGGTGCTGAGCGAGAGCCGCACCGAGCGCATGGTGGACGGCAAGCGCGTGCGCTACGCCAACACCGAGACCATGGTGCTTCGGGCAACGGCGGGCGCCTGGCGCATCGTGCACATCCACTGGTCTTCGCGCGCGATCCGGGACTGAGCTGCAGGGGTAGAATGAAGTCGCGGCCGAAGGCCGCTCCAACACGGGTGTTGCATGCGCATTTGTGTTTACGCCGCCTCCAGTCCCCAGGCCGCGCCGGTGTACGTGGACGCGGCGCGCGCGCTGGGCGAAATGCTGGCCGACGCCGGTTGCAGCATCGTCTACGGGGGCGGCTCGCAGGGACTGATGGGCGCGCTGGCCGACGGCGCGCTGGCGCGCGGCGGCGAAGTGATCGGCGTGCTGCCGAAGTTCATGGCCGACCTGGAATGGGGCCACCCCGGCCTGACCCACCTCGACCTGGTCGAGGACATGCGCGAGCGCAAGCACAAGCTGCTGACCGGCTCGGATGCGGTGGTGGCGTTGCCCGGCGGCTGCGGCACGCTGGAGGAACTGTTCGAGGCGATCACCCTCAAGCGCCTCGGGCTGTATTTCAATCCGATCCTGCTGCTCGACACCCACGGTTTCTACGGCCCGCTGCAGGTGTTCCTGCAGCAGGTGATCGAGCAGAAGTTCCTCAATCCCGAGCACGCACAGATGTGGTCGCTGGTGGCGGAGCCGGCGCAGGTGTTGCCGGCGATCGCGGCGACGCCCCCCTGGCGCGAGGACGCGCGCAACTACGCGATCGTGCGCTGATCAGTTGACCGGCAGTGCCGGCGCCGCCGCCGACACCGGTGCGACCGGCCCGCGCGGCGCGGCCGCGGCTTCGGCCGATTCGTCCGCGCGCAGTACGGTCAGCGGCGAGCCGGCTTCCGCGCGCCGCAGCGGTTCGCTGGTGATCACCACCGAAGCGCCGGGACGCAGCAGGTCATAAACTTTCTGCGTGAAGTCGGCGGGGACGTTGACGCGCGAGGCGAAGTCGCCAGCCAGCGGTTCCTCGCGATCCGGTTGCGCGCCGTCGCCGACGGCCTGCCAGCGCAAGGCCGGGCGACCGGGCACGATCTTGCTGGCAAACTCGCTGCGGCCATCGAGCAGCACGTAGGTGGTGGTGCCGGCGGGCGGCGGGCCGGAAAGGCTGACGCGCGCGCGGC
The DNA here is from genome assembly GCA_963707625.1 of uncultured Gammaproteobacteria bacterium. Classification (GTDB taxonomy): domain Bacteria; phylum Pseudomonadota; class Gammaproteobacteria; order Xanthomonadales; family Xanthomonadaceae; genus Arenimonas. The sequence goes on from CAVPQV010000011.1 coordinate 17,481, forward strand.
CGATCTCGACGCCATTGCGCAGCACGTGGATGGTGCGGTCACTGGTGCTGACCACGATCGTCAACATGCCGTCGGTCGCGCGCTCCGGCGTCCAGGTCCAGGCGCCTTCCCAGGCTGCCTCGACCTTGGCCGCGAGCGGGCTGGACGCCAGCATGGTGTCGGCGACGACGGTCGGGGCGACGCCGGTGTCGTTGGCGATCACCACCGTTACGCCGGTGGTGGTGGCGCCGAACAGCAGCTCGGAGAAGGCATAGGGCAGGCGCACGCAGCCGTGCGAGGCCGGGTAGCCAGGCAGCTTGCCGGCATGCAGCGCGACGCCGTCCCAGGTGAGCCGCTGCATGAAGGGCATCGGCGCGTTGTTGTAGAGGTTCGAGTAGTGCTCGCGGTTCTTCTGCAGGATGGTGAAGACGCCGGTCGGCGTCTCGTGTCCGGTCTTGCCGGTGCTGACGGTGGAACGGCCGATGCGCAGGCCATTGCGGTACACGTACGCCATCTGCTCGCGGATGTTGACCACCACCAGCAAGGGTCCGTCGGTCGCCATCTGCGGCTGCCAGGCGAACTCACCGGGCTTGAGCGGCTCGCTGTCCAGCACGCCGGGCGGCGGTGGGGGCAAGGGGGCGGCGGGGAGCGCCGCGTCGGCGGCGGGCGCCGCAGCCGCAGCCAGCGGCGCGGCAGGCTTGGCAGGCGCAGTGGCGGGCGGCGGCGCGGCGGCCAGGACGAGCGGCGCGCAGGCCAGCAGCAGGGCGCAGGCGGCGAGGTGCGTGGGGCGGTGCGGGTAGGCGTTCACTGGGGTCCGTTCGAATCCGTGTGCCGAAACAACGCGAATTGGCGCGGATTCCGGACGCGCCCGGCGACGCGGGCGTCCCCGCTCAGTCCAGCCAGAGACTGTGGATGACCTGGGTGGCGTCCTGTGGATCGGTGCGGCGCTCGAAGCCGAAGTAGCGCCCCAGTTCGTCCATGCGCGTGTTGCTGGCGGCATCGATCGACCACATGCGCTTGATGCCGCGGCCCTTCGCCACCTGCAGCAGGTGCGCCAGCAGCAAGGTCCCGACGCCGCGGCTCTGCCAGTCGTCGCGAACGGCCACCGCCGCCTCGCACTCGCTGCCGTCGGCGCTGCCGCCGTAGCGGCTGACACCGACCAGGTGTTCCTGGCCGTCAATGGTGGCAAGGGCGGCGAAGGCGAAGTCGCGCGGCGACTCGACATGCGTCATGCGCCGGATCATCTCCTCGGTCGGGTGGCCGATCTGCCCGAGAAAACGGAAGCGGCGGCTTTCCGGCGACAGCGATTCGAGGAATTCGCGCTCGGCCTCGGCGTCGTCCTCGCCCAGCGGGCGCACCAGCACCGGGGTGCCATCGCGCAGGCAGTCGCGCCAGCGCGGGAATTCGCCGTCGAGGTTCCAGGCCTGCCAGCTGGGGAGCGGCTCGATGGGTTGCATGGCGTTGGTCCTCGTGCTCAGGCAGGTGCGCTCAACGCGCGGTGTAGCCGCCGTCCACCACCAGCTCGGTGCCGGTGACGAACTTGGATTCTTCCGACGCCAGGTAGACGATCGCCCAGGCGATGTCGTCGGGCTCGCCCATATGCCCGAGCGGATGCAGCGCGTCCACCGACCCGCGCGCGGCGGCGGGATCGGCGGCGCCGCCGTCGCGCAGGAAGCCCTCCACCATCGGCGTCCAGATGAAACCCGGATGCACCGAGTTGACCCGGATGCGATCGGCGGCGTAGGTCAGCGCATCGTTCTTGCTCATCATGCGCACCGCGCCCTTGGAGGCGTGGTAGGGCGGCACGTCGCCGGCGCCGACCAGGCCGTAGATCGAGGACAGGTTGATGATGCTGCCGCGGCCGGCGCGGCGCAGGTGCGGGATCGCGTGCTTGGTGCACAGGAACACGCCCTTGACGTTCACCGCCTGCACCAGGTCCCACTCGGCTTCGGTCAGCTCGTGCGTGGGCTTGTTGGCGCCGGCGATGCCGGCGTTGTTGACCAGTACGTCCACGGCGCCGAAGCGTTCGGCCACGCCCTGGATCGCACTTCGCACCTGCGACTCGCGGGACACGTCCACGTGCCAGTAGTCCGCCTCCAGCGAGCGGTGGCGCAATTCATCCACCAGCTTGCGGCCTTCGTCATCGAGGATGTCGAAAACGGCGACGCGCGCGCCTTCCTCCGCCAGTCGCAACGCGCAGGCGCGGCCGATGCCGAGCGCCCCGCCAGTGACGATGCAGACCTTTCCCGCTACCCGATCCATGCGCTTCTGCCTCCCGGATTACGGGACCACGATAGCGGCGCCGTCGCGGCCCGCCATTGACGCGGATCAATCTCCGCACGCCTCCAGGTCGGCCGCCTGTTACCGGCTGTTACACGCCGTTACCACCCCGACACGGCCGCGCCGGGGTGGCGCGCTAGCCTGCGTCCATACCGACCAAGGCAGGGGAACTCCGATGTTCGACGCCAGCAGCTGCTCCGAATCCGCCAGCCACGCCGCATGGACCCGCGAGGCGGCCCCGGGCACGCTGGCCGCTGCGCTGCAGGCATTGGAGCCCAGGCGCCGCCTGCTCAAGCCCAAGGCGCACGTGTTCCGCGCCGGCCAGGCGGCCGGCTCGCTGTTCCTGGTCAACTCCGGCGTGTTCAAGACCAGCATCGCGAGCAACGATGGGCGCGAGCGCATCACCGGCTTCCGCATGCGAGGCGACCTGGTCGGCATGGAGTCGTTGGGTGAGCCGCTCTACGCCTGCGACGCGGTGGCGCTGTCGCTCGGCGAAATCTGGGAGTTCAGCCGCCAGCAACTCGCTGCCGCCGGCCCGGTTTTCCAGCAGCAGCTCGCCAGCGCGCTGGCTGCCGAGATCCGCCGCGACTGGCAGTGGATGCTGGCCACCGGCAGCCTGTGCGCCGAAAAGCGCGTCGTCGCCTTCCTGCTCGAGCAATCGGCGCACATGCAGTCCATGGGCTTCAGCGCCAGCAAGCTGTCGCTGCACATGACGCGCTCGGAGATCGGCAATTTCCTCGCGCTGCAGCTGGAGACGGTGGTGCGCGCGATGTCGAAGCTGCAGGCGCTCGGGCTGATCGGGATCGACGGGCGCGAAGTCGAGCTGCGCGATGCGGAAGGACTGCGGGCGCTGCTCGCCTGCAACGCGACCGCCGCGCTGCGCGCGGCCTGAGGCCCGGCCAATGCCGGTCCGCCGGCACCCGTGCCGACTCGTGCCCTTGCTGATCGTGATGCTGGGTGCCGTCGGCTGCGCCAGCAACACCGCCACCCGGCCGCCGCACGCCACCCCCGCCCGCCCGCCGCCCTCGGCGGCATCGAGCCAGGCCCTGAGTTCCCCGATGCGAAGCCTCGACCTGACCCGCCACGAGTTGCCGGGCGTGCTGCTGCAGGCGCTGCTTGAGCCCTATGCCGAACCGAACGACGCGAGACTGCGGCGGCCTCGGTTCCGAAATCGAAGCGCTGGACGCGGCGCTCGGCCCGGACGCCGACGTCGACCCGCCGAGCGCGGATCGCAACGACCTCGGCCTGCGCTTGGTGGTCGCTGGCGTCCGCTCCGCGATCCCCTACTTCGGTTGGGTCCGGCGCCTGTCGGGCGCCGAGCGCCGCGAGCGCAAGGTCTTGGCGGCGCGCGAGGCGGGAAACATCCGCCGCGCCTACCTCAAGGGCCTGGGCCAGGGCATCGGTTGTCCCGCGCCCGCGGCGCCGCGGCGTGGTGAAGCGCGTACCGAACAGGCGTCCCCCCCGTCGCCGCCGCCGGGCGACTGAATCGCCAATGTCGAGATTGCTCGCGCTGTTGTGCCTGTGCCTTGTCGCGCTGCTTGCGGGCGGCATGGTCCATGCCGATCCGGCCACGGTCGAGTTCGACCCGCAGCGGCTGCAGCCTGGCGCCTTTGCCTGGCATCCCGAGGCCGCGCCGAGCGGTCCCTTGCTGATGGTGGTGAGCATCCCCGAGCAGCGCGCCTACCTTTACCGGAACGGCGTGCGCATCGCGGTCAGCACCGTGTCCACCGGCAAGCCCGGCAACGAGACGCCGGCGGGCGTGTTCACCGTGCTGCAGAAGCGCAAGGTGCATTACTCCAGCCTCTACGACGATGCCCCCATGCCCTTCATGCAGCGACTGACCTGGGGCGGCGTGGCGCTGCATGCCGGCCGGCTGCCGGGCTACCCGGCGTCGCACGGATGCATTCGCCTGCCGCTGGAGTTCGCGCGCCGGCTTTTCGATGTCACCGACCTGGGTATGACCGTGGTCGTCTCCGACGATCGCGCGCACACGCCGGAATGGGTCCATCCGGGTTGGCTGGCGCCGCCGCTGTCCGCCCCGACGACAGCGTCCCCGTCCCCGTCTCTGTCCCCGCGGGCTTCACTGGCTTCGCTGGAGTCCTTCGAATGGTCGCCCGAGGCCGCGCCTTCCGGCCCGTTGACGATCCTGGTGAGTAGTGCCGACCGGCGCCTGCGCGTGCTGCGCAACGGCGTGCAGATCGGCACCGCGCACATCGAGTTCGAAGGCGAGGTGCCGGTGGGCACCTCCGTGCTGCAGTTGCAGGCGGGCGTCGCCGGCGAGGAGAGCCGCTACGTACCCGGCAAGCCACGCCTGCGCTGGTTGCAGGTCTCGTTCGGCGCGACGCCGGCGCCGGATCCGAGCGTGGAGCAGATGTACGGCAGGATCCGCGTTTCATCCGGCTTCGCGCGCTTGCTTTACGACAGCATCAGCCCCGGAACCACCGTCGTCGTGACCGACATGCCCGCCGCGTCCGGCACCGAAGTGGACACCGATATCCTCGACAGCGCGCCCGCCGACGCGGCGAATACGCCCTAACCGCGCAAGCGCGCCACCACCCGGCCCCTGCCGCGGCTAGGG
>CAVPQV010000012.1:0-61944 GCA_963707625.1 uncultured Gammaproteobacteria bacterium
TGCCGGCTCGCCGTCGTCGAACCAGACCTCCGCATCCTCCTCGCCGGGTTCGTCGGCGGCGAACAGTTCATCGGCGGCCGCCGCGACCAGCGCGCCGACACCGATTTCATTCGAGGCATGCGCGATGGTGTCGGTGCTGACCACGCGCAGCGCGCCGGCCGACAGCAGCCGCGCGCAGGCATCGTCGGCGAAGATCGCGTGCGTGACCACGCACACCGGCGCCGGCGCGCCGACCGCGGCCAGGGCGGCGATGGCAGCGAGCAGGGTGCGGCCGGTGGAAGCGATGTCGTCCACGATCACCGGTCGCCGGCCGGGCGGGAAGCTGGCCGGCGGCTCGATGCTCACCTCGCGGTCGCCATGCCGCACTTTTTCCAGCACCTGCCAGGGCACGCCGGCCAGGCCGGCGATCGCCTGCGACCCACTGCGCGCTTTCCGAGTCGGGACCGACCACGACCGCGTCCGGATGCTGCGCGCGGATCCAGGCCGCGACCGCGGGCGCGGCGGCGACGTTGCGCACCGGGATCGAGAACACGGCGTCGAGCGCATGGATGCGGTGCAGGTGCGGGTCCACCGTGACCAGCCAGTCGAAGTCGTTGTCCAGCCAGCGCGCGAACAGTCCCGCGCTTACCGCCTGGCCGGGCTGGAAACGGAAGTCCTGGCGCATGTAGGCGAGGTAGGGCGCGACCAGTCCCACCGAGCGGGCGCCGAACTCGCGCGCCGTGGCGGCGGCGAAGTTGAGCGCGAGCGCGATTTCGTCGGGACGGTCCAGGCTGGCGACGATGGCGACGTCGGCGTCGCGCAGCTGCGTGTCGAGCGTGACCAGCGATTCGCCGTCGGGAAAACGGCGCCAGCCCAGCTCGCCGACGCGCGCGCGCAGAGCCGGCGCCAGCCCTTGCGCGAAGCCGCGCTGCGCGGGGAAGGGCAGCAGCACGCGGCTCACGGCGCTTCCCCGAGCAGGAAGATGTCCGGGTGCATGCGCGCGTAGTCGAGCGCGTACTCGAGCTCGCCACGGCTGCGCGCGTGCACCTGGAACAGCACGTCGCCCTTGCGCACCGCGTCGCCGATGCGCAGGCGGCAGTCCAGGCCCGCCACCAGCGCGCCGGGCGCGCCGGCCAGCTTGGCGACCTTGGCCAGCCGGCGGTTGTCGATGCTGCGCACGCGGCCATGGCCGGTGGCGTGCACCGGCTGATGGAATGCCGCGGCCACCGGCTCGGTGAAGCCGCCCTGCGCCTCGCAGATGGCGTGGAACTTCTTCCACGCCGCGCCGGAGTCGAGCAGCACTTCGGCGCGCGCGCGGCCGCTGCCGGGCACCGTGCCGGGCGCGAGGTCCAGCACTTCGCCGGCCAGCGCCAGCGAGCGCTCGCGCAGGTCCGGCGGCGCCCCGGGTTCGCGGCGCAGCACCTGCAGCACGTCGCGCGCCTCCAGCGCGGGGCCGATGCCGAATCCGACCGGCTGCGTGCCGTCGGTCTGCACCACGCGCACGGCCAGGCCGAGCGCATCCGCGGTCGCCAGCAGGCGCGCCTTCAAGGAGATCGCGGCCTCGGCCGAGCGCACCTTGGCGGTCGGCCCTACCGGCATGTCGATCAGCACGTGGGTCGAACCGGCGGCCAGCTTCTTCGACAGGATGCTCGCCACCAGCTGGCCGTCGCTGTCGAAATCCAGCGGCCGCTCGATGCGGATCAGCACGTCGTCGGCCGGGCTCAGGCGCACGGTGCCGCCCCAGACCACGCAGCCGCCTTCGGCGTCCACCACGCGGCGCATCGCCGCCAGGTCGAGCGCCACCGGCGCCATCACTTCCATGGTGTCGGCGGTGCCGGCCGGGGAAGTGATCGCGCGCGAGGAGGTCTTGGGAATGCGGTAGCCGGCCGCGGCGACGATCGCCACCACGATCGGCGTCACCCGGTTGCCGGGCAGCCCGCCGACGCAGTGCTTGTCGAGTACGGGGCCACCGCCCCAGTCCAGCCGCTGCCCGACCGCGACCATCGCCTGCGTGAGCGCGAGCGTCTCGGCGAAGTCGAGGCGTTCGCCCGCACAGGCAGTGACGAAGGCCGCGAGTTCGATGTCCGACAGGCGGTTGTGCACGGTGTCCTGCATCAGCGCGAGCATCTCCGCGTCGCCCAGGCGCGCGCCGAACACCTTGGCGCGCAGCGCCGGCGCCGAGGAGGCGGGCTCGGCGTGGCCGAGTTCGGCCCAGTCGTCCGCTGCCGGCGCCAGCGCCAGCCAGGCGGCTTCGGACAGGGCCGCTTCGTCGCGGCCGAAGCGGCCGTCGGTGACCACGTTCAGGGTGGCGATCAGTTCGCGCTCGCCGCAGCGGATGCGCACGCGGGTGAGCGCGCTGAAGCCCTCGGAGCGGCAGACCGGGCAGTCGCGGTGCATGAACACGACCGGCTGCTGGTAGGTATCGATGAAGGCGCGAACAAGGCGCAGGCGATGGCGGGGTCCGGGAGACATTCGTCGGGCGCTCGGCGGCGGGCGCATGCCCGGCCGCTACATATCACGATAATCGGACCCACGGCGGATTGACGAGGGTCAATGCGCGCGCGGCCGGTGGCGCGAGGATGCCATCACGCCCCCAGCCATCCGGAGAAGCCGCGCATGTTCGTCGTTGCCGCACTGGGTGCCTCCGCCTTCCCCGACCCCGGCCCGGAGGCGCTGGAGGCACGCGCGCGCGCCGTCGCGGCCGCGCTGGCGGCGGTCGCGCGCAGCCATCGCCTGCTGGTGCTGCACCAGGGCGCCAGCACGAGCACGGCGCCCCCGGGGCTGCCGCCCGACCTGGACGCCGCCACCGTCGCCGGCGCGGTCGGACACCTGCTGGCGCGCGAGCTGCGCAACGAACTGCCGCAGACCGAGGTCGTGGCCACGCAGGCGCAGGCCGTGGTGGGAGCGGGCGAGGCCGGCGCGGCGCCGCCTTGCCACTTCGTGGAAATGGAAGCGCTGCGGCGGCTGGCGCAGGACGCCTCGGTGCTGCTGTGCGTGGCCTGCATCCCGGTCGCGCTGGCGGCGGACGGGCGCATGGTGCATAGCCAGGCGACGCTGGACCAGGACGCGGCGGCGGCCTGCCTGGCGACCGAACTGGGCGCCGACCTGCTGTTGCTGCTCACCGACGTGGATGCGGTCTACGCCGACGGCCCCGCGATGCGCGAGCGCATCGCCGCGATCGATCCGGCGCGCGTGGCGGCGCAGGGCTTCGCCGCGCATTCGCTCGGCGCCAAGCTGGCGGCGGCGGCGCGGTTTGCGGCCACGCGCGGCAGCGTGGCGATCATTGGCGCCGCCGGCGAGGCCGAGGCGCTGGTTGCCGGCCGCGCCGGCACGCGCGTGTGCGCGACCGACTGAAGCCGCGCCCGCGAAGCTACTTGCCGGCGGCCTTGCGCGCCGGCACCGTGCGCGGCGCCACGCGATCGCCGTCGCGGACATCGTCGCCCGGATAAAGCACCAGTTCCGTACCCGCCGACAGGCCGGCGGTGACTTCGGCGCGCGCCTCGCCGATCTGGCCGATGCCGAGCCGGCGGCGGTGCGCGCGGCCGCCTTCGACGACATAGGCCGCCCAGGCCTCGCCATCGCGGAACAGCGCCGCCACCGGCACCGTCAGCACGCGCTCGCGCGCCCACACCTGGAAGTGCGCGTCCACGCGGTAGCCGTCGCCCAGCGCCGGCTGCGGCCCCGGCAGCTCGACGATCGCGCGCACGCGCTGCTCTTCCACGCCGAGCGCGGACACCTTGGTGAAGGCCGCCGGTTCCACTACGCGCAGGCGGCCGCGCAGCGCCTGCTGTTCGTCGCCCGCGCGCAGCTGCACCGGCGTGCCGGGACGCAGCCGCAGGGCGTCGGCGGTCAGCACTTCGACCACCACCTCGAGGTCGCGCGGATCGCCCAGCTCGAGCAGCGGCTGGCCAGCGCGCACCGGCCCTTCGCTTTCGACGAAACGTTGCAGCACGCGGCCATCGACCGGCGCCGCCAGCGACAGCGGCACGCCGTCGCGGCGGCCCGAGCCCTGCAGGGCGAGCGAGTCGCGGATGGCGTCGCGGCGGCTGGCCGCGGCCTGCAGCAGCGCCCGCGCGCTGCCCACGCGCGCCGCCGCCGCCTCCTGCTCGCTGCGCGCCTGGTCGCGCTGCTCGCGCGACACCTGCTGCGCGCGCGCGAGCGCTTCCAGGCGCGCGGCCGAGCGCTGCGCCTGCGTGCTGGCGGCGAGCGCCGCCTCCAGTCCGGCGGCGGCGGCGGCGCGCTCGGCCTCGGCCGCCTGCAGGCGTGCCTGGGCATCGGCGCGCGTCGCGGGGTCGAGCAACGCGGCGCGCGAAGGATGCAGCGCGGCCACCGGCTGGCCGGCGCGCACGGCATCGCCGGGCGCCAGCGCGATGCGCTGCAGTTCCCCGTCCACCGGCGCGCTGAGCACGAAGCGCTGGCGCACGCGCGTGCGTCCTTCCTCGCTGAAGCCCACCACCAGCGGCTGGAAGGCGGCGCGCGCGGTCTCCACCGGCTGCGCGCGCGGCCACAGCCCCCACGCCACCAGCGCCGCGAACGCCAGCGCGAACAGCAGGTAGAGCCAGCGTGAAGGAAGTCGGAAAGTGGGCATCGTGGTTGGCCTTCAGTCGCGAGCCTTGAGCACGCCGATCATATCCAGCGCCTCGACGCGCCGGCGCACCAGCGCGGCACAGGCCAGCGCCGTGGCCAGCGTCACCGCGCCGGCGAAGGCGTGGCTGGCGGGTCCGACCACGTGCGGAATGCGGAACAGGTCGGAATCGAAGCCCAGCACCAGCAGCGCGATCAGGCCGTGGCCCAGGGCCAGGCCCAGCGGGACCGCCAGCACCGCCAGCAAGGCCAGTTCGCCCAGCAGCAGGTAGCCGACCTCGTCGGCGGTGAAGCCGAGCACGCGCAGGCTGGCCAGGTCGCGCGCGCGTTCCGACAGCGCCACGCGCGCGCTGCTGTAGACCACGCCGGCGGTGATCACCATGCCGAAGCTGGTCGCGATCAGGGTAAAGGTGAGGATCATGTCGGCCATGCCCTCGGTGAAATTGCGGATGCCGAGCAGGCGCTGGTCCACGGCGGCCACGCCGGGCCGCCGGTGCAGTTCCGCGAGCAGCTCGGGCAGGTGGCGGCTGTCCACGCTCAGCAGCGCGCCCGATACCTGGCCGGGCTGGTCGAACCAGGCGGCCAGAGACGCGGCGGGCGCGTAGGCCTGCACGCCGAAGGGTTCACGGCTGAGCCCGGCGAGCCGCGCGCGCACGCGCTGCTTGCGGCCGTCGAGCGCTTCCAGTTCGACCAGGTCGCCGACGCGCGCCCCGAGCATGGAGGCGAGCTGGTCGGTGAGCAGCAGGCCGCTGGCGGGCGCCTGCAGGGGACGGCCGTTCGCGTCCAGCATGCGCCGCAACTGCGCCTGCGGGTCCAGCGCGCTGGCGACGGTCACGTAGCTGGCGGAGCGGAAGCGCACGCGTACCGGCACGGCGCGCACGGCTTCCGCGCGCAGCACGCCGGGCAGCGCCTCCAGCTCGTGCAGCGCGGCCGCGCCGCGCGCTTCGACGAAGCTCACCGCGACATCGTGCCGTTCGGTCAGGCGGAACTGGCGCTGCACGATTTCGCCGATGGCATCGTGCTGGAAGCGCGCCATGATCAGGATGGCGGTGCCGGCCGAAAGCCCGAGGCAGGTCAGCGCCGCCCGCCACGGGCGCCGCCGCAGGTTGCCCAGGATCAGGCGGTGCGCCTGGCTGAGCGCGAAGCGCGCGGGACCGCGACGCGGCCGGCGCCGGAACGCGGCCGGCGCCTCCGGCCGCATCGCTTCCGCCGGCGGCAGCCGCGCGGCGCTCCACACCGGCGCCAGCGCCCCGGCCAGCGCGCTGCCCAGGCTGATCGCGAACGCCAGCGCGAGCACGCCGAAGGAAACGCCGTAGTCGAGCCGGGGCAGGCGGTAGAACTCGCGGTAGAGGTCGGCCATGCCGTCGCCCAGGTACAGGCCCAGCGCGATGCCCAGCAGCGCGCCGATGAGGCCGGTCACCAGCGCGAAGCCGGCGAAGTGCGCGCGGATTTCGCCGCCGCTGTACCCGAAGGCCTTGAGCGTGCCGATCTGTTCGCGCTGGCCCGCCACCAGGCGCGCCAGCACCACGTACAGCACGAAACTGGCCACGCCCAGGAACACCGCCGGGAACAGCCGCGCCATCGTGCCAAGCTGGCGGAACTCCTCGCTCAGGTAGCGGTGCGAGCGCTGCAGTTCGCGGCCGATCGCGCCGACGCCGCCGTAGGGCGCGAGCTCGGCATCCACCGCTGCCAGCACCGGTTCCAGCCGCGCGCCAGGCTCCAGCGCCAGGGTCAGGCTGTTGAAGGCGCCGTCGAGGTCGGTCGCCGCCGCCAGTGCCGGACGCGGCAGCCAGGCGATCAGGAAGCGGCGCGCATCGGGGAACATCGAACCGGGATCGAGCTGGGCGACGAACTCCGGCGAGGAGCCGATGCCGACCACGCGGAAGGCGGCGCGGCGGCCGCGCAGCACCAGCGTCAGCGTCGCGCCCGGACGCAAGCCGTGCGCCTCGGCGAAGGCGTCGCTGAGCACCAGCGCGTTGCGCTCGCCAGCGCGCGGCATGCGTCCCTGGCGCAGGTGCAGCCGGTTCATGCGCGGTTCGCCCGCTTCCGGCAGGCTCAGCGCCTGCGCGCGGATGGGTTCGTCGAAGCCGGCCAGCTCGGCGCGCCCGAAACTGCTGATGCGCGTGTCCACCTGCGCCACGCCCTCGATGCGCGCCACCCGCGCGGCCACCGCTTCCGGCGCGCGCTTGAGTTCGGCGAAGACGTCGGCGAAGGCGTTCTCGCGGTAGTAGCGCTCGCGGCTGCCCTGCAGCGATTCCAGTGTCGCGCGCGACATCACCAGGTTGGCCACGCCCACCGCCGCGACCAGCGCCACCGCCAGCACCTGCGCGCGGCGGTGCCACAGGTCGCGGCGCAGCTTGCGCGCCAGCATCCTCACCAGCTCAGCTCCGAGGCCGGTACGCGGTGGGCGTTGACCGTCTCGCCGGCGATGCGCCCGTCGGCCATCTGCAGCACGCGGTGCGCCAGCCGGGCGATGTCGGCGTTATGGGTGATCACCAGGGTCGTGGTGCCGAACTTGCGGTTGACCTCCTCCAGCGCCGCCAGCACGCGCACGCCGGTGCCGGCGTCGAGGGCGCCGGTGGGCTCGTCGCACAGCAGCACGTCGGGACGCTTGGCGATGGCGCGGGCGATCGCCACGCGCTGCTGCTCGCCGCCGGACAGCTGCGAGGGGAAATGGTCGAGGCGTTCGGTCAGGCCGACGCTGGCCAGGGCTTCCTCGACCGGCATCGGATCGCTGGCGATGTCGGTGACCAGGGCGACGTTCTCACGTGCGGTCAGGCTCGGGATCAGGTTGTAGAACTGGAACACGAAGCCGACGTGCTCGCGCCGGTAGCGCGTCAGCTCGCGCTCGCCGGCGCCGTGCAGGGCATGCTCGCGGTACCAGGCCTCGCCGGAGCTGGGCACGTCGAGGCCGCCGAGGATGTTGAGCAGCGTGGATTTGCCGCTGCCGGAAGGGCCGAGCAGCACCACGAATTCGCCTTCGTAAAGGGTCAGGTCGATGCCGCGCAGCGCCTGCACCTCGACTTCCCCGGCGAGGTAGGTCTTGGTCAGCTGCCGGGTGCGGAAGGCCGCCTGGGCGGCGGCCGCGTTCACTCCTGCGCCAGCGGCAGCCGGTGCACCACCTGCGTCGCATCCTCCGGATCCAGTTCGCGGCTGAAGCCCAGGAAGCGCGCCAGCTCGCCCATCTCGGAGTTCTCCGCGGAATCGACCGAGTACATCTCGGCGATGCCGTTGGCCTTCGCCACCTCGATCAGGTGGCGCATCAGCGTGGTGCCCAACCCGCGCCGGTGCCAGTCGTCGAGCACGGTGACCGCGCATTCGCAGCGGTTGCCTTCCTCATCCATGCTGTAGCGCGCCACGCCCAGGATGCGCTCGTCGGCATCGTTGGGCACCACCGCCGCCAGCGCGACGTCGCGCTCCATGTCCAGGTCGGTGAGTTGCTCGATCAGCGCCTCGCTGGGCCGGTGCGCCTGGCCGAGGAAGCGGAAGCGCAGCGTCTGTGGCGACAGCGACTCGATGAAGGTGCGCTCGCGATTGCCGTCCACGCGCTGCAGGCCGCGGATCACCACGCGGGTGCCGTCGCGCAGGGTTTCGGTCCAGCGCGCATCCCGGAGGGCCTGGGTGGTGCGGGCTGCGGGCTTCTCGTTCATGGCGCGACCTCCACGGGACCGACTGCGATGCTGCGCGCCGGCGGCGCGGAGCGGGTTGACATGGATCATCCCCGCTGCGCGTGGCGGCTGCAATCGCGCCCGGTGCGCCCGGGTTGATGCCGGTCAAGGCGATGCGCGCGGCGCTCGCGCATGCTGCCCGGTACCGGACCGCGACGCGGGCCCGCCCGCAGGAGCTTGCAGACATGAAGGCATTTCCCCATCACTACGCCGTTGCCGCCCGCGGCGGACCGAGCGACGACGTCAGCCTGACCAGCGCCGGCCTGGCGCCGCTGGCCTCCGCTCCGCCGCTGGAATTCGGTGGCCGCGGCGACCTGTGGTCGCCGGAAACCCTGCTGGTGGCGGCGGTCGCCGACTGTTTCCTGCTCACCTTCCGCGCCATCGCGCGCGCCCGCAATCTGGAGTGGACGGCGCTTGAGGTGGAGGTCACCGGTACCCTCGACCGCGTGGAGGGCAACTCGCGCTTCACCCGGTTCGACACCAGCGCGCGCCTGCAATTGGCCGCCGGGACCGATCGCGAGCAAGCCGAGCTGGCGCTGCACAAGGCCGAGTCCGGCTGCCTGATCTCCAATTCCCTGTCGGGTGACAAGCACCTGCGCACGCAGGTGGATTCGCCGGCCTGAGTTCTCAGGGCTGCGCGCGCGCGCGCGCCGACTCGACCGCCGCCGCCAGCTGCTCGCGACGGTACGGTTTGCGCAGCAGGGGATGCGCGGCGGCGCTCGCGCCCGCCGATTGTTCGTAGCCCGAGGTCAGCAGCACCGCCAGTTCCGGCCGCAGGCGCAGTGCTGCGTCGGCCAGTTGCGGGCCGTCCATGCCCGCACCCAGCATGACGTCGGAGAACAGCACCTCGATTTCCGGCTGCGTGCGCAGGCACGCGAGCGCGCTTTCCGCATCGGCCACGGCGATGGTGCGGTAGCCGATCGAGCGCAGCAGCGATTCCGCCACCTTGCGCACCTCCGGCTCGTCCTCGACCACCAGCACCAGCTGGCCGAGGCTGCGCACGACCGGCAGCGCCGGCGCGGCGCTCGCCGCCTCCATGCCGCTGCGCGCCGGCAGGTACAGGTCCACGCGTGTGCCCGCGCCCGGCCGGCTGGTGATGTGCAGGTTGCCGCCGCTCTGCGCCGCGAAGCCGTACACCATGCTCAGGCCCAGGCCGCTGCCGCGCCCCGAGTCCTTGGTGGTGAAGAACGGATCCACCGCGCGCGCCAACACCTCCGGCGGCATGCCGGCGCCGGTGTCGGCGACCGAGAACACCACGTAGCGGCCCGGCTGCAGTTGCGGTTCGACGTGCCCCGCGGTGACCCAGCGCTCGTGCGCGGACAGGGTGATGCCGCCGCCGCCGGGCATGGCGTCGCGCGCGTTGAGGGCGAGATTGACCAGCGCGAAATCGAGCTGGGTGGCGTCGGCGAAGGCGGTCGGCAGCGACTCGCTGCAGGCGACCTCCAGCTGGATGGATTCGCCCAGCGTGCGCCGCAGCAGGCCGGCGATTTCGCGCAGCAGCGCGGCCGGCTCGACTGCACGCGGACTCAGGCGCTGCTTGCGTGCGAAGGCCAGCAGCTTGGCGGTGAGCTCGGCGCCGAGCGCCGCCGAGCGCAAGGCGCTGCCGACCAGCTCGAGCTGGTCGGGACGGTCGCCGAGTTCGGCTTCCAGCAACTGCAGGTTGCCGGACATCACGGTCAGCAGGTTGTTGAAATCGTGGGCGATGCCGCCGGTGAGCTGGCCAACCGCGTCAAGGCGCTGCGAATGCGCGAGCTGGTCTTCCGTGCGGCGGCGCTGCAGCAGCGCCGCCAGCAGGTTGGCCACCGAGCGCAGCAGGTGCATGGCGTCGTGTTCGAAGCGATGCGCCTTGGCCGACAGCACGACCAGTGCACCAACCGCGCGCTCGCGGTCGAGCAGCGGCGCGACCACGCTGCTCGCCTGCAGGCCAGCCGGCAGTGCGTCCACCAGCATCTCGCGTCCGCGCTCGCGCTCGCCGACCAAGGTGGACAGCGAGGCCTCCGGTCCGGCCAGAGCCGCCAGCGCCTGCTGCCATTTCGGGTCCGGCGCATGCAGTGCGCGGATCTCGACGCCTTCGCCGGAGGCGCGCGGCAGCAGGATCGCCGTCGCCTCGACGCCCAGCGTTCCGGCCAGCAGCGCTGGCACGGCGTCGAGTACGGTACCGCCATCCGCCGACTCCAGTGCCAGCTGGCCCAGGCGCGCAACCAGCGCATCGTAGCGCGCGCGCACTTCAGTCTGGCGCGCGCGCTGGCTTTCGGAAATGTCGCGGACCGAGGCGAGGAAGCGCGGACCCTGCGCATCGCGGATCGGGCTCAGCGCGATCTCGACGGGGAACTGCCGGCCGTCGGCGCGTTGCCCGATCAGCACCTGGTCGGTGTCGCCCATCGAGCGCGGCCGCGGGCGTGCGGTGTAGCCGGCGCGGTGGCCACGGTGGCGATCGCGCAGCGCCGGCGGCATCAGCAGCTCCACGCTGCGGCCCAGCAATTCGTCCTGCGCGTAGCCGAACAGGCGCGCCGCGTGGCGATTCGCGGCGACGATGCAGCCACTGCCGTCGACCACGATCAGCGCATCCGGGACGGACTCGAACAACTCGGGAAACAACGGTGCCTCAGCCACGGCGCACCGCCGCGGCGAACAAATAACCTTCGCCGCGCACCGACTTGATCAGGCGCGGGTTGCTGCCCTCGTCGCCGAGCTTGCGGCGCAGGCGCCCGAGCTGCACGTCGATCGCGCGGTCGAAGGGGCCGGCGTCGCGGCCGTGCAGGGCGTTCATCAGCTCGTCGCGCGAGAGCACCTCGTTCGGCCGCTCGACCAGCGCCTTCAGCAGCCGGAATTCGCCGCTGGTCAGGCGCACCTCCTCGCCGCCCGCGGCGAGCAGCCGGCGCGCGGGCAGGTCGAGCGACCAGCCATCGAACTGCAACACCGGCGCCGGTCCCGGGGCGGGCGCCGCCGCCGGCGGCGGCGCGGCGCGGCGCAGCACCGAGCGGATGCGCGCCAGCAGTTCGCGCAGGTCGAAGGGCTTGCCGACGTAGTCGTCGGCGCCCAGCTCCAGGCCGATCACCTTCTCGATCGAGTCGCCGCGACCGCTGATCACGATCACCGGCCCGCTCCAGTCCTGCCGGAAGCTGCGCAGCAGGCTGAGGCCGTCCTCGTCCGGCAGGCCCAGGTCGAGCAGCATCAGGTCGATGCCGCCGGCGTCCAGGCCCGCGCGCAGTTGCACGCCATCGTGCGCGACCAGTACCTCGAAGCCCTGGCCGTTCAGGTAGCGCGTGAGCAGCTTGCCGATCTCGACGTCATCGTCCACGACGAGGATGCGCTGCGGGGAGTGGGTGGAAGCATTCATCGCCACGAAGCATACAACCCGGCGTCGCGGCCGGGCTCAGGGCGCGGGCAATCCCCAGGGCCGCCGCGCGGCGAGTGCGCGCAGCAGGGCCATCGACAGCAGTGCGCCGAGCATCGCCATGCACGAGTCCTTCTGCGCGTCCCAGATGTCGCCCTGGGTGCCGAGGTAGGCCTGGCCGAGCGGGCCGCCGAAGATCTCCGCAGCCTGCCACTCGATCATCTCGAACAGCTCCGAGCAGGCCATGATGAAGGTGACCGGGACCAGGTAGCGCCACAGTCCGCGCAGCGGCCCGCGCGCCTGCAGGATTTCGACCACGGTGGGCAGCAGCAGCAGGCCGAAACTGAAATGCACCAGGCGGTCGAAGTGGTTGCGGCTCGCACCGAACCAGCCGTAGCCGATCGGCACCTCGGCGTAGGTGTAGTGCGAGCCGACTTCGTGCAGGCACAGGAACACGAACAGCCCCAGGTAGCTGGCGTTCGACAGCGGCAGGCGGCGATGGCCCCAGACCAGCAGCGGCACGCCGACGAACACCAGCATGTTCTCGAGCAGCCAGTCGGCGCGGTAGCTGGGCTGCAACGCGAGCAGGATCCAGACCACGGTGAATACGGCCAGCAGCAGCAGCGGTATCGTCGGCCGTTGGTTCTTTACGGAAGGCATGCGCTCAGGCTAGTGCGCGGCAACCCAGCGCGGCAAGCACGCCGTGCAGGGCCGGGGTGTGGGCGAGCCAGGGGCCGGCGAGCGTGGCCAGGCCCGACAGCGCGATCAACGCGACGGCGGCGTGTCGCACCGCAGGCCGCGCGAGCCGTCCCGCCAGCCGCGCACCGCTCCAGCTCAGCGACAGCATCAGCGGCAGCGTACCCAGGCCGAAGGCGAGCATGAGCAGGGCGCCGTGCAGGGCGCTCGCCTGCAGCCAGGCCGCGGCCAGCAGCGTGGTGCTCAGGCCGCAGGGCAGCCAGCCCCAGAACAGGCCGATCACCAGCGGCCGCGCCGCGCCGGCGCGCGCCAGCGCCGGTTCCCGCCAGGGTTGCAGGCGGCGCCACAGCGCGCGCGCGGGCAGGGCGAACCAGTCGCTGGCCTGCGGCCGCAACAGCCGCCACGCGGCGAGCAGCATCACTGCGCCGACCAGCGCGCGCATGCCGGTCGCCAGCCACGGCTGCCGCGCCACGCCCAGCAGCGCCGCGCCCAGGCCACCGACGATGGCCCCGGCGAGTACGTAGCCGCCGATGCGGCCGGCGTTGAGCAGCAGCGCATGGCGCAGCGCGCCATTCCCGCGCGGCGCCGCGAAGCCGACCGCCAGCCCGCCGCACATCGCCAGGCAATGCACGCCGCCGAACAATCCGGCGAGCAGGGCCGCACCCATGGCCAGCAGGTCAATCGGCACGGCCTGCCTCCCGCGGCGAGCGAGCGTGCGGCGAGGCTTCGTCGGCGAGCACATCCAGCGGCGCGCCCTCGATGTCCTCGAACTGTCCGCTGCGCACCGCCCACGCGAACACCGCCACCGCGATGCCGAGCAGCAGCAGCGACACCGGGATCAGTACCAGCAGGATGGTCATGCGCGCGCACTCCCGATTCGGCCGACGCGCAGCGCGTTGAGGGTGACGCCGAGCGAGGAGCCGGCCATGCCCAGCGCCGCCCAGCCCGGTGCGATCACGCCGCTGGCCGCGAACGCGACCGCGGTCAGGTTGTAGATCGCGGCCCAGGCCAGGTTCGCGTGCAGGATGCGCCGCGCGCGGCGGGCGATCAGCACCGCGTCGGCCAGCGGGGCCAGCCGCTCGCCGGTCAGCAGCAGGTCGGCCTGGCGCTGCGCGAGCGCGGAGCCGCCGCCGACCGCCACGGCGACGTCGGCGCCGGCCAGCAACGGCGCGTCGTTGAGTCCGTCGCCGACCGCGAGCACGCGGCGGCCGCCCGCCTGCAGGGCGCGCAGCCGTTCGAGCTTCTGCGCCGGCAGCAGGCGCGCGGCGAAATCGTCTACGCCCAGCGCCTGGCAGGCGCGCGTCACCGCTGGCTCGGCATCGCCGCTGGCCACCTGCAATTGCAGGCCCATCGCGCGCAGCCGCGCCAGCGTCGGCTGCGCGTCGTCGCGCAGTTCGTCCTCGACTTCGAAGCGCGCCAGCGCCTCGCCCTCGCGCCCCAACCACAGCGCGCCATCGTCCACGCCGCCGGTGGCGAAGTCGGCACGGCCCAGGCGATGGCGACGGCCTTCGAAGCAACCCTCCACGCCTTGGCCCGGATGCAGGCGGCGCTGTGTCAGCGTTGCCGGTGCGCGCGCGCCGAAGGCCTGCGCGAGCGGATGCCGGCTGTCGAGCTCCAGGCCCGCGGCCAGCGCCAGCGCTTGCTCGCGCGTGCCGGCGAAACACTGCATGGCCGTCAGCCGCGGCGTGCCGCGCGTGAGCGTGCCGGTCTTGTCGAACAGCACCGCGTCGATGCGCCCCAGCCGCTCGATCGCATCGGCGCCCGGCGCCAGCACGCCGCGTTGCGCGAGTGCGTCCGCGGCCGCCGACAGTGTCGCCGGCACCGCCAGCGCCAGTGCGCAGGGGCAGGCCGCGACCAGTACCGCGAGCGCGATCGGGAAAGCATGCCCGGCGCCCTGCGGCAACCAGTACACGAAGGCGGCGAGGGCCGCTGCGAACATCAGCAGCACGAAGGCGCGCGCGGCGCGATCGGCCGCGCGCGCCAGCGCCGGGCGCTGCTCCTGCGCGTGCTCGACCAGCGCCTGCAACTGCGCCAGCCGGGTCGCGGCGCCGACCACGGCGACGCGGATACGCGCACCGCTCAGGCGGCACAGGCTGCCGGCGAGCACGGTGTCGCCGCGGCGATGCGGCACCGGCGCCGATTCGCCGGTGAGCAAGGATTCGTCGAACTCGCCGTGGAGATCGAGCAGGGCGCCGTCGGCGGGCACGGCGGCGTCGGCGCCGACGCGCACCTCGTCGCCGACGCGCAGTTCCGCCGCGGGCACCTGCTCCCAGGTCTCGCCGCGCCGGCGCCAGGCCAGCTCCGGCCGGGCGCGCGCCAGCAACTCGCTGCGCTCGCCCGCGCGGTCGCGCGCGAAGCGCTCGAGCACGCGCGCCAGCAGCAGGAACAGCACGAACATCGCCGCCGCGTCGAACCACACCTGCGCGCCGCCGCGCAGCGTTTCCACCACGCTCGCGCCCCAGGCCAGCAGGATCGACACGCCCGCGAGGCTGTCCATGCCCGGCGCGCGCAGGGCCAGCTCGCGGCGCATGCCCGACAGGATCGGCATGCCGCACCAGAACACCACCGGCGTGGTCAGCAACAAGGTCAGCCAACGGAACAGGTCCCGGGTCGCCGCGGGCATCTGCCCGCTGCCGTCGAGCCAGGCGGCCTCGGCAAACATCATCGCCTGCGTGCTCACCAGCGCGGCGACGCCCAGGCGCAGCAGCATCGCGTTGCGTTCGGCGCGGCGCGCCCGCGCCTGCCCGCCATCGCCGCCGAGCCAGGCCTGGTAGCCGAGCGCGTGCAGGCGCTGCAGCAGCGTCGACAGTTTCGTTTCGGCCGGGCGCCAGCGCAGGCGCAGGCGGCCGCTGGCGGCGTTGGCCGCCGCTTCCACCACGCCGGGTTGCGCCGCCAGTGCGCGGTCCACCAGCCAGGCGCAGGCCGCGCAGCGCATGCCTTCGAGCGCGAGCCGGATCTCGCGTTCCTCGCCCTCGACCAGCGCGTGCGCGCGCTGCAGGTCCTCGCGGTCCCAGTTGCGAAGGTCCACCGTCGGTTCCCAGATGCGGTTGCCGGCTTCGCCGCGCAGGCGGTAGTAGTCGGCCAGGCCCGCGCCTTCGATCCATTCGGCCGCCGCCGAGCAGCCGCCGCAGCAGTAGCTGGCGCCCGTCTCGGCCACCGGCTCGCCGCAATGCGCGCAGGCCGCGAGCACCGACTGGGCGCGCGCGTTCACCGCGGCGGCAACGCCGGCCGCAGCTGCAGTTCGCCGCCGCGCGCGGGCAGCGTGCCGACCAGCCGCCAACTGCGCGCGCGGTCCGACAGCACCACGCGCCAGCGGCTGCCGGGCGCGGGCGACAGGGGCGCGCTCCATCCGCCATCGCGCGCGCGCAGCGCCACGTGCAGGTCCAGCCGCGCCTGCAGCGGATGCAGGAAGGAGACTTCCATGCCGGTGCCGGCGGCGGCCGCGGGCATGTGCACCCGCACCTGCCCGCGCGCGCGATCCACCACCAGCCGTGCCGACAGGCCACGCCGCGCCGCGGCGAAGTCGGGATCCAGTTCCGCCGTCTGCACCTGCGCCGTGCGCCGCACGTTTTCGGCGGCGCCGTCGGTCGACAGGTCGCCGGCCACCGCGCGCAACGTCAGCAGTCCGCCGGCGATGGTCGCCAGCGGCAGCGCCAGCACCAGCCACAACTCGGGCTGCAACCAGCGGCGTGTAGTCATCGCGGCGCCGGCCCGAAGAAACGCGAGCGCTCGGCCACCACCAGGCCCGAATCCAGGTCCTGCACGACGAAGCGGATGTCGCTGCCGCCGCGCACCGTGCCGGCGGCGGCGCGAACAGTGACCGGCACGGTGAGCACTTCCTCCGGCGCCGCCAGCACCTGCGCCGGCGCGAGCAGTTGCAGCGGCTCGCTGGCGTCCAGGCGGATGACGAAGCGGTGCGCGCGGTCCTCCTTGTTGACCAGGCGCAGCGTGTAGGCATTCTCGATCGCGCCGCCGGCGACTTCGCGGAACAGCTTCTGGTCGCGCATCACGTCCACGATCAGCGGCCGGCGCAGGGCGATGCCGGCGACCGTGCCGGCCAGCAGCAGCAGGAGCAGCCCGCCGTAGATGAGCACGCGCGGGCGCAGCAGGCGCGTAGGCTTGCCCTCGAGGCTGTTCTGGGTGGCGTAGCGCACCAGGCCGCGCGGCGAGCCGACCTTGTCCATCACCTCGTCGCAGGCATCGATGCAGGCGCCGCAGGCGATGCACTCGTATTGCAGGCCGTTGCGGATGTCGATGCCGGTCGGGCACACCTGCACGCAGATCGTGCAGTCGATGCAGTCGCCCTGGTCGGCCGGATGCGTGCCCTTGCGGCGCGCGCCGCGCGGCTCGCCGCGCGCCGCATCGTAGGTGATGATCAGCGTGTTGCGATCGAACATCGCGCTCTGGAAGCGCGCGTAGGGGCACATGTACTTGCACACCTGCTCGCGCAGCACACCGGCGTTGCCCCAGGTGGCGAGGGCATAGAACAGCACCCAGAAGATTTCCCAACCGCTCCAGGCGAAGGGCGCCAGGCGCGCGGCCAGGTCGCGCATGGGCGTGAAGAAGCCGACGAAAGTGAAGCCGGTCCACAGCGCGAACACCAGCCACAACGCGTGCTTGGACGCCTTGCGGCGCAGCTTGTTCGCCGACCACGGCGCCTTCTCCAGCTTCAGGCGCTGGTTGCGGTCGCCCTCGGTCCAGCGCTCCATCCACAGGAACACTTCCGTCCACACCGTCTGCGGGCAGGCGTAGCCGCACCACAGGCGGCCGGCGACGGCGGTGAAGAAGAACAGGCTCAGGCCCGCCATCACCAGCCCGAGCGCCAGGAAGATGAAGTCCTGCGGCCAGAAGGCCAGGCCGAAGATGTAGAACTTGCGCGCGGGCAGGTCGAACAGCACCGCCTGCCGGCCCTGCCACTGCAGCCAGGGAAAGACGTAGTACATGCCCAGCAGCACGAACACTGCCAGCAGGCGCAGGCGCTGGAAGCGCCCGTCCACGTCGCGCGGATGGATCTTGCGCTCGGAAACGTACATCGCGCCGCCGTCGTCGAGCAGCGTGCTGTCGATCGGGCGGGTCATCGGCTCAGCCGCGCGGCGCCGGCGCGTTGAAGCGGCTGGCCGGGCGCAGCAGGATCCAGGTGAACAGGCTGGAGCCGGCGGTGGCGGCCCAGAACAGGAAGAAGGCGATGGTGTAGCCGCCGGCGCGCGTGATCGAGAGCCAGGGCAGGCTGATGTCGCGCAGCGCCAGCGGATCCACGAAGGCGAAGAACACCATGGTGGCGACGCCGGCGGAGAAGAAGGAGGGCCACAGGATGGCGCCCAGACGCTGCGCCAGCGGCCGCGGTGGATGGTCGAAGGCCGGCGCCGCGCTCGCGCGCGGCACCTGCGAGGGATCGGCCGGCAGGCCAGGCATGGCTCAGTGCTCCGCGCGCGCCGGCGCGGCGGCGCCGGCGGTCGTCGTCGGCGGGTTCGAAAGCGACCACACGTAGGCGCCGACCAGGCGCGCGCGCGTTTCGCCCAGCACCTGGCGATGCGCCGGCATTTCGCCGTTGTGGCCGCCCTCGATCGCCGCACGGATGTCCTCGACGCGGTTGCCGTACATCCAGTAGTCGTCGCTCAGGTCGGCGGCGCCGATGGCGGCGTTGCCCTTGCCGTCCACGCCGTGGCAAGCCGCGCAGATGCCGGAGAACAGGTTCTTGCCGGTGCCGGCGAGCATCGGGTCCACGCGCATGCCGGACAGGCTCTGCACGTGCACCGCGGTGGCGGTGACGTTGGCTTCGCTGCCGAGCACGGTGGCGAAGGGCGGCATCAGCGCCTTGCGTCCGTCGAGGATGCTGGTGAGCACCGCGTCGGGCGTGCCGCCCCACTGCCAGTGGCGGTCGGCGAGGTTGGGATAGCCCTTGGCGCCGCGCGCGTCGGAGCCATGGCACATGGCGCAGGTGTTGTTGAAGATGCGCTGGCCGGTGGCGACTGCGGCGGGATCGCGCGCGATCACGTCGATCGGCTGCCCGGCGAAGGGCGCATAGGTCTTCGCGAGCTGGCGCTCTGCCAGCTGCTGCTCGGCCGCCAGCTGCTTGCGCGAACTCCAACCGCCGGTGCCGGGCAGGTTGCCCAGCCCCGGGTACAGCACCAGGTAGCCGATCGAGAACACGATCGTCAGCCAGAACAGGTTGATCCACCAGCGCGGCAGCGGCTTGTTGTATTCGGTCAGGTCGCCGTCCCAGTGATGCGAGGTGGCATCGGCCGACGGGTCGCCGGCCCGCCGGCGCGCGGTCCACCACAGCAGCCAGGCCGAGCCCACGATGTTGATCGCGACCAGCGCGATCACGTACCACGACCAGGCGCCGGTCACGGCGCGTCCTCCTCGAGCGGCAGCCGCGCGGCGGCCTCGAACTCGGCGCGGCGGCGCTTGCTGAAGGCCCAGGCGGTGCCGGCGATGAAGGTCGCGAGCAGGATGGCGGTGACGATGCCGGCGGTCATGTCAGTTCCTCGGTGCGTGCTTGCCCAGGCCCTGCAGGTACGCAACCAGCGCGTCCAGCTCGGTCTTGCCGTCGAGCGCGGAGGCGGCGCCCTCGATGTCGGCCTCGGTGTAGGGGTCGCCGATCGCGCGCAGTGCGCGCATGCGGCCGATGATGGCGTCGATGTCCACCGGCGCGCTCGCCAGCCACGGGTAGGCGGGCATGTTCGACACCGGCACCAGGTCGCGCGGGTTGATCCAGGTGCACGCGGTGCCAGTCGTCGGAGTAGCGGCCGCCGATGCGCGCCAGGTCCGGTCCGGTGCGCTTGCTGCCCCACTGGAAGGGGCGGTCGTACACCGATTCGCCGGCCAGCGAGTAGTGGCCGTAGCGCTCGGTCTCGAAGCGCAGCGTGCGCACCATCTGCGAGTGGCAGTTGTAGCAGCCCTCGCGCACGTAGATGTCGCGGCCGGCGAGCTCCAGCGGCGCGTAGGGCTTCACGCCCGGCAACGGCTTGATGGTCTCGGCCTGGTACATCAGCGGCACGATCTCGGCCAGGCCGCCGAAGCTGATCACCACCGCGATCAGGATGGCCATCCAGCCGATGTTGGTTTCGAGTTTCTCGTGGCTCATGGCGTCCTCAGGCGATCGCTGGGGCGGCGGGGTGCCCGCCGTCGCGGATGTTGTCGGCGGGAGCGGGCGGCACCGGTACGCCGGCATGGGCCTGCGCCTGCGCCAGGCGCAGCGTGCGCACGGTGTTGACCGCCATGATCAGCATGCCGGTCAGGCACAGCAGGCCACCGGCGAAGCGGATCAGGTAGTAGGGATAGGTGAACTTGACGATCTCGATCCAGGCATAGGTGAGCGTGCCGTCGGCATTGGCGGCGCGGCTCATCAGGCCCTGGCCGATGCCCGAGACCCACATCGAGGCCGCATACAGCACCACGCCGATGGTGTGCACCCAGAAGTGCAGGTCCATCATCTTCATCGAGGCCATCTCCTTCAGCCCCAGCGTGCGCGGGATCAGCATGTAGATGGCGCCGATCGAGATCATCGCCACCCAGCCGAGCGCGCCGGAGTGCACGTGGCCGATGGTCCAGTCGGTGTAGTGCGACGAGCGCGTTGACGGTCTTGATCGACATCATCGGGCCCCTCGAAGGTGCTCATCATGTAGAAGGAGATCGCCACGATCATGAACTTCAGGATCGGGTCGGTGCGCAGCTTGTGCCAGGCGCCGGACAGCGTCATCACGCCGTTGATCGCGCCGCCCCAGCTCGGCGCCAGCAGGATCAGCGAGAACACCATGCCCAGCGACTGCGCCCAGTCCGGGATCGCGGTGTACTGCAGGTGGTGCGGGCCGGCCCACATGTAGATGGCGATCAGCGCCCAGAAGTGCACGATCGACAGCCGGTAGGAATAGATCGGCCGGTTGGCCTGGCGCGGCACGAAGTAATACATCATGCCCGAGGAAGCCGGCGGTGAGGAAGAAGCCGACGGCGTTGTGGCCGTACCACCACTGCACCATCGCATCCACGGCGCCCGAGTACAGCGGGTAGCTGTGCGTCAGGCTGGTCGGGATCGCCAGCGAGTTGACGATGTGCAGCAGCGCGACCGCGATGATGAAGCTGCCGTAGAACCAGTTGGCGACGTAGATGTGGCGTACGCGGCGCTTGACGATGGTGCCGAAGAAGACCACCGCCGTAGGCGACCCAGACCACGGTGATCAGCAGGTCGATCGGCCAGATCAGCTCGGCGTATTCCTTGCCCTGGGTCAGGCCCATCGGCAGCGTGATCGCCGCCAGCACGATCACCGCCTGCCAGCCCCAGAACACGAAGGCCGCCAGGCGGCCGCACGAACAGGCGTGGCGTGGCAGGTGCGCTGCACCACGTAGAAGCTGGTGCCGATCAGCGCGCAGCCGCCGAAGGCGAAGATCACCGCGTTGGTGTGCAGCGGGCGCAGGCGGCCGAAGCTCAGCCAGGCGGTGTCGAAGTTCAGCGCCGGCCAGTACAGCTGGGCGGCGATGAGCACGCCGACGAGCATGCCGACGATGCCCCAGACCACGGTCATGATCGAGAACTGGAACACGACCTTGTCGTTGTAGGTTTCGGTCGGAAGGGACGCGGCCATGTGGAACTCCTGTCGGGGCCGGGCCATTTTCGGGAAGGCGCGGTCGCCTGGACTTGATCGAGATCAACCACCGTGCGCTGGCCCGCCATTGACATCCGCCACGGAACGGGGATCGTGGCGGGGATTGACCTGCATCAACGCGGTGCCCGCGGGCGGCGGCAAAGCTGCGGCATCGTCACCAGGAAATGGCCATGATCCGCGACCTGTTCGTGCCACTGATCGACGCGCCCGGCGACGCGGCCGCACTCGATGCCGCGGTGGCGCTGGCGCTGGCCTTCGACGCGCACGTGACCGCCTTCGTCACCCAGGAGCATCCCCTGCCGCTGGCCCCGGAGCTCACCTTCGTCAACGTCGAGCCGACCGTGCAGCAGCTGGAGCAGGCGCGCGAGCGCGCCGAAGCGCAGCGCCAGCGCGCCGAAGCGCGGCTGTCACGCGAGGCCATCGCCAGCGAAGTGCGGGTGTCGGGCCCGATGCCGCTGTGGAGCGAGGAAACCGCGGCCTGGCAGGCGCGGCATGCCGACCTGTCGGTGCTGGGCGGCGGCGACACGCGCACCGAGTCGCGCTTCGGCCTGACCTTCCGCAGCTTGCTCAGCCGCTCCGGCCGGCCGGTGCTGCTGGTGCCCGAGGGCGCCACGGTGGTCGCGCCCTCGCTGCGGCCGGTGATCGCCTGGACGCCGACCGCCGACGCCAGCCGTGCCCTGCACGATGCCCTGCCACTGTTCGCGCCCGGCACCGAGGTGGACCTGCTGATGGTGGATCCGGAAGTTTCCGACCGCGCCCACGGTGAAGAGCCAGGGGCTGACATCGCGCAGCACCTGAGCCGCCATGGCTTTCGCGTGCGCGTGATCAGCCGTGCCTCGGAAGGCTGGAGCACCGGCGAAAACCTGCTGCGGCACGTGCTGGAGGCGGGCGCCGACCTGCTGGTCATGGGCGGCTACGGCCACGGCCGCTGGCGCGAGTTCCTGCTCGGCGGGGCGACGCGCTCGGTACTGGCCGGCGCCAAGACGCCCGTGCTGTTCGCGCACTGACGCGCATGACCGAGCCGGCATTGCGGCTGCGTTTCCTCGGCGCCACCGGCACGGTGACCGGTTCGCGCTACCTGCTCGATACCGGCAAGCACCGGTTGCTGGTGGATTGCGGGCTGTTCCAGGGCTACAAAGCGCTGCGCCTGCGCAACTGGGCGCCGCCGCCGGTGGACCCGGCCTCGATCGACGCCATCGTGCTCACGCACGCGCATCTGGACCACAGCGGCTACCTGCCGCGGCTGGCGGCGCAGGGATTTCGCGGCAAGGTCTGGTGCAGCCCGGCGACGCGCCGGCTGTGCGGCGTGATGCTGCCCGATTCCGGGCGCCTGCTCGAGGAGGAGGCCAGCTACGCCGAGCGCAAGGGCAGCTCCAAGCACAAGCCGGCGCTGCCGCTCTATCGCGAGGTGGATGCGATCGCCAGCCTGCGCCTGCTCACGCCGGTGGATTTCAACGAGGACTTCGAACCGGTGCCGGGCCTGGTGGCACGCCTGCGGCCGCAGGGGCACATCCTCGGCGCCGCGGCGGTGACCGTGCGTGGCTTCGGCACCTCGATCGTGTTCAGCGGCGACATCGGCCGGCCGCACGATCCGGTGATGCCGGCGCCGGTGCCGCCGGATGACGCCGACTGGCTGGTGGTCGAGTCCACCTACGGCAACCGCCTGCATCCGCCCAGCGAGCCGCGCGCCGAACTCGCGGCGGTGCTGCGACGGGTGATCGCGCGCCGCGGCGTGGCGGTGATCCCGGCCTTCGCGGTCGGACGCGCGCAGGCGCTGCTGCACCTGGTCTCGCAGCTGATCGAATCCGGCGAGATCCCGCCGGTGCCGCTGTACCTCAACAGCCCGATGGCCTCGAAGGTCGGCGAGATCTACCGCGAGTTCGGCGCGTTGCACCGCCTCGACGCGGCGGCGCTGGCGACGATGACCAAGCACACGCGCACGGTGGACACGGTCGAGGCCTCCAAGGACCTGAACCGGCGCAAGGGCCCGATGGTCATTGTTTCGGCCAGCGGCATGGCCACCGGCGGCCGCGTGCTGCACCACCTGGTCGCCTTCGCGCCGGATCCGCGCAATGCCATCGTGCTCAGCGGCTTCCAGGCCGGCGGCACGCGCGGCGCCGCGCTCGCCGCGGGCGCGCGTTCGATCCGCATTTATGGCGAGGAAGTTCCGGTCGGCGCCGAAGTGGTGCAGCTGGCCGCGGCCTCCGCGCACGCCGACGCCGACGAGTTGCTGGACTGGCTGCGGGCGGCGCCGCGCCCACCGCGCCGCGTGTTCGTCACCCATGGCGAGGCGGATGCCGCCGACGCCTTGCGCGCGCGCATCGAGCACGAGCTGGGTTGGCCGGCGAGCACGCCGGAATACGGGGAGGAAGTCGAACTGCGGGCGGCGCCGGCGCAGGACGGGTGAGCACGCACGGCGGCCTGGGCTCGGCCGAGGCGGCGGAACGCCTGCGCCGTCACGGGCCGAACCTGCTGCCGCAGGCCGAGCGCCGCCGCGTGGGCGCGATCGTGCTTGGTGTGCTGCGCGAGCCGATGTTGCTGTTGCTGGTGGGCGCGGCGGTGCTCTACCTGCTGCTGGGCACGCCGCGCGACGCGGCCGTGCTGCTGGCCTCGATCGTGCTCGTGGTGGCGCTCACCGCCTGGCAGGAAGGGCGCTCCGAGCAGGCCCTGCAGGCCTTGCGCGAAATGTCGAGCCCGCGCGCGCGGGTGCTGCGCGACGGCGTGGCGATCACCGTCCCCGCGCAGGAGCTGGTGCCCGGCGACCTGCTGCTCGTCGCCGAGGGCGATCGCCTGCCGGCTGACGCGCGCCTGCTGGAAGGCGCCGCGCTGCTGGTAGACGAGTCGCTGCTCACCGGCGAATCCGCGCCGGTCGAGCGCGCCGCCGGCGGCGAGCACGCGCAGCTCAGCGCGGGCACCTTGCTGGTGCGCGGCCGCGGCAGCGCCGAGGTGACCGCGACCGGCGCCGACACCGCCATGGGCCGCATCGGCGCGGCGATGGCGGGCGGCGGCAACGAAGCCACGCCCCTGCAACTGGAAATGCGCCGCGTGGTGATGCTGTTCGTGGGCCTGAGCCTGGTCGCGAGCGCGCTGGTGTTCGTACTGCAGTGGCGGCAGCAGGGCGACTGGATCAGCGCGCTGCTGGCCGCCATCACCCTGGCCATCGCTACCATCCCCGAGGAGTTCCCGGTGGTGCTGGCGGTGTTCCTCGCGCTCGGCAGCTGGCGCATGGCCCGGCACCGCGCGCTGGTGCGCCGCGCAGTCGCGGTCGAGACGCTGGGCGCGATCACCGTGCTGTGCACCGACAAGACCGGTACGCTGACCGAAAACCGCATGCAGGTGCGCGAACTGGTCGTGGAAGGCCGGGTGGCGGCGCCCACGGCTGCCGGCGATGCCGCGGTGCAGGCGCTGTTGGCCGCCGCCGAACAAGCCTGCGAGGACCACCCGCACGATCCGATGGAACTGGCCTTCCAGACCGCCGCCGCGCAGGCAGGGCTGCCTGCGCGCACGGACTGGACACGGGTGCGCGACTACCCGCTGTCGGAGGCCTTGCTGGCCGTGGCGCACGTCTGGCGCGTGCCCGGACGGGCGACGCTGCGCATCGCCTGCAAGGGCGCGCCGGAGGCGATCGCGGGACTGTGCGCGCTCGAGCCCGGCGAGCGCGAAGGCATGCACGCACAGATCGCGGCGATGGCGGCGCGCGGCATGCGCGTGCTGGCCGCTGCGGATGCGGACTGGGACGAGGCGCAGGGCCCACTGCCGGCGCAGGTTTCCGGCTTTCGCCTGCAGTGGCGCGGGCTGCTGGGCCTGGCCGATCCGCTGCGCGCGGGCGTGGCGGAAGCCGTGGCCGAGGCGCGCGCTGCGGGCATCCGCGTGATCATGCTCACCGGCGACCATCCGGAAACCGCGCGCGCGATTGCCGCGCAGGCCGGACTGGACGAACGCGGCGGCGCTTGCCTGGCCAGCGAGCTCGACCGGCTGGTTGGCCCGGCGCTCGACGCCGCGATCGCGGCCAGCGATGTGTACGCGCGCGTGAAGCCGGCGCAGAAGCTGCGCCTGGTGCAGGCCCTGCGCGCACGCGGCGAGCTGGTGGCGATGACCGGCGACGGCGTCAACGACGGGCCGGCGCTGATGGCGGCGGACGTGGGCGTGGCCATGGGCCAGCGCGGCACCGACGTCGCCCGCGAAGCCAGCGACATGGTGCTGCTGGACGACAACTTCGTCACCATCGTGCGCGCAGTAAGCATGGGCCGCGCCATCTACGACAACATCGCCAAGGCGCTGCGCTACGTGCTGGCCGTGCACGTGCCGATCACCGGGCTGGCGCTGCTGCCGCTGCTGGCGGGAACGCCGCTGCTGCTGCTGCCGGTGCACGTGGTGTTCCTGGAGATGATCATCGACCCGGCCGCGACGCTGGTGTTCGAGCGCGAGCCCGCCGCCCCGGACGTGATGCGCCGCCCGCCGCGCCGCGCCGCGCAGCAATTGCTCGACCTGCGCACGCTGCTGGCCGGGCTGGGTACCGGCGCAGTCGCTTTTGCGGTCGTGGTGGCCATGTGGTGGCTGGCCCGCGACGCGGGCCTGGCGCACGGGCAGGTCGCGGCCATCTGCTTCATCGCGCTGGTAGTCGGCAACCTGGTGTTGATCGCGCTCAACCGCCGCACCGCGCGCGCGCGCGAGCTGCTCGCCAACCCCGCTTTCCTGGCGGTGTCGATCCCGGCCTTGTTGATGCTTGCGCTGGTGACCAGCCTGGCGACGCCGGCGCAGTGGTTCGGCTTCGCGCCGCCACCCTGGCAATGGGCGGCGCTGGCGGCGCTGTCGCCGGTGGTGGTGCTGACGGTGGTGGCGTTGTTGGCCCGGCTCAGCCGCGCCCGCGCATGAGCGCGTAGTCCGACGCGCTATTCGGGCGCCGCCGCGGGGTCGTCGAAGCCGAAGTGTTCGTCGGCCGCGGGCGCCGCCTCTTCCTGCTCGTGCTGGGTGGTGGTGACCGGTCCGGCCACCGGCATGCGCTTGCCCTTGGGCTGCGGCAGCAGCGCGACCGCCGCCTCGGCGTCGCCGATCAGTTGCGCGCGGCGCGCTTCCGGGATCTCCTGCCAGTGGCAATCCAGGATCGCGCCTTCCAGCGCATAGAGCAGGTTGAGGCTCGGGCGGAAACCCGCGCGCTTGACGCGCACGAAGGCGGCGAGCGCGCCCACGCCCTGCAGGTCCTCGAGCGAGCGCACCCCGGTCTGGCGCAGCCAGGCCATGGACTTGGGGCCGATGTTGCGCAGCTTCGGCGCGCTCACCGCAGCGAGTCCACGTACAGCGCGGCGATATGCTCGAGCCCCTGCTGGTCCTCGGCATCGAAGCGGCCGGGCAGGGGGCTGTCGAAGTCGAACACGCCGAGCAGCGCGCCGTCGGTGTCGAACAGCGGCACCACCAGTTCCGAGCGCGAGGCCGAATCGCAGGCGATGTGCCCGGGGAAGGCGTCCACGTCGGCGACGCGCTGCGTCTTGCGCGACAGCGCGGCGGTGCCGCACACGCCCTTGCCCAGCGCGATGCGCACGCAGGCCGGCTGCCCCTGGAAGGGGCCGACCACCAGTTCCTTGCCGTCGTGGAAGTAGAAGCCGACCCAGTTCAGGTCCGGCAGCGCGTGGTACACCAGCGCGGAAAGATTGGCGGCGTTGGCGATGCGGTCGCGCTCGCCGTGCAGCAGCCCGCGTGCCTGCGCCGCGAGCTCGGCGTACTGCTCGGGCTTGCTGCCGCTGAGGGTGGCGGTCTGGAACATGCATGGACTCCGGGGGAAGCCGAAGTGTAGCAGCGGGCGGCTGCTAAGCTCGCGCCGATGGCAATGGGCTACTACCTCACTGGCACCGATACCGCGGTCGGCAAGACCGTGGCGAGTGTCGCCCTGCTGCATGCGCTGCGCGCGGGCGGACGCCGTGCAGTCGGCATGAAGCCAGTCGCCAGCGGCTGCACACTCGGCACCGACGGCTGGCGCAACGCCGATGCGCTGGCGCTGCAGGCCGCCAGCGATCCGCTGCCGCCCTATGCACTGGTGAATCCCTACGCCTTGCCGGCGGCGACCGCGCCGCAGATCGCCGCCGCGCAGGCCGGCGTGCAGGTGCGCGAGGCGCCGATCCTGCAGGCCTTCGCCGCCCTGGCCGCGAGCGCGGACGCCGTCGTCGTCGAAGGCGTCGGCGGCTGGCTGGCGCCGCTCGCCGACGGCTTCGAGCAGGCGCAGCTGGCGCGCGCGCTGCGCCTGCCGGTGGTGCTGGTGGTCGGCATCAAGCTTGGCTGCCTCAACCACGCGCGCCTGAGCGAACGCGCGATCCTCGAAGACGGCCTGGAACTCGCTGGCTGGATCGGCAACCCGATCGCGCCGGACCTGGATTTCGGCAGCGAGTACCTGGCGCTGCTGCAGCGCTCGCTGGGCTCGGACTGCCTGGGCCTGCTGCCCTGGGAGCCGGCGCTCGAGCCGTCCCGTTTCGCAGCGCATTTGCGTATTCCCGGACGCCGCTGAGGTTACTTGTGGCACCCATTGGTCTACTGAACCGGCTGGTATAGTAATACCCCGAAATTGCAGTCCCACCGAGGTTTCGCATGCGTCGCGCTCTCCCCATCCTGGTCATTGCCGGGGCCGTGCTGCTGTTGTTGTTCGGGTTCCGCTTCTTCTTCCCGGGCAAGGCCGAGGGCGGCCCGGGTGGACCGGGCGGCTTCGGCGGCGGCATGCCGCCGGCGTCGGTGGAAACGGTGCTGCTGCGCGCGCAGGCGGCGCCGAACACCTTCGAGACGGTCGGCTCGCTGCGCTCGGCGCAGTCGGTGATGCTGCGGCCGGAAGTGGCCGGGCGCGTGCAGCGCATCCACTTCGCCGATGGCCAGCCGGTGGCGAGCGGCGCGGCCTTGTTCACCCTCGACGACGAGCTGGTGCGTGCGGAACTCAACGAGGCCAACGCCAACCTGCTCAACTCCAAGCGCGCTTACGATCGCGCCAAGGAATTGTCGGCACGGCAGCTGATCGCGCGCGCCGATCTCGACAAGGCCGCGGCCGCGTATTCGGTGGACCAGGCGCGCGCCGCCTCGGCGCGCACGCGCGTGGGCAAGGCGCAGATCCGCGCGCCCTTCGGCGGCGTGCTGGGCCTGCGCAAGGTCAGCCTCGGCGACTACGTGAGCGCAGGGCAGGACCTGGTGGAACTGGTGGGCCTGGATCCGCTGGAGATCGACCTGCGCGCGCCGGAAGTGGTGCTGTCGAGCCTGGCCGTCGGCCAGCAGGTGCTGTTCGGCGTGGACAGCTTCCGCGACCAGCGCTTCACCGCCACCGTGGCGGCGATTTCGCCCAGCGTGGATGTCGGCGGCCGCAGCGTCTCGCTGCGCGCGCGCTTCGCCAATCCGGACGGCAAGCTGCGCCCGGGCATGTCCGCGCGCGTGCGCATCGAACTCGATGGCAACCCGCACGCGCTGCTGGTGCCCGAGCAGGCGATCGTGCCGATGGGCGAGCAGAAGAACGTGTACACGGTGGTGCAGGGCAAGGCCACGCTGGTGCCTGTCACGCTGGGCATGCGCCTGCCGGGCCAGGTCGAGGTCACCAGCGGGCTGAAGGCGGGCGACCAGGTGATCGTGTCCGGCCTGCAGAAGATCGGTGACGGCGCGCCGGTGGCGGCGCAGCCGCAGAAGCCCGCTGCCGGCGCGACGCCGTGATCCTGTCGGACGTTTCCATCCGCCGGCCGGTGCTGGCGTGGGTGCTCAATCTCGTCGTCCTGCTGCTCGGCATCATCTGCTACCAGCGGCTGCCGGTGCGCCTGATCCCGAACGTGGACGTGCCGGTGGTGACGGTGGCGACCTCGTACCCGGGCGCGAATGCGCAGGTGATCGAGTCGCAGATCACCAAGCCGATCGAGGACGCGCTGTCCGGCATCGAGGGCATCGACTTCATCCAGTCGGTGTCGCGCGCCGAGTCCTCGCAGGTGACGGTGAGCTTCAAGCTCAACCGCGAGCCGGACGCCGCCGCCTCCGACGTGCGCGACCGAGTTGCCCAGGCGCGCGGTGCCTTGCCCGAGGAGGCCAACGAGCCGATCGTGCAGAAGCAGGAAGCCGACGCGCAGCCGATCATCTACCTGGCCTTCTCCTCCGACCGGCATTCGCTGATCGAGATCGCCGACTTCGCCAACCGCATCGTCAAGGACCGGGTGCAGAACCTGCCGGGCGTGGCGCAGGCGCAGGTGTACGGCAACCGCTACGCGATGCGCGTGTGGCTGGACCCGGAAAAACTCGCCGGCGTCGGCATGACCCCGGCCGACGTCGAGAACGCGCTGCGTACGCAGAACATTGAAATTCCGGCCGGACGCGTCGAGAGCCGGCAGCGCGAGTTCACCGTGCTGTCCGAGACCGACCTGAAGACGCCCGAGCAGTTCGCCGCGGTGATCATCAACCGCAGCGCCACCGGCTACCTGGTGCGCCTGGGCGACGTGGCGACGGTCGAGCTCGGTGCGGATTCCTCGCGCTTTCGCGCCCGCTTCAACGGCAACAACGCCATTCCGCTGGGCGTGGTCAAGCAGGCCGTGGCCAACCCGCTGGAGATCTCCGCGGCGCTCAAGAAGCTGCTGCCGGAGGTGACCCGCACCCTGCCCGAGGGCATGAAGGTCGAGATCGCCTACGACTCGACCGTGTTCATCGAAAAATCCATCCATGAGGTGCAGGTCACGGTCGCCATCGCGGTGGCGTTGGTGATGCTGGTGATCTTCCTGTTCCTGCGCAGCTGGCGCGCGGTGCTGGTGCCGCTGGTGACGATCCCGTTCTCGCTGATCGGCGCCTTCGGGATCATGTACCTGTTCGGGTTCACGATTAATACCCTGACCCTGCTGGCGATGGTGCTGGCGATCGGGCTGGTGGTGGACGACGCGATCGTGATGCTGGAGAACATCTTCCGCAACGTCGAGAACGGCATGGAGCCGATGGCGGCCGCCTTCAAGGGCGCGCGCGAAATTGGTTTTGCGATCGTGGCGATGAGCCTGACGCTGGCGGCCGTGTACGTGCCCTTCGTGTTCCAGACCGGGCGCACCGGCAAGCTGTTCGTGGAGTTCGCGCTGACCCTGGCCGGCTCGGTGGTGATTTCGGGCTTCGTGGCGCTGACGCTGTCGCCAATGATGAGTTCGCGCCTGCTGCGCCACGAGAAGAAGCACGGCGCCTTCTACGAGGCCGGCGAGCGCGTGCTCAACGCGCTGGATGCCGGCTACGAGCGCTCGCTGGGCAGCGTGATGGCGCTGCGCTGGTGGGTGGTCGGCGGCATGGCGGTGCTGACGGTCGGGGCCGCGCTGATGTTCTTCTCGCTGCCGCACGAGCTCGCGCCGCAGGAAGACCAGGGCCTGGTGATCGGCTTCGGCAGCGCGCCGGAAGGCTCGACCATCGACTACACCGACAAGTACGCGCACCAGATGGAGGACGCCTTCCGCACGGTGCCGGAGATGGACCGTTTCTTCGAGATCGTCGGCTTCAACGGCGTCACCTCGGCGATCGGCTTCGTCGGCCTGAAGGACTGGAGCGAGCGCACTCGCACCGCGCAGGAAGTGGCCGGGGCGCTGTTCCCGCAGTTCATGGGCATCAGCGGCCTGAGGGCCTTCCCGGTGACGCCGCCGCCGCTGGGCCAGAACGGCTTCG
This sequence comes from uncultured Gammaproteobacteria bacterium, assembly GCA_963707625.1. Classification (GTDB taxonomy): domain Bacteria; phylum Pseudomonadota; class Gammaproteobacteria; order Xanthomonadales; family Xanthomonadaceae; genus Arenimonas. Next base: position 30,495 of record CAVPQV010000012.1, read on the forward strand.
GGCAGCCGGTCAGCTTCGTGGTGCAGACCACCGGCTCGTGGGAGGACCTCAACGTGCTGGTGCAGAAGATGCTGGCCAAGATCCGCAGCAATCCGAACCTGACCAACGCCGATTCCGACCTCAAGCTGGACAAGCCGGAGCTGCGCCTGCAGCTCAACCGCGACAAGATCGCCGGCGTCGGCACCAGCGTCACCACGGTCGGGCGCACGCTGGAGACCATGCTCGGCGGCCGCCGCGTCACCCGCTTCAAGAAGGGCACCGAGCAGTACGACGTGATCGTGCAGATCGCCGACGATTCGCGGCGCACGCCCGAGGAGCTGGCCAACATCTTCGTGCGCGGCGCCGATGGCTCGATGGTGCAGATGAGCAACCTGGTGGACGTCGAGGAGACGGTGGCGGCGAAGGAGCTCAACCACTTCAACAAGCTGCGCGCGGCGACCATCAGCGCCGGCGTGGCGCCGGGCTACACGCCCGCGCAGGCGCTGGAATGGCTGCAGGGCGCGCTGCAGGAAGTGGCGCCGGGCGCGCAGTACGACCTGTCCGGGCAGTCGCGCGAGCTGCGCGAGTCGGCCTCGAGCGCGAACGTGATGATCGCGCTGTCGCTGGTGTTCATCTTCCTGGTGCTGGCGGCGCAGTTCGAAAGCTGGGTCGACCCGGTGATCATCCTGGTGTCGGTGCCGCTGGCGGTGTTCGGCGCCTTCCTGACCCTGGTGGTGCTGAACTGACGGCACCGAGCTGGGCATCTGGCACTTCGCGATGTCCTGGAACATCTACACGCAGATCGGCATCGTCACGCTGGTTGGCCTGATCGCCAAGCACGGCATCCTGATCGTGGAGTTCGCCAACCAGCTGCAGGCGCAGGGCCGCAGCAAGGCCGAGGCGGCGCTGGAATCGGCCGGCCTGCGCCTGCGCCCGATCCTGATGACCACCGGCGCGATGGTGCTCGGTTCGATCCCGCTGGCGATCGCCAGCGGCGCGGGCGCGGAATCGCGCCACCAGATCGGCTGGGTGATCGTCGGCGGCATGAGCTTCGGCACCGTGTTGACGCTGTTCGTGGTGCCGGTGGTGTACACGCTGCTGGCGCGCAGCCACCGCGCTAGCGAGGCGGCGCCGCAGGCGGTGCCTGCGTAGCGCAGATCAGTCCGCGGGGCTGCAGCCGCAGTACCCTTCGGGCTGGCCGCATTGCTCCGGAATCCACCAGCGTTCGCTGTAGCCGGCGCCTTCCGGGCGCAGCAGGATCACTCCGCCGCGGGCGCCGATGGCGATCGCGCCGCCGAAGGGGCGCAGCGAATTCGGGTAGACATAGCCCCAGCCATCGTTTCGATGCAGGCGTTTGAGGCTCATCGCGGAAAGATCGACCAGCGCGAGGCCCTTGCCGTCCGCCAGCAGCAAGGCGTGTTCGTCGACCCGGAACGCGGCGTAGGGCGCCGTGCCCAGGTCGAGCACCTCCGTGGCGCTCCAGCCTTCGCTCGAGCGACGCAGCCGCAACAATTTCCCCGCGTCCCCGCCGAGATGGGCCAGTCCCGAAGCTACGAATACTTCTTCACCGCGCGCCACCAGGGCGATGGAATTGGCTTCGGCGACGAGCACCGGGCTGGACGCGCCCTTGCGATGCCATTCGATCCGGCCGCCCCATTCGCCGCGGTTCGATGCCGTCAGCTTGCCGTCGGCCAGTTGCAGCACCAGGTCGCGGCGCGGCGCCGCGTCCAGTTCGTGGATGCGTAGCGGGTCCTGTTCCTTGCCGGAAATGCTGTGGTCGGGCCCGGCGTGATTGGCGCATAGCCATTCGGCGGCCGTGGACGGCGGCGCGACTTCGACCCAGCCGCGCGGCGGGTGCCCCGGCCCGGGCGATTCATCGATCACGCCGGCGGCGGATGTCGCTGCGCTCCAGGCCAGGAGGATGGGCAGCCACGTCGACGTGCGCATGATCACGAGCCGCGGTAGCGCGAACCGGAAGTGCAGGTTTCGTGCACGGTGACGCAGCTGAGCTGGGGCAGCGTCGGCTTCAGTCGTTCCCAGATCCACACTGCGAGGCGTTCGCTGGTGGGATTCTCCAGGCCCTCGATGTCGTTCAAGTAGTGATGGTCGAGGCGATCGTAGAGCGGCTGGAACGCGCTCTTGAGCTCGGCAAAATCCATCACCCAGCCGCTGTGCCCACCGGGCTCGCCCGACACCTGCAACTCGACCGCGAAGGAATGCCCGTGCAGGCGCGCGCACTTGTGCCCGGCCGGGACGTTGGGCAGGCGGTGCGCAGCCTCGATGCGAAAGGTCTTGAAGATGTCCACGCTGCCAGTATAACGGGCCCTGCGCGCGCTTCCGGGCCGTCGTTGTGAGCGCCCCGGCGCAGGTATAGACTCGTTCTTGAACCTCAGCCGGGGACGGAAGATGCGTTCACTGACCTGTTTTCTGGTGCTCGCGGCCTTGTCGCCCATGGCGCGCGCGCAGACGCCGGAGGCGGCGCTGACCGATTCCTGGGCGGCGCTCTGCGCCGGCGCGGCGCCCGCCTCGGCACTGGCCCAGCGGTGCGCGGAAATCTTCACCGGCGGCCCCGGCAGTCGCGCCAACGCCGCGGTCGGCAACTTCCTCAACGAGATCCCCGGCCAGGGCCGCAGCACGACCCGCGATGGCGGCGTGAAACGCGGCGAAGTGCGCGAGTCGATCGCTGCGAATGTTTCGCTTTTCGCCACCTTCGACAGCGGACGCCTGGATCGTAGCGACAGCCCGAACGAAGCGCCTTTCGCCGGCCGCGCCGATGCGCTGACCGTAGGCGTGGACTGGGCGCCGACACCCGCGTGGTTGCTCGGTGTCGCCCTGAATCACAGCCGCGAGACCCTGGATTACGACGATTCCGCCGGCGTCAGCCGCGGCCACTACACCGGGCTGATCGGCTTCGCGGCCTGGAATTTCCACCCGAGCCTGAGCCTCGACGGTTATGCCGGCCGCCTCGACGGTGGCACCGAGCTGGATCGTGCGATTGATTTCACCTTGCTCAGCGGCGTGAGCGTCAACGCCGTCGCCAGCGCCTCGCCCGACGCCACGCGCGCCCTGTCGGGACTGGCGCTGCACTGGACGTTGCCGCGCGGCGCCTGGCAGTGGCAACTGGGTGCGGGTTTTGACTGGATGCAAACCCGGATCGACGCCTATGTCGAGTCCGGGGGCGAAGGACTGGCGCTGTCGGTGCCGGAGCGCATGATCATCAGCCGTCGCGCGCGCGTCGATGTCGCCCTGGCGCGCACCAACTCCACCGACTGGGGCGTGTGGCAGCCGCACCTGCGCGTCGGACTGCGACATGAGTTTGCCAATCCGGCAAGCACGCTGTCGGTCAGGTTCGACGGCGACGGCAACGCCACACCGATCACCTTCGATACCGAGGCTCCCGACCGTGCCTGGGGCGAGGTCGCGCTGGGCAGCGTGTTCACCTTCACCGGTGGACATTCGGGATTCATCGAATACCGCCAGTGGTTTGGCCACGCGTTCCTGCGCGAGCACGTGCTCGCGCTGGGCTGGCGCGTCGAGCTGCGTTGAGGCGCGCGCGCCGCCGCGCACGAGGGTGGCGTTACACTCGGCTGGCGACGAGGGGAGACGCGCATGCCAGGCAATCGAATTCGGACACCATTCCTGGCCGGCATCGCCGCCGCCCTGGGCCTGGGGTTCGCCGCGCCCGCGGCGGCGCAGACGCCCGAGCAGGCGCTGACCGACGCCTGGGTGGCGATCTGCGCCGGCGCCGCGCCGGGTTCGCCGCTGGCCGCACAGTGCGCCACCATCTTTACCGGCGGCCCTGGCAGCCGCAGCGCCGCGGCGGTCGGCAACTTCCTCGACGAGATTCCGGGCCAGGGGCGAAGCTCGACGCGCGATAGCGCCGCCATGCGCGAGAACGAGCAGCGCCAGGAACTCAGCGCCAAGCTGTCGCTGTTCGTCAGCGCCGACCTCGGCCGGCTCGAACGCAAGGAGGGCGCCAACGAAGCTGCCTTCGACGGTGACACCAACTCGATCACGGTCGGACTGGACTGGGCGCCGCATTCGCAGTGGCTGCTCGGCGTGGCGCTCAGCCACAACGAAGAGACGCTCGACTTCGACGCCAGCGCCAGCTCGGCGCGCGGCCAATACACCGGCGGTCTGGCTTACCTGAGCTGGAACCCCGCGGACGCGATCGCGCTCAATGCCTATGTCGGCCGCCTGCAGGGCAGCAACACGCTCGAGCGCGCCATCGATTTCACCCTGCTCAGTGGCGCCCGCGTGCAGGCCAGCGCCAACGCCGATCCGGATTCACGGCGCACGCTCGCCGGCCTGGGCCTGGACTACAACATCGCGCAGGGCGCCTGGGGCTGGCAGCTGGGCGCCGGCGTGGACTGGATGCGCACCGAACTGGAGGCCTATACCGAAAGCGGCGGCGAAGGCCTGGCGCTGTCGGTGCCGCGACGCGAGATCGTCACCCGCCGCGGCCGCGCCGATGCCACCCTCACGCGCACCGTCTCCACCCGCTGGGGCGTGTGGCAGCCGCAGTTCAAGCTCGGCCTGCGCCACGAATTCGCCAACGCCGCGCGCGCGCTCACGGTGCGCTTCGCGGGCGATACCGACGCCACGCCGGTCGTGTTCCAGACCGAGGACCCGGACAGCGGCTGGGGCGAATGGGGCCTGGGCAGCGTGTTCGTGTTCACCGGCGGACACTCGGGTTTCGTGCAGTACCGGCAGCGCTTCGGCCATGCCTTCCTGCAAGAGCGCGTGCTCGCGCTGGGCTGGCGCGTGGAGCTGCGTTGAAGCGCGCGCGCGCCGCGGCGCTGCTGCTCGCCGCCCTCACCGCGCCGGCACTGGCGCAATCTCCGCAATCACCGCCGGCGCAAGCCGCCGCGCCGCCGCGCGCCCGCGACCTGGGCATTCCTTTTCCCGGTACGCCCGGCCCGCTCAATGCCATCACCGACGTGGCCGGCGTCAGCGTCGGCACCCGCACGCTGGTGCGCGACCTGCCCGACGGCAAGGCGGTGCGCACCGGCGTCACCGCGGTGCTGCCGCGCGGGCGCGACAGCCTGGGCACGCCGGTATTCGCCGGGTTGTTCTCCCTCAACGGCAACGGCGAGCTCACCGGCAGCCACTGGATCGAGGAGTCCGGCTTCCTCGAAGGGCCGGTGATGCTGACCAACACGCACAGCGTGGGCGTGGTGCGCGATGCCACCATCGCCTGGCGCGTGCGCCAGGGCGATGCCGATGCCTCCGGCTTCTACTGGTCGCTGCCGGTGGTGGCCGAAACCTGGGACGGCGGCCTCAACGACATCAACGGCTTCCACGTGACAGCGAAGGACGTGGACGCGGCGCTGGAATCCGCGCGCGGCGGCCCGGTCGAAGAGGGCAGCGTCGGCGGCGGCACCGGCATGAGCTGCCATGAATTCAAGTGCGGCAACGGCAGTGCCTCGCGGGTGGCGAAGCTGCGGGGCGGCGAGGCCTTTACGGTCGGCGTGCTGGTGCAGGCGAACTACGGCACCCGCGCCGAGCTGCGCGTGGCCGGCGTGCCGGTGGGCGCGCAGATGCCGGTCGCGCAGAACCCCAAGGAACGCGACGACGGCTCGATCATCATCGTGGTCGCCACCGACGCGCCCCTGCTGCCGCACCAGCTCAAGCGCCTGGCAAGGCGCGCGACGATGGGCCTGGCGCGCAATGGTTCCTATTCCGGCAACGGCTCCGGCGACATCTTCATCGCCTTTTCCACCGCCAATCCGCAGGCCAGCCAGGCAACGGCGGCGGAGGTGCGCCTGCTCGGCAGCGACCAGCTCGATCCGCTGTTCCTGGCCTGCGCCGACGCCACCGAGGAAGCCATCATCAACGCGCTGGTGGCGGGCCGCACGATGAGCGGCAACGGCGAGCGCGTCGAAGGCATCGACCACGCCGCCCTGCAGGCGATCCTGAGAAAGCACGCCCGCCTGCGCTAACATCGGCATCCGCGGTGTTCGCGGCAAGTGCCCAGGAGCGCGCCATGCAACTCGAAGGCCAGGTCGTCGCCATCACCGGCGCCTTCGGCGCGCTTGGCCAGGCGGTAGTCAAGGCGGTGCTGGCGCAGGGCGCGAAGGTGGCGGCGATCGATCGCGCCGGCGAGCCGCGCGAATCGCTGGGCGCCGCGCAGCTGTTCGGCAACGTCGACCTCGCCAACGAGCTGTCCACGCGCACCACCATGGACGTGATCGTCGGCAAGCTCGGTCGCCTCGATGCGCTCGTCAACATCGCCGGTGGCTTTCGCTGGGAAACCGTGGGCGAAGGCAAGCTCGAGACCTGGGACCAGCTCTACCAGCTCAACCTGCGCACCGTGGTTTCCGCCTGCAAGGCGGCGCTGCCGCTGCTGCCGGACAACCACGGCCGCATCGTCAACATCGGCGCCAATGGCGCGGTGAAGGCCGGCGCGGGCATGGGTGCCTACGCCGCCTCCAAGGCCGGCGTCGCGCGCCTCACCGAGGCGCTCGCCGAGGAAGTGAAGGCGCGCGGCATCACCGTCAACGCGCTGCTGCCGAGCATCATCGACACGCCGGCCAACCGCGCCGACATGCCCGAGGCCGACTTCGGCAAGTGGGTGACGCCGGCGCAGCTCGCCGACGTGATCGTGTTCCTGCTGTCGCCGAAGTCGCAGGCGATCACCGGCGCCCTTCTTCCCGTCACCGGCAAGGTCTAGCCCGCCTCCGCCGGGCGAACGGAACATGAACGGCTGAACCGTGCGCGACCGGTCTTGCCGGGCCGGCGGTTATCCTGCGCAGATGCGGAAATTCCCGGGCCTCCTCGCCGCGGCGGTGTTTCTTGCCGCGGCCGGCACGGCTTCGGCCGACTCCGTCACCAGCATCCAGATCCGCGGCCTGCCGCCGGAGATGGCGGCGAACGTGCGCCTGCGCCTGTCGCTCTCCAAGCTGCTCGGCCGTGAGCTGGGCGAGCAGCGCCTGGACTACCTGCTGCTGGAAAGTGAGCGCGAGACGCGCGAGGCGCTGGAGCCCTTCGGCTATTTCTCGCCCGAGATCCGCATCACGCCGCCGCCGGAGGGCAAGGGCGGGTTGCTGATCGAGGTCGCGCCTGGCGAGCCGGTCCGCGTGCGCAATGCCGGTATCGCCGTCACCGGCCCCGGCGCCGAGGACCCGGTGCTGAAGGGTGCGGTCGCCAACTTCGCGCCGGCGCCTGGCGCGGTGTTCGACCAGGTGCAGTACGAGACCAGCAAGGCGCGCGTCAATCGCGGCCTGGCCGATCGCGGTTATTTCGATGCCGAGTTCGCCACCCACCGCGTTGAGGTCACACGTGCCGAGCGCGTCGCCGACATCGCGCTGGGCTGGAACAGCGGCCGCCGCTACGCGCTCGGCCCGGTGCTGTACGAGCAGCTGCCGAAAGAAATCCTCGACCACGCGGTGCTCGAGCGCATCATCACCTGGGAACCCGAGACCCCCTTCGAGCAGACGCGGCTGGACGCGTTGCGCGAATCGCTGGCGCGGCTGGATTATTTCAGCGGCATCGACATCGCGCCCGAGCCGACGCAGGCGCAGGACGGCGTGGTACCGATCAAGATCACGCTGACGCCGGCCAAGCGCAGCATCTACAGCGCCGGCCTGAGCTACGGCAGCACCAACGGCGCCGGCGTGCGCCTGGGCGTGGAACGCCGCTATCTCAACAAGCGCGGCCACAAGGCGCTGGCCGAGATCGACTGGGCGCAGCAGCGCAAGGCCGCGGCAGCGCAGTACCGCATTCCCGCTTTTGCCTGGGTGGAGGGCTGGTACACGCTCGGGCTGAGCTTCGTCGACGAGCAGACCGACTACATAGACAACCGCCGCGCCGACCTGATGATCGCGCGCAGCGGCGAGATCAGCGACAAGTGGCGCGTGGTCGCCGCCGTGCACGCGCTGCGCGAACGCTGGGCCTACACCGCCGAAGACGATGGCGATCCGGACACGCCGCCAGTATTCAACTACGCCACCGTGCTGTACCCGGAGCTGTCGGGCGACTACGTCAACGTGGACCAGCGCCTGGCGCCGCGGCGCGGCTGGGGCGGCAACGCGCTGTTGCGCGCTGGCGTCGGCGGCGCCGGCGCGGACGCCACCTTCGTGCAGGCGCATGCAAACCTGCGCTGGTTCAAGGGCCTGGGCGCCGACAGCCGCCTGCTGCTGCGCGGCGAGCTGGGCCACACCTTCAGCGGCGACCTCGGCCTGCTGCCGCCGACGCTGCGCTTCCACGCCGGCGGTGACCGCAGCATCCGCGGCTACGGCTGGCGTGAAGTCGGACCGCGTGTCGGCGCCGCCGGCAACGAGTTCCCGGTCGGCGCGCGCAACGTGGTCACCGCCAGCATCGAGTACGAGCGCTATTTCAACGGGCCCTGGGGCGCGGCGGTGTTCGTGGACACCGGCAGCGCCTTCGACGCGCGCCCCGACTTGCGCACCGGCGTCGGCGTCGGCCTGCGCTGGCGCTCGCCGGTCGGACCCTTGCGCGTGGATCTGGCGCACGGGCTCGACGATCCGGACTCGCCCTTCCAGATCACCCTCAACTTCGGCGCCGACCTGTGAATACGTCCGCGCCCGCGACCGCAGAGAGGCCGCCGCTGCCGCCGCGCAGCCGCTGGCGGCATGCGCGCCGCGGCGGTATCGCCACCGCCGTGCTGCTCGTGCTTTCGCTGCTGCTGCTGGCCTGGCTGTTCAACAGCATCGCCGGCCGCGACCTGCTGCTTGCGCGCATCGTCGCCGCGTTGCCGCCGGAGGCGACGCTCACCTGGACGGACGCCGCAGGCCCGGCGTCCGGCCCGCTCACGCTGCGCAACGTGCGCTTCGCCTACCACGGGCACGAGTTCAGCGCGCAAGAGGTCACGCTGGATCCGGCATTGCGCCCGCTGATCTGGCGCAAGCTGCGCCTCGACGCGTTGAAGGTGCGCGACGCGCAACTGACGATTGCGCCCAGCGACGAACCCTTCAAGCTGCCGCAGTGGCCGGACAGCCTGCCGAAGATCGCGCCGCCCTTGCCGATCCAGGCCGATGTCGTCGAAGTGGACGGCTTGCGCGTGCGCTACGAAGGCAAGCAGGTGCTGGCGATCTCGACGTTGCGCGCGGGCATCAATGTGGACGCCGGCCGCCTGCACGTGCAGCAGTTGCGCCTCGACAGTGACCGCGGCCGCATCCGCCTGCACGGCGATTACGCCCCTGCCAACGACTACCGCAGCGCGCTGAAGGGCAGCTGGCATGTGCCCGCGCGCGAGGGCCGTGCGGCGGCGCGCCTGGGCCTGGCCGCGCGCGGTTCGCTGGCGGCAATGCAGGTGGAGGTGCGCGGCGTCGCCCCCGGGCCCCTGCGCGCCAGCCTGTCCCTGCGCGGCCGCGAAGCGCCGCAATGGCAGTTGCGCAGCCAGCTCGAGGGCCTGGATCCGGGCCTGTTCACCGGCGCCGCAAGCGCGCCCGCCTGGTACGCCAGCCTGCGCGCGGACGGCAGCGGCGGCCTGGCGAAACTCAGTGGACAGGCGCGGCGCGGCGATTTCGAGTTGCGCGTGCTGCCCTCGGTCGTGCGCATCGAGCGCCAACGCCTGGACCTGCAGCCGCTGGCGCTGGAACTGCTCGGCGGCCGCGCGACGCTTAGCGGCCGCGCCGATTTCGCGCAGCCGTCGAACGCGACGCTGCGCGGCAAGGTGGCGGCGCGCGGCCTGCGCTGGGGTGAGGCCGGCAACGAAGTCATCGCCGACGGCGACTTCGGCATCTCGGGGACGACGAAATTGTGGGCGGCGGTTGGCAAGGCGAGCCTCGCGCGCGGCGAACAGCTGGCGCAGCTCGACTTCGACGCGCGCGGTGACGACAAACAGGTGCGCGTGCAGCGCCTGCGCGCGCGCATGCCCAGCGGCCAGCTCGAGGCCACCGGCAGCCTGGCCTGGGAGCCGGCGCTGAAGTACGGCTTCGACGCGCAGCTGGCCGGATTCGACCCCGGCTATTTCGCGCCGGACTGGCCAGGCGCGGTGAACGGAAGTGCGCGCATTGACGGCGTGCGCCGCGACGACGGCGGGCTCGACACGCGCGTGCAATTGTCTGAACTCGGTGGAACGCTGCGAACGCGGCCGCTCGCGGGCCACGCCGACATCCAGATCCGCGCTGGCGCCGACGCCGACGCCATCACTGCCTACGAAGGCGAGCTGTCATTGCGCCTGGGCGACAGCCGCATCGAGGCCGAAGGGCTGATCGCCGACCGCCTGCGCGTGGATGCGGACTTCTCGCCGCTGCACCTGGCCGACCTGCTGCCCGACGCGGGTGGGACGCTGCACGGCCGCCTGCAGTTGCGCGGCCGCCGTGACGCGCCGGACATCGACGTGGACCTCAGCGGCGCCGAGTTGCAGTACGGAAGCTGGCGCGCCGGAACCCTGCTCGCGCGCGGCAAGCTGCCCTGGCGCGCGGCGCGCGGCGCCGCCGGCAACCTGCACCTGGAGGGCACGGCGTTGGCGTTGGGCCTGCCCTTCGACACGCTGCGCGCCGACGCGCGCGGCTCCTTCGAGCAGCTGGCGCTGGACGCGCGCGCGGTCGGCGACGCCGGCGCGCTGGAGTTGCGCGCGGAGCTGGGCCGAAGCGGGCAGGCCTGGCAAGGCCGCCTCGCATCGCTGTCGATCACGCCGACGCAGGGCGAAGCCTGGCGGCTGGACCAGCCGACCAACTTCCGCTGGGCGCAGGGCAACGGCAGCCTCACGCCGGCCTGCCTGCGCAGCGCCGGCGACGGCCGCCTGTGCGTGCAGGGCGAGTGGCCGCGGCGCGGGCTGGACGTGACCGGCAGCGGACTGTCCATGACGCTGCTGCAGGGCTACCTGCCGGAACGCGAAGGCGGCGGTCGCTGGCAGCTGCACGGCGATCTCGCACTCGACGCGCAGCTGCGTCCGGCAGCCGGCGGTCGCTGGCGCGGCATCGCCAACATCACTTCCGCGAGCGGCGGCATGGCGCCGCTGCGCCGCCGCGCCAGCGGCCGTCCGCCGCCACCGGACCTGATCAGTTACGACGACCTGCGCGTGCGCGCCGACTTCGACCCCGACGGGTTGCGCGCCATGCTCGCCGCCGGCTTCGACGGCCAGGGCCGCGTGCAGGCAACGATCGCCACGGGCTGGGTCGCCGACAGCGCACTCAGCGGCAACGTCGACATCGCCAGCAACCAGCTGGGCTGGCTGGAGCTGTTCTCGCCCGACATCGTCGCGCCCAAGGGCCAGTTGCGCGGCGTGCTGCAGCTGGGTGGCACGCGCGCGCGGCCGCGGCTGGGCGGTAATGCGCAGCTCAGCGCCTTTACCGCCGAGCTGCCGGCGCTGGGCATCACCCTGCGCGACGGCAATCTTCGCCTCGACGCGCAACCCGATGGCAACGCACTCATCGTCGGGCAGGTTCGATCTGGCGAAGGCGTGCTCGATGTCCGCGGCACGCTGGGCTGGGGACTGGAAAGCAATCCACTCAAGCTGCGCGTGACCGGCAAGAACGTGCTGGCCTCCGACACGCCCGAGTTGCGCGCAGTGATCGACCCCGACCTGACCGTGAGTTACGCCGACGGCGACGCCGCGATCAAGGTGGCGGGCACGGTGACGGTGCCGGAGGCGCGACTGCAGCTGGAAAGCCTGGACCAGGGCGCAAGCAACTCGCCCGACGTGGTCATCCTCGATCCGGCGCCCGACAGCGTGGCCCGCAGCCTGCCGGTGGACCTCGACCTGGACCTGGTCGCCGGCGACAAGGTGCGCCTGCACGGCTTCGGCCTCGAGGGCCTGACCCGCGGGCGCCTGCACATCCGCGCCGTGCCTGGCCGCGCCGTGCTGGCGCGCGGCGAGCTGCAGGTGGAAGGCAGCTACGTGGCCTACGGCCAGAAATTGCAGATCACCCGCGGCCGGTTGCTGTGGTCGAACGGGCCGATCTCGGATCCACTGCTCGACGTGCGCGCCGAACGCGTCGTCGGCCAGGTGACCGCCGGCGTGGACGTGCGCGGGCGCGCCAGCGCACCGGTGGCCACGGTGTGGAGCGACCCGGCGAGTTCGCAGTCGGAGGCGATCGCCTACCTGGCGCTCGGCCGGCCGCTGGCGCTGGCCAGCCGCGAGGAAGGCCAGCGCGTCAGCGCAGCGCGCAGCGCGCTCTCGGTCGGCGGCAACCTGCTCGCCTCGCAGCTGGGCGCGCGCCTGGGCCTGGACGACGCCGGCGTCAGCCAGAGCCGCGCGCTGGGCGGCGAGGTAGTCGGCGCGGGCAAGTACCTGTCGCCGCGGCTTTACGTGGGCTATGGCGTCTCGCTGCTCGGCAGCGGCCACGTGCTGACGCTGAAGTACCTGCTGCGCAAGGGCTTCGACATCGAGATCGAATCGAGTACGGTGGAGAACCGCGCTTCGGTAAACTGGCGCATCGAACGCTGACAGGGGAGCGCACCATGGCCATCAAGTCCTTGCACGAATTCATCGCCAACTCGGAGCAGAAGGACGCCAGCGCCGAGCTGTTCGAACTGGAAAGCGCGCACCTGCTCGAGATCAAGCTCGACGGCCGCGTCTGGTCGAAGTCCGGTTCGATGGTGGCCTACCGCGGCGCAGTGAATTTCTCGCGCCAGGGCATCATGGAGCAGGGCCTGGGCAACCTGCTCAAGAAGGCGGTCAGCGGCGAAGGCATGCAGCTGATGAAGATGGAAGGCAAGGGCCGCGTCTACGTCGCCGACGCCGGCAAGAAGATCACCCTGCTGCGCCTGGCCGGCGAATCCATCTTCGTCAACGGCAACGACGTGCTCGCCTTCCAGGACGGCATCCAGTCCGACATCACCATGATGAAGCGCATGGCCGGGATGCTTTCCGGCGGCCTGTTCAACATGAAGCTGAGCGGCAGCGGCGTGGTCGCGATCACCTCGCACTACGATCCGCTGACGCTGCGCGTCGGCGGCGAGGCCGGGCCGGTTTTCACCGATCCCAATGCCACCGTGGCCTGGTCCGGCGGGCTCACGCCGGAGATCGTCACCAACATCTCGCTGGGCTCGCTGTTCGGACGCGGCTCGGGCGAGAGCATCCAGCTGAAGTTCGCCGGCGAGGGCTGGGTGGTGGTGCAGCCCTACGAAGAGGTGGTGATGCAGCGCGCGGGCTGAGTGCGCGCGCGCCGCCGGCTCGGCTCAGAACGGAGTAGCGAAATTGGCCTGCGGATGCGCGGGCTGCGCGGCCTGCGCGGTAGCGCTGCCGTCGCGGGTGGCGACGCTGGCGATCGCGAGCGTTGCCACGATGAGGGCGGCGAGGCAGGCGGCAAGCAGGGCACTCTTTTTCACTTCGGTCTTCCTTCCGGTCGGGGCGATTGCATCGCTGGAGGCATTTCCAGCGGGCGGAAGATTGCCGTGTGCGTCCCGGAGTCGCCCTGACCCAGGTCAAGCGCCGGCGTCGGCGCCCGCGCTGGCCAGACGGTCCAGGCGCTGGCGCCAGGGCTCGAGCTCGAAGCCCCGGGCGGCGAGCCAGGCCCCGTCGAACAGGGTGTCGGCGTAGCGCTCGCCGCGGTCGCACAGCAGCATCACCACGCTGCCAGGCCGCTTTTCGCGACGCATCGCGCAGGCCAGCTGCAGTGCGGCGTGCAGGTTGCTGCCGGAGGAGCCGCCGTAACGGATGCCGGTCCATTCCTCCAGCCACCAGGTGGCGGCGATGGAAGCGACGTCGGGAACTTCGACCACGGCATCCACCAACTCGAAGTTGAAGCAGGGCTCCACGCGCGCGCGGCCGATGCCTTCGATGCAGCTTGGCCGCCGTGCGCAGGCGCCGCGATCGCCGTGACGCCAACCTTCGGCGAAGGCAGCGCCGCTCGGCTCGGCGACACACAGCCTGGCGGCGCTGCCCGTATAGCGCAGGTAGCGTCCGATCGTGGTCGAGGTGCCGCCGGTGCCGGCGCCGCAGACGATCCAGTCGGGGTCGCCGGCACCGAGCGCGCGGCATTGCTCCAGGATGGACTGCGCGATGTTGTTGTTGCCGCGCCAGTCGGTGGCGCTGCCGGCGGCGCCGAACTGGTCGAGATAGCAGCCGCCAAGCTCGGCGGCGAGCGCGCGTGCGCGCAGGGTGGCGTCCTCGTCCGGCGCCACCAGCTCGCAACGCCCGCCGAGGCGGCTGATCTCGCGCTGCTTGGCCTGCGCGGTCGAGCGCGGCATGACCGCGATGAAAGGCAGCCCGAGCCGGCGCGCGAACCAGGCTTCGGAGATCGCGGTGCTGCCGGAGGAGGCGTCGATGACGGCCTGGCCGCGTGCGACGCTGCCATTGCAAAGCGCATAGAGGAACAGCGAGCGCGCGAGGCGGTGCTTGAGGCTGCCGGTCGGATGCGCCGACTCGTCCTTGAGCAGCAGGCGTACCTGCGGAAAGCCCGGCAGCGACAACTCGCGCATCGGTGTTTCCGCGCAGTCGTGGCTTTCGGCCACCAGGCTGGCGATGGCCGCGCCGATCCATGGCCGGTCCGCGCAGGGCGGCGGCGTGGAGGGTGGCGACAGCGGCGGGCAGGACCGGATCACGGCTCCAGCCTGAGCCTCGCGAAGGGGCGCGTCGCTGACCCAGGTCAATCACGCCGCTGCCCGCGCTTGACGCAGGTCAGCGCCGCGCCGGCGGCGCGGGCCTAGCCTTGGAGCAAGCAAACACGGCAGGTGATGTCATGCGGCGAAGCGGAGCAATACTGGGCCTGTGCCTCGCGCTGGGCGGTTGCGGCCCCGCAGATCCGCCGGCGACGGACGCGCCCGCGCCGGTGCTGGCTGCGCCGGTGGCGGAGGCCGCGCCTGCCGCGCCGACGCCGGCGGCGGACCTGCGCTGGCCGGTGGATGCCCCGCTGCACGCCGGCATGCTGCGCATCCGTACCGCCACCGAGGCGCTCGAGCATGCCGAACACGGCCACCTCGACGCGGCGCAGGTGGGCGCGCTGGCCGGCGAGATCGAGTCGGCGACCCAGCGCATATTCGCCGAGTGCAAGCTCGAGCCGGACGCCGACGCCGCCCTGCATCCGCTGCTCGCGCGCGTGCTCACCGCCGGCCGCGCACTGCGCGCCAAGCCGGACGATCTGGCGCCGGTCGGCGAGCTGCGCGAGGTGTTGCGCCTGTATCCGCTGCGCTTTAGTGACCCCGATTGGTCAAGGAGGCCGACGCCATGAAAACGATCCCCGGCTTCGCGCTGCTGCTGGCCGCGCTGCTGGCCCCGCCAGCGCTGGCGCAGGCACCCGCACCCGCACCCGCACCCGCAAGTGGCCCCACGCTGGACCTGCGCCTGCGCCACGAATCCGTGGACGACGACAGCTTCGCGAAAGACGCACAGGCGACGAGCCTGCGCGCGCGCGCGGGCTGGCGCATCCCGCTCGGCGCGCATTGGCGTGCACTGGTGGAGATCGAGCACACCACGCATCTGGGCGGCGAGAACTTCAACAGCAGCGCCAATGGGCACACCGGCTTCCCGACCATCGCCGATCCGGACAATACCGAACTCAACCAGGCCTGGCTGGCATGGGCGCCGCGCGCGGGAACGCAGCTCACCCTCGGCCGCCAGCGCCTGAACTACGACAACCAGCGCTTCATCGGCGCCGTCGGCTGGCGCCAGAACGAGCAGACCTTCGACGCGCTCGACCTGCAGCACCGCGCCGGAAAGTGGAGCCTGCGCTACAGCTACCTGGATCGCGTGCAGCGCGTGTTCGGCGACGACAACCCCAACCGCACGCTGGCGCGCTGGGACCTCGATGCGCACCTGTTCAACGTCGCGCACCCACTCGGTCCGGGTACCCTCACCGGCTACGCCTACCTGCTGGACAACCAGAGCCTGCCGGCGACGTCGCAGAGCACGCTCGGGCTGCGCTATGCGCTGCGCCGCGAGCGCAAGGACGCGCTTGGCTGGTTCCTCAACGCCGAGGCCGCGCACCAGGACAATTACGCGGGAGGCAGCGCGCTGATCGACGCCGGTTACTTCCTGTTCGAAGGCGGCCTGCTGTGGCGCGGCCATGCCTTCAAGGCCGGCTGGGAGCACCTGGGCGGCGATGGCCGCTACGGCTTCAGCACGCCGCTGGCGACGCTGCATGCCTTCAACGGCTGGGCCGACCGCTTCCTCGCCACGCCGGTGGCCGGGCTCGAGGACCGCTACCTGGGCTGGAACCGCAAGTTCGGCAAGCTTGAGGCGACCGTGGTGTGGCACGACTACCGCAGCGATGCCGGCAGCCGCGATTTCGGCCGCGAGTGGAACGCGTCGCTGGGCTGGTCGCCCAGCGCGCACTGGACGCTGCTGGCCAAGGCCGCCGACTACCGTGCCGGCGATATCGGCGCCGACGTGCGCAAGGCCTGGCTGTCGGTCGAGTACCGCCTGCCATGAACGCCATCCCGCCCTTCGACGCCGAGCTGCTGCGCCGCTACGACAAGCCCGGCCCGCGCTACACCTCCTATCCGACCGCGCCGCACTTCGCCGCCGGTTTCGGCGAGGCGCAGTTTCGCGAGGTGGCCAGGCAGAGCAACGAGGATCCGATCCCGCGCGCGCTGTCGCTGTACGTGCACGTGCCGTTCTGCTTCAGCCCCTGCTTCTACTGTGGCTGCAACCGCGTCATCACCCGCGACAAGAGCCGCGGCGACGCCTACCTGACGCGACTGGTGCGCGAGATCGCGCTGGTGGCGCCCTTGTTCGACCGCGACCGCGAGGTCGTGCAACTGCACCTGGGCGGCGGCACGCCCAACTTCCTCGCCGCCGGCCAGCTCGCCGAGCTGATGGAGACCTTCAACCGGCACTTCCACTTCGCGCCGCCGGCGCGTCGGGACTTCTCCATCGAGATCGACCCGCGCTTCATCGGCGAGAGCGATGTCGAGGCGCTTGCCTTCATGGGTTTCAACCGCGCCAGCCTGGGCGTGCAGGATTTCGACCCGGCGGTGCAGGCGGCGGTGAACCGCATCCAGGGCGTGGAGGAAACGCTGGCGGTGATCGAGGCCTGCCGGCGCAACGACTTTCGTTCGGTCAACGTGGACCTGATCTACGGGCTGCCGGCGCAGACCAGCGAGGGCTTCGGCCGCACGCTCGACACCGTGGTCGCGGCGCGCCCGGACCGGCTGGCGATCTACGGCTACGCGCACATGCCGCAGATGTTCAAGGCGCAGCGGCAGATCCCGGACGCGCTGCTGGCTTCGCCGGAGCAGAAGCTGGGCCTGCTGCAGCTGGCGATCGAGCGCCTGACCGCGGCCGGCTACCGCTACATCGGCATGGACCACTTCGCGCTGCCGGGCGACGAGCTGTCGCTGGCGCAGGAGAACGGCAGCCTGCACCGCAATTTCATGGGTTACACCACCCACGCCGAGACCGACCTGGTCGGCGTCGGGGTCAGCGCCATCAGCCACGTCGCCGACAGCTTCAGCCAGAACCCGCGCGACCTTCCGACCTGGGAAGCGGCGATCGACGCCGGCCGTCTGCCGACCTGGCGCGGCATGCGCCTGGCGGCCGACGACCTGCTGCGCGCCGACCTGATCCAGCAGCTGATGTGCAACGGCACGATCGACAAGGCCGTACTCGAGGCCAGGCATGGCATCGACTTCGACGAGTACTTCGCCATCGAGCTGGCCCGGCTACCGGCCCTGGCCGCGGACGGCCTGGTCGAGTGCACGCCGGCGGCGATCCGCGCCAGTTCGCGCGGCCGGCTGCTGCTGCGTATCATTGCCGCATGCTTCGACCGATACCTGCACGAAGCGCCGGAAGAACCGGCGCGCTACTCCAAGGCGATCTGAGTCACTGCCGGTGGCCGGCGTGAGCCGCGGCGTGCTGCACGAGCTGCAGCCGTCCCCGATTGCCGACGACGGCGACGAACTGCGCTTCTGCAGCACCTGCGCCTTTTCCGATGCCTGCCTCTCGCAGGGATACGACAAGGCCTCGCTGGGCGAGCTGCACGTGCTGGTCGAACACGTCGGCCCCTTCCACGAGGGCGAGCACATTTTCCGCGAGGGCGACCCCTTCACCGCGATCGCGGCGGTGCGCGCGGGCACGGTCAAGACCTACGTCGTCGATCCGGCGGGCAGGAGCAGGTGCTGGGCTTCTTCCTGCCGGGCGAGGTGATCGGCCTGAACGCCATCCACCACGCCCGCTTTCCCTGCAATGCGGTGGCGCTGGACACGGTGATGCTGTGCCGCTTTTCGTTCCCGAAGATGGCGCTGCTCGCGTCCCGACTGCCCGGCCTGCAGACGCAGCTGTTCCGGCTGCTGTGCGAGGACATCGGCAAGGCGACGCTGCTGGCCGGCGACTACTCCGCCGACCAGCGCATGGCCGCGTTCCTGGTCGCGCTGTCGCGCCGCTACGAGCGGCGGGGGTTCTCCGCGCTGCGCTTCCATCTGACCATGTCGCGCACCGACATCGCCAACTACCTGCGCCTGGCGCCGGAGACGGTGAGCCGCGTGTTGCGCCGTTTCCAGGACGAAGGCCTGGTGGCGGTGGAGCGCCGGGAGCTGGAAATCCGCGATGGCGAGCGCCTGCATGCGCTCGCGCACGCGGTGCTGCGCGACTGAACGCGCCGGGGCTTCAGCCGCTGCAGCCGCCGCAGCACACCGAAGGCAGGATCGTCACGCTGTCGGCGGGCACCGGGCTGCCGGCACGGCCGAGCAGGGCGATGAGGTCGCCCGAGGCCAGCGTGGTGTTGACGCGCCACACGCGCGCCGCGCCGTCCAGCTCGCCGACCGCGGCGGGATCCTCGGCTTCGAGCATCGCCGTCAGGCGCAGCGGATCGGGCAGGGGCTCGCACAACTGCACGCGAAATTCCATGACGCGCTGTCCTCATGATTTGTTGTTGCCAGTGTCATGCCGCGCGCCGAAGGCTGCCTTGACCTGGATCAGGGAGCCGCGACGCCGCCGGCAGGAACATGGCGCCCGGCCGCACAGCGAGGAAAAGGCGATGAAGCAAACGCGAAAACTCTGGGTCGGAGTGATCGCCCTGTTGCTGGCCTCGTTCTCCGCGCCGCTGTGGATGAGTGGCGAGATCCACCGGCCGTCGCCGCCGATGCCCGAGCGCGTGGTGGCCGCGGACGGCGCATTGCTGAACATGCGCGCCGACGGCGGACCCAGCGCTTGAGGCCCGGGCCAGGCATGGACGCACGGGTGGAATTGCCGGGCGACGCCGCCCTGCGCCAGGCGCTGTCCCCGCGCCTGCTGGCGGCGGCGCCGCACCGGCTGCTGTTCTTCGTTGGCGCGGCGAACGTCTTGCTGGCGATGGCCTGGTGGACGGCCTGGCTGATCGCCGCGCGCTGGCCCGGTGCGCTGCCGGTGGCGCAACCGTCGGCGCCCGCGGGCTGGATGCATGCCATCGTCATGCAGTATCAGGTGCTGCCGCCTTTCATGTTCGGTTTCCTGCTCACGGTTTTTCCGCGCTGGCTCGGGCGCGAGCCGCTGTCGCGCAAGCATTACCTGCCGGTGGGGCTGGGCCTGTTTGGTGGGCAACTGCTGGTGCTGGCCGGGCTGTGGACCGGCGCCGCGGCACCGCTGGCGGCGGGGCTGGGCGCGAGCCTGCTGGGCTGGGCGATCGCGTTGTCCTCGCTGCTGGGCGTACTGCGCCACGAGCGCGAGACCAACTGGCACGCGCGCAGCTGCGCCGCGGCGTTGCTGCTGGGCTGGGTCGGGCTGGCGCTGGTGCTGGCCTACCTGTACTCGGGCAACGCGCGCCTGATGTTCGCCGCGATCAAGTTCGGCAGTTTCGCGCTGCTGCTGCCGATCTATTTCTCCGTCAACCACCGCATGACGCCCTTCTTCGCCAGCTGCGTCGTCCCCGGCTACCGCGCGTGGCGGCCGATGTGGATGCTCGGCGCATTCTGGGCGTTGGCGTTGCTGCACTTGGGCCTGGAACTCGTGCATGCCTATGCCTGGCTATGGCTGCCGGACCTGCCGATGACCGCACTGGCAAGTCTGCTGCTGTGGAAGTGGTGGCCGCGGCGCCAGGCCGCGCCGATGCCGCCGATCCTGCGCGTGCTGCTGCTCGGCTTCGCCTGGCTGCCGATCGCGTTCGCGATGTACTCGGCGCAGAGCCTGTGGTTCGCCGGCACCGGCGAGTGGGCGTACGCGCGCGCACCGGCGCACGCGCTGTTCATCGGCTACTTCGGCAGCCTGCTGGTGGCGATGGTGACGCGGGTGACGCAAGGCCATTCCGGGCGCGCGCTCGAGCTGGGGCCGACCGCCGCCTTCGCTTTCGCCGGCGTGCAGCTGGTGGCGCTGGTGCGCATCGCGGCCGAGGCGCGCGCCGATGCCGGCGCCTGGCAGGCGGCGGCGGCGGCGATGTGGCTGCTGGCCTTCGCGCCCTGGGTGCTGCGCTCGGCCGGCATCTACCTGCGGCCACGCGTGGACGGCAAGCCCGGTTGATGCTCGAGTACTACGCGCAGGTGAAATGGGTGCACGTCACCGCGGTGCTGGCCAGCGGTGGCCTGTTCCTGTTGCGCGGCCTGCTGCTGCAGGCGGGCGCCAGCAGCGGCCCGGGCCGCTGGGCGCTGGCCGCGCCGGTGCGCTACCTCAGCTACGGCATGGACACCTTGCTGCTGACCGCCGCGCTGATGCTGCTGACCATGCTGCCCGGTACGATGTTCGCCAACGGCTGGCTGTGGGTGAAGATGCTGCTGCTGGTGATGTACGTGGTGCTCGGCAGCTTCGCGCTGAGGCGCGGCCGCAGCCCGGGGGTGCGGCGCGCGTGTTTCGTCGCCGCGCTGGCGGTGTTCGGCTGCATGCTGGCGGTGGCGCGCAGCCACCATCCGCTGGGGCCGCTCTTGCTGCTGAACCCGGGATGAGCCAATCTCGGCGTGGCCTGACCCGGGTCATGTCCACGCCCCGGCCATTGCTGCAAAATTCAGTCGAAGAATAATGAAAAAGGGAGTTGCCATGAAACGCGCATTGACGAGCCTGCTGGTCCTGATCGTCCTGCTGGCCGGCTGTAACGCCGTCGAACGCAATCCGCCGGGCACCGAGGGCGCCACCGCCGCCGCCAACGCGGAAACCGGTGGTTCGGCGGCCGGCGACTTCGGCCCGCCGCAGGGCGAACCGATCAAGGCCGTGCTGACCTCGCCGCCGCTGGTGCCGCCGGCCGACCGGCCGCACCGCGCCGGCCAAGGTCATCGTCGAGCTCGAGGTCGTCGAAGTCGAGAAGGAAATCTCCGAAGGCGTCAACTACACCTTCTGGACCTTCGGCGGCACGGTGCCGGGCAGCTTCATCCGCGTGCGCCAGGGCGACACGGTCGAGTTCCACCTGAACAACCATCCCGACATCAAGATGCCGCACAACATCGACCTGCACGCCGTGACCGGGCCGGGCGGCGGCGCCGCCTCGACCTTCACCGCGCCGGGCCACGGTTCGCAGTTCACCTTCAAGGCGCTCAACCCCGGCCTCTACGTCTACCACTGCGCCACCGCGCCGGTGGGCATGCACGTCGCCAACGGCATGTACGGCCTGATCCTGGTCGAGCCGCCGGACGGCCTGCCGAAGGTCGACCGCGAGTACTACGTGATGCAGGGCGACTTCTACACCATCGGCAAGTACCGCGAGAAGGGCCTGCAGCCGCTTCGACATGCAGAAGGCGATCGACGAGAACGCCGACCTACGTGCTGTTCAACGGCGCGGAGGGCTCGCTGACCGGCGACAAGGCGCTGCACGGCCAAGGTCGGCGAGAGCGTGCGCCTGTACGTCGGCAACGGCGGCCCGAACCTGGTGTCCAGCTTCCACGTGATCGGCGAGATCTTCGACAAGGTCTGGTTCGAGGGCGGCACGCGCTTCCAGGAGAACGTGCAGACCACGCTGATCCCGGCCGGCGGCGCCGCCATCGTCGAGTTCCGCATCGAAGTGCCCGGCACCTACATCCTGGTCGACCACTCGATCTTCCGCGCCTTCAACAAGGGCGCGCTGGCGATGCTCAAGGTCGGAGGGCGCCGGAGAACAAGGCGATCTACTCGGGCAAGGAAGTCGACTACGTCTACCTCGGCGACACGGCCGCGCCCAGCCTCGCAGCCGGTGGCGACGCCGCCGCAGCCGCCGCCGCCGGCACGCTGACCAAGGAACAGCAGATCAAGGCCGGCGAGGCGCTGTTCGCCGGCACCTGCTCGACCTGCCACCAGCCCAACGGCGAGGGCCTGCCCGGCGTGTTCCCGCCGCTGGCCAAGTCGGACTACCTGACCAAGGGCACCGAAGCGGGCGATCGGCATCGTCCTGCAACGGTCTCAGCGGCACGGTCACGGTCAACGGCCAGGACTACAACTCGGTGATGCCGCCGATGAGCCAGCTCAACGACGACGAGGTGGCCAACATCCTCACCTATGTCTACAACAGCTGGGGCAACCCGGGCGGCCAGGTGCACGCGGCGGACGTCGCTGCCGAGCGCAAGGCTGGCGCCGCCGCGGTCCAGATGCATTGAGGCGATGACAAGCCTGCGCACGCTTGCTGCCGTCGGCGTCAGCCTCGCCGTTGCCTGCGGCGCGGCACTGGCGGCGGCGACGGGTGGCGGCTATGTCGCCATCCCGGGCGGCAGCTTCAAGAGCGTGCTCAAGTACGAGGACAGCGACCGCGTCGGGCTCAAGCCCTTCGCGATCATGCGCCGGCCAGTCAGCAACGCCGAGTTCCTGGCCTTCGTAAAGGCGAATCCGGCGTGGCAGCGCGGACGCGTGCCGGTGCTGTTCGCCGAGTCGCGCTACCTGCAGTCCTGGCAGGGTGCGCTGGTCCCGGGCGCGCGGGCGAAGCCGCAGCAACCGGTGGTGGACGTGAGCTGGTTCGCCGCCCAGGCCTACTGCGAGGCGCAGGGCGCGCGCCTGCCGACCTGGAGCGAGTGGGAATACGTCGCCGCCGCCGACGCCACGCGCCGCGACGCGCGCACCGACCCGGCCTGGCGCGAGCGGATCCTGGGCTGGTACTCGCGGCCCTCGAACGTCGCCCTGGCCAATGTCGGCGTCGGCCAGGCCAACGCCTATGGCGTGCACGACATGCATGGTCTGGTGTGGGAGTGGACCGAGGACTACGCCTCGATGCTGGTGAGTTCGGACAGTCGCGAACAGAAGGCCGACGATCGCATGAAGTTCTGCGGCGCCGGCGCAATCGCCATGGACGACAAGGAAAACTATGCGGTGCTGATGCGCGTGGCGATGCTGTCGGCGCTCGATGGTGCCGACATCACCTCCAACCTCGGCTTTCGCTGCGCGAAGCCGCTGCCAGGGAAATCCCCGTGAAAGGATTGATCGCCCTGCTTGCCGCGCTGTGCTTCGCGCTCGCTGGCGTCGCCGGCTCCGCCAGCGCTGCCGCTGCGGAAGCACCGGCGAAAGCCGCCGCCAGGGCGCGCACGGTGGCCTTGCCCGGCGATTCGGTCTACCAGCTCGGAGATGTCTTCACCGACCAGCAGGGCAAGCCGTTCAAGCTGGCGCAGCGCCGCGGCCGCCCGCAGCTGGTGACGATGTTCTACAGCTCCTGCCCCTACGCCTGCCCCTTGCTGATCGACACCGGCAAGGGCATCGAGCACGCACTGACGCCCGCCGAACGCGCGAAGCTGCGCCTGCTCTACCTGAGCATCGACCCGCGGCGCGACGACACCCGCGCGCTCGCCGCGCTCGCCGCCAAGCGCAAGCTCGATCCGGCGCGCTGGACCCTGGCACGCACCGACGAGGCCGGCGTGCGCCGCACGGCGGCCGCGCTTGGCGTGCGCTACCGCCGGCTTGCAGACGGCGAGTTCAACCACAGCAGCGCGCTGATCCTGCTGGACGCCGAGGGACGCGTCGTCGCGCGCACCGAAAAGCTCGGCCCGGTGACCGAGGCTGCGTTCCTGGCGAAGGTGAAGGCGCTGCTGGCGAAGTCCTGAGGGCCCCGGTCCTCAGGCGGCCAGCGGTGCAGGCGTGCCCTGGCTGGAGTACTTCGCGCGGACCAGGCGGCCGAGGTAGTCGAAGTACTGATCAATGTAGTTGATGCCGTTCTCGTCGTCGCTCAGGAACGGGTTCATCAAGGTGTGCCGCAGGATGAACAGCCGATCGGCGCCCTCGTGCTCGGCGAGCAGGGTGGCGGGGTCCAGCCCGAGTTCGGCCAGTACCCGCGCGGTGTCCTCTTTGCCCAGCGCGTCGGGCCGCAGCGAAGTCATCGAGGCGTAGTACTCACGCGCCTGCACGGCCTGGCCGGGGTCGCTGCGCAGATCGTCATGCAGGGCGCGGACGAACTGGTTCATGGAGAAGACGTCGCGGTCGCCGACGCGGCTCAACGCCAGGCAGACGATGTTGCTGTCGGGCGCGAACGGAATGCAGACATGGAGCACGTCGGCCATTTCCCCGGCGAAGCGCGCGGCGCGCGACAGGAAGACTTCGGTGGAGCGGATGGTCTCGGCCGACACCAGTCCGAAATGCGCATGGTCCAGTGGCATGACACGGTGGGTGACATAGACCGCGGCGGCGGCCGCCCCGGACTTCGAACCCTCCGGGATGTAGCGGCCCAGATTGCGGAAGCGCGCGAAGTAGTCGTTGCCCCCGCCGCCCTCGAAGACGTAGTCGGCATCTTCCGCCAGCAAGCTCATCGCGCGCTGGTCGCGGCACACGAAGGCGCCGGCGCCGTAGGGCACGTAACCCATCTTGTGTGGGTCGACCGTGATCGAATCGCAATCGCGCAGGGCCGCCATGGCGGCGTGGGTCGACGGCGTCGGGAAGCTGGAAAACTCCGACTGCAACTGCTGCAGGGAACGCAGCCCGCCATCCTCGGCCCGGAACAGGGTCGCCAGGTAGCCGCCCCAGGCGGCATCCACGTGCACGCCGAACCCGAAGCCGGCCTCGGCGAATCGCTCGCGAAGTGCAACGACTTCATGCACGGGGTCGATCGTGCCGAACTCGGTCGTGCCCAGCACGGCCACGGCGGTCAGCACCGGGCGGCGGGCGTCGCGCAGGTGCTCGAGCATTTCCGCCAGCGCGACGGTATCCAGTCGCATGCCGCGTTCCGGCACTTCCAGCAGCTGTTCGCGCCCGAGGCCGAGCAGCTTCACGGCCTTGCTCCACGAGTAGTGGGCAGTCACGGGCGCGAGGACCACGGGCGGCCGCAGGCCAGGATGGGCGGCGAAGAAGGAAACCAGGCCGAGCTGCTCGATGCGCTCCTTGTCGACGCGGCTGCGCCAGCCCTGGCGGGCGATCGGGGCGAGCGCGGCCAGCCAATCCTCCCATCGCGACAGCAGTTCGATGGCGGCGAGGGGCCGCAGGTTGAATGCCGCCCAATCATCCTCCGGCAACTCCAGCCCGGGTGGCGCGGCTGCGCGCAGGGCCACCGGAAACGCCTTCAGTGCCAGCGCCAGGCGCACGGCCTGGTAGTTCGCAACCGTCCCGCCCGAGGTCAGGTGTCCGAACGCACAGTCGTGTTGCTGCGGGTCGTGCCGGTAACCGAGCATCCGCGCCAGCTGCAGTCCGGCCTGGATCTCCAGGTCGATGGTGACCGGCGCCGCGTCCTCGCAGACATTGTTCGGGTTGTAGGGCAGCGTCAGCATCTGGGCCGCGAGACCGGGCAGCGCCAGGTCGGAGACCATGTGCCCAAGGTAGCGGGGACTGTGGAAGGGCACCGAGCGCTTCAGCGCCGCCGACAGCCGGTGCAACTCCCGCCGCAGCCTCGCCTCGAAAGCCTTGAATTCCGGACGCTGCGCGGCATCGGTCGGAATGGCCGGTGGATCTTCCGGGTGGAAATTTCGCCGCCAGTAGACGTGGTCGCGGAGGAACTCAACCGTCAGCCGCTCCAGCAGCGCGTCGTTCTCGGCATAGGGCCCGAGAAAGCACGGATACAGGCGTTGATCGGTCATGGCGGCACTCCTGCGGTGATCGCCGATCCGGGTTCCTGCCGGCAGCGATCGACGCTGCGGCACCGGTGGCAAGCTGGGACTTGTACAAGTTAGCGATTGCGAACGGATCCGCCCTTGACCGGGGTCAAGCCATTGCTGGTTCGGCGGCGCATCGCTGCGCACGTCCGGCCCATGCCGCTTCCACCGGCCTGGAACTCCCTGTGCTTGACCTGCGTCAGGGGACGCCGGGCAGCGCCGGGACAAGATGATTGCATCCAGACCGAGCTGAACACGCCCTCGAAACCACAGGTGTCGACACGCTGGGACACCGGGCCGACCCCAAATCCTGGAACCGATCGTGAACTTGCGCGACCTTGCGAACCGTCTGCTGCCACTGCTCGACCTCACCTGCCTTGCCGAGGATGAGCCTGCGCAGTCGATCGAAGCGCTGTGCGCCAAGGTGCGTGCGACGCCGCTGCGGCCCGCGGCCGTCTGCGTCTATCCCGAGCACGTGACCACGGCGTGCCGTGCATTGCGTGGCTTGCCGGTGCGCATCGCCACCGTGGTGAACTTTCCCGATGGCGGAGAGGATCCGGAACGCGTCTGGCGCGAGACGCGACGCGCGCTGGCGGCGGGCGCCGACGAGATCGACATGGTGTTCGCGTGGCGCGCGTTCCTGCGTGGCGGCACGTCGATTGCGCTCGACGTCATAAACGCCGGTCGCCAGGCCTGCGGCAGCGCGACCCTGAAGCTGATCCTGGAAACCGGAGAACTGCGCACGCCGGAAGCGATCGGCGCGGCCAGCGCGCTCGGCATCGGCGCCGGTGTCGACTTCCTCAAGACCTCGACCGGCAAGGCGGCGATCAATGCCACGCCAGAGGCGGCGACGCAGGTGCTCGCTGCGATCGCCGCCTCCGGGAGTCGCTGCGGCTTCAAGGTGGCCGGCGGCGTGCGCACGCCAGCCCAGGCCGCCGTCTACCTCGAGTTGGCGCAGGCTTACCTCGGCCCGGAGCGGATCGATGCAGCCCGCTTCCGGATTGGAGCAAGCGGGCTGTTCGACGCCCTCGTCGACGCGCAGGACGCCTGATCGTGGCCTCGCCGCACCTCGATGCCGAAAGTGGAGCGATCGCCGATACCGTGCTGCTGCCGGGCGATCCGCTGCGCGCCCGGCACATCGCGGGCGAGCTCCTGGAACAGGTCGTCGAAGTCAACGCGCGGCGCAACATGCTCGGCTACACCGGCCACTGGAAGGGTCGGCGCATCTCGGTGCTCGGCAGCGGCATGGGCATTCCCTCCACGGCCATTTATGCCACGGAGCTGGTCCGTCACCACGGCGTGCGTCGCATCGTGCGCATTGGAACGTGCGGCGGCGTTGGGCAGGTCGCGCTGGGCGATGTGCTGCTCGCGCAATCCGCGAGCACCGATTCAAACTTCAACCGCCTGCATTTCGGCGGCCACGACCTGGCCGCATGCGCCGACTTCCCGCTGCTTCGCGCGGTCGCTGACGCGGCGTGCGCGCGCCTTGAGACCGTGCGCGTCGCTGCCGTCTTCAGCACCGACTGTTTTTATGGCGGTGATCCGGAACTCGTCGAGCGACTGCTTTGCCACGGTATCGCGGGCGTAGAGATGGAATCGGCCGGCCTGTACGGGGTGGCCATGCGCGAAGGATTCCGCGCGCTGTCGGTGCTGACCGTCAGTGACCACCTGCAGCGCGACGAGCACATGCCGGCGTGGCAGCGCGAGCAGGGCCTTGCACGCATGGCGGAAATGGTGCTCGCCGGCCTCGAGGCCGACGCACCCGGGTAGGTCCATGGCGCGAGCGTGTCGCCCCCAGCGTGGCATTGCAGGCCGAGATCAGCTCGCCCTTGACCGGGGTCAAGCCATGGCTGGTTGCTTCCTCAGCGCCGGAATGATTCCCGGGACAGGAACACGGACTGCCCCGATGCATTGAAGCCTTTCATCAGCGCCGGGAAATCGGCGAGGCCGGCCGCCAGGTCGGCTGCGTTGAGGTAGAGCACCAGCCTCGGGGCGAATACTTCGCCCGCGTGCGTGAGTCCATCCCCGAAACCCGACAGGGCCGGGACCATTTTTGGCGTCAGCAGCATCAAGCCCGCCACGCCCATGTCGGTCAGCGTGCGGGCGTCAGCCAGGTCGAAGCAGGTGCCGACCGGTGGCGAGGCGCCATCCTCGATGAATTCCATGAGCTGTGCGAGGGACGTTGCGACTTCGGTGTCCTCGCATTGCGCAAAGGCGATCGGCACGGCGTTGGAAAACTCGCTGACCGCAAACAGCACGCGCATCACCCCTGGCTCGCCGCCACGGGTGCGAATCCTGCCGACATGCGTGCGCGCAGCAGGGTCGTCCAGCGGACGCGGCGACAGGCTGTCGATGTCGAGGTCCGGGATGGCCTGGCACAGCAGTTCGGCAAACTTGTGCAACCTGTCGATCGAGCTCATTGCTGGTGTCCTTGCGTCGGCCGTGGGCAACGGGCCGATGACTGCATTCGGGAAGGGTGAATGGTGGCTATGGGTGCACTCCAACCCAGAGCGCAACCAATTGAACCGCAAGGGGATTCGGCCAACCTAGCGTCAGTGATACCCCCACGGGTACCCCCAACGCCTAAGCGCTACTGTAGCCCGTCGGAGCTGCAGCGCAAGTCAGACCCCCATCCGGGATGACTGCACCCTGCAGATACCGATTCCCCAAAATGCCCCTCGATTGAAGCGGGCAGAAGCCGCTAATGACGGATTCCGCGCGCTCCTCCGACCAGTACGCTCTTTTGCAACGCCAATCCCAAGGCCTTGCCCATGGATCGATCCACTTTGCGCGTCCTCCGACCCCTCGAGGTTCAACATCGTCTCGGAGTATCTCGCTCGCAGCTGTTCAGAATGGAGCGGAGCGGGGAGTTTCCTCCGCGCTTCTACCTGAGCAGGCAGACCAGCGGCTGGCTCGAAGAGGAGGTCGACGCCTGGCTGCGCGATCGCGCAGCCACTAGAGGAAAGCGTCGAGTTCTTGCCGAGGCCTGACGCGTGGTCCTATCTGGACCGGGGCGCGCGAGACCGGTGTTGCCGAAGCGTAACGATTGCCAATCCCGCGGACACTCGCCGGGCCTTTTTCGACCCGGCGAGTGGGGTGTAGAACTACTTCTTTTTAGCTTTGTTCGACTCAGCGGCGAGCTTGCGGAAGATCATGAGCTCGAGCGTCTTGTGGTTATTTGCCCAGTGGCCGCGGTTCTTGCCGATCACCATGGGCTGGTTTCCCAGGTCCTCGATCGCCGTCTTCGTGGTGCGGCAGAGTTCGGGGGCAGCGTAGTGCCACAGTTCCAGCACCTCGTGGAAACCATCCTTCCACCGCGCCCGCCCCGTCTTCGGGTCGACTTCCACGACGTTGCGGAACGCCGCGAAGATTGGATACAGCGCGCCCTTCGTGAGGCGGTACTTGGCTGCCGGCGCGCCTGAGAACGGGAAGGTGAACTGCTTGTTCCCCGAAGCCTCCTCCATGATCTTCAACTTCCCGGCGTTTCCGCCAATCTTGTTCCACTGGGAGCGGAAGTCGGCGCGGATCGTATCGTAGAGATAGAGCGCGTCCTTGAGGATCGGCCCGAGCCGGTAATACTTCGAGTTCGACAGCGAGTCTGCATTGGCATCGAAGTCGCGGGAGAATTTCTCAGCCGGGACCGACCACTTCTCGTAGGACTGCACCGGGTGCTGCCCGGAGTCGTTCGGAAAGTCGAAGATGTTCATGGCCTCGAGGATGCAGATCAGGTCGCGGACGTCGTAGTCGCCCTCGTCGCTCTCGTTCCAAGCGATCAGCGGGAAATACTTTTCGTCCTCGATTTCGAGCTTGATCCAGTCAAACTTGCCAGCCAGATTCGCGATGCTGTGGGACTTCACCTGTAGACCGGTGTTGAGGCCCCTGGAGATATCCGTGATCAGGTCGCGATCGACGCCAGTCCGGATTTGGACCTCCACGTAGGATTCATCGGGGATCCCGACCTCCTGCGCGTCGCAGATGAGCTGATAGGTGTGGCCGCCGTCGACGATGCCCTGACCGTCTGAGATGACGACTTCATAGTTGTGATCATCGACCCTTTTCACGGCATCCGCGATGATGGTGATGCCCTTGTTCATCAGGTCGAACGACCCGAGGGTGGCGCCGTCTCCGAGGAGGCTGTCGCGGACCTCCTTGTAGACCTGACGCTTCAGGCCGACCGGGTCGCGTGCATTCGCGTCCATGCGGACGCCATGGGGCAGGTCGGATGCGCGCACCAAGAAGTAGTGCTTCTCGACCTTTTCAAAGACAGGGTGTTTGAAACGACGGGCTTCGGAAACGCGAAAGCCGTGAGATGACTTGCTCATTTGGGTGACTCCTAAGTTGTGCCGTTGGACAGCCAATGCCTTGCACACGGGGGTGCAGGCGAAATCAGGCTACTCCCGCCGCCGGGGCCGGTCAACAGGGGAGGGCGCGGAACGGGCCCATTCGTACCAAGCGACCACGAAGCTGTGGCGCCTCTAGCGGACCCCGCTATTAGTCAACCCAAACGGGGCTGCTACCGGGGATACCGCACCGGGCGGAGCCGTAGCCTTTCCCCATGCGCCGAACCAAAGATCCTGAAATCACAAATCTTCTCCCCGGGCGAGATCGCGAGTTGCTCGTTGAAGCAGCCAGGGACTACGTGCAGACACTTCGCGTCGGCGACCATTCAATGGTGGCGGCATTGACAGTGGCGTGCGAGGCGCACGTGAAACGGTTCAGCGAGGAGCAGTCTGCCCGACAAAAAGAAGCGATTCGGCAAATGCGAGCAGCGGCGGACTCGACTCACACCAAGGCTAAGTTTCCCTGGTGCCGAGTTCAATTGCGCTATCGAGTTCCAAAGACATCCGTCGTTGGTCAAATCTATTGGATCGACGTCAAACGGCACCCAACGATTCCACGGCGCGTTATTCACTCCTACATCCCTGGCCGCGGTGGCATCTACGATCTCAAGGTGCTTGCTCGTCGAGCGCAGGATTTCGATCGTGACCTCGTAGTGCAGGCTGAGCTGCAGGCACGACAGCTGCGCAGGCTAATGGCAGTACTCAAGGCGTGTCGCCGTTCATCGCACTCGGCATTTCTGACCTTTGGTGCACTCCGTGATCCCTGCGAA
Source organism: uncultured Gammaproteobacteria bacterium (assembly GCA_963707625.1). Lineage (GTDB taxonomy): Bacteria > Pseudomonadota > Gammaproteobacteria > Xanthomonadales > Xanthomonadaceae > Arenimonas. The sequence goes on from CAVPQV010000012.1 coordinate 61,297, forward strand.
TCAGTCTCACAACAGCGGCAGATTTCGGGCCACGAAATCCTCATGCCAGCTCGAGACTTGGCAGACCTAACTTCCTACGAAAACTTTTGAGGGACTGCATGATTAGGTTGGATGAATCCCAGCGCGCAGCGCTCGAGCGACTCCTGGAGGTTGCATACAGGGACACAGGCCAGAGCAGGCGTGTGTCGGACTTCCTTCTGAGCTGGTGGAACGCAAACGAATGCGGTGGTTTTGACATGACCGACCTCTGGGGCTTGGACACCAGTCTCATGTGCGACGTACTCGTCATTATCGTTGCCATTGCCAAATTGCAGGCGTATCCCGACACGCTGGGGTACGAACTACAATTCAACCGGCTCATCCGGACATGGAGGCCGCAGTTGCTCCGTCTGGCCGCCCAAGAGCCCTGAATGGCTTCGCCGTCGAAGGGCCAGCTGCTCCTGATAGGTGGGGAAGAGCATCGTGCGGATGTGCTTGATGAAACTCGCGCTGGCCAGGAGCTGCTAAAGAGGTGCAGTGAACAGAACCTAGAGATCCTTTGTCAGTGCTGCGAAACCCAGCCCGGACTCTACACATGGCATCGAGACAGCCATTGGGGCCTGTCGCGCCTCCCGAATACCGGGTACCTCCACGATCCGAAGTGCGATT
>CAVPQV010000013.1:0-10315 GCA_963707625.1 uncultured Gammaproteobacteria bacterium
GCGCCACCTCGCGCACGTCGGCGAAACTGCCGGAGCCCGGCGGCACGCCCGGCAGGCGGCCCTGGTCGACGAGCAGGAACAGCCGCGACCAATTGTGCGTGTCGCCGGGGCCGAGGATATGCGCCGGCTGGAACACGATGAAGGGCAGGCCGCTGGCGCGCACCGCCTGCTCGGCGGCGAACTTGCTGCGCTCGTAGTTGATCCAGCTTTCGCCGCCGCGCTGCGGCACATCCTCGCGCAGCGTGGCGTGCACCAGGTGCGAGTACGCCGATACACTGGAGGTGTGCACGAAGGCGCGCACGCCCGCCGACTTCGCCGCCGCGAGCAGTGCTTCCGCGCCACCGACGTTGGTGCGCCATTGCGCGGCGTTGCGGCGCGACCACGTGTTGGTATCGGCCGCCGCATGGAACACGGCCTCGACACCGTCGGTTGCAGAAGCCAGGGACGAAGCGTCATCCAGGTCGCCGCGCACCGGCGTCGCCCCCAGCGCCGCCAGCACCGCATCGGTCTCGACACGCCGCGACAGCGCGCGCACCGCCACGCCCTCGGCCCGCAGTTCCCTCAGCAGGTGCTGCCCGAGAAAGCCCGCCCCACCCGTGAGCAGCACTGTTTCCGCCATCATTCGAGCTTAACGCGCCTTTGTGACCGCTCGCACAACTTTTTTTTAACGTTCTGTCCGATCCGTGGCGGCGCCCACGTTATTCCCTTCGAGCCAGGAGAAAACTGGCATTCCGGCCACTGCGAAACACCAACGCCATGAACGCCCTGCTGATCCTAGCCGCCATCCTGCTGGTCCTCGCCCTCGCGGCGACGGGGCTGCGGCGCGTGCCGGCGCAACGGGCGGCCACGGTGCGCCGCTTCGGCCGCTACCGCCGCACGCTGGGCCCGGGCTGGCACTGGCTGCTGTGGGTCGATCGCACCGGCGCCCAGGTGGAACTGCTCAACCACCACCTGCAGGTCCCGCGCGGCGACGGCCAGGCCGATCTGTACTACCAGATCCTCGACCCCGACAAGGCCGGCGAGACGATCGAGCGCGTGGACGAGTTCGTCGCCGAGAAGGCGCGCGAGTCGGTGGACGCGCGCACCACCTCGGAGTTCAAGCTGGAGCTCAACCGCCGTGTCGCGCCCAAGGGCCTGCGCGTGGTGCGCTGCGCACTGCATCTGGGTTGAGTCAGAATGCGGGCATGCCCGCACCCGGCGCCTCGACCACCGATCCCCTCGCTAGCGAACTCGCCGACGGCCTGCGCGCGCTGCAACTGCCCGAATCGCTGGCGCCGCGCCTGCTCGCCTACCTCGACCTGCTGGCGCGCTGGAACCAGGCCTACAACCTGACCGCGGTGCGCGATCGCGGCGAGATGCTGCGTCGCCACGTGCTCGATTCGCTGGCCATGCAGCGCCATGCCGACGCCGGCCCGCTCGCCGACCTGGGCGCGGGGCCGGGCCTGCCCGGCATCCCGCTGGCGATCGCCGACCCGGCGCTGCAGGTCACACTGGTAGACAGCAACGGCAAGATGTCCCGCTTCCAGCGCGAAGCGGTGCGCACACTCGGACTGGACAACGTCCGCGTAGTGCAGTCACGCGCCGAGAACCTCGCCGAACCGGGCGCCTACCGCCTGCTGACCGCGCGCGCGCTCGACCGCCTGGCCGGCATCATCGCCGTCGGCGGGCACCTGCTGGCACCTGGCGGGCGCCTGCTCGCGCTGAAGGGACAGCGACCGGACGAGGAGATCGCGGAACTGCCCCCGGGCTGGACCGCGACGGCGGTGCACGTCCTGCAGGTTCCCGGCCTGGATGCCGAACGGCACCTGGTCGAGGTCACCCGGGACCGGGCCGAACCGGCATAATCGACAACCCGGCCGCGCGTATGGGAACGCGCCGCCGACGAATCGAGAACCGCATGGCCCGCATCATCGCAGTTGCCAATCAGAAGGGTGGCGTGGGCAAGACCACGACGGCGGTGAACCTGGCCGCCGCGCTGTCGCAGGTGCCGCGGCGCGTGCTGCTCGTCGACATCGATCCGCAGGGCCACGCGACCATGGGTTCGGGCGTGGACAAGCGCGAGCTCGCGCATTCCATCACCGAAGTGCTGCTCGGCGAGTGCGCAGCGAGCGATGCCATCGTCGCCACCGGCGAGGGCTTCGACCTGCTGCCCGGCAACATCGACCTCACCGCCGCCGAACTGCAGCTGATGGACATGCAGGGCCGCGAGGCGCGGCTGAAGAACGCACTGGTGCCCGTTCGCGAGCGCTACGACTACATCCTGATCGACTGCCCACCCTCGCTGTCGCTGCTGACGCTGAACGCGCTTGCGGCCGCCGACGGCGTGCTGGTGCCGATGCAGTGCGAGTACTACGCGCTCGAGGGCCTGAGCTCACTGGTCAACACCATCGAGGCGCTGAAGCAGAAGCTCAACCCGAAGCTGCGCATCTTCGGCGTGGTGCGCACCATGTTCGACGTGCGCAACAACCTCGCCAACGCGGTGTCCGGCGAGCTGACCAAGCATTTCGGCGACATCGTGTTCCGCTCGATCATCCCGCGCAACGTGCGCCTGGCCGAGGCCCCCAGCCACGGCCAGAGCATCGTCGGCTACGACAAGGCCTCGCGCGGCGGCATCGCCTACCTCGGGCTGGCCGGCGAGATCGTCCGGCGCGAGCGCGAGGAACCCAAGCTTTCCAAGGAGACCGCCTGATGGCGACGCGCAAGACCGGCCTCGGCCGCGGCCTGGAGGCGCTGCTCGGCGGGCGCGGCGGCGAGCCGTCCGCGCTGCAGCAGGCGACCCCGGCGGAACTGGCCGGCAACGGCCTGCGCCACATCGCCATCGGCAAGCTCAGCCCCGGCAAGTACCAGCCGCGCACGGCGATCGACGTGGACCGGCTCACCGAGCTGGCCGAGTCGATCAAGGCGCAGGGCGTGATCCAGCCGATCGTCGCGCGCGAGGTCGGGCGCGACAAGTTCGAGATCATCGCCGGCGAGCGCCGCTGGCGCGCGGCCATGCAGGCCGGGCTCGACGACGTGCCGGTGGTGCTGCGCGACGTGGACGACCGCGCGGTGATCGCCATGGCGCTGATCGAGAACATCCAGCGCGAGGACCTCAACCCGCTCGAGGAGGCGGTGGCGCTCTCGCGCCTGATCGACGAGTTCTCGCTGACCCACCAGCACGCGGCGGAAGCGGTCGGCCGCTCGCGCGCGGCGGTGTCGAACCTGCTGCGCCTGCTCGAGCTGCCGGAGCCGATCCGCATGCTGCTGGAAGGCAAGCAGCTGGAGATGGGCCACGCGCGCGCGCTGCTGACGCTGGCGGCGCCGGCGGCGATCGGCCTGGCCCGCGAGGCCGCGGAACAGGGCCTGTCGGTGCGCGAGGTCGAGCGCCGCGCGCAGCAGCTGGCGCAGGGCAAGATCCCGTCGCGCAAGCCGGCCAAGAACGCGCGCAAGGCCGCCGACGCCGACATCCTCGCGCTCGAGCGCGAGCTGTCCGATCGCCTCGGCGCCAAGGTCGCCGTGCAGCACGGCCGCGGCGGCCGCGGCAAGCTGGTGGTCGAGTACCACGGCCTGGACGCACTCGAGGGCATCCTCGAGAAACTGCGCGGTCCGCGCGAATGAGCGCGGAACCCGCCGCGCCCGCCCTTTCGGTGGTGGTGCCGGTGTTCAACGAGCGCGACAACATCCCGCCGCTCATCAATGAGATCGTGGCCGCGCTGCGCGGCGTGGTCGCCTTCGAAATCGTGTACGTGGACGACCATTCGCGCGACGATTCCTGGCAGGTGCTGCAGGCGCAGATGGCGCAGGTGCCGGAGCTGCGCGCGCTGCGCCACCGCCAGCAGAGCGGCCAGAGCGCGGCGATCCGCACCGGCGTGAAGGCGGCGCGCGCGCCCTGGATCGCGACCCTCGACGGCGACGGCCAGAACGATCCCGCCGACCTGCCGAAATTGCTGGCCGAACGCGATAAATCCGCGCCGTCGCTGAAGCTGTTCGCCGGCTGGCGCGTCAACCGCCGCGACAGCGGCAGCAAGCGCTGGGCCTCGAAGATCGCCAACGCGATCCGCTCGCGCATGCTCCGCGACGAAACGCCGGACACCGGTTGCGGCACCAAGCTGTTCGAGCGCGCGATGTTCCTGGACCTGCCCTGGTTCGACCACATGCACCGCTACCTGCCCGCGCTGGTGCGCCGCGCCGGGTTCGAGAGCGTGAGCGTGCCGGTGAACCACCGCGAGCGCTCGGCCGGCGTGTCCAAGTACAACAACCTGCAGCGCGCCTGGGTCGGCCTCACCGACCTGCGCGGCGTGGCCTGGCTGATCCGGCGCAGCAAGGTGACCGTCGCCGATGAAGCGGGCGCCGGGCCCGGGGAGCCGCGCGCGTGAACGAGCAGATCGTCTGGCTGTCCGGCTTCGGCATCCACTTCACGCCCTGGAAGCTGATCGGCTTCACCGGCGCACTGATGTTCGGCGGCCGCTGGCTGCTGCAGTTCATCGCCTCGCGCCGCCACGGCAAGCCGGTGATCCCGCGCGCCTTCTGGTACATGAGCATCGTCGGCAGCCTGATGACGCTGAGCTACTTCCTGTTCTCCGCCAAGCAGGATGCGGTTGGCGTGCTGCAAAACCTGTTCCCCAGCTTCACCGCCATCTACAGCCTCTACCTGGACATCCGCCACCGCGGCTGGCACCGCGACAAGGCCGGTCACTAGAGGACTAGAGCGCGAGCAATGCGCCTAGCTTGGCGCGGATCTCTGCCATCTCGGCTTCGGTCGCGAAGCCCGTGGCGACGGCCGCCCGTTGTCGCCAATCGAGCGTTCGCAGGTGGTGTGCCAAGGCAACGCAGGGCTCCGCGAGGCCCGTGATCGGGACTTCAAAAACGAAACCCTTCACCCGGGTAGTGCACGGGATGCAGATCGCCAGACCGGTGCGGTCGTTGAATCCCTGGTGTGAGAGAACTACAGCCGGACGCAGGTTTGCCTGCTCGTGTCCGCGAACGGGATTGAAGTCGATCCGGATGATCTCGGAGGGCCGCGGAACCCAGCCACGCTTCACCACTCGATGCGCTCCGCGCCCCGCTCGCCGGACTCGATGAGTTCGTGCGGATCGCCCTCGGGACCGATCTGCGCCACCAGATCCTCGATTGAGAAACCAGGGGTGACAGTCAGACTTCGACCCTGGATGCCGAGTTCGACCTTCGAATTGGCGCCGAGCCCGAGCGCCTCCAGCAAGGCCTTGGGAATCGCGAGAATCACCGACCCGCCGGATTGGCGAAGGGTGGCGGCGGCCATGGTTGTCTCCAATTAGTTATACTGTAGTATAACTTATCCCGAACTGGGCTGACTGACTATCGGAAAACGCCCGGAGTTGGCGTCATCCCGGGGCTTTACGTTGATTGGTAAGGGAAAAGCGGCCATACTTCGCGGCTCGCTGCGTGCAATCCATCCCCGGCAGCAGGGGCCGAATCCGTCCGGGCCATGGGCGGAACCATCGATACCGATCGTGAAAGTGAGAAAGCCATGAGCCGCATCTGTCAGGTCACCGGCAAGAGCGTGATGAGCGGTAACAACGTCTCGCACGCCAACAATGCCACCCGTCGCAAGTTCCACCCCAATATCCACGAGCGCCGCTTCTGGGTCGCCAGCGAGAACCGCTGGGTCAAGTTGCGCGTCTCTTCCGCCGGCCTGCGCACCATCGACAAGAACGGTATCGATGTCGTCCTGTCCGAGCTGCGCCACCGCGGCGAAAAGGTCTAAGGAGAACAACCATGTCATCCAAGCGCGACAAGGTGCGCATGATCTCGACCGCCGGCACCGGTCATTTCTACACCACCGACAAGAACAAGAAGACCACGCCGAACAAGATGGAATTCCTCAAGTACGATCCGGTCGTGCGCAAGCACGTGGCGTACAAGGAAGCCAAGATCAAGTAGGAGCGGCCTTTAGCCGCGACTGCCCTTCGGTCGCTTCGAAACGAAAAAGGCCCCCTCGCGGGGCCTTTTTTTTCACGCCCGCCGCCGCCGGGCAACGTATGATCGGCGGCAGATTTCCGGGAGGGGTATGGACGCGAGCGGCGACCGCCACTGGTTGGGCAAGGCGCACCTGCTGGCGGCCACGGCCTGGCTCGCTTGCGCGCCCGCGCTGGCTTCCGCCCCCGCCGCCCCGGCCCCGCCTGCGCCCGCCGCGACGCTCGCCGCCGCGACCCGCCCCGCCCAAAGCCTGCCGCGGCACGAACTGGAAACGCGGGCGCTGGTGGATCCGGTGGGCGTGCTGAAGGAACTGCCATCGCGGCTGCGCCCCGCCCAGGCCACTGGCAACTGGCACGAGCAGGCGCTGTTGCAGCTCGCGCGCGCCAACGCCTGCCGCGTGCTGGCCAACTGGCCCTGCCAGCGTGAGGCCAGCACCGCCGCGCGCATGGCGGCGGCGCTGGCCAAGTCGCCGGTGCTGCAGGTGCGCGGCCTGATCGCCGAGGCGCGCGCCTGCCTGTCGCTGCAGGAGTTCAACCGCGGAGAGCGCCTGCTCGGCGCCGCCGAGCACATCCTCGAGGACAACCCTTCGCCGGAGCTGAGCGCCGACATCGACCTGGCCTACTCCTCGCTCAGCTACATGCTGGACAAACCGAAACTGGCCGCCGACTACGCCGCCCGCGGGCTGCACGCGCTGGGTTCGCGGCCGGCGCTGCCGATCCGCGTGCGCCTGCTGCGCAACCAGGCCAACGCCCTGACCAAGCTCGGCCGCCCCGACCAGGCGCGCGAGGTGGTGAACCAGGCCATCGCGCTGCTCGGCGACCTGCCGGACCCCAAGCTCAGCGCCGAGCTGTACCTGGAGGACGCGCGCGTCGCGCAGGCGATCGGCGACAACGCCGCGCAGGTCGCCAGCGGCGAGCGCGTGCTGAAGGCGGCGCGCGTGCTGGCGAACAATCAGTTGGTCGGGCTCGGCCACGAGACCCTGGGCCTGGCGGCGCAGCAACGCGGCGACCGCGCCACCGCCCGCGAGCAACTGGAGCTCGCGCTCGACTCCTTCCGCTCGCTCGGCCTCGACCGCGAGGAGCGGCGCGTGCTGCGCGCGCTCGCGCACGAGCAGCTGCGCGACGGCGTCGCCCCGGACGCGGCCTTCGCCAGGCGCCTGCTCACGCTGGAACAGTCCCTCGACGAAGGCGACTACGAGCTCGCCGGCGAGGATTTCGAAACGCGCATGAAGTACGAGCAGCAGAAGTTCGACGTGCAGCGCCTGGAAGGCGCGCTGGCGCTGAACGCGCAGCGCGAGCGCACGCTGACCTACCAGCGCCGCTATGCGATCGCGGTGGCGGCGGCGAGCCTGCTGCTGCTGGGGGTGATGGCCGGCTTCCTGGTGGTGCAGCGGCGCTGGGGCGTGCGCCTGCAGAAGGTGGTGACGCGCCTGCGCGAGAGCGAGCGCCAGGTGTCGCGCAGCGAGGTGCGCATGCGCGCGATCACCGACAACATGCCGGCGCTTATCGCGCACATCGACCGCGAGGAACGCTACCTGTTCGTCAACGCCATGGGCGCCAACATTTTCGGCATCGACATCCGCGACATGGTCGGGCGCACCGTGCGCGAGGTGCGGGGCGACACGATCTACGCGGTCATGCAGCCGCACATCCAGGCCGCACTGGAGGGCCGCACGGTCAGCTTCGAGGGCGAGAGCCTGGTCGGTGGCGTCCGCTACCACTACCAGTCCAGCTTCGTGCCCGACCTGGATGCCGAGGGCAACGTGCAGGGGCTGTATGCGCTCACCTTCGACATCAGCCGGCTGAAGCAGGCGGAAGAGGCGCTGGAGCGGCTGGCGCGCATTGATCCGCTCACCGGCGTGGCTAACCGGCGACAGTTCGAGGAACAGTTGGCGGCGACGCTGGCGCGCGCGCGCCGGCATGGCGAGCCGATAGCGCTGCTGGCCATCGATGTGGACCACTTCAAGGCGATCAACGACAACCACGGCCACCCGGTTGGCGATGCAGTGCTGTCGGAAGTGGCCACGCGCCTGCTCGCCAGCGTGCGCGCCGGCGACCTGGTCGCGCGCCTGGGCGGCGACGAATTCATGGTGCTGATCGGCGACCCCTCCGCGGGCAGCGCCGAGGCGATCGCGAGCAAGGTGCTGGCGGCGATGCGCAAGCCGGTCGAGCTCGGCACGCACATGAAACTGCCGATCGGCACCAGCATCGGCGTGGTGTACGCCACCCACGCGCCGGACGCGCAGGCGCTGATGACGCTGGTGGACCGCGCGCTGTACCGGGCCAAGGCGTCCGGGCGCAACACCTGGAGTGCGATCAGCGCCGAAGAGGCCGCGGCCTCGGTCTGAGGCGGATCAGGCGCGGGCGAGGCGCTCGGCGACCAGCGACTCCACCACCGCCGGGTCGGCCAGGGTCGAGATGTCGCCGAGTTCGTCGGTCTTGTCCTCGGCGATCTTGCGCAGGATGCGGCGCATGATCTTGCCCGAGCGCGTCTTGGGCAGCGCCGGCGCCCACTGCAGCCAGTCGGGCGTGGCGATCGGGCCGATCTCGCTGGCGCACGTGCGCCACCAGTTCCCGGCGCAGCGCCTCGTCCGCGTCCACGCCCGCATTGAGCGTGACGATAGGCATAGATGCCCTGCCCCTTGATGTCGTGCGGCGAGCCGACCACCGCGGCCTCGGCCACCTTCGCGTGCGCGACCAGCGCGCTTTCGACTTCGGCGGTGCCCATGCGGTGGCCGGAGACGTTGATGACGTCGTCGACGCGGCCGGTGATCCAGTAGTAGCCGTCGGCGTCGCGGCGGCAGCCGTCGCCGGTGAAGTACTTGCCCGGGTAGGTGCTGAAGTAGGTCTCGACGAAACGCTCGTGGTCGCCGTAGACCGTGCGCATCTGCCCGGGCCAGGAATCGGCGATGCACCAGGTTGCCGTCGGCAGGCGCCCGTCGAGCATCTCGCCGCCGGCGTCGACGATCGCCGGCCGGATGCCGAAGAAGGGCAGGCTGGCGCTGCCCGGCTTCATGTCGGTGGCGCCGGGCAGCGGCGTGATCAGGATGCCGCCGGTTTCGGTCTGCCACCAGGTGTCGACGATCGGGCAGCGGCCGTCGCCGACCACGCGCGCAGTACCACTCCCAGGCCTCGGGATTGATCGGCTCGCCGACGCGTGCCGAGCAGGCGCAGCGACTCGCGCTGCGTCGCCTGTCACCGGCGCATCGCCCTCGCGCATCAGCGCGCGGATCGCGGTCGGCGCGGTGTAGAAGATCGTCGACCTGGTGCTTGTCGACCACCTGCCAGAAGCGGCCGGCGTCGGGATAGTTCGGCACGCCTTCGAACATCAGCGTGGTCGCGCCGTTGGCCAGCGGGCCGTAGACGACGTAGCTGTGGCCGGTGACCCAGCCGATGTCGGCGGTGCACCAGAAGACGTCGTCCTCGCGCAGGTCGAAGACGCATTCGTGGGTGTAGCTGGCGTCAGGCGAGGTAGCCGCCGGTGGTGTGCAGCACGCCCTTGGGCTTGCCGGTGGAGCCCGAGGTGTAGAGGATGAACAGCGGGTCCTCGGCGTCCATCGCCGCGCGCGGCATGCGTGTCGGCTGGCCGTCCACCACCGCGTCGTACCAGCGGTCGCGCGGCATCTGCATCGGCACCGGCGCCGCCGGTGTGGCGCACCACCAGCACGGTTTCGACGCTGTTGGTGCCGGCTTGCGCAGCGCCGCATCGACGTTGGCCTTGAGCGGGACGTTCTTGCCGCCGCGCAGGCCTTCGTCGGCGGTGATGACCAGCTTGCTGCCGCAGTCGTCGATGCGGCCGGCGATGGACTCGGGCGAGAAGCCGCCGAACACCACCGAGTGCACCGCGCCGATGCGCGCGCAGGCGAGCATCGCGACCGCGGCTTCGGGGATCATCGGCAGGTAGATGGTGACGCGGTCGCCCTTGCGCACGCCCAGCGCTGTCAGCGCGTTGGCCAGCCGGCACACCTCGGCGTGCAGCTCGCGATAGCTGATGCGCGCGCGGGCGTCGGCCGGGATCGTCGGCCTCCCAGATGATGCGCGGTCTTGTCGCCGCGCGTGGCCAGGTGGCGGTCGAGGCAGTTCGCGGCTGACGTTGAGCTGCGCCATCGGCGAACCAGCGGATGTGGAAATCGTCGCTGGCGAAACGAGGTGTCCTGCACCTGGGTGTAGGGCCGCTCCAGTCGCAGGCGCTGTCCGATGCGGCCCCAGAAGGCTTCGGGGTCGCGCAGCGATTCGGCGTAGTCGCGCTCGTAGTCATCGGCGCCGATCCGCGCGCGCGCGGCGAACTCACCGGGCACCTTGTCCAACTGCTCGCTCATGGCGCCAGTATCGGCCAATCAGGTGTTCCGGGCCAAGGCTAGAAAGGCTCGGACTTGCTGAGT
>CAVPQV010000014.1:0-7200 GCA_963707625.1 uncultured Gammaproteobacteria bacterium
TGAGGAGAGAGGTGTGAGGAGTGAGGAGATGGGATGGCGCAGCTTTTACCCCTCACCCCTTACCCCTCACGCCTCACCCAAATGACAGGAAACCTCTTCATCGTTGCCGCCCCCTCGGGCGCCGGCAAGACCACGCTGGTGAAGATGCTGCTCGAGCGCGACAGCGGCATCCAGCTGTCTGTCTCCTACACGACGCGCGCGCCGCGGCCGGCGGAGATGGATGGCCGCGAGTACCATTTCGTCGATGTGCCGGACTTTCTCGCCATGCGCGAGCGGGGCGAGTTCCTCGAAAGCGCCGAGGTGCATGGCAATCATTACGGCACGTCGCGCGTCTGGATCGAACAGCAGATGGCGGCCGGGCAGGACATCCTGCTGGAAATCGACTGGCAGGGTGCGCAACAGGTGCGCAAGCTGTTCCCGGGCTGCATCGGCGTCTTCGTCCTGCCGCCGTCCGTCGAGGAACTGGAGCGACGCCTGACGGGGCGCGGCCAGGACAGCACCGACATCATTGCCCGCCGCGTGGCGGCCGCGCTGACCGAGATGCGCCATGTCGGCGAGTTCGAATATGTTATTATTAACAACAAATTGCCGGAGGCCATCGAGGACCTCCAGACCGTAGTGCGCTCTGCGCGACTGCGCTACGACTCGCAGCATGCTCGCCACCAGGCGCTTTTCTCTTTCATCGAACAGGACATTGGGCTTGCTAAGGAATAAGTTATCCATGCGTTACCCCCCAGAAAGCCTGCAGGCTAGGCGCGGCGAGGACAGCGTGGTCATTCCACGCCGACGAGCCGCAACGCCGCATGCGGGCTTTCTGGGGGGTAACCCTCCGGGGCGGGGTATATTCGGGCGCATGGCGTCGTACAGGCTCCTCATGTGGAATAACCACATCGCGTCGCCTGTGCCTAGCCCTGCGCCCGAATACGCCCCGCCGCTTGGACAACTTATCCCTTAACAAGCCCTAAGGAAATAACATGGCCCGCATCACCATAGAAGACTGCCTGAAAAGAATTCCCAACAGGTTCCAGCTCACCCTGGCCGCCACCTATCGCGCCCGTCAGCTGACCCTCGGCGCCTCGCCCATGACAGAGGGCGAGAAGGACAAGCCGACCGTTGTTGCGTTGCGCGAAATCGCCGAAGGCAAGGTCGGCCTGGAATTGCTCAACCGCGGGCAGGCCTGAGCCTCCGCGCGGGAGAGGGTGGTGATCGGATATGCAACTTTCCGCGCCATCCTGTGGCCCGCAAACAGCCGAGGCCTACGAGACCGAGCGGCGCCTCCAGCTGGAAAAGCTGAGGGAACTGCTCGGCACCTACCTCAAGCCTGAGGACATCGAACGCGTCGCCGCCGCCTTTCTCTTTTCGGCGGAGGCGCACCAGGGCCAGTTCCGCATCAGCGGTGACCCTTATTTTTCCCATCCGCTTGCCGTCGCCGGCATTCTGACCGGCTGGCATCTGGACGCCCAGGCGCTCATCGCGGCGCTGCTGCACGACGTCACCGAAGACACCGAGATCACCATCAAGGAGATCGGCGAGAAGTTCGGCAAGATTACGGCCGAGCTGGTCGATGGCGTCTCCAAGCTGGACAAGATCGAGTTCCAGTCGATCGAGGACGCCCAGGCCGAGAACTTCCGCAAGATGCTGCTGGCGATGGCGCGTGACGTACGCGTCATCCTCATCAAGCTGGCCGACCGGCTGCACAATATGCGCACGCTGGATACCCTGCGACCGGACAAGCGCCGCCGCATTGCCCGTGAAACGCTGGAGATCTACGCGCCAATCGCCAATCGGCTGGGCCTGAACAATCTCTACCGAGAGCTGCAGGAGCTGGCTTTCCGTCATGTCTATCCGCTGCGTTACCGCGTGCTGGCCAAGGCCATCAAGGCGGCGCGCGGCAACCGGCGCGAGGTGGTCAGCAAGATCCAGCAGGCGATAAAGGAGCGCATGGACGAAGCAGCGCTCACGGCCGAGGTGATGGGCCGCGAGAAGCATTTGTTCGGCATCTACCGCAAGATGCGCGGCAAGTCGCTCTCCTTTTCGCAGGTCCTCGACATCTACGGCTTTCGCGTCATCGTCAAGGACGTGCCGACCTGCTACCTGGCGCTGGGCATCCTGCATGGCCAGTACAAGCCGGTGCCGGGCAAGTTCAAGGACTATATCGCCATCCCCAAGGGCAACGGCTACCAGTCGCTGCACACTACGCTGATCGGCCCCTATGGCACGCCGGTGGAAGTGCAGATCCGCACCATCGAGATGAACCATGTCGCTGAAGCGGGCGTCGCCTCGCACTGGCTCTACAAGGACGACAAGAGCCTCTCCGAGCTGCAGCAGCGCACACACAAATGGCTGCAGTCGCTGCTCGAACTGCAATCGGCTTCGGGCGATTCGGCGGAATTTCTCGAGCACCTCAAGATCGATCTTTTCCCCGGCGAGGTCTATGTGTTCACGCCGATGGGCAAGATCCTGCCGCTGCCGCGCGGTTCGACGGCAGTGGACTTCGCCTACGCCGTGCACACCGACATCGGCAATCGTTGCGTCGCCTGCCGCATCAACCACGATCTGATGCCATTGCGTACCGAGTTGAGAAACGGCGACCAGATCGAGATCATCAGCGCCGCGCATGCCAACCCCAACCCGGCCTGGCTGTCCTACGTCAAGACCGGCAAGGCGCGCTCGCAGATACGGCATTTCCTCAAGACCATGCAGCAGGCCGAGTCGGCCCGCCTCGGCGAGCGCCTGCTGGCCAAGGCGCTCGCCGACCTGAATGCCAGCCTGGATACGCTCGAGGAAGCGAGCTGGGAAAAGATGCTGCGCGAATCCGGCGCAAAGGCCCGGGAGGAGGTGATGACCGACATCGGTTTGGGCAAGCGCCTGGCGCCGGTGGTGGCGCGACGCCTCCTGCTGTACGGTGAGGCGCAGCAGGCCGGGGTGCGCGCGGCGGGGCCGGTGCCGATCCGCGGTACCGAAGGCATGGCGGTACAGTTCGCAAGGTGCTGCCAGCCGATTCCGGGCGATCCGGTCGTCGGTTCCATCAAGAAGGGCCAGGGCCTCATCGTTCATATTTTCGACTGCCCGGGCATCATCAAGTCGCGCGTGCAGGAGGCGGACAAGTGGCTGGACGTGGAATGGGCGCCGGAGAACGGGCGCACCTTCGACACGCGCATCCGTGTCGTGGCGCAGAACGCGCCCGGGGTGCTGGCCAAGGTCGCCGGCGGCATCGCCGAGGCCGGCTCGAACATCCTGAACGTGAACATGGACGAGGAGCGCGAAGCCTACACCGAGATTTACTTCACCCTGCAGGTGACCGATCGCGTGCATCTCGCGCGCATCATGCGCGCCCTGCGGCACATTCCCGAAGTGGTGCGCATCTCCCGCGCGCGAGAGTAGAATTCGCCCTTCTGAAGTATTTGAAAGCATCGACATGGCCCAGTACGAATCCGAGCACACCCAGTTCATGCGCCAATGGATGGCGCAGCACCCCGAGGAAGTCGCGCAGCAGAAGGCCGGCCGCGCCCTCTGGTGGGACAAGGCCCCGCAGACGCCCGAGGAGCAGCAGCGCCTCAAAGAGTCGAAACAGCCGCAGAAGGCCTACGTCTACAAATGAGGAAAAGTCAGCCGCCGTACCACGGCGGCTGACTTTCGCCTGCGCAATACCTTGCTCGCCCCTTCCCTCGTTTTCGTTGACCTCGAGACTACCGGCGCCAATCCGGCGTTCGATCGCATCATCGAGGTCGGCATCGTCAAGGTCACCGACGGCCAGATCGACTACGAGTGGTCCACCCTGGTCAACCCGGGCGAGTCGATCCCGCCCGTCATCCAGAGTTTCATCGGCATCACCGACGAAATGGTGCGCGGCGCGCCGCGATTCGCCGATATCGCCGACGAGGTGTTCGCCCGCATCGAGGGCAGCCTATTTGTCGCCCACAATGCGCGCTTCGACTACGGCTTCCTGAAGAACGAATTCAAGCGCCTGGGACGCGACTTCCAGCCGCGCGTGCTGTGCACCGTCAAGCTCTCGCGCGCGCTGTATCCCGAGCACCACCGCCACGGCCTCGACGCGCTCATCGCCCGCCACAACCTTTCCTGCGACGCGCGCCATCGCGCCCTCGGCGATGCACGTGTGCTATGGGATTTCGTGCAGCTGGTGCATGCAGAGAAGCCGGCCGAGGCGATCCAGGCCGCCCTGAAGAAAGCGCTGAAGACGCCCAGCCTGCCCTCCGGGCTGGAGCGCAGCGCGCTCGACATGGTGCCGGAGGGGCCGGGCGTGTACCTCTTCTACGGTGAAAATGTACACTCGCCGGGCGGCTCGGGTGACCTGCCGCTCTACATCGGCAAGGGCATCAATATGCGCGCCCGCGCGCAGGCGCATTTCGCCGCCGATCACGGCAGCGGGCGCGCCATGCGCATCGCGCAGGAGGTGAAGCGCATCGAGTGGATCGAGACGGCCGGCGAACTGGGCGCCCTGCTATTGGAGGCACGCCTCATCAAGGAGAAATCCCCCATCCACAATCGCCGCTTGCGGCGCGATGAGGATCTGTGCGCCTTGCGCTTGAAGGAGGATGGCGGCGACGTTGCCGTCGAGCTGGTGCCACTGGCCGAGGCGGGGGCGGCGGAACTCGGCGAACTCTACGGCCAGTTCAAGTCGAAGCGCGAGGCGAACAATACCCTGCGCGAGCTGGCCGGCGAGCATGGCCTGTGTCTCAAGCGCCTCGGGCTGGAACAGGGGCGCGGCCCCTGCTTCAACCATCAGATCAAGCGCTGCAAGGGCGTCTGCGTTGGCAAGGAGAGCCCGCAACAGCACGACTTGCGTCTGAAAACGGCGCTCGTCGTGCTCAAATTGCGCACCTGGCCCTTTGCGGGACACATCGCCATCCGCGAACACGACGCGGGCAGCGAGCGCTGCGAATGGCACCTGTTCGAATCCTGGTGCTTCCTCGGCACGGCGAAGAGCGAGACCGAGCTGCACGATGCCGCTGCCGCGCGTTACGCGCCCGCTGTTCGATCTCGACACCTATCGCATTCTGCGGCGCGAGCTGGAGAAGCGAGCGGGTTCGGCCGGATATAACGCTGCATCCCCTCTCCCCGCGGCGGGGAGCAGCGCCGGGTGAGGGGCACGACATGAGCGAAGACGGCAAAATCCGCATCTCCAAGTTGATGTCCGAGCAGGGCCTGTGCTCGCGGCGCGAGGCCGATGCCTACATCGAGCGCGGCTGGGTATTCGTCGACGGCGTGCGCGTCACCGAACTGGGCAGCGTGCGCATCCGACACAGCAAAATCACCCTGAGCCGCGAGGCGCAGTCCAGCCAGCAGTCGCGTGTCACGATCCTGCTCAACAAACCGGTCGGCTACGTCTCCGGCCAGGCCGAACAGGGCTACAAGCCCGCAGTCACCCTGATCACCGCTGCCTCGCGCCACGCCGGCGACAGCTCACCGCAGCGTTTCAACCCGGCGCATCTGAAAGGCCTCGCACCGGCCGGGCGGCTCGACATCGACTCCACCGGCCTGCTGGTGTTGACCCAGGACGGGCGCATCGCCAAGCTGCTTATCGGCGAGGATTCGCGCATCGAGAAGGAATACCTGGTGCGCGTCGAAGGCCGGCTCGACGAGAAGCGCCTGGACCTGCTCAACCACGGCCTGTCGCTCGACGGCCAGGCGCTCCGAGCCCGCCAGGTCGAGTTGGCTGAACGAGGATCAGTTGCGCTTTGTCCTGCGCGAAGGCAAGAAGCGGCAGATACGCCGCATGTGCGAGCTGGTCGGGCTGAAGGTGACCGGACTCAAACGCATCCGCATCGGCAGCGTCAAGCTCGGCGACCTGCCGCAGGGCAAATGGCGCTACCTGCGCGAGGACGAGCGCTTCTGAAGGTTACAGTTCGGCGACGATCGCCTGCAGCGCCGCCGCATCCATGACGATGCCGATGTGCGTGATGCCGGGCCGCGCCTTCACGCGCAGTTGCGGCTGCAGGGGTTCGAGCGGCGGCGCGTAGCGCTCGGCGACGAACAGTTCGTCCTGCGCGCCCACCAGCAGCCGCGTCGGCCGGCTGATGCCGCGCACGTCTGCCAGGTAGTCCTCGTGCGGGCGAAAGCCCGATTGCAGGCGGTAGGAATAGGTGGCGGTCGTTTTCGCTGCGGCTTCGGGCGGAAGCGCGAACGCCGGCGCCGGCAGATGCTGGAACCAGGGCAGGCCGAGGCGCTTCGAGGATGCCGAGGCCGATGATGCGCGGCACGAAGACCTTGACCCAGCCGCCGGCGTCCGGCCGCGTCGTCGGCGCCGACTGGTGCAGCAGCGGCGCGAGCAGCAGGTAGGCGTCGAACAGCTCGCGGTTGCCCCCGCCCGCAGTGCGCAGGGCGAACCCGCCGCCGGACGAGTGCCCGACCAAGGTCAGGCGCGCGCGGGGGTGGATGCCGCGCAACACGGCCGCGAAGTCGGCCAGATCGTCGTCGAGCTGACCCGTGTAGTCGATGTCCCCGCGTCGCCCCGAGGCGCCGTGGCCGCGCATGTCCAGCGCGTAGGCCGTGATGCCCGACGCGGCCAGGGCGCGGCCGACGGCATGCATGGCGTGGCTGTCGCCGGAAGAGCCGTGGATGAGTACGGCGACGCGATCGTCGGACGCGGCCCGATAGGCGCGGAAGGCAAGTTGCGCCTCGTCGCGGGCGGCGTAATGCTCCAGGGGCGGCAGGCCCGCGTAGTCGGCCGCCATGAAGGCCCGGCTGACTGCGGCCAGCGGCGGCGGCGGATCGGCGGCGCCGAAGGCGATCAGCCCCGCCAGCACCAGCACCACCATTGCCATGGCGCCGGCGGCCAGCCCGCCGAGCAGCCGGGGCAGCGAGATCCTGTCGTTATCCGACCGCACGCGGACGCGCTGCGGCTGCTTCGCCAGACGCCACAAGCGCAGCGTGCGGCCGATGAACACGCCGCTGAACGCGCCGTACAGTGCGGCGACGGTCGGCGCGAAACCGGCATCGCCCGCCAGGGACGGGCGCATGGCCAGCATCACGCCGACGACGTACTTGGTGAGGAAGATCCCCAGGATCAGCAGCAGGGGCAGCCCGCTGCCGGGCAGGGTGAAGCGGCGCGTGCCCACGTCGTAGCGGGTGCGGGCGGGCAGCGGACGCCGCAGCACCAGCGGGACGACCATGCCGGCGGCGGCGCACCATGCCAGCAGGCCTGCCGGCGCGGCGCCGAAGACGGAGAGCGTGCCGTAC
>CAVPQV010000015.1:0-16999 GCA_963707625.1 uncultured Gammaproteobacteria bacterium
GTCGCTGCTCGCGACCGTGCGCGCCGCGGAAACGGGCGGCAAGGGTGCATGCGTGCTCGCCGGGGTGCTGTGGGGGGCGACCAGCCTGGTGCGCTCGACCGCGGAGTTCTTCCCACCGTTGCTGCTCGCCGCGGTGTGGCTGGCTCCGGCGCTGCGCCGTTACCGGATGCAGGCGACGCTGGGGTTTGCGGCCTTCCTGCTCACGCTCTCGCCCTGGATCGTGCGCAATCTTTCCGGCGACGTGGTGAAGCCCGCGTCCAGCCTGATGGTCAAGGCGCTCGCGCACGGCTCCTATCCGGGCTTCATGTACGAAGAAAAGCCGGAAAGCTTTGGCTTCCCGTACCGCTTCGACCCGGATGCGGACGCGATTGCACAGGACCTGCCGAGCATCCTGGGCCATATCGGCGGCCGCTTTCGCGAAGAGCCGGCGCGCTACCTGCGCTGGTACCTGTTCGGCAAGCCCGGCTACTTCCTGGCCTGGGACCACGTGCAGGGTTGGGACATCCTGGTCTATCCGGTGCTGCATTCGCCCTTCTACGAAGACGAGCTGTTCCGCGGCATCCGCCTGGCGACGATGCTGCTGCACTGGCCGCTCATGATTCTGGGCCTGCTCGGCGCGGTGCTGGCCTGGTCGCGGAAATGGTGGCCCGGCCCGGACGCGCGGGGCCTGGCTGCTGCACGCATGGCGTCCGCACTGGTCGCCTATGGGCTGGCCTTCCATGTCATCGTCGCGCCCTTCCCCCGCTACGGCCTGCCCTTCCGGGCCCTGCTCTATGCTCTGGCCCTGCTTGCGCTGTCCGCCGGCTGGCAGTGGCTGCGGCGCCGTCGGACCAAGCGTCCGAACTGACGCGCCGCGTCACTTTATGACGCGATTCCGCGAGCGGCGTCGGCGCGAGCTGACGGGTGCGCCGAATCGCGCTCCCTTTTGCGTGAGGACATGATGGATGTCGCGCTTTTAGCGCCTTGCTTCGTTGGCATGAATAGTGCAATGTCTTCATCGCACGTCATCTGGCCACGGCAATCAATGGATTGAGAGGCTGTCGCCGTGTACGTGATTCGAAACAACCACCTAGGGGTTACAACCATGAAAATGCAAAAAGGCTTCACGCTCATCGAACTGATGATCGTCGTCGCGATTATCGCCATCCTGGCGGCCATCGCCATCTCGCAGTACCAGGACTACGTGATTCGTTCGCAGGTCTCGGAAGGTTCGTCGCTGGCTGACGGCGTCAAGACCGCCGTGGGCGAGTTCTTCAACAACTACGGCCGCTTCCCGAACGCCTCCGGCGCGCAGAACGTCTCGCTCGGCCTGGCCTGCCGGCCTCGATCGTCGGTTCGTACGTCGGCAGCGTCGGCATCTCGGGCGGCGTGATTAACGCTCACTATTCGAACGGCACTGGCTTTAAGGCCAACGACAAAATCAATAACGCCACGCTGTTGTTCTCGCCTATCACCAAGGTCCGGCTCGATGGTCTGGACCTGCAAGAAGGGCACTACCACTCCCCTGCTTCAGGACAAGTGGCTCCCGGCCAGCTGCCGCTGATCTCCGGGTTCCATGCTACAAATCAAAGGGCCGCCTAGCGCGGCCCTTTTTTTATGGCCCGCCAAGCCTCAGCGAATCCACGTCTGACCTGATCGCCGATGTCCCCACGCCTCCGCGAATGCAAGACCCTGCTCGGGCTCGCCGCCCTGCTCGCCGCCGCCTTCCTGGCGTACCTGCCCGGTCTCAGTGGCGGCTTCCTGTTTGACGACTTCGTCAATCTGGATGCAATCGGTGCCACCGGGCCCGTGGACGACTGGAACACCTTCGCTACCTGAGCTCCGGCGATGCCGACCCCACGGGCCGGCCCCTCGCACTGCTCAGCTTCCTGATCGATGCGCGCAGACTGGCCGGCCGAGCCCGGGCCCTTCCTGCGCACAAACCTCCTGCTCCACCTGTTCAATGGCGTGCTGCTTTTCCAGCTGTTGCGCATGCTGGGCCGCTCGCTCGACGGCGCCGATCCGAAAGCAAACGCCGCGGCCTTGCTAGGCGCGGGACTGTGGTTGCTGCATCCGCTCCTGGTTTCCACCACCCTGTACATCGTGCAGCGCGAGGCGATGCTGCCCGGCAGCTTCATCCTCGCCGGGCTGATCGCCTATGTACATGGACGAACGCTCGCCGCAGCGGCCCAGTCGACGCGAGGGACGTTTCGATGGTGCGGGATCGTCGGCGGCACCGGCTTGGCCTTACTGTGCAAGGGCAATGGCGTGCTGCTGCCGCTGCTCGCCAGCGTGCTCGAGCTGATGGTGTTGCGCCATCGCCCCGAAGGCGCGGGTCGGCGCGGGTGCGACCCGAGGCCTGCAATGGCTTCTGCTGTGGCTGCCCAGCCTGTTGCTGCTGGCCTGGCTGGCGTCCTTCCTGCCTGCCATGCAGGACCCTCTACCGGAGCGAGGCTGGAGCATTGCCGAAAGGCTGCTCACGCAGGCGCGGGTGCTATGTGGAGTACCTATGGCTGCTGGTGCTGCCGCGCTCGGTCTCGACCGGGCTTTACAACGACGCCTACCAGGCCTCGACGGGATGGCTGCGACCGCTATCGACGCTGCCGGCGCTTTTGTTCGTAGTCGCACTTGCCGCGCTCGCCTGGATCCGTCGGCGACGCTCCCCGGCACTGTCCGCTGGCCTGCTGTTTTTCCTCGGTGGCCATCTGCTCGAGTCCAGCGTCGTGCCGCTGGAACTGTATTTCGAGCACCGCAACTACGTGCCGGCCATGCTGTTGTTCTGGCCGCTGGCTCGCGCGCTGTTCGCCGTACCGATGCGACGCGGCCTGCAGCTGGCCGTTGCGATGCTGCTGCTGGCCTGGTTCGGCGCCACCACCTTCCAGCGCGCGGTTCTCTGGGGGCAGCCGGAGCGCTTGGCGGCGCTCTGGGCGATGCAGAATCCGCAGTCCTCGCGCGCGCAGGCCACGATCGCGCTACTGGAGACCAGCGCCGGCAGGCCGGAGCAGGCCGTGCAGCGGCTCGGTCCGTTGTGGGCGCGGCATCCGCACGACCTGCAGCTGGCGCTGAATCACGTCAATGCGCGTTGTGCGCAAGGTCGCGATCCCGCCCGCGGAATTCGCAGCGCTGCAGCTTCCTGAGGGGAACGAAGGAAGGCCTGCGGATGGTCGGCACCTGGCTCGGGCGCGCCATCGAAACCGCGGCGGCCGGCAATTGCGCGGGCCTGGACCTGCGATCGGCAGGAACGCTGATCGGGCGATCGCCGCCAATCCCACCTATGCGAAAGGCTGGGCGCTCGACCTCGCGCAGCTCGAAGGGCAACTGGCGGTGGCGCAACGACAGCCGAAGCGCGCACTCGCCGCTTTCGATCGTGCCCTGCGCATGCGCCCTTCGCCCGACGCGGCGGCGCGCCAGGCAGCGGTGCTCGCCTCGCATGGCTACTATCGGCAGGCGCTCGCGCACCTGGATACCTACGAGGCCGTGCGCGGGCGGGTCGCGCCGCCCGGCCACGGCATGCCCGCGTTGCACGCATGGGTGCTCGAGCGGCAGGGTTACTGGGCCTCGGAGATGCGTGTGCTGCGCGACAAGTTGCAGGCGGAAATCGATGCGGAAGGCGGGCGAATGAACGCGCTGCCTCGCAGTGCGACACCGGCCGTCGCGCGGGTCTTCGCACTGCTCGTGCTCGGCGTGATGGCTGCGTACTACGCGATCTTCTTCCTGCCGCCACGGCTGGTCGGCGCCAACGATCCGGACCGCTATTACCACCTCGGCCTGGCGGCGATCACCTCCAAGCAGGGCTTGCCGGCGACCCTGCCGCAGGTGGAGGACCTCGGCTGGGGACGCTATTTCCCGGACAAGGAGTTCCTGTTCCACGCCGCCACCGGCGCCGCCGACTGGCTGGCGGGACCGAGCGGCGTGATGGCGGTGGTGCCGATCAGCGGCATCGCGATCGTGCTGTGCCTGTACTTCGGCTTGCGCCGCGTGCTGTCCCGGGGCGCGCTGCCTCGTGGTTGCTGGTAGCGATACTGTTCAGTCCGGTGCTGCTGTTCCGCATGACCATGCTGCGGCCGCACCTGTTCGCGATCTTCTTCTTCTGCCTGTTGCTGGTCGCGATCCTGCGCGGGCGCGGCTGGCTGGCCATGCTCGCCGCCGCCGGCTATGCACTGACCTACCACGCTTTCTATATCCCGCTGATGGTGATCGGCGTAGCCTTCCTGCTGCCCTGGCCCGGGCTGCCGCGCGCGCGTGGGTGCTGGCTGTGGGCGCTCGGCGGCTTGCTGGCCGGCACCGTCCTCAATCCCTATTTTCCTTCTACGCTGGTCATGAGCTGGATCCACTTGAAGCTGGCGCTGGGCATCGGCGCGGCACCGGGCCTGCTTAGCGGCACGGAAGTACAGGCAATCAGCCTGCGTGAGTCGATCCACTATTTCGGATTCCTGCCGCTGGCGCTCGCAGGCACGACGGCACTGCTGTGGTGGCGGCGCCTGCGGCCGTCGCCGGAGTCGGCCGCCATCTGGTTCCTGTTCTTGCTTTCCGCTGCGCTGACCCTGATGAGCCTGAAGAACTCCCGCGCGACGGAGTACGCGGTGCCCTGCGTGATCCTGCTGGTGGGATACGCACTGGCGGCCGCGCCGCGGCCGGACCGCTGGCTGCTGGCGGCGCTGGCGGCGGTCGTGCTCGCGCAGGGCCAGGCGGCCTGGATCTACTACGAGGACTGCTGGCAGCGTCCGCAGGGCGGCGACACGCCCGCGTACATGGCGGCGGTCGCGCTGCTGCCGCCGGAGGCGGCGGGCAGAAAGGTCTTCAACTGCCAATGGGAGGCCGGCTCCTACCTGTTGTTCCAGC
Organism: uncultured Gammaproteobacteria bacterium; assembly: GCA_963707625.1. Taxonomy (GTDB): domain Bacteria; phylum Pseudomonadota; class Gammaproteobacteria; order Xanthomonadales; family Xanthomonadaceae; genus Arenimonas. The sequence goes on from CAVPQV010000015.1 coordinate 4,822, forward strand.
GCCCCGACGTGCGCTTCGTGGACCTGCTCGAGCCGGCCCTGCTGTGGCAGGCCGACCCGCGCCGCTATCGCCTGCGGGCTCGCCTCATCTTCGGCCTCGAGGCCGACCCGCACCGCGTCCTGCGCGAGGACTTCGACGCGGACTTCGTGCTTTGCGGCACGCCGGCGATGAATGCGCAGATGGCCGCGGACCCGGGCCGCTTCGTGCAGATCGTCGGTACCGAGCCGATGAATTCGCTGCGCGTCTACCGGGTGGTGGACTGAGCATGGAGCGCGAGCGCGGTTCGCAGAGATGGCAGGCCGCGGCGCTGCTCTCGCTGCTGCTGGCCGTGTTCATGGCCTACTGGCCGGGAATGGGCGGCGGCTTTGCCTTCGACGACTATCCGAACATCGTCAGACAACACGGCGCTGCACGTCTCGCCCGGTTCCACGCAGGGCTGGGTCGGCGCCGCGATGGCGTCGCCGGCGCGCAACCTGCCGCGCCCGTTGGCCATGCTCAGCTTCGCGGTCAACCATTACCTCACCGGTCTGGATCCCGCACCGATGAAGGCGACCAACCTCGCCATTCACCTCTTCAACGTGCTGCTGGTGTTCGGGCTTGCGCGCTGCCTGCTCCGATTTCGCCTGCAGGAACGCGCGCAGCAAGGACAGCTCGCGGACTGGCTCGCGCTCGCGGTTGCCGCGCTGTGGGCCTTGCACCCCATCAACCTGATGGCGGTGCTGCTCATAGTCCAGCGGATGGAGAGCCTCGGGCACCTGTTCGTGTTCGCGGGACTGTGGCTGTACGCCGCAACGCGCATGCGGCAACTGGCCGGAAAACCCGGCGGCTGGCCTGCCCTGCTGACGGCACTTTTGGCTTCACCGCAGTCGGAATACTCGCCAAGGAGTCGGCAGCATTGCTGCCGCTGTACGCATTCCTGCTTGAGGCCTGTCTGTTTCATTTCAAAGGTTCCGGGGAGGGAACCCGAAAGCGTCTACATCTGGCCTACTTGTTTGCATTGTGGCTGCCGGCCATCGTCGGCAGCGGCCTGCTCCTGCAGTCGGCCCTTGCCCCGGGGCCTACCTGGCGCGCGAATTCTCGCTGGTGGAGCGCCTGCTGACCGAACCGCGCGTCGTCTTGACTTACCTTCGTTGGATCGTGTTGCCGGATATCGGGCAATTGAGCCTGTACCACGACAATTTCCGCATATCGAGGTCGCTTTTCTCCCCCCGCCACCGTTGTTGCGCTGCTTGCAATTCCGGCCGTGGCAGCGGTCGCGTGGGGAGCGCGAAAGCGCATGCCGCTCGCCACGCTCGGGATGATGTGGTTTCTCGCCGCACAGGTGCTGACCGCTACCGTGGTCCCACTGGAACTCGTGTTCGAGCACCGGAACTATTTTGCTTCCCTGGGCCTGTGCCTGGTGGCGGTGGAGCCATTGCTGGCGCTGTCGCGCTGGCGTTGGCGCTGGCCCGCGGCCATCGTCGCGCTCGCCGTCGCGCTGACTCTCGCCGCGTTGACGGGGCTGCGCGCGCGCGAGTGGGCGGATCCGGTCTCCTTCGCGGTTTCGGAGGCGCGCAAGCAACCCGATTCGCCGCGTGCCAGCTACTACTACGGCTGGGTGCTCGCGACCGCGAGCGAACACAAGCCAGACTCGCCGCTGGTGGACCAGGCGTTCGCCGCACTGGAGCACTCGGCCGCATTGCCGGCCGCAACGGTCCTGTCCGGAGCAGGCCGCGCTCGTACTGGCCGCGCGTACCGGCCGCCCGGACTCACCCCGTCGCTGGCAGCACCTGCAGCGCAGCGGCTGCGCGAACGCCCGATCGGGCCGCAGGAAACCGGCGCGCTGGCAGGTCTGGTCGGATGCGCGCTGCAGGGGCTTTGTGCCTTCCCGCCCGATCAGATGCTGGAGACATTTGCGGCGGCCATGTCGCATGGCGATCACCCCGAACTGTTCAACAGCTATGCCAACTACGCGCTCAACGTGTTGCACGACCCCGATCTCGCGCTGCGTGCCTGGCAGGAGGCCAGGAGATTCAACCCGGCCGAACCGCAATACCGAATCGCGATCGCAAAATTGCTCATCGCATTGAACCGCGGCGAAGAGGCGCGCGGCGAAATTGCCTCGCTCCGCGGTCTGGGACGCCTGGGCCAGTACCAGCGCGAGGCGCAGGAGCTTGAGCAGCGCCTGCAGAATCATGCGCGTTAGCGGCAGGCGCCGTCGCCACCCTGCCGGGAATCTGGAAAGGGCCGGGTCAGCCGATCCGTATATTCCCCCAGCAGCAGCCGACGTCTCGGCAGCCACTGGTGGCGGAACCACGAGCTGAAGTCGGCCATCCGCTTTCCCCGCTGGGTCAGCCGAACGCAGCCGTCGGCTATCGTGACGGTCCCGGACTCGCGCTGCTCGGTCAGGCGCACGGCGACGAGCTGGTGATCGAGCAGGTATTCGTCGGTGAAGATGCTGGCGAAATCATCCGGTCGGACCGCGCCACCGCGCTGATGGATCTTCTCAAGGATGTAGAAGGACAGGGATCGGTCGATCACCGGTCGGGACCGAGATCGCCAGCGCGTAACCCAGCAGCAGCCAGCCGGCAAGCAGCTGCATGCGCTCGAAGCGATTGAAGGGCGCAAGGGCGCCCGCCATCCGGAGTGCGGCGAACAACAGTGCTCCGGCCAGTACCGCGTCGGCAATCGCGCTGTACAGGACGACGTCCACGCGCAGGAAACGCGAATGCAGCCAATAGACCGCCGCCATGAGCAGAACGTACAACAGCGCGAACGCCAGCGTCCGCGACAATTTCGAGGCGAAATCTCCGTTTGCATTCACCCCGACGTCCTCGCAGGCCGGATTTCGGCGACGAAATCGCGCCAGGCCACCGAGGTAACCGACCCGCTGCGCACCACGCCGGTAAGCATCAGGGTCATCAGCACCAGGGTGCCTGTTTGCATGAAAATAAGCAGCATGATCCCGAGCGCGACCGAGAACCAGCCCGGCGTGGCGAAACCGACGATCTTCAGGACCACGGCGGCCGCCATCCCGAACACGGAGAGCGTCGCAACGGCGGCGCAGGCGATGCCGACCCGCACGAGCACATCCTCGGCGAACACCATCAGGGCACGGAATCCGTGCAAAGCCAGGCTGACGAAATTCATCTTGCTGTCGCCGGCATATCGCTGGCCGCGATCCAGCGGCAACTCCTGCAGGCGCAGCCTCGAATTGAGCACGCAGGCGGCGACGTGGATCCAGAGCTCCTGCATCGAAGTGACGCGCGCCAGTGCGGCGGGCGTAAGCGCCATGAAGTTGCCGAAGGCGATCGAGCGACCGGTCAGGAGCCGGAACAGCGCCTTGTAGAACAGGTAGAAAGAGCGGAACCCGATTGTCTCCACCCGATTCCGGCGGCGCGCCACCACGACATCGCAGGTGCCGGGAGCCAGCGCCGAAAGCATCGAATCGATCGAGGAAGGCATGTCCTCTCCGTCCGAGTCCATGACCACGAACCGGCCTGCGTTCGGCAGCATCTCGGCGGAGTAGGCAAGCGCGATCGCAATCGCACGCTGATGGCCGACATTGCGCCGAAGGACGATGACAACCCCGTCCAGGCCTGCCGCGGCGATCGCCGCCGGACTCAAGGGTTCGCGCACCGAACCATCGTCGACAGCGACCACGTAGGGGCGCGACGGAAGCCTGCCCAACTCGAGGAAAAGTCGCGCGCTCGCGTCGCGATCCTCGAACACCGGCGTCAGAACGACGAAGTCGGCGGCATCTTTCACAGGTCGCTCCGGCGGCCAGCATCCCAGGTGCGAGGATAGCCGTTTGCACGCCCGCCGAGGCAACCCGGCGCTTGGGCCATGCGCTTCCCACGCCGGGCCGGATACCCGACAATAAAGGCATATGCGACTGCTTCCATATTCCGCGGGCCGGCTTCCCGACCGCCACGCCGTGCTCGCGCTTCCATGACCAAAGTCCAGCCGCTCGCCAGCAACGTAGCCTGGCTGCTGGTCGACCGCGCTGGCCGGCTCGGGCTCGGACTCGTTGTCAGCATCTACCTCGCGCGCAGTCTCGGTCCCGCGCTGTTTGGCGCGCTCAGTTATGCCCAGGCGACCATAGGACTCATCGGGTTCTTCGCGCTGCTTTCGACCGAAGCGATCATCATCCGCATGCTGGTCGACGAGCCCAAGCGCAGCGCAGAGATCCTGGGCAGCGCCCTTGCCATTCGCGCGGCGGGTGGACTGGCGCTGGTCGCGGCGGCGAGTCTCATCGCGGTAATAGTCGACGTCCCTGCGGGAGTAGGGCCCGCCCTGGTGCTGATTTCCGCCGGCACGTTCTTCCTCTCCGCCGACGTGGTCGATCATTGGTTCCGCGTTCGGCTGCAGTCCCGCTTCCCCGTCGTCGCCCGACTATGTGCGCTGTCTGTCGGTGCGGCATTGCGGATCGCCGCGGCGGCGAGTCCCGATCCGGTCCAGGCAGTCGCACTGGCGATACTGGTGGAGTCGACGATCATCGGCGCCGCCCTGCTGCTCACGTTCCACTGGCGCAATTCGGCAAGCGACGGCTTCGTGGTCGCCCGCTCGCGAGTCAGACGGATCCTGGCCGAGTCGGCGCCGATGCTGCTATCGGCCGTGGCGGTGGCAATCTACGTGCGCTTCGGCTTCATCGTGCTCGAGCGCACGGCAGGAACGGCAGAAGTGGGCCAACTCGGTGCGGCTACGCTGGTTGCGGAGACTCTGCACGCCCTGCCTGTCGCCATCGCGGGGTCGTATGGGCCGATCCTGCTCGCGAGGCGGCAGCAAAACCAGGCCATGTTCGAGCACGACCTGTTGCGACTGCTGCGGATGTTCCACGCCGCTGGCCTGGTGACCTCGCTGGTCGTGTGCCTATCGGCCCCCGCCTTCATGCCTTTTCTGCTTGGCCCGGACTACGCGGCCAGCGGACAAATACTGGCAGTACTCGTGTGGTCGATACTCTTCGTTTACCTGAGCGTCGGCAGTGAACTATGGTTCATAGGTTCCGGAACCCAGCGCTACCTGTTGGCCAAGACGCTGCTTTCGGCCGCGGTTTTCGTTGCGCTCGCCCTGATCCTGATTCCCCGATACAAGGGCCTCGGCGCGGCCTGGACAACGGTACTGAGCTACTCCGTGTCGGCATTCTGGTCGAACCTTGTCTTCCCGGGCACCCGCCCGCTCTTCTACCGGCAACTGCGCGCCCTGCTTTTCATGCCCGCGAAGCCGGAACTTGCCGGCCGCCCACTCTCGTAGGAACCACGATGCAAGACGCCTTCCGCCAATACGACAGCGATGTCGCGAGCACCTACGACAAGGACCGTGAAATCGAGGAACACTGGGCGGTCGAGGACCGGTTCATCGCGGACTACATGGTCTCCGCGCGCATCGATAAACTGCTCGATGTACCGACGGGAACAGGACGCTTCTTCCGCCACTTCGCCAAGGTCGGCCACATCGTCGCCGTCGACGCCTCGACGGAGATGCTGGAAATTGCGCGCGCGCGCGCGGAGGAGCTTGGCCTCCGCCAGGCGACGATCTCGGCAGGCAACATTTTTTCGCTCGACTTCGAAGACCGGAGCTTCGACCTGACCATCTGCTGGCGGTTTCTGCACCTGATGGCCCCGGACAGGCTCGCGCCGGCGATTTCCGAGCTTGGCCGCGTCACTCGCGGAAGGCTGCTGCTGCAGGTTTACGTGCGAGGGTCGTGGGCGTCGCGCCTTCGGGAGCACCTGCGCAGATGGGCGACGAGTCTGTCGCCGGTCGCTGCGGGTCCCGCGCAGCAACCCAGGAAGCGCTGGTCGCATATTCGCGCCTACTTCCACGAAGCACGGCAGGTGGAGGACGCGGCCGCCGCGGCGGGACTGGTCGTGGAACGCAGGCAACGCCTGTGCGACTACCAGGGCCACGCGGTAGAAGTCTTCTTCCTCGCGCCGCCGCCCGCCGATCGATGAGCAACGATTTCGACCGAGGGGCGATACGGGAAGTCCGGATTGCGGACTGCGTGCACTTCTGTGGATTCCGCTACGGACACGCCGAGCTGAATCCTTATGAGAATTACATCGTCGGGCTTGCCAAGGGCGAGCCCCGCGCGCAGCTGCGGCAACAGTTCGAGCAATTCCTGCAAACCTTCAGGCCGAAGGATCTCGGCGAGGCCCTGGGCGTGGCGACCGGCGCAAGCGTGCCGCTATGGCTGTTGCCGTGGAAGTCGTGGCGCAAACTGCGGCAACCGCGCGGCTGGCAGGATTCCCCGCTGGACGTCGTGGACATAATCACCCATTTCAGCCCGCAGGGCATCCGTCGCTCGCAGATCGAACAGGAATACGGCTGGCTCGAAGGCGCCTGGAGCAACATACGCGACCACGGCTACCTGCCCGAAAAGCATTCGTACATCTCTGTTTTCGAATTGCAGGCGCCGGAGTCCTCGCGGTACATTGTGGTCGACGGCAATCATCGGACCAGTGCAGCGGTCGCGACCGGATTGACCCGGGTGAAGGTGAGGCGGGGAGTTTTTTCCGTGGCGCGCCGACAGAACGCCAGATTCTGGCCATTGGTGCTCTCTGGCCATGTCTCGCTCGCGGACGCGCTGGCGATCTTCGACGCATACTTCGATGGACCCCGGGCGCGGCCGATATCCGCGCCGCCAGCTTCGATCATTGAGTCACTCTGATCCGGAAACACCGCCCATGGCCATGTCACGCAGGCAAAAGGAACTCGGTCCGGCACTGGGTCCCCCCGGTGTTGCGAAACGCCTACAACCGGCTCAGCGGCAACGCGATCTATTTCGATGGCACATACGACTCCTGGGAGGCGGCCAGTTCCGGCGCGGCCGGATACGCCGATCCTGATCTGCTGGAAAAGCTCGAAGCCGCCGCGCAATCCGTGCGCGATGGCGAAGGCGGCTGGGAGCAGGACGGCGTCGTCCAATCGTCGGTATCCCTGGACTTCCCGCAGCTGGCTTGCATCGCGCGTGCCGCCATCGCCAACGGGGGGCACGTCGAGGTCCTGGACTTTGGCGGCGGGCTCGGAACAAGCTACCACCAGGCGCGGGCGTTCCTGCCCCGAGGCCAGATCGATCCGGTGGCATGTGGTGGAGCAGCCAAGACTGGCCGAGTTCGGCCAACGCGAGCTGCAGAACGAAGAGCTGAAGTTCCACGAGTCCGTCGCCGAATGCCCTGGCCGCCGGAGAACCCGAACGTGGTGTTGCTCGGGGGAGTCCTGCAGTACCTGGATGCCCCATATTCCTTCCTCGAATCGCTGTCCGAATTGCCGATCCAGTTCCTGATCATCGATCGCCATCCCGACAGCATCGGGGCCGAGGTGATCACGGTCCAGAGGTTGCCGGGGAGCCTGTACACGGGAAGCTATCCGTGCTGGATCTTTGACCTCGCCAAGATGGACGCTTTCCTGGGCCGCTGGTTCGAGAAGGCGGCCGACTGGGATGGCAAGGATCCGCCGATCGCCGGGCGTGGAATCGGCGCGCGCTACGTCGGCCAGTTCTGGCGCAGGTGTAGCCCGTGACGTCGTGGGTACACCGCCTGATGTTCGACCCTCCCTGGTGGGGCATCTTCCTCAACCCGCATTTTCTGCCGCGGCGCGCGCTTGCGAGGGCCATGCGCGAGCACGGTACGAAGCTGCAGGGAAGGTGCTTGACGTCGGTTGTGGCATGCAGCCGTATCGGAGCTTCCTCTCCCTCTCCGATGCAGTGCTTGGGCTCGAGATCGACACCCCGGAAAATCGGGCCAGCGCGAAGCTCGCTGACGTGTTCTACGATGGCGTCGAGATCCCCTTCCCGGCTGGCGCTTTCGACGGCGTCCTCTGCAACCAGGTCCTCGAACATGCGATCGATCCCGGGGCGCTGCTACGCGAAATCGGGCGGGTGCTGGCGACGCGGGGAACCCTGATACTGTCCGTGCCCTTCCTGTGGCCCGAGCACGAGCAGCCGAACGACAACCAGCGTTTCACCACCTTCGGCCTGGGACATGCGCTCGCCGAGGCGGGCCTCGAGGTGCAAGTCCACCTGCGGCTGGTACCGTCGGGCGCGGCGATATGCGCCCTGTTCGCGGACCAGGTCAACGGCGCCGTCAGGTCATGGTGGCTACCCGCCCGGCTCGCGGTCCGGGCCACGGCCATCGCGACCGCGAACATCGTCGGCTGCCTGCTCTCCCTATTCACGCCCAGGGAGGCTGCGCTCTTCCTCGACAATTTCGTCGTCGCCAGGAAGCTCGAAGCGGCGGGCGCCCGGTGACGCAAGCCCGGCACTTCTGCACGTATTTCGACCGCAACTACCTGTTGCGCGGCCTGACCATGTATCGCTCCCTGCAGGCGACGGGAATTGATTTCGTCCTGCACGTGCTCGCCCTGGATGAATTCACGGCCGGCGCGATCGAGGCCCTGGGTGACCGGCGACTGAGGTGCGTGACCCTCGAATCGGTGGAGAACTGGGCGCCGCAGCTCCGGCGCGCGCGCGCGAATCGATCCAAAATCGAGTACTACTTCACCCTTTCGCCATTCCTGCCCCTGTATCTGTTCGACACATGCAGCGAGATTGCGCTCGTTACCTACGTGGATGCCGACCTGTTCTGCTACCAGTCCCCGGCGCCCATTTTTGACGAACTCGGCGATCGCTCCGTCCTGATCTGCGAGCACCGCTACTCGGAGCGCCACGCGGCCAAGCTTCAGTTCGGCCGCTTCAACGTCCAGTTGCAGATATCAGGCGCGACCCAACCGGCCTCGCCTGCCTGGAGCGCTGGCGCGATCAGTGTCTGGAGTGGTGCTATGACCGGCTGGAGCCGGACCGGTATGCGGACCAGAAGTACCTGGATGAATGGCCGGCGCTTCACGGGGACCATCTGGTCGTGGTCCAGCACCGCGGCGCGGGGGTAGCACCGTGGAATTGGGCGGCCTGGCCAATCACCATCAGACGGCGGGACGCTGATGGTGGGCGATCAGCCGATGATCTTCTACCACTTCCATGGCCTTCGCTTCTTTGGTCCGCACTTCGTCTCCAATGGCCTCGCCGATTGGGGACTGATGCCATTCCGGGTGCGGCGGGTGATCTACGCCGGCTATGTGCGCCGGGTGCGCGAAGCCAGGCGGTGGCTGCTCGAAACGACGGGCATCAGCAAGGACCTTCGTGACAACATCATCCGTGGCAAGGGCATCTCCCTGGCCTCCGCGCGCGAAATCGCGAGGAAGGCGTGGGCGCAAGCAATGTTCATCGCCTGAATGCTGATCGCCGTCGTCGTTCCGAATTACAACAGCGCACAGCTCGTGGGCAAGGCAGTCCAGGCGCTGCTCGTGCAACTGGTGGACGCGCCGGACGCCTTCCGGGTGGTAGTCGTTGACGACGGCTCCACGGACGGTTCCGCGGACCGGCTCGAGGAGCAGTTTGGCGAACGCATCACGCTGATCCGGCTGGGCAGCAACCGCGGACGGTCCTCGGCCAGGAACGCCGGTGCCGCCGCGACCGACGCGGAAGCGCTGCTGTTCATCGACAGCGACTGCATCCCGCTCGGAACCGGCCTCGTGCAGGCCCACCTCAAGGTGCTGGCCGCGGGATGCGATGTCAGCTTCGGCGAGATCCGGACACCGGGCACGGGATTCTGGGACCGCTTGCAGCGCGACGCGAACCGCTGGCGCCTGCGCAGCTTCCGCGCGGGCCAGCACTGGACCTTCACCACCCAGAACGTGGCTGTTCGTCGCCGGATCTTCGACGCGCTCTGCGCGGATTCGACCCCCTCTTCGACCGCCACGGCTTCGAGGACAGGGACCTGTTCGCAAGGGCTGCCGACGCCGGCGCGAAGATCTGCCTCGCTTCGGAGGCGCGTGTCCTGCACGAAGACGAAGTGCGCCTGGCCCTTACCGTTTCGAGAAAGCTGTTCGATGCGGGATTCCACTCGGCGCACCATTTTCGAAATCGCCATCCGCAGGTCTACGCCGCCATGAGCCTGAGCCGGCTGGATTGCGAGACAAGGCCATGGCTTCGGCTCGTCGATCGACTCGCCTGGCCCGTGGCCAGGGCGCTCGGCCAGGGCCCGGCCCGATGGCTGGAATGGCGGCTGCTGCCCTTCGCGTTTCGCGCGTTCATGGCGCGTGCCGTCTACGGACTCCATTTCCTGCATGGGACTGCGGCGCGCCCTGCGCGCGACTGAATCAGCTGCCTGCGCCCGGCTCGTCCCGGGGGCATTGCCCCTCGTCGCGGGTGAACGTATAGATGTGGGTCGGAATCATCGGCCGGAGCCATCCCAGCAGCGCGTCCGGCGTGAATCGCCGGAGGCGCGTGGCGAGTGCATCGGGCCGTTCGATCTCCAGCGTTGCCCACAAGGCCTCGACGCTGCGGTTGCTCGCGCGCAGGCCGGATTCGCGCATCAATCGCTCCAGCTGGCGCATCTGCAGCGGTTCGCAGTCGTAAAAGCGACCTTTGCCGCACAAGCGCAGGTAAGGGGAACGCAGTGAACGTGGCAACCAGCTCAGGAAGGCGAGGCGATAGTGCGGCTCCACGAGCATCCATCGGTTCGGAACGGCGAGGTAGCCGCGCCCGCCGGGCTTGAGCACGCGCCGCAGCTCCGACAGGTGCCTGCGTTGCTCGCGTTCCTGGCCCACGTGCTCGATCACGTGGTTGCTGATCGCAAGGTCGAAGCTGGAATCGGCGAAGGGGAGGCCGGCGTCCGGGACAAGCTGGAACGCATAGCCGTCGTGCACGACGCGTTCGTCAACCACATCCACGGAATCCACCTGGTATCGGCCCGACGGATGGCAGCCGAAGAAGCTGGCAATCCCACCCGAACCGGTTCCGACCTCGAGCATGCGAAGCGGTGGCCCGGCGCCGGCCAGGTCGAGCAGGCGTTCCATCTTCGCCGCCTTCCAGCGGCGCGAACGGAGGTCCTTCACCGCGTGCGGCAGTCTGGTTGCGTCAGTCAAGCTGCGCCCCGTCAATGATGTCGCGCAGGCGTTCGCCGAAATGCCGCCAGCTCTTGTCGAGCGCAAAGCGCCTGCAGGCCTGCTGTTGCTGTTCCGAGGGCGCTGCGGACAACAGGGCGAGCACGCTGCCGGCCATGGTCGCGTAGTCGCCGGAAGGAACCAGCGTGCCGGTGGCCGGCGGATCCATCGCATCCGAGATGCCGCCGACGTCGAACGCAGCCGTGCGCAGCCCGTGCGCGGCCGACTCCAGCGCGACCATGCCGAATCCCTCGACATCTCCGGGCAGGTCCAGCACGGGGAAAACATGCAGGTCCGCGCCGTGGTACGCATCCCGCAGCCCCGCTTCGTCGCACCTGCCGACCAGAAGCACGTTCCCGGAAAGCCCGTGCCGCGCCGCGATCGCGGCGATCCGCGGCCCTTCCGGGCCGGCGCCGCCGTGCAGGGCATCGGTGGCCTCCTCGCCGACGATCACCATCATCGTCGACGGCGCTGCGGCGACGATCGCCGGAAGGCATCGGTCGATGAACTCCGCCAGGCCCTTCCTGCGGGTAAGCCTGCCCACCGAAAGGATGACGCTGCGACCGTGCAGACCGTGCAGCGCGCGAAAACGATCGCGCGCCATCGGGTCCCACTCGGCGACGTCGGTACCCGGGTGCAGGACGGAAATGCGCGCGGCAGCGATGCCCGCGGCTCGCGCCAGTCGCGCCGTGTTGCGGCTGTTCACCAGCACGATGTCGCAGCGCCGAAGGCATGGCACCCAGAGCCACTGGTACACGCGATTCGGCACGATGATATCGAGGCCGTGCAGGTACACGGCGGCACGGGCGCCGCAGATCCGCGCGCAAAACCACGCCAGCGGGCCGGTCAGGCCGCTTCCGGCCATGACCACGCCGGGGCCGCGACGCAAAGCCAGCCATGCGCTGCGCAACGCAGTCCCGGCGAGGAACCGCCACAGCGGCTTCAGGGGCGTCTCCAGGACGCGCGCGGCCTCGGGGGCGTAGGCGCCGCAGCCGGTCGGCCCGCACAGGTCGACCGGCCCGAGCGCGGCAAGCTCGGCAAGCAGGCGTCGATTGACGTTCTCCATGCCCCCGACCATCGGCGGGAAGTTTCGCGTGACCAGCATGGCCGCCGGCCGCGGGAGCGCCGGCCTAGGCATCCTTGCGGTACGTGAGCGCGGTGATCTGCTCGGAAATCAGCCCGATGAGAAACACGATCACCGAAGCGCTGAGCAGCAGCGCGCTCATGTTGGTGAAGCGGGACTGCGTCGCAAAGGTCCAAC
>CAVPQV010000016.1:0-19345 GCA_963707625.1 uncultured Gammaproteobacteria bacterium
TCCTTGCTGGGGACGGTACGGGCGGGAGAGACCGGACGCACCGGCGCCTTCGTGCTCGCGGGTGCGCTTTGGGGCGCGACCAGCCTGGTGCGATCGACCGCGATCTTCTTCCCTCCGCTGCTACTCGCCGCGGTGTGGCTGAGCCCGCAGTTGCGACGCTTCCGGATACAGACCTCGCTGGCATTCGCCGTTTTCCTTCTCACCCTCTCGCCCTGGGTCCTGCGCAATCTTTCCGCCGAGGTGGGGAAGCCTGCCTCCAGCCTGATGGTCAAGGCGCTCGCGCACGGCTCCTATCCGGGCTTCATGTACCAGGACAAGCCGGAGAGTTTCGGCTTTCCCTATCGCCACGATCCCGATGCGGAAGCGATCGCGCGAGATCTGCCAAGCGTCCTGCGCCATATCGGCGGCCGCTTCCGTGAAGAGCCGGCGCGCTACCTGCGCTGGTACCTGTTCGGCAAGCCGGGCTACTTCCTTGCGTGGGGCCACGTGCAGGGCTGGGACATCCTCATTTACCCGGTGCTGCACTCGCCTTTCTACGATGACGCTTTGTTCCGGGGCATTCGCGTGGGGGCAATGCTCCTGCATTGGCCGCTGATGGTGCTGGGGCTGGGCGGCGCCGTCCTGGTCTGGTCGCGAAGGTGGTGGCCGCACCGGGACAGCCGGGGAATTGCTGCGGCGCGGCTGGCCTCGGCGCTGATCGCCTACGGCCTGGCGTTCCATATGATCGTCGCGCCCTTTCCCCGCTACGGCCTGCCCTTCCGGGCGCTGTTCTACGCGATGGCCCTCTTCGCGCTCTGTGCCGTCTGGCAGCGGTTCCACCCCCGTGGAACCACCCACCCAGACTGACGCCCCGCGTCACTTTCTGACGCGAATCCGCCAAGCGGGTCGGCTGTCCCGGATTCGACTGTCGAATTATGGCCAGCTCGACGTCAGGACATGACGGTCGTCGCGGTTTTAGCGCCTTGCTTCGTTGGCATGAATAGTGCAATGTCTTCATCGCACGTCATCCGGCCACGGCAATCAATGGATTGAGAGGCTGTCGCCGTGCACGTGATTCGAAACAACCACCTAGGGGTTCAACCATGAAAATGCAAAAAGGCTTCACGCTCATCGAACTGATGATCGTCGTCGCGATCATCGCCATCCTGGCGGCCATCGCCATCTCGCAGTACCAGGACTACGTGATTCGTTCGCAGGTCTCGGAAGGTTCGTCGCTTGCCGACGGCGTCAAGACCGCCGTGGGCGAGTTCTATAACAACTATGGCCGCTTCCCGAACGCGACCGGCGCGCAGAACTACTCGCTCGGCTTGGCCCTGCCCGCGTCGATCGTCGGTTCTTATGTGGCCAGCGTCGGCATCTCCGGCGGCGTGATCAACGCGCACTACTCGAACGCCTCGCCCCAGAAGGCCAACAACAAGATCAACAACGCAACCCTGTTGTTCTCGCCGATCACCCAGGTTGGCTCCATGGTCTGGAACTGCAAGAAGAGCCAAACCGGCACGGATCTGCAGAACAAGTGGCTCCCGGCCAGCTGCCGTCCCTGATTTCTAGGGTCCATGCTACAAATCAAAGGGCCGCCTAGCGCGGCCCTTTTTTTGTGCCCGCCTCGGCCCCTGCAAACCACGCTTGACCCTAACGCTAATGTCCTTCCGCCTCCGCGAAACCAAGACCCTGCTGGGGCTGGCAGCCCTGCTTGCGGCCGCCTTTCTTGCGTACCTTCCGGGGCTAAGCGGCGGCTTCCTGTTCGACGACTTCGTCAATCTAGATGCGATCGGCGCGACCGGGCCCGTGGACGACTGGCACACCTTCCTGCGCTACCTGACTTCTGGCAACGCCGACCCTACCGGCCGGCCGTTGGCGCTGCTCAGCTTCCTGATCGATGCGCGCGACTGGCCGGCGGAGCCCGGTCCTTTCCTGCGCACCAACCTGCTGCTGCACCTGTGCAACGGCGTACTGCTATTCCAGCTGCTACGCATGCTCTGCTGCGCGCTGGACGGCGCCAATGCGAAGGCAAACGCCGGGGCCTTGCTGGCGACGGGACTGTGGCTGCTGCATCCGCTCTTCGTTTCCACCACCCTTTACATCGTGCAGCGCGAAGCGATGCTGCCGGGCACCTTCATGCTCGCGGGGCTGATCGCCTATGTGCACGGCCGCTCCCTAGCCAATGAGGCCCGGCCGGCGCAAGCGGGCGCCTGGATGTTCGCGGGAATCGTCGGCGGCACCGGTCTCGCGTTGCTGTGCAAGGGCAACGGCGTGCTGCTGCCGCTGCTCGCTGCCGTGCTCGAACTGACTGTGCTGCGACATCGCCCTGAAGGCGCCGCCGGTGCCGGCGCCACGCGAGGTCTGCAGTGGCTGCTGCTGTGGCTGCCCAGCTTGCTGCTGCTGGTTTGGCTGGCGTCCTTCCTGCCCGCGATGCAGGTGACGCTGCCGGAGCGCGGCTGGAGCATTGGCGAGCGCCTGCTGACCCAGTCGCGCGTGCTGTGCGATTACCTGTGGTTGCTGGTGCTGCCCCGCTCGCTCTCCACCGGGCTGTACAACGACGCCTACCAGGCATCCACGGGATGGCTGCAGCCACTGTCCACGCTGCCGGCGCTGCTGCTCGTCGCCGCCGTCGCCGCGCTCGGCTGGACGCAGCGACGCCGTTGGCCGGCGCTTTCGGCCGCGCTGCTGTTCTTCCTGGGTGGCCACCTGCTCGAGTCCAGCGTCGTGCCGCTGGAGCTGTACTTCGAACATCGCAACTACGTGCCGGCCATGCTGCTGTTCTGGCCACTCGCGCGCGCGCTGTTCGCGGCGCCGATGCGGCGCGGCCTGCAGCTGGGAGTCGCATTCCTGCTGCTGGCCTGGTTCGGCGCCACCACCTTTCAGCGCGCGGTTCTCTGGGGCCAACCGGAGCGGCTGGCGGCGCTGTGGGCAATGCAAAACCCGGAATCTTCGCGCGCGCAGGCCACGATCGCGCTGCTGGATACCAGCGCCGGCCGGCCGGAGCTGGCCGTGCAGCGCCTCGGCCCGCGGTGGCGGCGCCATCCGCACGACCTTCAGCTGGGTCTGAACCACGCCAATGCGCGCTGCGCGCAAGGCGCAATCCCGTCTGCTGAATTCCTGGCGCTCCAGGCCACGCTGCGCGGCGCGACGCACGGCTTGCGCATGGTCGGTAGCTGGCTCGGGCGCGCAATCGACACCGCGGCAGCAGGCAATTGCGCGGGTCTGGACCTGGGCTCGGCAGGAAAGCTGATCGACGCAGCCGCAGCCAATCCCGCTTACGCGAAAAGATGGGCACTCGACCTCGCGCAGCTGGAAGGACAACTGGCGGTGGCGCGCGGAGAGCCGGAGCGCGCGCTGGCGGCCTTCGACCACGCCCTGCGCATGCGTCCCTCCCCTGACGCAGCGGCGCGCCAGGCGGCAGTACTCGCATCGCATGGATACTATCGGCAGGGGCGCGCGCACCTGGATACCTACGAGGCCGTACGCGGCCGCGTCGCGCCGCCCGCCCCCGGCATGCCCACTCTGCACGAATGGGTCTTGGAGCGGCAGGGTTACTGGGCAACGGAGATGCAGGTGCTGCGCGAGAAGCTGCAGGCGGAAATCGACGCAGAAGGCGGCGCATGAACTCGCTGCCGGCAACCGGCTCGCGCGCCAGGCGCACGGTCGGCGCATTGCTCGTGCTTGGGGTGATGGCCGCGTACTACGCGATTTTCTTTCTTCCCCCCCGCCTGGTTGGCGCAAACGACCCGGACCGCTACTACCATCTCGGCCTGGCGGCGATCACTTCGAAGCAGGGCTTGCCGTCGACCTTGCCGCAAGTGGAAGGCCTTGGATGGGGACGCTATTTCCCGGACAAGGAGTTCCTGTTCCACGCTGCCACCGGCGCCGCCGACTGGCTGGCGGGAGCCAGTGGGGTCATGGCGGTCGTGCCGATCAGCGGCCTCGCGATCGCGTTATGCCTGTACTTCGGACTGCGCCGCGTGCTGTCCCCGGGACGCGCTGCGGGCTGGTTGCTGGTGGCGGTACTGCTGAGCCCGGTGCTGGTGTTCCGAATGACCATGCTGCGGCCGCACCTGTTCGCGATTTTCTTCTTCTGCCTGTTGCTGGTCGCGATCCTGCGCGGCCGTGGCTGGCTGGCCATGCTCGCCGCCGCGGGTTATGCGCTGACGTACCACGCCTTCTACATCCCGCTGATGGTCATTGGCGTTGCCTTCCTGCTGCCCTGGCCCGGGCAGCCACGCGCGCGCGGCTGCTGGTTGTGGGCGCTGGGTGGCCTGCTGCTCGGCACCATCCTCAATCCCTATTTTCCCTCCACGCTGGTGATGAGCTGGATCCACCTGAAGCTGGCGCTGGGCATCGGCGCGGCGCCGGGAATGCTCAGCGGCACGGAAGTGCAGGCGATCAGCCTGCGCGACTCGATCCATTATTTCGGCTTCCTGCCGCTGGCGGTGATGGGCTCGGCGGTGCTGCTGTGGTGGCGGCGCCTGCGGCCGTCGCCGGAGTCGGCTGGTATCTGGTTCCTGTTCCTGCTTTCCGCCGCGCTGACCCTGATGAGTCTGAAGAACTCCCGCGCGACGGAGTACGCAGTGCCCTGCGTGATCCTGCTGGTGGGATACGCGTTGGCGGCGGTGCCGCGACCGGATCGATGGTTGCTGGCGGCGCTGGCAGCCGTCGTGCTCGCGCAGGGCCAGGCGGCCTGGATCTACTACGAGGACTGCTGGCATCGACCGCAGGGCGGCGACACGCCCGCATACATGGCGGCGGTCGCGTTGCTGCCGCCGGAGGCCGCGGGCCGAAAGGTGTTCAACTGCCAATGGGAGGCCGGTTCCTATCTGCTGTTCCAGCGGCCCGACGTCCGCTTCGTGGACCTGCTCGAGCCGGCCATGCTGTGGCAGGCTGACCCGCGCCGCTATCGGTTGCGGGTCCGCCTCCTCTACGGCCTCGAGGCCGACCCGCACCGGGTCCTGCGCGAGGAGTTCGACGCGGACTTTGTGCTTTGCGGCACGCCGGCGATGAATGCGCAGATGGCCGCGGACCCCGGCCGCTTCGTGCAGATCGTCGGTACCGAGCCGATGAATTCGCTGCGCGTTTACCGGGTGGTGTACTGAGCATGGAAAGCAGGCGCGGCTCGAAGCGATGGCAGGTGGCGGCGCTTCTCGGACTATTGCTGGCGCTGTTTCTGGCCTACTGCCCGGGAATAGGCGGCGGCTTCGCTTTCGACGACTATCCCAACATTGTCAGCAACACCGCCCTGCACGTCTCGCCCGGCTCATCGCAAGGCTGGGTCGGCGCGGCGATGGCTTCACCGGCGCGAAACCTGCCGCGTCCGTTGGCGATGCTCAGCTTCGCGGCCAACCATTACTTCACCGGCCTCGACCCCGCGCCGATGAAGGTGACCAACTTCGTCATCCACCTGTTCAACGTGTTGCTGGTGTTCGGGCTTTCGCGTTGCTTGCTCCGCTATCGGGTGCGGGCAGGCGCGAATCCGGAGTCGCTCGCGGACTGGCTCGCGCTCTCGGTCGCCGCGCTGTGGGCCCTGCATCCCATCAATCTGATGGCCGTCCTGTTCGTCGTGCAGCGCATGGAAAGCCTCGGGCACCTGTTCGTCTTCGCTGGACTGTGGTTGTACGCCGCGACCCGGATGCGTCAGCTGTCCGGCGCACCCGGGGGTTGGCCGGCGCTGCTCGCATCGCTGTTCGCCTTCACCGCGGCGGGTACGCTCGCCAAGGAGTCGGCGGCGCTGTTGCCGCTGTATGCCTTCCTGCTCGAGGCCTGCGTGTTCCGGTTCCGGTCGCGCAACGGGGGTGTGGAGCGCCGCTTGTCCCTGCTATTCCTGCTCGCGCTCTGGTTGCCAGCGATCGTCGGCGGCAGCTGGCTGCTGCAGTCCGCTCTTGAGCCGGGCGCCTACGCCGGCCGCGGGTTCAGCCTGGTGGAACGACTGCTGACCGAACCCCGCGTGGTGTTGAATTATCTGCGCTGGATTTTCGTGCCGGACCTGGAAAAGCTGAGCCTCTACCATGACGATTTCCGCGTTTCGAAGTCCTTGTTCGACGAGTTCGGCACCGCCTTGGCCTTGCTCGCGATTCCCGTGATGGCGCTGGTCGCGTGGCGCGTTCGCGATCGTTGGCCACTAGCGGCGCTGGGCACGCTTTGGTTCCTGGCGGCACAGGCGCTGACTGCCACGGTTGTCCCTCTGGAACTGGTGTTCGAGCACCGGAACTACTTCGCTTCGCTGGGCGTATGCCTTGTTTTTTCCGAGCCCTTGCTGGCGCTCTCGCGCAGCCGCTGGCGCGGCTCTGCAGCCGTGGTGGCGATCGCCCTCGCGGCGACCCTCGCGGTTCTGACGGGACTCCGCTCGCGCGAATGGCGCGATCCGATGTCCTTCGCCGTCGCGGAAGCCCGCAAGCAACCGCAGTCGCCGCGGGCCACGTACTACCTGGGCTGGGTGCTCGCAACCGCGAGCAACTATCGCGCGGACTCGCCGCTGGTCGACGCTGCCTTCGCCGCGCTCGACCGGGCGGCCGCCTTGCCGGGTGGGGCCGCCCTGCCCGAGCACGCCGCTCTCGTGCTCGCCGCACGCACCGGCCGCCCCGACGATCCGCGCCGCTGGCGCCGCCTGCAGGCCGGACTGCGTGCGCATCCAATCGGGCCGCAGGAGACGGGCGCGCTCGCGGGTCTGGTGGGCTGCGCCGTGCAGTCCGCCTGCGACTTTCCGCCGGACGAGATGCTGCGCACCTTCGCGGCGGCGATGTCCCATGGCGACCATCCCGAGGTGCTCAACAACTACGGCAACTACGTGCTGAACGTGCTGCACGACCCACAACTTGCGCTGCGCGCTTGGCAGGAGGCCAGCAGACTCAGCCCCGCGGAGCCGCAGTACCGGATTTCGGTCGTCAAATTGCAGATCCTGCTGCGCGAGGACGCCGAGGCGCGCGCCGGGATCGCCGCGCTGCGCAGGCTGGGCCGCCTCGGTCAGTACGATCGCGAGGCGCGTGAACTGGAACAACGGCTGCGCGATCGATCGCCTTAGCGGCAGGCGTCGTCCGCGGCCTGCGGGCGCTCGGGGAAGGGGCGCGTCAGCCGGTCGGTATATTCGCCCAGCAGCAGTCGCCGCCGGGGCAGCCATTGCCGCCGGAACCATGAGCTGAAAGCAGCCAGCCGTTGCCCTCGCGGCGTCAGGCGCACGCAGCCTGCCTCGATGGTGACGGTGCCCGATTGCTCCTGCTCCGTAAGGCGTACCGCGACCAGTTGGTGGTCGTGCAGGTACTCCTCGGTGAAGATGCCGGCGAAGCGGTCCTCGCGCACCGCGCCGCCGCGCGACTGGATCTTTTCGAGGATGTAGAAGGAAAGCGAGCGGTCTATCACTGTCGGCACCGAGATCGCGAGCGCGTAGCCGGCAAGCAACCAGATCGCCAGCAGTTGCGCCCGCTCGAAGCCGTTAAAGATGCGGAACCAGGGCAGCGCGAGCAGCAGCGCCGCCAGCACGGCGGCGATCGCGACGTCGAGCAGCGCCCCGTAGAGAACCACGTTCACCGGCAGCCAGCGCGAGTGCAGCCAGTACACGACGACGAGCAGCACGAGGAAGGCAGCGGTTGCCGCCGCCGCGCGCAGTACCTTCACGTCGCCGCCCGGGCCGACCGGGCCGGGGTGATCTCTTCGATGAAGTCGCGGTAGTCGATGTGCGAGACCGAGCCGCTGCGCACCACGCCGGTCAGCATGAGCGTCATCAGCGTCAGGGTTCCGGTCTGCATGAAAACCAGCAGCAGGATGCCAAGGGTGACCGAGAACCAGCCGGGGGTGGCGAAGCCGAAGGACTTGAGCAGGATGGCGATGACGACGCCGAGCACCGAGAACGCCGCGATCAGGGCGCAGGCTATGCCTGTGCGCACCAGCACGTCCTCGGCGAATACCATCAGCGCCTTGAATCCATGCAGCACCAGGCCGACGAAATTCATCTTGCTTTCGCCCGCGTAGCGCCTTCCGCGGTCGAGCGGCACGCGCTCAATGCGCAACTTCGAAGTGAGCACGCATCCGGCGACGTGTATCCACAATTCCTGCATCGCGGCCAGCCGCGCCAGGCCACTCGGCCGCATCGCCATGAAATTGCCGAAGCTGATGCTGCGTCCGGTGAGGATCGCGAACATCGCCTTGTAGACGGCGTAGAAGGCGCGGAAACGGAAGCCCTCGGCGCGGTTGCGGCGCTGGGCGACGGCGATATCTGCGCTTCCCTGCCGCAAGGGACGGCACAGTTCCGGCACCGATGCCGGCAGGTCCTCGCCATCGGAATCCATCACTACGACATCCCTGCCGGGACCCGGCAGCCCGGCCACGTAATTCAGCGCGATCGCGATCGCGCGCTGGTGTCCGACATTGCGCTTCAGGCGGATCACCACCCCGCTCACCCCTGCGGCCGACAGGTGCGCGGGTGAGAGCGGCTCGCGCACCGAGCCATCGTCGACGGCAACAACGCGCACACGGTCACCGAAAGTGGCCGCCAGTTCCTGGAACAGTCGCGAGCAGGCTTCCCGATCCTCGAACACGGGCGTGACGACGATCAAAGAATCGAAAGCCTCGCCTTCCCCCGCCCCGGCTGTCGGCGCAGTCGCCTCCCACCCGAGCGGGTCGCAAGCTGCGATGATGCCGTTCATGCCCGCCCCATTCCCACGATCCGGTCCAAACCTAACAGATGTCAGGCCTGCCTAGAAGGATCCGGCCACTGCCCGGGATCGCCTCCCGGCGATGCGCCCGATGAACCTGCGACGGAACGTCGCCATCGCGATCGCCAACTCGGTCTGCACCGCGGTGTTGACCCTGCTGGCGATCCCCTTCTATCTGCGCTACCTCGGCATGGAGAGCTACGGCCTGGTGGGTTTCTACGCCACCACGCAGGCGCTGCTGCAGCTGCTGGATGCCGGCCTGGGCCCGGGTGTGAACCGCGAGATGGCGCAGGCCTCCGCGTCGGGCGGCATCGAGCGCGCGCGCAATTTGTTGCTCACGCTGGCGCGGGTGTACTGGCTGGTCGCGCTGGCGATCGCGGCAACGCTGTTGCTGGCGTCCCCGGCGATCGCGCAGCATTGGCTCAATGCGCGCGAACTGGCGCCGGAGACTCTCCGGAACGCCGTTGCCCTGATGGGGCTGGTGATCGCCTGTCGTTGGCCGTCCGGCTTGTACCAGGCGGCGGTCCTCGGGATGCATCGCGTGGCGACATCGAGCACCATCAACATGCTCGCGGTACTCGCCTCGACGGCGGGAGCGATCCTGGTGCTCGCCTTCGTGTCGGCGACCATCGAGGCCTTCTTCGCCTGGCAGGCAATCGTCGCGTTGGGCCAGGCGCTGGCGATGCGCGCCGCGGCATGGCACTACGTCGGGCGGGAGGGTGCCGGCAGCTTCGACCTGCGGGCGGTGGCGAGGATCTGGCGGTTCTCCGCAGGCATGGGCGGCATCGCCGTGGCCTCGGTGCTGCTCGTGCAGATGGACAAGGTGCTGCTCAGCCGCATGCTGACGCTGGAATCCTTCGCTCACTACGCCCTTGCCGCGGTACTGGCGAGCGGACTCTATGTCCTGCTCACGCCGGTATTCAACGTCGTCTTTCCGCGCATGAGCTCAATGGTCGCCAGAGGCGAAGGCGCGGCGCTGCTGGAATTCCACAAGACCGGCACGCGCCTGCTGGCCTCGTTCCTGTTTCCGATCGCGATCGCTTTTGCCTGCGCGGCCCCCGACCTGGTGCGCCTGTGGACCGGGGACGCGGCAATCGCCGCCAGGGTCGGCCCGCTGGTCTCCCTGCTCGTGCTCGGGACCTCGCTCAACGGGATCATGCATTTCCCCTATGCGCTGCAGTTGGCGCATGGCAGGTCGAGCCTTGCCCTGACGATCACGGTGTTGCTGGCGATCTGCCTGCTGCCCCTGATCGTGCTGCTGACCAGCCGTTATGGCGCCATCGGCAGCGCCGCCGCATGGCTCACCCTCAACGTGATCTACCTGCTGTTCGGCACCTGGATGACGCATCGCGTCCTCTATCCCGGGGCCGCGACGGGCTGGCTCCTGCACGACGTACTGGTGCCCCTGCTGGTTTCCGCGCTGCTCGTCGTGGCAGGCTGGCGACTGTTTTCGAGTACCGGTCACGCGCTCCGTGACGCGCTGCTTGCCTGCGCGCTGGTGCCGCTTGCCGTCGCCGCGAACCTGGCGCTGTTGCCCAGGTCGGTGCTGGCTTCGATCCGCGGCGGCAGGCTGGGTGCCGGCGAGCCGCCACAAAGCGCATGAGGGAGCATTGCCTTGACTAGATCGCGACGGGGAATGGACGGACCGGGACCGCTCAACGCGCTCAGACGAACGCTGTCCTTCCTGCGCCGGGAATCCTCCGACGTGTACAGCTCGTATGTTTCGCGGGGCCGCGCGTCGCGGCCGACGCCATACGGGTTCCGCATGGCCGGCGGCGGATCGCAGCACCACCTCGCGATGCAGCGGGGCGACTTCGAGCCGGCAGAGACAGCGCTGTTCCAGGACATCTTTGCCCGCACCGACGTTTTCGTGGACGTGGGCGCGAATATCGGCTTCTACAGCTGCATGGCCCGCCACGCGGGCTGCCACGTGCTTGCCGTGGAGCCGCTCGAGCGCAACCTGGCGCTGCTGTTCCATAACCTGCAGGACAATGGCTGGAGCGACGCCGAGGTTTTCCCGCTCGGGCTGGCCGCGCAGCCAGGCATGGCTACCTTGTTTGGCGCCTCCAGCACGGGCGCCTCGCTGGTCGGCAACTGGGCCGGCGCGTCGCGCGCCTTCCGTCGGACCATCGCGTTGTCGACGCTGGATATCCTGCTCTCCGGGCGATTCCAGGCCCAGCGCCTTTTCATCAAGGTGGACGTGGAAGGTGCCGAGTTCGGCGTCCTGCAGGGCGCAATTGCGACGCTGGGTCGCGAACCCAGGCCGGTGTGGGTGCTCGAGGTATGCTTGGGCGAGTACCACCCGGACGGCCAGAACCCGAGGTTCCTGGATACCTTCGAGCTGTTCTGGCAGCGCGGCTACGAGGCGCGCACCGCCGACGAAGATGATCGGCTGGTGACGCGCGATGACGTCCTGGCCTGGGTGCAGGCAGGCCAAACCGCCTCGGGGAACATAAACTACCTCTTCAGGCCGGTGTCGACGCGCGCGGAGCAGCAGGAATCCATATGAAGGTCCTACAGTCCAAGCAGCAGATCTCCCGCTCCCGCGACGCGCTCGAGCAGATGGGCGCTTCCAGCCTGGAATCCTTCCCGTTGCCCTTGCTCAAGCGCCTGGGGGTTCTCAAGGGACCCTCGGTCGGCGACTGGCTGAAGAGCTGGGACGTACTCGCAACACTGGAATTCCTGGCCGCGAAGCTTCCGCGCGATGCCGCAGTGCTCGACATCGGCTGCTACTCCTCGGAAGTGCCGGTGGCGCTGCACAAGCTGGGCTTCACGCGCGTGTCCGGGGCCGACCTCAACCCGGCACTGGAACGCATGCCCTTCGGGGCATGAGATCGACTACGTCAAGTGCAACTTCATGCATACGCCGTTCGCGGACGGCAGCTTTCGGGCGATCACCGCGATCTCGGTGATCGAGCATGGGTTCGATGGCACGGCGCTGCTTTCGGAGGTTTCGCGCCTGCTTGCGCCCGGTGGCTACTTCATCGCCTCATTCGACTACTGGCCGGAAAAGATCGACACCACGGGCACGACCTTCTTCGACATGAGCTGGACCATCTTCTCCCGCGAAGAGGTCGACGACTTCATCGCGCTGGCAGCGCGGCATGGCCTGGAGCCCGTGGGCGAGCGCGAGTACGACGCCGCATCGGCGCCGATCCGGTGCGGCGGCAAGGATTACACCTTCGCCTGGCTGGTGCTGGGGAAGCCGGCCGCTTGAAGATCGTGCTTCCTGAGCGGCTCCTACCCCCCGATGCGTTGCGGTGTTGGCGACTACACGTCGCGCCTGGCGTCGGCGCTGGCGCGGGAGTCTGGAGTGCAGGTGTCCGTGCTCACCAGCGCCGGCCCGGCGCTTCCAGGCGAAGAAGCGGCGGGTGTCGATCCGATGCGCTTGCTGCCCGACTGGCGCCTGCGCCGTCTGCCCCGCCTGCTGCGCGAGCTTCGACGGTTGTCGCCAGCCCTCGTGCACATCCAGTATCCCACCCGGGGCTACGGCCGCGGCCTCCTGCCAATGTTGCTCCCGCTGGCGCTGTGGCTGTACGGATACCAACTGGCCCAGACCTGGCACGAGGAGTTCCGCGCCAGGCACTGGCCGGAGTTCCTGCTCAAGGCGCTGGTGCCCTCCGACCTCGTCGTGGTCAGGCCCGCGTTCCGCGCCAATCTTCCGCGACTGTTCCGGCTGCTGCTGGGGGCGCGTCCGCTGCACTACATTGCGAACGGATCGCCGCTACCGGTGGCCGATCCGCCCGCCGAGCAGCGTGCGCAATTGCGGCGGGAGTGGCTGCGCGGGCAGCAGCGCCTCGTGGTCTTCTCGGGCTTCGTGATGCCAGGCAAGGGGGTGGAGCTGCTGTTCGACATCGCGGACCCGGCCAGCGATCAACTGGTGATCGCCGGGCAGTGCGACGACGCAGCGCTGGGCGCGCTGATCGAATCCCGTCGAACCGCCGGTCCCTGGCAAGGGAAAGTGACGATGGCGGGCTTCCTGCCGCCCGAGGAACTGGCCATGCTGCTGGCGCTTGCGGACGCAGTGGTACTGCCGTTCCGATCCGGGGGTGGCGTGTGGAATTCCTCCATCCACGGCGCCAGCGCGCAGGGCAGCTTCGTGCTCAGCACTTCGCGCGAGGGGGAAGGCTACTACAGCGGGCGCAACATCCACTTCGCGCACATCGACGACATCGCGGGGATGCGCGCGGCTCTCGCGCAATATTCGGGAACCCGTCGGGAGCCGGTTCCGGCCGACGCGGAATGGGCGGGCATTGCCCGCAGCCACCTGGATGTCTATCGACGGAGGGCCGGGTCCCATGCCTGAGGATGTGATCGCCTCGACTGGTGGCCTGCTGCAGGCTTCGAGCGGCGTGCCACGGCTGTCCATCTGCATCGCCACCTTCAAGCGCGGCGCCTACATCGGCGAAACGCTGGCCTCGATCCTGCCGGCGCTTCCCGATGGCGTCGAGGTGGTGGTGCTGGATGGCGCCTCGCCCGACGACACCATGGCGGTCGTGACGGACTGGGCGGCACGGTACCCGCAACTTCGCTACTTCCGCGAGACGACCAACTCCGGCGTGGACCAGGATTACGACAAGGCCGTGCAGCGTGCGCGCGGCGACTATTGCTGGCTGATGACCGACGACGACCTGCTGTGTCCCGGCGCCGTGTCCCGGGTGCTTGCGGCCTGCGCCGGCGATCCGGAACTGGTAGTGGTGAACTCCCGGGTCGAGGACAGCGGATTCACGCGCGTGCTGGCACCCCGGCTGCTGGACTTCGACGGCGATCGCGCCTTCGACCGCGCCGGCGAGGCCGAATTTTTCGCACTCGCAGGCAAGTACCTGTCCTTCATTGGTGCGGTGGTGATCCGCCGGGACCTGTGGCTGGCGCGTGCGCGCGAACCGTACTACGGGTCGCTGTTCATCCATTTCGGCGTCATCTTCCAGGCACCCGGGCTGTCGAACGCGCTGGTGCTTGCCGAGCCGCTGATCCGCCTGCGCTATGGCAACTCGATGTGGAGCCCGCGCGGCTTCGACATCTGGATGCGCATGTGGCCGGAGCTCGT
This sequence comes from uncultured Gammaproteobacteria bacterium, assembly GCA_963707625.1. Lineage (GTDB taxonomy): Bacteria > Pseudomonadota > Gammaproteobacteria > Xanthomonadales > Xanthomonadaceae > Arenimonas. The sequence continues at coordinate 13,687 of CAVPQV010000016.1, forward strand.
GTGGTCCTTCGAGCGGATCCCCGAGGCGCAGCGTGCGCGGGTCTGCAAGCGGCAGCCCTGGCAGCAGGCGCGCAAGGTATTCATGTACCGCGCCATCGGCGTCTACGGCATGCCGCTGTTCCGCGAACATTACTCGCGGTTGCCTGCGGGTCCGCGCTCACTCCTGCGCGCAATTGCACTATTGCCTGGCAAGCTCGCCAACCTGCTCGCCGCCCTGTACTGCCTGTTCGCGGGCGGACCAGGGCGCATGAGCCTCGACGACCTGGTGCGCAGCCCCCATGCCAGCGCCGCGACGCGATTGCTTGCGAGGGTGGCAGGCGCATGAGCAACCTGCCGATCGCTCTCGTGACCGGAGCCGCGGGCCAGGATGGCTCCTACATGAGCGAGCTGCTGCATGCCGAGGGCTACCGGATCCTGGCCGTGGCCCGCGACGCGCAGCGCACCCGGCAAGCCTTGCCCGAGTGCGTGCGCGCGGGCGCCGAGGTTGTCGCCTGGGACTTCCTCGATGAATCCGCACTGATCAGCATCCTCGAAGAGCACCGTCCGAGCCTGGCCTTCAACTTCGCGGCCTATTCCAGCGGGGAGGGAATGTTCGACGATCCCGTGGCCATCGGCGAGGTGAACGGGCTCGCGGTCGCACGCATGCTCGAGGCGATCCGCCGCGCCGATCCCGGCATCCGCTTCTGCCAGGCGTCGAGCAGCGAGTTGTTCGGACTCGCGGCCGAGACGCCACAGAACGAACGCACGCCCTTCCGGCCGCGCAGTCCCTACGGTGCCGCCAAGCTCTACGCGCACTCGATGGTGGACGTCTATCGCCGCACGCATGGCCTGTTCGCCTGCTCGGCCATCCTCTTCAACCACGAGAGCCCGCGGCGCGGACTTCGCTTCGTGACCCGCAAGATTTCCCGCGCGGCGGCGATGATCCGCCTTGGGCTCGCCACCGAGCTGCGCCTCGGCAACCTGGACGCCCGCCGCGATTGGGGCTATGCCGACGACTACGTCCGGGCAATGCGCGCGATGCTCGCTACGCCGGAACCGGGCGACTACGTGTTGGCAACGGGCGAGGTGCATTCGGTGCGTGAGTTGTGCGAAATCGCATTCGAACGCGTCGGCCTCGACTGGCGCGATCACGTGCGCACGGAGGCCCTCGACTTCCGCGCGAGCGAGGAGGTACAGTTGCGCGGGGACGCCAGCAAGGCGCGTTCGACGCTGGGCTGGGCGCCTGGCGTGAGCTTCCGTCAACTGGTGCACATGATGGTGGATGCGGACATGCGCGGGCTCGCCGCCGAAGGCGCGCCGGCAACGGGGCCAGACTGATGTACAGCAAGATCGATCGATGCAGGATCTGCGGCAGCACCGAACTGGCACCCGTGCTGGATCTCGGCGAGCAGATGCTGACCGGCGTGTTCCCGGCTTCGCGCGAGCAGCAGGTCACGTCCGGGCCGTTGCGACTGGTCAAGTGCCGCGGCGAGAATTCCTGCGGACTGCTGCAACTCGAGCATTCCTACGATTCCAGCGAGATGTACGGGGCGAACTACGGCTATCGCTCGGGCCTCAATCCAAGCATGGTGGCGCACCTGCAGGCAAAGGTGCGCAGGATCCTTGGCCAGGTGCAGCTGCATGACGGCGACCTGGTGATCGACATTGGCAGCAACGATGGCACCACCCTCGCCGCCTACCCCGCGCACGGGCCGGTATTGGTCGGCGTGGATCCGACCGGCGCGAAGTTCCGCGAGTACTATCCCCCGCACGTCGAGCTGATCCCGGAGTTCTTCCCCTCGCCGCGGCTGGCCGAGCGCTTCCCGGGCAAGAAGGCGCGGGTGATCACTTCTTTCTCGATGTTTTACGACCTCGAATCGCCCGAGGACTTCATGCGCGACGTCCGCGACGCACTCGCGGAGGACGGCATCTGGGTGTTCGAGCAGAGCTACATGCCGACCATGCTGGAGGTGAACGCCTACGACACCGTTTGCCACGAGCATGTCGAGTATTACGCGATGCGCCAGATCGACTGGATGGCGCGGCGGGTCGGCTTGCGCATCATCGACGTCGAATTCAATGATGTGAACGGTGGCAGCTTTTCCGTGACCTGCGCGCGGGACGCCAGCCCTTATCCGACCTCCGATGCGGTGGCGAAGGTGCTGGCAGACGAACAGGGCGCCGGGCTGGACACGCTGGTGCCCTACCTGCAGTTCGCCGAGCGCACCCGGCAGTCGCGCGAGGACATCCTCGAGTTTATCGGCAAGGTGCGCGCCGAAGGCCGCAGCGTCGCCGCGCTCGGCGCCTCGACCAAGGGCAACGTGATCCTGCAGTACTGCCAGCTCGGTCCTGGCGACCTGCTCGGCATCGGCGAGGTCAACCAGGAAAAGTTTGGCTGCGTCACGCCGGGCTCGTGGATCCCGATCATCCCGGAGTCGGAACTGTTGGCGCAGCGACCCGACTACCTTCTGGTCATGCCCTGGCACTTCCGCAGCTTCTTCCTGAACAATCCGAAATTCCGCGACCGCAACCTGGTGTTCCCGTTGCCACGACTGGAAGTGGTTCCCGTACGCCCGGCCTAGCGCGCGTCCCGGCCCCAGGGTCGAAACCCCTCGCGTATCCCGCGCAGCATTTGCCGGGCCTGGGCGCCGCGATCGGGATCCAAGGCAAGGTGCAGAAATAGGGTCAGCCCCAGCTTGACTGGCGCCCAGAATTTCCACACACCCGGCACGCCCGGCGAGCGCAACAACCGGACCGTATTGCGGAACAGGTAGAAATGCCGCGCCGGCGAGCGCTGCGGCCACACGCGCCAGCCCAGGAACCAGAAGCGGATGCCGCGCGTCCCCATGCGGTGGAGGAAGGTGACGCCGGGCACCCCGTAAAGCGATAGCCCTGCATCGCGCACGCGGAACGCCCAGTCGGTGTCGACATGGTCGATGAAGAGTTCGCCGCGCAAGCCGCCAAGGCGGGCGAACAGCGAAGCCGGAACCAGGGTGCCGCTGCCATTGAGGTTGTCCACGCGAACCGGCTCGGTGCCGGTCGGGCGCAGTTGCGTCCAGCGCCAGCGGACGATGCGGTGGAACCCATGCAATTCCCCGGTGCTCGCGTCGAGCAAGGCAGGCCCGATGCTCCCGAGCCCGGAATCGATCGCCCGCAGGCGCGTCCAGGCTTGCAGCAACGCCTCGGCGCCGCCCGCGCCCGGCTCCGTGTCCTGGTCGAGCAGGAGCAGCATGCGCACGCCAGGGCGGGCGGCAATGGCGGCATCGGCGCCGATGTTCAATGCCCGGGCCAAGCCAAGATTGGCGCCATTTTCAATCAACTCGCAACCGGCCTCGGCCGCCAGTTGCCGCAAGCCGGCGCCCACCGCCCGACCGGAGCCGTTGTCGACCAGGAGCTTGAGCGCGGACTGCGGCAACTGCGCGATCTGCGCGCGCAACACGTCCAGGTCGGGATTGAAGGTGACGGTGATGCACGCGAGCCCCGAGCTTTCCTCGGCAACAGGCGGCGGCGTATACACGGCGTCGGTCTCGAAACTGTAAATGTGTGTGGGGATCCAGCGCCGGAAAGGATTGAGCAAGGCGTCGGGCACGCGCCTTAGCAGGCGCGTAGCCACCGCACCCGCGTGCTCTATTTCCAGCGTGGCCCGTAGCGCATCCACGCTCCGGTTGGTCCCGCGCAGTCCGCCGTTGCGCAGGAAACGCTCCAGCTCACGCATCTGCAGCGGCTCGCAGTCGTAGTGCTCGCCCCTGCCGGCGGCGCGCAGGTAAGGCGTGCGCCAACGACGCGGCAGCCAGCTGAGAAAGGCGAGCTTGTAGTGGGGCTCCACCAGCATCCAGCGATTGGGTACCGCGAGGTATCCGCGCCCGCCGGGCTTCAGCACGCGGCGCAGCTCCGCCAGGTGCCTGCGCTGCTCGAACTCCGATCCGACATGCTCGATGACGTGGTTGCTGATCGCCAGGTCGAAGCTCGCATCGGGGAAAGGCAGCGCCGCGTCCTCGACCTTGCGGAACGAATATCCCTCCCGCACCAGTCGCTCGTCGACAACATCCACCGACTCCACGGCGAAGCGCCCCGAGGGGTGGGTTCCGAAGTAGTTCGCGATTCCGCCCGAGCCTGTGCCTACCTCGAGAATCCGCAGCGGCGGCCCCTCGTCTGCCAGGCCCAGCAGCATTGCGATCTTCTCCGCCTTCCACCGGCGCGACGGCAGGTCGGTAACGATATGCGGAAGTCGCGCGGATCCTGGCTCAGTCACGGTTGCCGCCCTGCTGCACGAACATGCGCAGCCGTTCGCCGAAATGCCGCCAGTCCTTGGCCGACGCGAAGGCTTGGCAAGCTGCCTGCACCGCCGCACTGGGGGGCTCGGCGAGCAACGCGCCAATTGCGTCGGCCATGGCGGCATAGTCGCCGGACGCGACCAGCCGCCCCGTCGCTGGCGCTTCGACGGCATCCGCGATGCCGCCGACATCGAAGGCGACGGTGCGCAGCCCGTGCGCGGCAGACTCGAGCGCCACCATCCCGAATCCCTCGACGTCTCCCGGTAGCTCGAGCACGGGGAACACGTGCAGGTCGGCCGCCTGGTAGGCCTGCGCGAGCGCGGCGGCGTCGCAGCGGCCCAGCAGCAGGACGTTGGCTTCGACGCGGTACTCCCGGGCGGTTGCCAGCAGGCGTTGTTTCTCCGAGCCCCCGCCCCCGTGCAGCGCGTCGCTGGCCTCTTCGCCGATCACGACCAGCCGGATCGAGGGCTGCTTCAAGACGAGGTCGGGCAGTGCCCGGGCGACGAACTCCACCAGGCCTTTGCGTCGCGTGAGCCTCCCGACCGAGAGCAACAGGGTCGCGTCCTCCAGTCCATGGCGTGCGCGGAACCTCGCCCCCGCGTCCGGATCCAGCACGGGCACCTCGGTGCCTGGATGCAGGATGTGTATGCGCGCGGCCGAAATCCCCGCGGCCTGCGCAAGCCGCGCGGTGTTGGCGCTGTTGACCAGCACCAGTCCGCATCGGCGCAGGAAGGGTAGCCAGACCGCTTGGTACACGCGGCTCGGGGCGATGATGTCGAGCCCGTGCAGGTAAACGGCGCAGCTCGCGCCGCACAGCCCGGCTGCCAACCACGCGATTGGCGCGGTCAGCCCGCTTCCCGCCAGCACCAGCGCCGGTCGCCGCCGCAGGCCCAGCCATGCCGCGCGCGCGGCAGCGCCGAGCAGGAAGCGCGGTAGGGGCTTGAGCGCGACTTCGGCGACTTCCGAGGCCTCCGGCGCATGCGCCTTGCAGCCCCTCGGCCCGCACAGGTCGACCGCGCCCGACTGCGACAGTTCGAGGAGCAGACGCCGGTTGACGTTTTCCATGCCGCCGACCAGCGGCGGGAAATTACGCGTGACCAGCAGGGCGGCCCGCCTCCCCCGCGCTGCGGCTAGGCATCCTTGCGATACGTCAGCGCGGTGATCTGCTCCGAGATCAGGCCGATCAGGAAAACGATCACCGCGGCGCTCAGCAGCAGTGCGCTCATGTTGGTGAAGCGCGCCTGGGTGGCAAAGGTCCATGCGTAATAGGACAGCCCCAGCACCCCGAACAGCAGCGCCGTCGGCGCAAACAGCTTCAGCGGCGAATACAGGGTGGCGATCTTGAAGATGATGAGCAGGAACCTCAGCCCGTCGCGCAGCGGGCGGATTGGCTGCGGCCGATGCGC
>CAVPQV010000017.1:0-57030 GCA_963707625.1 uncultured Gammaproteobacteria bacterium
GCGCTCGCCTTGGCGGCAGGAACAGGACAGGCATAGACCCCGCGTTTCCTCTGCCCTATGACAGCGAGCGGATGGACAGGACCAGCAGCGCGATGACGCAGGCAAAGGGCAAGGAACCAAACCAGGCTGCGTGTCCGTGGCAGGTCGGCCAGATACACGGCTCCGGGTAGACAGCCCGGGCGGCGACGAAGCCCAGGGCCGAGCTGCGCGACAATTTCCTTGTCGGCATTGGTGAGCAATGCCGCGAGTACCGCGGCGGCGAACAAGGGAAATGCCTCGAAACTGTCTGAGGTGCGCGGCGTGCGCGCGTTGCGGGAGTCCCTCGAGTCGGGTCCGCCATTCACGCACGTTGCGGTTGTTGTAACGCGGGCCTGCCAGCTTCGCCACGGTGGTCCACAGGTAGGGCATCAAGCCGGTGATCAGGATGCAAATCAGGGCGGTCTTCATCGGTACTTCAGGGTTGGAAACGTGCCTAAATCGATGTTTATCGAGCCTAGGCCCTGATCCTGGACCACCATCGGCTCGTCCGCAAAGCATCCCGTTGCTATACTTTCGGGCTTCGCAGGGCCGTTTTCTGCGGCATGCGCGTGATCCGGGGACCGGGGTGTTCAATTCGCTGTCCGCCGAACCGGCGCGTCCCCGCTCGCCTTCCGCATGGTAGCGGTCCAGTTCGTGGTGGCAATGCTCGTGGCGCTGGCCTGGTGGTTCGCGAAAGGCGAACGCGAGGCCCTGCAGCCGCGATCGGCGGGGATTCGTCGCAGCGGGAAGCCTGGGTGCTGGCGTGGCGAAGTCTGCCGCCCGCCGCCGCTTCCGCCGGCATGGCGCTGTCGCGAATGGTCAGCGGGCTGTTGCTGAAGTGGTTCGTGGTGCTCGGCGTGCTGTACCTCGCGGTGGCTAAGCTGCACCTGCCGCCGTTGCCGTTGCTGGTCGGGCTGGTCGTCACGATGATGGCCGCGTTTCTAACCCTGAATTTCAAAGTCATAGGTGTTCGAGTGAGCGACGAAGCAGCCAAGGCCGGCGGCCTGACCGAGTACATCGAGCACCACCTTACCCACGGCAGCGTCATGCTGCAGGGCGGCAATTTCCACTGGGACAGCTGCTTCGTTGCGCTCGGCCTCGGCCTGATCTTCGTGCTGTGGTTCGGCATCGGGCGCGCAAGGCCACCGCCGGCGTCCCCGGCAAGATGCAGGCCTTCGTCGAGATCGTGGTCGAGTGGGTCGAGACCCAGGTGGTCAAGGACGTCTTCCACGGCGATCGCCGCTTCATCGCTCCACTGGCGCTGACCATCTTCATGTGGGTCCTCTTCATGAACGCCATGGACCTGCTGCCGCTCGACCTGCCGGGCTGGATCATTGCCCAGGCTCTGGGGCCACGAGGTCCAGCACCACACCTACATGCGCATCGTCCCGACCGCGGACCTCAACACGACGTTTGCGATGTCACTCGCTGTCTTCGTGCTCACCATCTTCTACTCGATCAAGGCCAAAAGCCTGGGCGGCTGGATCAAGGAGCTGTTCACCGCGCCCTTCCACGCCGAGGGCATGTTCGGAAAGATCGCGCTGGTGGTCCCGAACATCGTGCTGAACATCGTCGAGTACCTGTCCAAGCCGGTGTCGCTGGCGATGCGACTGTTCGGCAACATGTACGGCGGCGAGTTGGTCTTCATGCTCGATCGCCGGCCTGTTGCAGCGCGTGGCTGTTCTTCCTGCCCGGCGTGTTCTTCGGCTGGGTCTGGTCGGTGTTCCACATCCTGATCATCCTGCTGCAGGCCTACATCTTCATGATGCTGACCGTGGTCTACATCTCCATGGCGCACGACGCACACTAAGCGATTTCCCGCTTCACCTTTCCCGCAACCGCTGCATCTACCAAGACTAACCAGGAGTTTCCAATGAACGAGTTCATCGCCCTGATCCAGGCCAACACGGCCATCGGCATCGGCCTCATGATCGGCCTCGGTGCGCTCGGCGCCTGCGTCGGCATCGGCATCATGGGTTCGAAGTTCCTCGAGGCCGCCGCGCGCCAGCCGGAGCTGATCCCGATGCTGCAGGGCCGCATGTTCCTGCTGGTCGGCCTGATCGACGCCTCGTTCATCATCGGCCTCGCCATGGCGATGTACTTCGCGATCGCCAACCCGCTGCTGTCGGCCCTGCAGCAGGTCGCCGCGGGCGGCTGAGCAACACGTCACTCGCGCCCCCCGCATGAGCGGCGGGCGCGGTTTCGCCGTCGCGCAGCCTGCGCGGCGGAAGGCAATTCGAGGAAGAGAGTCATGGATATCGGCATGACGTTGTTGGGTCAGGCGCTCACTTTGCGCTCCTGATCGCATTCACCGCCAAGTTCATCTGGCCGCCGCTGATGGCGGCGATCGAGGAACGCCAGCAGAAGATCGCCGAGGGCCTGCGCGGCCGCGGACCGCAGCAAGAAGGACCTCGCGCAGGCCGAGGAAAAGGTCAACGAGGTGCTGCGCGAAGCGCGCGCCAAGGCGACCGAGATCATCGACGCAGGCGGAGACGCGCGCGCGCGCAGATCATCGACCTGGCCAAGGAAGAGGCGATCGAGGAGGGCAACCGCCAGAAGGCAGCCGCCGCCGCCGAGATCGTGTCCTCCGGCAACCGCGCCCGCGAGGACCTGCGCAAGCAGGTGTCCGTGCTGGCCGTGGCCGGCGCCGAGAAGCTGATCCTGCGCGAGATCGACGGCAACGCCCACAAGGCGCTGCTCGACGAGCTCGCGGCGCAGATCTGAGCCCGACACCATGAGCCAGACCCTGACCCTCGCCCGTCCCTACGCCCGCGCCGTCTTCTCGATGGCGCGTGCGCAGCAGCGCCTGCCGCAGTGGTCCTCGATGCTGGGCTTCGCCGCCCGCGCCGTCGCCGAGCCGCAGGTCGCCGTGCTGATCGGCAACCCGACGCTGCCGGCGCAGGCGCTGATCGACGTGATCGTGCCGCAGGGCGACGTCGACCCGCTGTTCACCCAGTTCCTGTCGGTGCTGGCGGAAAACCGCCGCCTGGCCGTGCTGCCGGAGATCGCGGGCATGTTCGACGCGCTGCGCGCCGAGGACGAGCGCCTGGTCAAGGCCGACGATCACCTCGGCCACGCCGCTGTCGGAGGCCGACGTCGCCAAGCTGCGCGCCTCGCTGGTGAAGCGCTTCGGTCGCGACGTCGAGGTCAGCACGGCGGTGGACGCCTCGCTGATCGGCGGCGCGGTGATCGACGCCGGCGACGTGGTCATCGACGGCTCGCTCAAGACCAAGCTGGCGCGCCTCGGCGCGGCCCTCGCGAACTAGCCTTCGCCAACTAATTCAATTTCACCGGGACAAACCCATGCAGACGCTCAATCCGTCCGAAATCAGCGAACTCATCCGCAGCCGCATCGAAAAGGTCAAGCTGACCGCCGAGGCGCGCAACGAAGGCACCGTCACCTCGGTGTCCGACGGCATCGTGCGGATCCACGGCCTGGCCGACGTGATGCAGGGCGAGATGATCGAACTGCCGGACAACACCTTCGCGCTGGCGCTGAACCTCGAGCGCGACTCGGTCGGCGCGGTGGTGCTGGGTGACTACGAGCACCTGCGCGAAGGCGCCGTCGCCAAGACCACCGGCCGCATCCTGGAAGTGCCGGTTGGTCCGGAGCTGCTGGGTCGCGTGGTCAATGCGCTCGGCGAGCCGATCGACGGCAAGGGCCCGCTCAACGCCAAGCTCAGCGAGCCGGTCGAGAAGGTTGCCCCGGGCGTGATCTGGCGCAAGTCGGTGTCGCAGCCGGTGCAGACCGGTTACAAGTCGGTCGACGCCATGATCCCGATCGGCCGCGGCCAGCGCGAGCTGATCATCGGCGACCGCCAGACCGGCAAGACCGCGATGGCGGTCGACGCGATCATCAACCAGAAGGGCACCGGCGTTAAGTGCATCTACGTCGCGATCGGCCAGAAGGCCTCGACCGTCGCCAACGTGGTGCGCCGCCTGGACGACAACGACGCCCTGGCCCACACCATCGTCGTCTGCGCCACCGCTTCCGAGTCGGCCGCGATGCAGTACATCAGCGCCTACTCCGGCTGCACCATGGGCGAGTACTTCCGCGACCGCGGCGAAGACGCGCTGATCATCTACGACGATCTGTCCAAGCAGGCCGTGGCCTATCGCCAGATCTCGCTGCTGCTGCGCCGCCCGCCGGGTCGCGAAGCCTACCCGGGCGACGTGTTCTATCTCCACTCCCGCCTGCTCGAGCGCGCCGCGCGCGTCTCCGAAGAGTACGTGGAGAAGTTCACCAACGGCGCCGTCAAGGGCAAGACCGGCTCGCTCACCGCGCTGCCGATCATCGAGACCCAGGCCGGCGACGTCTCCGCGTTCGTGCCGACCAACGTGATCTCGATCACCGACGGCCAGATCTTCCTCGAGACCGACCTGTTCAACGCCGGCATCCGCCCGGCCGTGAACGCCGGCATCTCGGTGTCGCGCGTCGGTGGTGCGGCGCAGACCACGATCATGAAGAAGCTGTCCGGCGGCATCCGCATCGCGCTGGCGCAGTACCGCGAGCTGGCTGCGTTCGCGCAGTTCGCTTCCGACCTCGACGAAGCCACCCGCAAGCAGCTCGAGCGCGGCCAGCGCGTCACCGAGCTGATGAAGCAGAAGCAGTACTCGCCGATGTCGATCGCGCAGATGGCGCTGTCGATCTACGCGGTGAACGAGGGTTACCTCGACGACGTGCCGATGAACAAGATCCTGGCCTTCGAAGAGGCGCTGCATGCGCACTTCGCCAACACCCAGGGCGAGCTGATGACCAGCATCGTCGCCACCGGCGCCTGGGACAAGGACATCGAAGCCGTGTTCAAGCAGGGCGTGTCCGAGTTCAAGACCACCGGCAGCTGGTAAGCGGCGCGTAGCTCAATAAGGAATACGAGATGGCAGGCGGCAGGGAAATCAAAACCAAGATCAAGAGCGTGCAGAACACCCGCAAGGTGACCCGCGCGCTGGAGATGGTCTCGGCCTCGAAGATCCGCAAGGCGCAGGAGCGCATGAAGGCCTCGCGCCCGTACGCGCGCCTGATGACGCAGCTGATCGGCCACATCGCCAAGGCGAACTCCGAGTACACGCACCCGTACATGGCCGACCACGGCGAGATCAAGCGCATCGGTTACATCATCGTGTCCACCGACCGCGGCCTGTGCGGCGGCCTGAACTCGCAGATGTTCCGCAAGCTGCTCGGCGAGATGCGCGAGTGGCAGGCCAAGGGCGTCGAAGTCGACGTGGTGTGCATCGGCCAGAAGGCCGCGACCTTCTTCCGCCGCCTGAAGGTGGACATGGTTGGCTCGGTCACCCACCTGGGCGAAAAGCCGCACCTCGACCAGCTGGTCGGCGTGATCAAGGTGATGCTGGACGGCTACTCGGCGAAGAAGCTCGACCGCGTGTTCATCGCCTACAACGACTTCGTCAACACCATGACGCAGAAGCCGCGCATCGACCAGCTGCTGCCGCTGCCGCCCTCCGACACGCTGCACACCCGCTTCGACTGGGACTACATCTACGAGCCGAGCCCGGAAGTGGTGCTCGACCACGTGATGATGCGCTACGTCGAGTCGCTGGTGTACCAGGCGCTGCTGGAGAACATCGCTTCCGAGCAGGCCGCGCGCATGGTCGCGATGAAGTCGGCCTCCGACAACGCCACCAAGCTGATCGGCACGCTGCAGCTGATCTACAACAAGGCGCGCCAGGCGGCGATCACCCAGGAAATCTCCGAGATCGTCGGCGGCGCCGCCGCGGTCTGACCAGAATCTCACTTTCAGAACGCTTTTCTCGAGGAAAACATAATGAGCCAGGGCAAGATTGTTCAGATCATCGGCGCGGTCGTCGACGTCGAGTTCGCCCGCGAGGACGTGCCGAAGATCTACGACGCGCTGAAGGTGAAGGACACCGAGATCACGCTCGAGGTGCAGCAGCAGCTCGGCGACGGCATCGTGCGCACCATCGCGCTCGGCTCGACCGACGGCCTGCGCCGCAACCTGATCGCGGTCAACACCGGCCACGCGATCTCGGTGCCGGTCGGCCTCGGCACCCTGGGCCGCATCATGGACGTGCTCGGTCGCCCGATCGACGAGGCCGGCCCGGTCAAGTGCGACGTGCAGTGGGAAATCCACCGCGCCGCGCCGAGCTACGAAGACCAGTCCTCGACCACCGAGCTGCTGGAAACCGGCATCAAGGTCATCGACCTGATGTGCCCGTTCGCCAAGGGCGGCAAGGTCGGCCTGTTCGGCGGCGCCGGCGTCGGCAAGACCGTGAACATGATGGAGCTGATCAACAACATCGCGACCGAGCACTCCGGCCTGTCGGTGTTCGCCGGCGTCGGCGAGCGCACCCGCGAGGGCAACGACTTCTACCACGAGATGCAGGAGTCGGGCGTCGTCAACATTGAGGATCACGCCAAGTCCAAGGTGGCGATGGTGTACGGCCAGATGAACGAGCCGCCGGGCAACCGCCTGCGCGTGGCGCTGACCGGCCTGACCATGGCCGAGTACTTCCGCGACGAAGGCCGCGACGTGCTGCTGTTCGTCGACAACATCTACCGCTACACCCTGGCCGGCACCGAAGTGTCGGCGCTGCTCGGCCGCATGCCGTCGGCCGTCGGCTACCAGCCGACCCTGGCCCAGGAAATGGGCGAGCTGCAGGAGCGCATCACCTCGACCAAGACCGGCTCGATCACCTCGATCCAGGCCGTGTACGTGCCCGCGGACGACCTGACCGACCCGTCGCCGGCGACCACCTTCGCGCATCTTGATGCGACCGTCGTGCTGAGCCGAAACATCGCCTCGCTGGGCATCTATCCGGCCGTGGATCCGCTCGACTCGACCTCGCGCCAGCTGGACCCGAACGTGATCGGCCACGAGCACTACGACACCGCCCGCCGCGTGCAGGCGACGCTGCAGAAGTACAAGGAGCTCAAGGACATCATCGCGATCCTGGGCATGGACGAACTGTCGGAAGAGGACAAGCAGGCCGTGTCGCGCGCGCGCAAGATCGAGCGCTTCTTCTCGCAGCCCTTCACCGTGGCGCAGGTCTTCACCGGCTCGCCGGGCAAGTACGTGACGCTGAAGGAGACCATCCGCGGCTTCAAGATGATCTGCGACGGCGAGTGCGACCACATGCCGGAGCAGGCCTTCTACATGGTCGGCGGCATCGACGAGGCGGTCGAGAAGGCCAAGAAGATGAGCGCCGCGGCCTAAGCAAGGACACGCAGACATGACCACCACCATCCGATGCGACATCGTCAGCGCCGAGAACGAGATCTTCTCCGGCGACGTGACCATGGTCGTGGCCACCGGCGAGATGGGCGAGCTCGGCATCGCGCCGCGGCACGCCCCGCTGATCACCCGCCTGAAGCCGGGCAAGCTGGTGCTGAGCCTGGCCAATGGCGAGAAGCTCGACATCGTCGTTTCCGGCGGCATCCTCGAGGTGCAGCCGCAGGTGGTGACCATCCTGGCCGACACCGCGATCCGCAGCGCCGACATCGACGAGGCCGCGGTGCTGAAGTCGAAGGAAGAGGCCGAGCGCGTGCTGGCCAATCGCGGCGAGGCGATGGACCTGGAAGAGGCGCAGCAAAAGCTCACCGAGGCACTGGTGCAGCTGCAGGCGCTGGAACGCCTGCGCAAGACCCTCAAGCACTGAGGTCCGGCGGAAGTGGACACGGAATCGCCGGCCCTGGGCCGGCGTTTTCATTTGCGGTCAGCGGAACACCCACTGCCGCCAGACAATGAATCCCAGGCCGGCCACCGCCGCCTCCACCGCGGGCTTGGCCAGCCACAACATCTGCAGTTCCATGTGTTGCGACAGCCAGGCCAGTAGCGCGGTGCTGAGTGCGGTCAGGGCGAGCCAGGCCAGCAGGAAGCGACCCAGGTGCTCCCGCGCCAGGCGCGGGCGGCCCTGGTCATCGACGAAGGTGTAGCGGCCGTTCAACCAGAAGCCCAGGCACGCGCCGCTGGTGCGGCCGATGAGGTTGGAGGCCACCACCGGCAGGCCGAGGCCGGTCAGCAGCACGAACACCGCCCAGTCCAGCAGCACCTGCGCGATGCCCGCGAGCAGGAACAACAGCAACTGGCGGGAGAGCGCGAACATCCGCGCATGCTAGCAGCGAGCGACGCGGCGCGAGTCCCGTTCGGTGGCCTGGCGTGGCGTCGCCGACATCGGCGCGATGTGAGGGCGAGCGGCGCGCCGATCTGGCGCGGGCGCGGCCACGGCGCCCGGGCTGGCCAGGTGCGCGCGGTGATTTCGTTTCCCGCGCCGGCGACTTACCATGCGCGCAGGAGAAAACCCGAATGAGCGAAGCGCTGCACGTGGTCATCCTCGCCGCCGGCGAGGGCAAGCGGATGAACTCGGCGCAGCCCAAGGTGCTGCTGCCGGTGGCCGGCCGGCCGATGCTCGCGCAGGTGCTCGCCGCCGCGCGCGAGCTGGGCGCCGCCGCCATCCACGTCGTCTACGGCCATCGCGGCGAACAGGTGCGCGCAGCCTTCGCCGGCGACGGCGACCTGCGCTGGGTCGAGCAGGCCGAGCAGCTGGGCACGGGCCACGCGGTGCAGCAGGCGATGCCGGCGATTCCCGACGACGCGCGCGTGCTGGTGCTGTACGGCGACGTGCCGCTGATCGAGGCGGAGACGCTGCGCCGGGTGCTGTCCGCGCCCGGCGCGCTCGCCGTGCTCGGCGCCGAGCCGGCCGACCCGACCGGCTATGGCCGCCTGCTGCTCGACTCGCGCGGACGCGTGCAGGCGATCGTCGAGCACCGCGACTGCGACGAACGGCAGCGCGCGATCGGTCTGATCAACACCGGCATCATCGCCGCGCAGGCCGGGCGAGCTGCGCCGCTGGCTGTCGCGCCTGGGCAACGGCAACGCGCAGGGCGAGTACTACCTCACCGACGTATTCGCCATGGCCGCGGAGGAGGACGCGCCGGCCATGGTCGCGCGCGTCGCCGACGCGCATGGAGACCGAGGGCGCCAACGACGCCGCGCAGCTCGCCGCGCTCGAGCGCGCCTGGCAGCAGCGCGCCGCGCGCCGGCTGATGCAGCGCGGCGTGCGCCTGGCCGATCCGGCGCGCTTCGACCTGCGTGGCGAGGCCGAGACCGGGCGCGATGTCGAGATCGACGTGGACGTGATCCTGGAAGGCCGGGTCGAGCTCGGCGACGGCGTGCGCATCGGCCCCTTCTGCCGGCTGCGCGACGTGGTGCTCGGCGGCCGGCACCGTGGTCGCCGCGCACTGCGACCTCGAGGGCGTGAGCGCCGGCGAGGACTGCCGCATCGGGCCCTACGCGCGCCTGCGCCCGGGCAGCGAGCTGGCCGAGGGCGTGCACGTCGGCAATTTCGTCGAGACGAAGAAGACGAGGCTGGGAAAGGAAGCAAGGCCAACCACCTCAGCCTACCTCGGCGATGCGCAGATCGGCGCGGCAGTGAACATCGGCGCCGGCACCATCACCTGCAACTACGACGGCGTGAACAAGTTCGTCACCACCATCGGCGACGGCGCCTTCATCGGCTCCAACAGCGCGCTGGTGGCGCCGGTGGAGATCGGCGCCGAGGCGACCATCGGCGCCGGCTCGGTGATCACGCGCAACGCGCCGCGCCGGACAGCTCACGGTGGGGCGCGGACGACAGGCCTCGATCGAAGGCTGGAAGCGGCCGAAGAAGAAGTAGCGGCCGCTGGCCGGTGGGGCCGGGCCGGGTGTGCCGCGGCCGGCGGGGCCGCGCCGGATCAGGTCGGCAACACCATCGCCACCGCCAGGCCGCCGCCCTCGCGATTGCCGAGGCTGATGCGGCCGCCATGCGCTTCGGCGATCTCGCGCGCCAGCGCCAGGCCCAGGCCGGTGCCGCTGCGCTTGGTCGAATAGAACGGCACCAGCGCGTTCGACAGCACCGCCTCGCTCATGCCGGTGCCGCGGTCGAGCACCTCGATGCGCAGCAGGCCGGCGTGCTGGCGCACGCACAATGCGACCTCCGCCTCCGGCGAGCCGGACTCGTGCGCGTTCTTCAGCAGGTTGAGCAGCGCCTGCTCCATCTGCGCGAGGTCGAAGTGCGCGGGCTCGCTCGGGCAGCGCGCCGTCCACCGCGAAGTGGATCTGGCTGCGCAGGCGCGCGACGAAACCCTCCCAGGCCACTGCCTCCGTGCGCGGCATCGGCAGCTTGGCGAAATGCGCGTAGCCGCGGATGAAGCCTTCGAGGTGGCGCGCGCGCTCTTCGATGGTGGCGAAGATCGCCGGCAGCTTGTCGTGCTGGCCGCGCCGCGTGAGTTCGCCGCCCGAATGCGCGAGCGAGGCGACCGGGGCCAGCGAGTTGTTGAGCTCGTGGCTGATCACGCGGATCACCTTCTTCCAGGTCTGCACTTCCTGCCGGCGCAGCTCGACGGTGATCTGCCGCAGCAGCAGCAGCTCGTGCGCGCGGCCGTTGAGGCGGAAGCTGCGGCGGGCGAGGTGGTAGATCTCCTCCTCGTCCTCGGCGCCGACCGAGAACAGGCCGTCGCCGCCGCGGTCGATCGCATCGCGCAGCGGCGCGGCCGCGCGCGCCGAGCAGCTCGGCGATGGCGTGGCCCTCGAGCTTGCGGCCCTGGTTGAGCAGCTGGCGCGCGGCGAGGTTGCCGTAGACCACCGGCCCGCCCTCCGCCACCAGCAGCATCGCCACCGGCGTGTTCTGCACCATGGTGTCGAGCAGCAGCTCGCGCTGCACCAGGCCCAGGCGCTGCTCGCGCAGCACGTCGCCCAGCGCATTGTGCGAATCCACCAGCTCACCGAGCTCGTCATGCCGGGGCCAGCGCAGGCTGAAGCTGAAATCGCCGTCGCGATAGCTGCTGACGGTGCCGGCCAGGGCGCGGAACAGCGACAGCATCGGGCCGAACTGCCGGCGCACGAGGTACCAGGCGAGCGGCAGGCCCGCGAGCAACACCAGCGCGCCGACCAGCACCGGCGAGTCGGGCAGCCATTCGCCGAGCAGCACGGTCGAAACCACCAGCGCCACGGCCAGCACGGAAACCAGCGCCGCGTAGGGACCGGCAAGGCTGAAGTAGCGGCGCGGTTCGCTCATCCGGAGGCGCTCATCCCGCGGGCCGCGAAATGCCGAGCCGCTCCATCCGCCGGTACAGCGCCTGCCGGCTGAGGCCCAGTTCCACCGCGGCTTGCGCCACCGTGCCGCCGGCGCGCGCGAGCGCGCGCTCGATCGCCTCGCGATCGGGTTCGGCGTCGGCGCTGCCCGCGGGCGCAGCGGCCGACACCGCGGCAAGGCCCAGGTCGGCGGGCGTGATCACCTGGCCCGCTGCGAGCAGGCGCGCGCGCTGGATCGCGTTCTTCAGTTCGCGCACGTTGCCCGGCCAGGGGTGGCGCAGCAGCGCGTCGCGCGCCGCCTCGCCCAGCTGCTTTTCGCCGGCGAGGAAATGCTCGGCCAGCGGCAGGATGTCGCCGACGCGCTCGGCCAGCGGCGGCAGGCGCAGTTCGATCACGTTGAGCCGGTAGTAGAGGTCTTCGCGGAACGTGCCGGCGCGGATCATCGCCGCCGAGGTCGGCATTGGTGGCGCTGATCACGCGCACCTTCACCTGCCGTTCGCTTGCTGGAACCCAGGCGCTCGAAGCGGCCGGTTTCGAGCACGCGCAGCAGCTTCATCTTGCCCGGCAAGCGGCAGGTTGCCGATCTCGTCGAGGAACAGGGTGCCGCCGTCGGCGGCCTCGAACTTGCCTTCGCGCGCCTTCGTGGCGCCGGTGTAGGCGCCGGCCTCGGCGCCGAACAGTTCGGCCTCCATCAGCTCCGCGGGCAGGGCGCCGCAGTTGAGGGTGACGAAGGGCCCGTCCTTCACCGCCGAGTTGGCCTGGATGATCTCGGCGATGCGCTCCTTGCCGGCGCCGTTCGGGCCGGTGATCAGCACCGGCACGTCGGCGCGCGCGACCTGGCAGGCGAGCGCGAGCACGCGCTCGGTGGCGGGGTCGGCCCACACCATGCCGCGCAGGTCGTACTTGCGATTCCAGTTCGCGCTTGTGCTTGCGCTCGCGCTGCACGCGACGCTGCAGCTCGCGGTTGGCCTGGCCCAGTTCGATCAGGTTCTCGACCGTGGTGATGCAGCTTGCGATCGTCCCAGGGCTTGGCCAGGTAGTCGGCGGCGCCGGCCTTGACCAGGTCCACGGCGGCATCGAGATGCGTCCACGCCGTGAGCAGGATCACCGGCAGGTCGGGATGGCGCGCGCGGATCTCGCGGAACAGCGCCACGCCTTCCTCGCCCGAGGTGGTGTCGGCGCTGAAGTTCATGTCCTGTACCACCAGGTCGATGTCCCGCTGCTCGAGCAGCGCCAGGCCCTCGGCCGGGGTCAGCGCGCGCAGGGTGTCGATGTCGTGCAGCGACAACAGCACCTCCAGCGCGGTTGCGACCGAAGGGTTGTCGTCGATGACCAGGACGGTAGGCATCGCATTAGCCTACCGTCCCCGATGCCATGCCGTCACGCGCTGCGGGTGGCGATCGCGGGCGAGATTCCGGAGGCACGCCAGGCCGGCGCATAGACCGCCGCAATGCCAACCAGCCACAACACCACCGAACCAACCGCCAGGTAGACGATGGGCAGCTTCGGCAGCTCGAGCTGGCTGACCAGCAGCTGGTTCAAGGCCACCGCCAGCAACAGCCCGGCCACCACGCCGCCGGAGGTGATGATGAAGTTTTCGGTGATGAAATAGCGCAGCACGTCGACCTTGCGCGCGCCCAGGGCGCGACGCACGCCGATCTGCTTGCGGCGCTGGTTGACCCACAGCGTGGCCATGCCGACGATGCCGCTGGCGGTCACCAGCAACAGCAGCACGGTGACGGCGGCAAGCATCCAGGCGATGGCGCGGTCGTTGCGGTACAGATCGAAGCGGTCGTGCTCCATGCTCTCGACCTCGACCACGATCTGCCCGGGTATTTTCGCCAGGGCGGCCTCGGCCTCCTTCATCACCCGGTCGCGCTGGCCGGGCTCGGTGCGAATGGCGAAATTCGAGTAGCTCTCCACGCGGCGCGCAGCCAGTATCGTCGACAGTTCGCCGCGTTCGCCGTTCTGCCCCCATGGCGTCTGCAACCGCTCGACCACGCCGACGACCTGGAACGGCTTGGCGTCCGCGCCGGTGCCGATGTAGAGCGTCTTGCCGACCGCGCTGCCGGTCGGAAACAACTTCCTGGCCAGCTCCTGCGACAAGATGCCGGTCCGGCCCATGTCCTGGCTCTGCTGCGGGTCGATGTACTGCACGTCGTCGGCGTTGAAGTCGCGGCCCTCGACCAGCTTGAGCTGGAGGGTCTTGACCAGGGAGTCGGGACCGAAATACATCGCCGTGTTGGTGCTGGTCTCGGGCTGCTTGGTGTCCAGCGACAGGCCCATGTTCCAGCCGGAAGTCGCCAACGGCGTCTGGTTGGTCCAGGCCACCGAAGCCACGCCCGGCAGGGAGCGTAGCAACTGCGCGTTGCGTTCCTGCAGCGCAACCTTGGCTTCGGGGGACTCAGGTTCCTTGAGCTGGCCCACGCCCAGGCGCATCAAGGTACTTTCGTCGGCCACGCCACTTGGGCGCGAAGTGCGCGCAACGCGGTCCTGGATGATGTACAGCGCGTTGGCGACGATCGCCAGGCTGAGCGCGACCTGCGCGGCGATCAGCAGCGCGCCGGTCTTGTTGCGCAACAGCGAGGACAGAATGGGACGGATTTCCATGGCGTGCTCCTTATTGCGTCTTCAGTTGCAGGGCCGGGGTGACCTGGCAGGCGCGCCAGGTCGGCAGCAGGCCGGCCAGGATGCTGGCGCCAATGGCCAGGCTCAGGGTGGCGGCAAGCATCGCCCAGTCCATCTTCGCGACCAGGGCCATCTCTTCCGATTGCATCGAGATCAGCCACAGTCCGGCGAAGCTGAGCAGCAGGCCGAGGCCGCCGCCGACCAGACCAACGACGCTGGCCTCGATCAGGAATTGCCGGAAGATCTCAGGCCGGGTGGCGCCAAGTGCGCGGCGCACGCCGATCTCACCGGCCCGGGCCGAGAACTTCGCCAGCAGCAGGCCGACGGTATTTACCACGCACACCAGCAGGAATCCGAAGGCCAGCCACGTCGACAGCTTGGCATCGGCGCTGACCACGCCCAGGTGTTCCATCCACTCCATCACGTTCTGCACCCGCACATTGATCGGCCGCGGGAAGCGACCCAGTTTCTTCTGGTCGGTAATGTAGGCGCCGAGGAACTCCTCGAGGCGAGCCTGGTCGGCCGCGCTCCGCCCTCGAACCAGAACTGGATGAAGTCGCACTCGGATTTCAGCCAGCCGGACCAGCCCGGCTCCGTGGGGCCGGCGCCGTTGCAGTTGTTGTTGCCGCTGTTGCCCATTTCGTGCCGGATGGCGGTCTGGAAGGGGATGAAGAACTCCTCGTTTCCGACGAAGCTGCCGCCGCTGCCGTTGATCAGCCGGTAGTAGCGCGGCATCGGCTTCCAGGTATCGGTGACACCGACGATGCGCCATTCGGTGGACTCGAAACGTACGGCTCTTGCCGACCGGGTTGGCCTGCCCGAACATCTTCTCGCTCAGCTCGCGGCTGATCACTATATCGTCGCGCGCATCGCGCTCGGCCGCCGCGTCCCAGGGGCCGCCGTAGAGGAATGGCACCTCGAACATGGCGAAGAAATCCCGGGTCGGAGTGATGCCCCGGGCCAGGAACGGCGGCAAATCGGCGCGCCCACTCTCGATGGCGGTGGAAGTGCCGTAAACCGCGGTGCGGCGCACACCCTGGCCGCTGGCCAGCAGGTTCACTGCGTCCTTGTAGGTCATCTGGTCGCTGGGCTCGTCACCTTCGGCGTAGCCGACCAGCGGCGCATTGTCCATGCGCGGCACGAACAGGCGGTCGCGACTTGTGCGGGATCGGGTCGCCCGACATCACGTACAGCACGGTGAACGTGGCCATGCTGGTGGCTACGCCGACCGACAAGGTCAGCACCATCAGCGCGGTCAGCATCGGGTTGCGGCGCAGGCTGCGCAGGCCCAGCTGGAAGTAGTAACGGAACATGGTCTTGCTCCGTGATCAGGCGTTGGCGTTCGGCGGCGGCGGTGGCGGCGACCGCTGCCAGCGAGGCGCTGGCCTCCTTCATCAGGTCCGAGACCTGGCCGTCGATGATGTGCACGTTGCGCTGCGGCGCGCGCGGCCAGTTCCGGATCATGGGTCACCATCACGATGGTGGTGCCCTGCGGCATTGATCTCCTCGAGCAGCTCCATCACGCCGCGGGCCATCTGCGAGTCGAGGTTGCCGGTCGGTTCGTCGGCGAGCAGCAGGCGCGGCTCGCCGGCCAGGGCGCGGGCGATCGCCACGCGCTGCTGCTGGCCGCCGGACAGCTCGGCCGGGATAGTGCTTGCATGCGCGAGGCCAGGCCGACCCGGCCCAGCGACGTCCTCGATGCGACGCTTGCGCTCGGCGGCGTTGAAGCCGCGGTAGCGCAGCGGCACGTCGACGTTGTCGAACAGGTTCAGGTCGGGGATCAGGTTGAAGCCCTGGAAGATGAAGCCGATCTTTTCGTTGCGCAGCCGCGAGCGGGCGTCGTCGTCGAGGCCGCGACGTCCACGCCGTCGAGCAGGTAGTCGCCGCCGCTGAACTCCTCCAGCAGGCCGGCGATGTTGAGGAAGGTGGTCTTGCCCGAGCCGGACGGCCCGGTGACGGCGACGAACTCGCCTTCGCGCACGTGGATGTCGAAGCCGCGCAGCGCGTGGGTTTCGATCATGTGGGTGCGGTAGACCTTGCTCAGGTTCGTCATGCGGAGCATCGGCGGTGTCCTCTGTCGTGGATTCGGTGGAGTGAGTCAGTCGTTGATCGGACGCGCTCGGCGTTCTCGAAGGCGTCGGTGCCGGCGATCACGACCCGGTCGCCGGGCTTGAGCCCGGACAGGATCTCGACCGCGGAGACGCTGGTGGCGCCAAGCTGGATCGGGCGACGCACCGCGACGCTGCCGTCCATCACGTAGGCGGCACGGCCGCCCTCGTCCTCGACGAAGGAGCCGCGCGGCAGCATCAGCACGTCGGGCTTTTCCTCGATCAGGACGCGCGCGGTCACGCGCTGGTTCTGGCGCAGGCCGACCGGCTGCTTGCCATCGAAGCGCACGCGGGCCAGCACCTGGTTGCGCACCACTTCCGGCGAGATAGTGCCGACAGCTTGCCCATGGCCCGGGTGGCGCCGATGTTCACTTCCGCGCTCATGCCCAGGCCCAGGTCGTCGGCGTAGCTCTCCGGGATTTCCAGTTCGACTTCCAGCTGCGACAGGTCGACCACGGTCATCAGCGCGGTATTGGCGGCGACCACGCTGCGGTCGGCCACCGACAGCGTGCCGATCACGCCGTCGACCGGCGCGCGCACCTGCAGCTCGTCGACCCGGCGCTGCGCGTCGGCTACGACCAGACGCTGGCGCTCGAGCTCGCTCACGCGGGTACTGGTCTCCAGCGCGACGTCCTTGATTTCCAGCTGCGAGGCCTGGCCGGCCTGCTTGGCGCGGATCTGCGCCGACTTGAGCGCGTCCTGCGCGCGCAGGTAGTCCACTTCGGCGATGGCGCCAGCCTTGTAGCCGCCCTCGGTGCGCTGCAGGATGCGTTCGGCACCCAGGCGGGTGACTTCGGCCTCGTCGGCGTCGCGACGTGCCAGCAGGCGAGCCTTCTCGGCAAGGATGCGCTGACGCGCGACCTGCGCTTCCAGTTGCGCCAGAGTCGACTGCTCGCGGGCGAGGGCGTTGCTCAGGTCAGGCGAATCGAGTACGGCCAGCAGGTCGCCCTTCTTGACCGTGTCGCCGGCGTGGATCTTCAGCGTGACCGTGCTGATCGCCGGCGCGAACAGGGTGGGACTGACGGCGGCGACCACGCGGCCATTGACCGAGGCGTCGCGTATCAGGGTGCCGCGGGTGACTTCGGCGATGCGCAGGCGCGCCACGTCCACCGAACGCTCGCTGCCGACCCAGCTCGAGAGCATCCATACGATCAGCGCGGCGCCAACGGCGGCGGCGAGCAGCCAGACCAGCCGCTTCGGGCGGGCCTGGGCGGAGTTGCTTGCGAGGACGGTGTCCTGGCCGGAGGTGTCGGGGATCATGGCGAAGGCTCAATGGGGCTGCGAGAGCCAATGCAGGGATCGTGCCAACACGCAGGGCTTTGATTAATAAGCGAATAGTCCGCGAACAATGCGGTGTCCGGGCGTCCGCCCGGCTGTCCGCGCCGCGGCCGCGGACAGGGCCGATGCAGGTCCTCGCGCTAAACTTGCGTCCTCCCCGAAGGAAGCTCCCAGCCATGTGCGGAATCGTCGGCATCAGCGCGAAGCGGCCCATCGCGCGGCACCTCATCGAGGGGCTGCAGGCCCTGGAGTACCGCGGCTACGACTCCGCCGGCATCGCCATGCTGACGGCGCAGGGCATCGAACGCCTGCGCGCGAAGGGCAAGGTCAAGGACCTCGACGCGCTGCAGAAGCACAACGGCCTCGACGGCGTTTCCGGCATCGCGCACACGCGCTGGGCCACCCACGGCGTGCCCAGCGAGGGCAACGCGCACCCGCATGCCTCTGGGCAGGTCAGCGTCGTGCACAACGGGATTATCGAAAACCACGCAGAATTGCGCGACGAACTGCTGCGCGATGGCTACGAGTTCGACTCGCAGACCGACACCGAGGTGATCGCGCACATGCTCGAGCGCGAGCAGCGGGGCGGCGCGATGCTGTTCGAGGCGGTGCGCAACGTGGTGGCGCGCCTGCACGGCGCCTATGCCATCGTCGCCATCTCCGCGCGCGAGCCCGGCACCCTGGCCGGCGCGCGCCTGGGTTCGCCGCTGGTGGTCGGTTACGGCGAGGGCGAGAACTACTTCGGCTCCGACGTGCATGCGCTGATTCCGCTCACCCGCCGCTTCAGCTACCTGGAGGAAGGCGACGTCGCCGAGATCACCACTTCCGGCGTGCGCATCGTCGACGGCGCCGGGCAGCCGGTCGCGCGCGCGATCAAGGAATCGAGCTTCAATGCCGACGCCGCGCAGAAGGGCGATTACGCCCACTACATGCTCAAGGAAATCCACGAGCAGCCGCAGTCGGTGGCCGATACCCTCGAAGGCCGCATCGCCGGTGGCAAGATCCTCACCCAGATCTTCGGCGTGGATGCCGCGCAGCTGCTGGACCGCACCGAGGCGGTGCACATCATCGCCTGCGGCACCAGTTACCACGCCGGCCTGGTGGCCCGTTACTGGATCGAACAGCTGGCCGGCGTGCCCTGCAGCACCGAAATCGCCAGCGAGTACCGCTACCGCGAGCCGGTGGTGAAGCCGGGCACGCTGTACCTGACCATCTCGCAGTCGGGCGAAACCGCCGACACGCTGGCCGCGCTCAAGCTGGCCGGGCAGCGCGACTACCTGGCGCGGATGGCGATCTGCAACGTGCCCGAATCCTCCATCGTGCGCGCGGCGCAGCTGGTGCTGATGACGCGCGCCGGCCCGGAGATCGGCGTGGCCTCGACCAAGGCCTTCACCACCCAGCTGGTGGCGCTGGCGCTGTTCGCGCTCGAACTCGCGCGCGCCAAGGGGCTCGACGCCGAGCGCTACGCCGACGGCGTGCGCCAGCTCGAGCACCTGCCGGCACTGATCGGCGAGGCGCTGAAACTGGACACCACGGTGAAGGCGATGGCGGAGGATTTCTCCGGCAAGCAGCACGCGCTGTTCCTGGGCCGCGGCACGCACTGGCCGGTGGCCATGGAAGGCGCGCTCAAGCTCAAGGAGATCTCCTACATCCACGCCGAGGCCTACGCTGCCGGCGAGCTCAAGCACGGCCCGCTGGCGCTGGTGGACGCCGACATGCCGGTGATCGCGGTGGCGCCGAACGATGCCCTGCTCGACAAGCTGAAGTCGAACATGGAGGAGGTGCGCGCGCGCGGCGGCGAGCTGTACCTGTTCGCCGACGAGCACGTGGCGCATGGCATGACCGGGCGCCACGTGGTGAAGCTGCCCGCCGCCGGCATCATCGCCGCGCCGGTGGTCTCCACCATCCCGCTGCAGTTGCTGGCCTACCACATCGCGGTGCTGCGCGGCACCGACGTGGACCAGCCGCGCAACCTGGCCAAGTCGGTGACGGTGGAATAGTTTCCAACGGGGATCAGATAAGGTACTCCGTCTCTGTGGTCGTGCCTCAGCTCTGGGCTTCCAGGCATACCAGGGGTTGGATGCGTCACGAGTCCGTCGGGTGGAACGAAGTGACAGACACAGGAATCCATGTGACGGGGTGCAGGCGCAGGACGCGCAACCCCACCGCCGCGGTGGGACAATCCACTGCCCTGTTAGCGTCGCCCCCATGCTGGCAAGGAGCTTGGTCGCATGAAGCTCGCTGCGCTGGTGTTGTTCGCACTCGGGTTGCTCGCCTACATCGCCGCACTGGCGTCGATCGGGACGGCCCGGGGCGGAACGCATTCGGCTGTCGGGAATGGCCTGCTCCTGGTCTCGGTGGTGCTCCTGTTGCTGCGCCGGGAGCCATCCTCGCCGGCGTAGGAATCCGCAGCAACCATGATTGGCCGCCCACACATGCGTGCGAGCGAAATTCAAGCAAAGTTGCCGGTGACACCGTCCAACATGTCCCAGTACGCCCGTCGCGTTGTCCTTCCCTTCTTCTTGCTCGCCGCATGCCTGCTGCCTGTTCGTGCTCCTGCAGCCAGCGACACACAGCAGGCGGCCACCCCGCAGGAATTCGCCATGGGCGAGCAGGTCTTCCGCGCGGCCGATGCACAGGAGCACGCGGAGGACGAGTTCCTCGCGGCAAGACTGGCGCGCGTGGTCGACCTCTATGCCCGGGAGCACGCCTTCAGCGGCACGATCATGGTGTCGCATCGTGGCCAGCTCGTGTTCTCCCGGTCCCTTGGCATGGCCGATGAAGGCTGGGGGATCGCCAATGCGCCCGACACCCGGTATCGCATCGCTTCGATGACGAAGGCATTCACCGCGCTCGCGGTGCTGAAACTGCATCAGGCAAAGCGGCTGGACCTGGACAGCCCGATCCGCAACCTCGTCCCGGGCCAGGACCCGCGCATCACCATCCGGCATCTGCTCCTGCATCGTTCCGGCCTTGCGCGCGACCCGACTGACGTGTCGGACAAGGGCATCGCGTCGCGATTCACGCTTGCGGAGATCGCCGGGATCGCCGCGCGCTCGACGCTGGCGTTCGAACCCGGCACGGACTACGCGTATTCCAACATGGGGTATTCGCTGCTTGCGGCGGCGATCGAGGCCGTGACCGGGCAGCCCTACGAGGTATCACTCCGCACGCTCGTGCTCGATCCGATGTCCCTCGGCGAAACGCTCAACGAGCCCTCGGCTCGGCCTTTGCCCCATCTGGCAAGAGGCTATTTCCTGCTTCCGGATGGACTCGCGGACGCGAGCCTGGAGGACAAATCGCATGTGCTCGGCGCGGGCTCGCTCACGTCCACCGCCGGCGACATGATCCGTTTCCTCGACGCGCTGGAAAGCCATCCCGGATTTTCCGCTGAGACTCGCGGGCTGTATCTGACCGAAGCCGCGAAGAACCGCTCGCACGGCCTGGTGACCTGGGAATACAAGGTCGCAGACACCAGCGGGCTGCAACCGCGACAGGGAAGAGTGGTGATGCACGCCGGCAGCGCCCCGGGGTATGAATCGGCATTCGGCCGATTCCTCGACCACGATGTGTCAATCGTGATCCTGGGCAATCACAGCCCGTTCCCGGCGGCCAGTCTGTTCAATGCCCTCGGCAACGCGATGCTTGGCTTCGATGCGCTTCCCGAGGTCCACTCGAACCTGCCGTGGTTCAAGCAGGCCATCGCATTGGGTCCCGAGGCTGCCATTGCGCAGAACCGCGCATCGACGGAGGGCGCAGCCGCGCCGAGCGAAGGCGAGACCAACCGCATGGGATACAACCTGCTGGGGGCAGGCAGGGTCGCCGACGCGATCGCGGTGTTCCGGCTGAATGCGCTTCTGCACCCGGACTCGGCAAACGCGCACGACAGCCTTGGCGAGGCTTACCTCGCCAACGATCAATCCGAACTTGCACTGGCAAGCTTATCGGCGGGTGCTTGAAATGGCACCGGGCCATCCCGCGCGACCCGCGCACCGCCTGATCGAGGGCCATCCGTGTGATGGATAGCCTGAAAACACGCAGATGCATGCTCCTGTAGCCCGATGGCCACGCGACGGTCAAGGAACATTCATGACGCACGAATGCAGCGATGGTGATGCCAGTACCGTCAGCCAGTTCTTCAGCCGACGGACCGACGTCGCCATCGATATCGATGCACCTCGCCGGAGAGCGATCTGGCGATTGCTGGTGGATTCGGGCAGCGACCCCTCCTGGAACTCCACCGTGCTCGAACTCTCGGGTCGCATCGCCTTGGGCGAACGGATCCGCCTGCGTTCGTCGCTGGCGCCGACCCGGACGTTCAAGCTGAAGGTCAAGGTGTTCGAGGCGCCATCGCGACTGTGCTGGGGCGATGCCATGGGCACGCGGGTGTTCGAATTGAACGCCTAATGCACAGGGCGGCACCCGCTTCACGATGTCCGAAACCATAGGTGGCCCCCTGTTCCCGCTGTTCGCACGGATGATCCCGTCGTTCGATGCATCCTTCGCTCAGTTCGCACGCGACCTGAAGGCAGCGGCGGAGGCGGAGCGATGAACGCGGCTGCGTTTGTTGCAGTGGCGACTCAGGAAGACTCGGTGCACGCATGATCCGTCCATACATCCCTGCCGACTGCGAGCCCCTGCTCGATGTCTGGGCCCGCGCCGCGGCCCGGGCGCATGCGTTCCTGCCGCCGTCCTTCCTGGAAGCGGAACGCGTGAACATCCCGCAGGTCTACCTGCCGATCGCGGAGACGTGGGTGTGGGAAGCGGATGGGCGCGTCGTGGCCTTCATGTCGCTGCTCGGGAACGAAGTCGGTGCCCTCTTCGTCGACCCCGGGTTCCAACGGCGCGGGATTGGCCGCGCCCTCATCGGGCATGCGCAGGTGCGACGCGGTGCGCTGGAGGTCGAGGTGTTCGAACGCAACCACCACGGCCGGACGTTCTACGCAGGGCTCGGCTTCGAGCAGATCTGTCGCAGCGTGCACGACCAAACCGGCTTCGAGTTGCTGCGGCTGATGCTTGCAGCCGTGCCAACCCAAGCTCCAGCTAGAAGCGAGTCTCGACCTCAATGAAAGCCCTTCACACCCTGATCCTGATCGCCAGCGGCATGCTGCCGCTAGCCGGTTTCATCGACGGCAACGAAAGCCCAGGCAGGCCACGTGCAATCGCGGCCGACTACCTCATCGAAAACATCAGCATCGTCGACGTTGAAAAGGGTGCAATCCAATCCGGCAGATACGTGGCTATCGCCGGGAACAGGATTGTTGGCATCTACGATCACAACGTGTCCCTTCGCGACGGCGGACAGACCATTGATGGGTCGCGCAAGTACCTCATCCCCGGTCTTTGGGACATGCATTTCCACTACAGCCTCAACCACAAGGCCTCCAACCCGTTGCTGATCGCCAACGGCGTCACCGGCATCCGCGAGATGTGGGGCATCCCGGGCACGATCGAGGAGATCAGGGCGAAGGTCGCATCCGAGTCGCTAATTGCCCCGGACATCCACGCGTCCGGGAACATCGTCGATGGCAGCCCGGCCAGTTGGCCGTGGGCGTCAGGCGTCAAGGACGCCGATGAGGCCCGGCTGGCGGTCGCCGAGCAAGCCGGGTTGGGCGTCGATTTCATCAAGGTCTACAGCCGCCTGTCGCGCGACAGCTATGCAGCGATCGCCAGCCAGAGCAAGGAGCTCGGGATCCCGTTCGCCGGGCACCTGCCCGACGCGGTTTCGATCTGGGACGCCATCCAGTCGGGCCAAGCGAGCATCGAACACCTCGGCGGCATCCTGGAGGCATCCAGCAGCAGGCCGCTGGAACTCGGCACGTTCACCCGGGACCAGCGCATCGAGAAAGCACGCTTCCTCGTCGATACATTCGACAGGAAGAAGTTCGAGGCCGTGGCCGACGCCCTGGCGAGAAGCGAGACTTGGATTTCACCGACACTCACGTTGCTGGACAGCGTTTCCCAACGCAAAGGCGCTGCCGACCTGCAGGATCCGCGCATGCACTACCTGCCGGATTCCGTTCGGAAGATGTGGGACCCGGGTGCGGGCAGGGGTCCGGAATACTACGAGGCCCACGGACGACTGTTTGAATTGCAACGTTCGCTGCTGGGAGAGTTGTCCAGGCGCGGGGTGAAACTGCTGGCGGGGACCGATGCCCTCAACCCCTTCTGCTACCCCGGCTTCAGCCTGCACGAAGAACTGCAGTTGATGGTGAAGGGCGGAATGACGCCGGCGGATGCCCTGAAGACCGCAACCTTGAATCCCGCCAAGTTCATGGACAAGGCGGGCGACTTCGGCAAGGTGGAGACAGGCCAGGTCGCCAGTCTGGTCATCCTGGAGGCCGATCCGCTCAATGACATCCGCAATACCGAGTCGATCGATGCCGTGTTCATCAGGGGGCGGCACCTGGATCGAAGAAGCCTCGATGCGATGCTGGAGGCCGCAAGGCAAGTGCAGGAACAGGCGGACTGACGACGACGGGTCAGTGAAACGCTGGCGTCCAGCGCGGCGGACGGCATCGGCGGTGGATATGGAAGCGGCTTGCCAGCCGACGCGCCGGCGACCGGCCGGACCCAAGCGGCGGCCAGCGCGATGTTCACCGTGGTCAGGAAATCACGTCTGTTCATGCCGGACCAGACCTAGTTGGCGCCTGAGGCGGCGCGGGGAAACGCCTCGGTGTGTCCCACGATCCACTCATCCACCAGACGGACCACCCGGCCCTTGTCGTCGCGCGCGAAGCGGGTGCGAAAGCCGGATACCTCCTCGTGGACGAACGTGTCGGGCGATACCATCTGCATCCGCTTGGGGCTGCGGCTCGCCCGCTGGTAGTAGAGCCCGTCGTGTTCCCACCAGATCCTGCGGTCGCCGAAGCGGCCAACGTAGGCCTTGGCATCCGCCTGCTTCATCGTCAGCGGGCGCTCGGCTGCAGACAGCTCCTGCTCTGCCCACAGCAATTCCTTCTGCCGTTGTGGATCGGATTCGAGCTTCGCCAACGCCTGCAGGGCCAAACGGTGGGCATGCGGCAAGGCGTTGCCCTGGCCAAGCTCGACGTCCGGCTTGACGCCTATGTCCTGCCAGTTCGTGCCGGTGATGGGGTTCTCGGTGCGTTTGTTGGAGATGTTCGCGTAGAAGCCCGAGCCGATCTCGAACTCTTCCACCGGCAGCGCCGCGCCGATGGTCACCTGGCCCACGACCTTGGCCCGGCCGATCGTCTGGAGGTCGTAGGCGAACGCTTCGGCCGCCGATCCGGTCTTTCGGGACGTCAGCACGAACACCGGGACCTTCGGCATCCGCTGGCCAGGCACGTAGGGCAGGGTCCATGACTGTCGTACTTCGTTGCCTTCTCCCTTGCGCTGGATCATGCGCATGAGCTCGACGGGCCGGGTTGCCGGAACCAGGTAGCTGATCAGCAACTGCACCATCGATGGCTCGCCGCCGGTGTTGTTGCGAAGATCGAAGATCAGCGCATCGGCATTGGAGACGGTCTTCATCGCGGCGACTGCGGCATCGCCCGCGTAGGAGGCGTCGTGGAAGGTCTGGATCTCCACGTAGCCCACATTTCCTGGTAGGACCTGCACCTTGTTGAAGCCGAAGTTGTCCCGCCTTGCCCACGCGATCACCTCCTCGAGGGCCTTGGGGTCAGGGTCATGCATGGGATCAACAGGATGGACTTCGCCAGGCGCGGTCCAGCTCACGAAGAAGTGGCGGTCGATCGTGCCCAGCTTCGCGCTGAGCGCGCCGGCGAAGTCGTTCGGATCGCGGGCGTCGCGAAACTCGCCGGCCTCCATCCAGGAACGGAGTTGTTTGCCGATCCCTGCACTGAGTTCGGGCCTCGCGTAGTTCTGCGCGATCAGTTCGGAGAGCCGATCCACGATTGCAAATTGTTCTTGCTCGGTCAGCGTCTGGTCTGCCGCGTGCGTGGGACCCGCCAACAAGCACAGCATCATGGACAAAAAGAGGTCCGAGACCTTTGCTCTCAGCGTGTTCCCGGCCTTGCAAGGGCTTGCCATGGCGTCTTCCGGCGTCTGGAAATACTCCATTTTGCGTGAGGTCGCGCGCTGGTTTCGGCACGTACCCGAATCCGGGGACGACGGGCCGGTTCGGTGTGACGAGTGGCGCCGCTGGGCGGTAAATTCAACGAAGCTCGAGGTTATTGTCTAGTAGGCGAGCCCCGGCCAGCGCGGTATGGCGTAGGGCGTCGGCGATGACAGGAGCCACGAAAGCATGAGTCCGAAGATTCTTTCCCCAGGCCTGGCGGCCGTTTGCCGGAGCCTGTGCCTGCTCCTGGCCGCCGGAGTTGCGCAAGCCCAAGCCGAGGGCATCAGCGAA
Source organism: uncultured Gammaproteobacteria bacterium (assembly GCA_963707625.1). GTDB lineage: Bacteria > Pseudomonadota > Gammaproteobacteria > Xanthomonadales > Xanthomonadaceae > Arenimonas. Next base: position 25,410 of record CAVPQV010000017.1, read on the forward strand.
GCACAAAGAGTACGCCGTGCAAGCGCCGGTATCCCTGCACCCCTGGAGCTTGAATATGGCGAGAAAGAGCAGCTTGGTTCGAGCCCGTATCGTGCAAGCAGGTTATGGCTCGAAGACTACAGTCGCAGATTCGTGCAGATTGAGAGCGACGGAATCTTGCTGAGCTGTGCCATGTATTTCCCGGGGTTGGAGCCAGGCAAGAGGGTTCCGGCCATTGTTCTGGCGCATGGCTCCGGCCCGACAACCCAGTACAACATGGGCTATTACGTTTATCTCGGCTTGAAAATGGGCGCGGCCGTCTTGGCATGCGACAAGCGTGGCGTGGGAAATTCCGAAGGAGACTATGACTACGAGGCGACCGTGTCTGAGCCTGAGGTGGTCTTCAAGCAATTGGCCTCGGATCTGGTCGCGCAGCTGAAATGGGCGAAAACGCAGCCGGAAATCGATACTGCAAGAATCGGCATGATGGGCCCCAGTCAAGCGGGTTGGATCATGCCGCTTGCGGCGAACGCGGACGACGGGTTCAATTTTATCGTATCTCTCTCGGGCCCTGCGGTTTCAGTCGGCGAAGAGAATTTTTTCAGCACACTGACCAATGAGTCGAATAGCCCCGAAGGCTTGTCAATTGCGGAGGCCGACAAAAGGTTGGCGGAATTCGACGGCGCTCCTGGATTTGACCCGCTTCCAGCGTTGAAGGAGCTGCGCGCCAATGTGTTATGGCAGTTCGGCGACCATGACAGATCGGTGCCGGTCGACGAGTCCATCCGCAGGTTGAAAGGCCTCAACAAGCAGAACTTTGAAATTGTCGTCGTTCCGGACGTCGGGCACGGCTCCGCCAATATCTACACAGGCGAGTACGAGGATTTCGTTCAAGTCGTGAGGCCATGGCTGGTCAAGATCGGGGTGTTTGAACGGTAGGCCGCTACTGGAGTTCCAAGGGCGCTCGTTGCCCCGGTAGCTCCGGCGCGCATCTGGCAGAAAACGTGGGATCACTGGCACCAATACCGTCGCGCCGGCTGGAAGAATTCACCGGTCGATCCTGAAAGGCACTCGCAACTATGTTGCCAACGCCCAAGGTTATTTTCGGACCCGCGTTCTCGGGCCGATGCCGGCGCGTGACGCTTATCCTCCTCGCACTGTGCCTGTCGCTGGTCAGTCGGGCGGTATTCGCGGCTGAACCTGCGACGGCCGTCACCAGAGACGTGACCATTCCGGCGGGCGCGGTCAACCTGGGTGCAACGCTATACGTGCCAAAAGGCGTGACGCAGCCTGCTCCGGCCGTGGTGCTCGCACACGGCTCCGGACCCGCGACACGGGATGAGCTTGGCTTCTACATACGTACCTCCCTGCGGATGGGCCTGGCGGTACTCGCCTTCGACAAGCGCGGCACAGGGCAGTCGACGGGCGTCTACGAGGCCTTCTCGGTTGGCAACAGCGACAGGATCTTCCGCGCCCTGGCTTCCGATCTGGTGTTCGCCAAACAATGGCTGGCGATGCAGCCGGAGGTCGATCCCGAGCGGATCGGGTTGCTTGGCGGCAGCCAGGCCGGCTGGATCATGATCCAGGCTGCCGCCCAGGAGCCGGTTCGATTCATCGTGGTGGGGGCGGGCGTGCCGGTTTCCGCGGGTGAGGAAGCCGTCCACGGCACCTATCTGCAAAACATGGGCGGCGAAGGCATCGAGCACGATCTGCGGGATACCGTGCTCGCCGAGCTTGCGGCGAAGGAGTCCCGCGGCGAACGCGGATTCGATCCCGGCCCCGTCCTGTCGAAAATCGACACGCCAACGTTGTGGTTGTTCGGGCTGCGCGACACCGTGGTTCCGGTGCTGCTGTCGATCGATCGCCTCGCCGAACTTCGCAAACAGGGCAAGTTGAACAACGACGTGCAGGTGCTGCCGTTTTGCGACCACGACTTTCGCGACGCAAGTACCGGCGCCAGGTGTCCACTGGACACGATCATCGTGCCGTGGCTCCGGCAAATCGGGGTTATCCGGTGATGCGCATGCCCAACGCTGGAAGGATCGGGAACATGGCCAGGTGCATCCTCGTCATTCTTGCCATCTTCTGTCTGATGCCGACCCAGGCACTGGCAGACACTGAATCGGAGCGACAGATCCGTGCGGTGGTCGAGGAGTTCGGCCAGGCGATCGAGGCGAAAGACAGGCATCGCTTCCTGGCGCTGTTCCACGGCGTGGATATCCCCTGGATACAGGTGATGGATGAAACCAGCCTTGTCCGCGAGCGACAGAAGAATCCGGGCCAGGCGCGGGCATCGCCGCTGGGCGCCAACAGCCCCACCCGGTTCATGGACGTCGTCACGGCGTCGCCGCACCGGCTGCGGGAGGACTTTGGCGAGGTGCACATCGATTCCGACGGCATGATCGCAAACGTGTCCTTCCCTTACGTCTTCTACCGAAACGACTACCGCATGAACTGGGGACATGAGGCCTGGCAGCTGGTGCTCACCGATACGGGCTGGAAAATCACTTCCGTCGTCTACTCCGTGGTGATGAATCCCGAGCCCGGACCAGCGACGGAAGGGGAGAAATGAACGGGAGCGCACGGCTCATCGACCGCAGCGCGACACGTCACGTCGCGATGCTGGCGTTCGAACAGGTCCAGATCCTCGACGTGACCGGTCCACTGGAAGTGTTCGCAAGGGCCTCGCGATGGTTGGGCGAGCACCGGCGTCGGGCCCGGCCAGCCTACAGTGTCGAGGTCATCGGAACCCGGGGTGGCAGCATCACGACCTCGTCCGGACTGACCCTGTTTGCCACGCGCGGAATCGACGAGATCGGTGAAGGCATCGACACCTTGATGGTAGCCGGAGGCGTCGGCATCGAGTCCTGCTGCGGCGATCCGCGGTTGATCTCGTGGCTATGCGACCAAGCTGACAGAGTCCGCAGGCTGTCATCGGTTTGCACGGGCAGCTTCCTGCTGGCCGAAGCCGGGCTGCTGCACGGCCGCATCGTCACCACGCACTGGAATCATTGCGACGCGCTTGCCCGGCGTCATCCCGACCTGCAGGTCGAGCAGGATCGCCTCTTTGTCCACGACGGTGGCGTTTACACATCGGCAGGCGTGACCGCAGGAATGGACCTGGCCTTATCCATGGTCGAGGAAGACCATGGCCGCGATGTGGCCCTTGCGACTGCGAGGGAACTGGTGCTCTGCCTCCAGCGTCCCGGGAGCTATCCGCAACTCAGTCCGCAGCTTCGGGCGGCGGCGCCCCTGCGATCGTCACTGCGATCGCTCCAGGACTACATACACGCCAACCCAGCCGCCGACCTGTGCGTCGCTTCCCTGGCCGCCCGCGCCTCGATGAGCCCGCGAAGCCTCGCTCGCCAGTTCGTGGCGGAGACCGGGATATCGCCTGCGCGCTATGTCACTGCCGTGCGCATGGATCACGCCAGGCGCCTGCTCGAGGAATCGAACGAGCCGCTCGAACGCATCTGCGCGAGGACGGGCATGGGCTCGACGGAGGCGCTGCGAAGGTCGTTCCTTCGAACGATTGGCATAAGCCCGCGGCAGTATCGCCAACGGCTGGACCGGTAGCGCAGCCAGCAGTCTCGACAACGAGTGACGAAGGGCGGCATCCACGGTGCGGATGGAGGCGACCCGATCATCCGACGCGGCGTGTCGCTGGGATACTGGGCTCCAGCGGGAGCAGGGCATGCAGATCAGCCAAGAAACCACCGAGAAGTCCGATTTCAGGCTGCGTCGGATCATCGACGCGGCCGACCTGCGTTGGGAGCCGGGCGAGTGGTTCTTCCACGAGTTCCGACATGCGGATCTCGCCACGCAGTTGCGCCCGGACGCCCTCGCCCTGGCAAGGGACGGCGATGGCTGGAGCCAGTTGGTGCCGGTGGGTATCGACGACGTGCCGACCGAGCGCATGGCGGTGTGGTCCTTCCATTTCCCGGACGGCGCCGACAACAGCGGATTCATCGGGTGGCTCGCAACGCACATCAAGCGCGCAACGGGAAGCGGCGTGCTTGTCGTCTGCGGCTACAACAGCCAGCGTGGCGGCGTGTTCGATTACTGGGCCTGCCCGACTGCGGTCGAGGCCAAGGTGCGGCGCCTGCTCGTTGACTTGCGCAAGCGGCGCGCAAGGACGCCGGCCGATGTTCCGTGCCTTGACGGAGCGCGCATGCGCGCCGTTGAAACGGGATCGGGCGGCGTCGTGAACGCCGACACGATCCTGAAGTTGTCCCAGTTCGGCGATACGGTGTGCGGCCGATATGAAGGCGGCGCCATCGACGTGGGCTACCTGGTCGGGCGCTTCGTCTCCGACCAGCTGGAATTCCGATACGCCCAGCGCGGTCGCGATGGAAGCCTTGATGCGGGACGTTCCCTCTGCCAGGTCGACATTCTTGACGACGGCAAGTTGCGCCTGGTCGAGCACTTCACCTGGAATAGTCGCGAGGGAAGCGGCATCAATGTGTTCGAGGAGATCTGAGCAGACCCGGCCCCCTTCTGGCCATGGCAGGCATCGGCTTGCTTGCCGCGAGGCGTTTGCCCTGGCCAGGCTTCCACCTTGCGTGCTTCCCGATCCCTATTTCGCCTTTCTCAAGGAAGGGTCCATATCTCTCCCACCCAGCAACTGGCTGCGTCGATTGAGTTCCCGCCAATAGTCCTCTTCGGCATACGTCGCCGCCTGTGCGTCGGGGAAGGTAAGACTGCCTTGGTTCCAGGTGATGACCGCATCGACCAGGTCACCCAACCGCGCGTTCTGGTAGGAATCGACCGGTGAGCCGTCGTTCTTGCGCAAGGTGTGGGTCTTGTTGGCAGGGATACCCGCCAGATCCTTCCTTGTCGCCATTGCATGGAACTCAGGCGCGCCAGCAGCGACCAGCTCGATCAGACCAAGATCGCTGGCCCTGCCCATGGACTGCACCGAATAGGTCGAGCCCGGATGGTAGAAATCCAGCCAACCCACGGGAGTCTGCTCGGCGGTGACAACGCCATTGCTGTTGAGGAACATCCGCGACCGGTGCGAAACATGCAGTCCCCCGGCCAGGAAAAGGCAGTTGCGCCCCAGTTCCAGCGATTCGCCCCGGACCACGTCCGCCATCGACATGGCCCGATCGAAGTAGGGCTTCAGGTCAGCCACCGTTCTGACCTCGGCCCAGTCCACCGGAGAATCGGCCAGCAGCACGCGGTACCGCGAGGTTGCGGGTAGCTGCGCGTTGATCCTCCTGACTGCGCTGAAGAACGCCTCGTAGACAGGCGCGTCCCATACAGTATTTGGCGACACGATCGTGTTGCGCCATACCTGGACCAGTTCGGCACGGCTTACGTCTTGGCCCGAAACGTACCGATCAGCCACCTCCTGATACCTGGCATTGCCCCACTCCACGGCGATGTCATTGATCACGCCCGGGGCTTTGGGACTTTCAAGCACCTCGATCACCAGCGAATGAAACTCCTGGTGCCCATGACTTTCGCCCAGCGCAACCACGCGTGCTCCGGAGAATGCCTCGATGATCGCGCTGACGGGATCGCCTGGCGCCGACACCTGTCCCTTGGCCGGCGTACCAGACTCCGCGGTAGCGCCAAAGGCTGGTAGACAGGCGAACACCAGCGTCAGCGCGAGCAGGAGTTTTCCGAACGCGCGCGAAGCGCCGGTCATCCCCGCATGGGCTAGAGTTCCCCGCCCTCCGTCTTCCCGTCTCACAAGTCCTGCAATGCCTTGCGCGCATTGTCGAGCAGCATCGTGCGCGTTTCCGGGATTAGCTCGGTCGAGCGCTCCGCCAACTCCAGACTGCGTTGATAGCAGGCCTTCGCGCCGGCCTTGTCACCTGCCGCCAGCTTCGCCTCGCCCAGGCTGTCCCAGGCATTGGCTGACGTCGGGAACAATTGCGTCACCATTTCGAAGATCGCGACCGCGTCCCGCGGCTTTTTCTGCGCGCTGTACTGGTAGCCCATCATGTTCAGGCGCCCTTCGCGAGCAGGCGGGATCGGCGACTTGGCGTGTGCCGCGAGCATTGCCTTGATACCACTTGCGACCTCGCCGTCCCGCAGTTGCTTCAGCGCCGCGGATTCGGCGGCGGACGGCGGCACGCGCGGCGCGAGCGATTCGCCCGGCACGATCTTGGCAGCGATCAGCATCCGCACCAGCGCACCGAACTGGCCGGCCGACACCTGCGCCGGATCCAGCCCTTCCCCGCCATCGGGGTCGGTCTTGTGGGTGATCACCATGTCCAGCGTCGGCAGCACGGTGATGTACTGGCCGCCCGCGCCCATGGCGCTGTAGGCGCCCGCGAACGGTCCCTTGCTGGCCGGCGCGTCCCACACCCACCACATGTAGCCATAACCCCAGCGATCGCCCGTGGCCAGGCTGCGATAGTTCGGCGGGTTCATCTCGTTCATCGGCGTGACCAGGGCGGTCATCCTGCGCACCCAATCCGCCGGGATCACCTGCTCGCCGTTCCAGCGACCGCCACGCGACACCAGCAACCCGAAGCGCGCCATGTCCCGCGTCGACAGCGTCATGTGGTACGCCATGTGTTCGGAACGCGAGGCATCGCCCAGCTTCTGCTGCAGGTCCAGCTTGAAGTCCTGCATGCCGATGGGCGCGGCGATGTCGGCTTGCAGCGCCGCGAACAGCTCCTTGCCGCTGAGTTTCTCGAAGATCGTGCCGGCGACGTTGAAGTCCCAGTTGTTGTAGAGGTAGAAGTCGCCCGGCGACTGCGAACCGCGCGGCGGCGCACTACCGGTGGAGTCGCCGGGATTGGAGGCCGGGTGGTAGACACCAGAGCGCGCACCCAGCACATCCTCGATAGTCGCCTGCATTTCGCGCGGCAACAGGCCGCCGACGTCGGTGATGCCCAGCTCGGCGAGGCTTGCATCAAGCCGGATCTGCCCGCTGGCCACGTATTTGCCGTACAGCGCAGCAAGGAATGACTTGCGTGCCGAGGCCAGGTAGCTCTGGTGGCCGAGGTCTCCGTACTCGAACAAGGTCTTGCCGCCGAGGCTGACATGCACGGCCGTGGTGTCGATCGCTTGCAGATAGGCCGCGACCGCCTGCAGGCGCCGGCTGGAGTAGCCCACCGACTCGGGCGATGCGACGCGTTGCCACTCCTTGCCCGGGAACACTTCGCGTGCACGGGCGGCATTTGCTTCCAGGACGGGGCCGGCAATGCCGGAAGCCGGCGTGGCCAGCACGGCAACGCCGAGCATCGCCCGCAACACAATTGACGGAAACTTCATTTTCAAGCGAATCCTTCTGAGCCAGGGGAACTTCGAGGCCACGGCGCTGACGGCGCCGGGCCTGAAATCCAATGGATGCACACGGCAGGTAGTTGGTCGCGCGTCGTCCGCCGGTTTGGTCACGGCGTTGCGGGGTTTCGGCCCTTGGTGGGTGCGTGGTGAGACGGAAGCGCGAAGGCGGGGCGTTCGGGGGCCTCGAATATCGCCAACCTCAACAAGTCATCGATCCTTCTTGGCCTGCGGCGAGACGACCGGGCGGTCGACCTCCTGGATGCCAGGCATGTAGAAGCTGGCAAGGTCGTCCATGAAGCGTTCCGGAAACGCGCCCTGCAGATTGGTCAGCACCACGATCGAGAGATCGTCCTGCGGATAGACAAACATCGCGGAACGCCCGCCACCAATCGCTGCGATCGCGGGGTGTCGCGCACGCCCTACGGTCGGCCACCCCATCGCGTATCCATCAAAGATTCTTCCGAATCCGCCGGTATCGCCATTGTTGAGAATGGCCGGCGTCCACAACCGCTGCAAGCTACCTGGCTCGGAGAAAAGCTTTCCTTCCTGCAACGCGATCAACCAATTGGCCAGCTCCGTAGCGGTGGTGCTCATGCCCGCAGCCGTACGCAGTGACGGCGGGAAGGACTCGTAGACACCCATTACCTTGTCGCTGTTGATCGTGCTGTAGCCGCGCGCAGAGTGCAGGACCACCTCGTCGTAATGGGCGAACCCGCCTTCGATGGTACGGCGCATGCCGACGGCTTGCAGCTGGTTCTCGACGATGAAATCCGTGAACGGCTTCCCGCTCTTCTTGGCGATGATCTTGCCAAGCAACAGGTAATTGGTCTGGTTGTAGGAGAATTCCTCATTCGGAGAAAACTCCATCGGCTGTTTCTGCACCCACTTCCAGGACTCCTCCTCGCTGTCGCCGCCGACAAGCCTGCCCGTATTGTTGTTCATGATGTTCGGCAAGCCCGATGTATGCGACACCATCTGGGCAATGGTCACCTCGCCCCAGGCGGCCGGGAGATCAGGCACGAACTTGGACACTTTATCGGTGAGGCGAATCTTGCCTTGTTCCACCAACTGCATCACGGCGACGCCAGTGAAAGCCTTGGTCATCGAGTTGATGACGAACAACGTCTCATCATCGACCGCAACCGAGTCTTGCAGGTTGGCCACGCCATAACTGGCCGCTTTGATGATTCGACCATCCCGGACTATTGCGACCTGCAAACCCGGAATATGCCTCTCCTTCATCTTTCCAAGGAGGAATCCATCGACTTCATCGTTCCCAGCCGCGCTCGTGCCATCAACAGCGACACTGCCTTGTCCACTTCCAACTTCGATGGGCTGAGTGAGGGAGCCAGGCCGGTCCGCGTGACCAGTGTTGCCGGACGAACCGGTCGCCGGAGCCGTCAGTTCGAGCTCGTCGCGCGCGAGGATCGCTCGCGCCGCGCGGCGTAGCGCGTCGGCTTCGGCCTCCGTCCACGTGGCCGCAGTGCGCCAGGGACGGTGGTCCGGAAGGAACTTGTCCAACGCCGTCACTACGCGGTGGTTGGCGTGGCTGTGCGGGAGCGCTGGGTCTTCGCTGGTGTCGCTGGCGAACACGGCAAGCAGGTCCGCCTGGCGTTCCCGCGCCAGCGCCAGTTCGGCCAGCTTGGCCCGGTACTCCAGGCGCCAGGCCGGCAGTGCATTCGTTCCGACGAATCGCCGCTTGTCGCGGAAGTGCTGCCCTTCGTGGGCCAGGTAGCTGATGCGGTAGCGTTCGCTGCTGCGATCATAAGTGTCGGCAACGGCATGCAGGCGATCCGTACCGGTCCAGCCGCCGGCCGAGCTGCGCCCGCAGGTGGCGTAGTGCGCCCAGCCGCGGCTCTTGAAGTCGCTCATGAAGACCACGCGCACCGCCTCCGGCCCGTCCGGCAAAGCTGCCTGCTCGTCCTCGATGTGCTCGTCCGCCCACACGATCAGCTCCCGCAACGGCGGCGTGATCCCCCTTAGTACATGCCAGCCCAGGGTGTCGAAGACCACCTCGACGTCCTTGTCGACACGGGCCCAGTCTGCGTCTGCAGACGCGCCCAGAACGCGCCGAAGTTCGGAGAGGAGGGTTGCGGACCCGGCGTCCAATGACACCTGGTCGTTGCCGCTCAGAAGGGCTTGTCGCCAGTAGCGCCGATAGGCAGCGATCACGCCTTCGGCCTTCTGCAATTCGACAGACTTCGGTCGGTCGGCGGAGTCCGCCAGGGGTGCCTCGCCGAAGCGCCCCCGCATGCAGGCCAGGATCGCCTGCGCCGAGGAGTCCAGCGTGCCCGCATCGAGCGATTGCAGCGTGGCCATCGCCTCACGAGTGCGTAGCTGGAGAGGCAACAGCATGGCGCCGGCGTAAGCAGACGCAGCCGTTTCCGGGCACATGATTTTCGAGCAGGCCGGCAGCGTCACGTAAACTTCATCGGTGGCGAAGCCCTCGACACCGATGCCTGATGCAGCCAGGCGTTGCCGAAGTTCTTCCAGAGACAGCCCCGCATCGAGGGCACGAAAGATCTCGCTCGCGCGGCCAGCGCTTCCCTGGTCCAGTACGGCCAACATCGCAGCACCATCCATCGGCTTGCCGCCCAGGTGCTGGAGCCGGCGCAGGGTGTCGCGGAATGCCAAGGGCGAATCATTCGAGAGGCTGGCATCGAGCAGCAGTGCGACCATGGCGCCACCGCCGTACACCAGCTCCCAGTTGTCATGCTTGTGCTCGCCGGCAGCGAACAATCCCAGGCCCGGCGACAGGCGCCGGCCCAGCCGATAGCGCCGGATCAGGTTCGCCACCCGCTGTGCCGCCACGGCCTGGTCGAGCAGCCCGGCCTGCCGCATCAACTTGATGGTGAGGTAGTCGGTGAAGCCCTCGGTGAACCAGGCATGGCTGCCACCGGAAGCACGGCCAATACCGTCGTTGCTCTGGTTCATCCAGATGTGCATCAACTCGTGCGCAAGCGTGTGCGACCAGATCGCCGCCTCCGACTCGCGCAAGGGCGTATCCAGGCGCATCGCGAAACTGTTCTTGAAGGCGCCGCCGTCGGTCATCCGGTCGGACAGCAGGAAGATGTTGAGCCGGTCGCCCGGCGCGCCGCCCCAGAATTCACTGTAGGTTGCGGGAAGACGCTCGAACAGCGGCGTCATCCTGGCGCTCGCCGTGGCAACGCGCGAGTCCGCAAGCCAGGTCAGTCGCAGGCCACCGATGTCGACCGTACTTGGCAGGTTGCGACCCATGGCAAATGCGTTGCTTCCAAGCGCATCCGGATTCGAGGCGAAGAATCTGTTTCCCGCGCCCGACCACGGCGAAGTGACTTGCCATCCGGCGGGCAGATCGAACTCCAGTTCGATAGGGGACTTTTCTCCTTGGTAGTCCACCAGGAAGAAGGCATCGCCGACGAAGTAGAACGTGTCGTCGAAGCGCGAAGCCACTTCCTCTTTTCCCGCCCGCCAGGTCACGGCGTCATGGTCGGCGATCAGGTCGTAACTGACCCGACCGGCGGCGCCGTGTTTCATCACCCAGGTGCCGTCGCCGATGAACTCGATCGCAATCGGCTTGCCCTTGGCGTCGAAGGCGCGCAGTTCCCGCACCGACGCGGACTGCCCGGTCGGTCGCCCGGTCGCGCCGTGGTCGCTGAGGTCCAGCCGCGTGACGGGTTGGGCGAATCGGGCCCCGACGTGGAACCGGTCCGCACCCAGGTACTGCACCTGATAGCGCGTGCTCGTCGTCTCCTGGCACAGTGCTTGTGCGGCGAGCAATAGCAGGCCGGCCCCGAGGCAGAGTCGTTTGGTGGGTATCTTCACTGACTTGGAAATCCATATGGGCGGACAAAGCGGTTGGTCGCCCGACTGGCGTTCGACCTCTTTCCAGTAGTTGTTGCCACGCGGGGGAAACAGGTTTGAACCGAGGGACGAAACGGACGTTCGGCGTGACCAGTTGGCAGGACCGATCATCCGCACGATCGAGCAGATCGGGGCTGCCTATCAATCCATCTCGGCACGGGGGCCCGGGCGCTGGTGGTCGACCTTCGTGGCAACGAAGGCGGGGCCATCGATGTGGGCTACTGCATGCCCGGGGCGGTGATGCCGGCCGCCGCCCCTCCCGGGCCAGCACTGCCAGGTGCTTTCGCCAAGGCACGCCCTGGTCGAGGTCGCCGACGACTACCGCGATCGGAACCAGCAGCTTGCGCAGCTCAGTCGAGGGATCGTAGCCAGCCAGGAGCTTGTGCCATCGCGATTGGCCGCGGCTTCCGACTGCCTTCGTCCCGCGCAACCCGGTGTTCGTCACCGCGCGAAAGCGATCGCTGCCCTGGCATTGCGATGCGCGCGCGCTGCTTTGTTAAGCGCCGCGTAGTGTCCATCACAGCATCCCGCGTTTTCGTCACACTTCGCTTGTCGTGAAATTAATCCGATCCTAACGTCCCCGCCAGATGCGACGCAGTCACGACAATCGTTGTCCGTGGATCGTGTCTCGACAGCAAACCATCACGGGGAGTGAGCAGTAATGAAACATGCGAACAGGCAGAAGACCCTGCGCAGGAGCGCCTTGGCAATTGCGCTTGGCCTGTGCTTCAGCGCGGGCGTCCAGGCGCAGTCCAACTCCACCGGCAACATCGCCGGTACGACCACCGCCGGCGGCACCGTTGTCGTCGAGAACGCGGCGACCGGTTTCCGTCGTGAAATCACCGCCGACGCGAGCGGCAACTACCGCATCGGCTCACTGCAGTCCGGCACCTACAAGGTGACCGCGAACGGCCAGACCCGCGACGTGACCGTCTCCATCGGCAGCACCTCGCAGGGCACCTCGCTCGGCACGATCACGGTGCAGGGCGGCGGCAACATCAACGCCATCGACGTGGCCTCGGTCGAGTCCACCACCATCCTGACCGCCGAGCAGATCGCCAAGATCCCGGTTCCGCGCAACATCACCAACGTCGCCCTGCTGGCGCCGGGCACCGTGCGCGGCGACGCCGCCTTCGGCAACCTGGCTTCCTTCGGCGGCTCGTCCGTGGCGGAGAACCAGTACTACGTCAATGGTTTCAACATATCGAACGCCTTCAACGGCCTGAGCTTCGGCCAGGTGCCGTTCGAGGCGATCGCCGAGCAGCAGGTCAAGACCGGCGGCTACGGCGCCGAGTTCGGCCGTTCGACCGGCGGCGTGATCAACCTGGTCACCAGGCGCGGTACCAACGAGTTCCATGCCGGCGGCAACGTCTTCTGGAATCCGGAATCGCTCACCGAGCGGAATCCGAACGTCTACACGAACGCGGGCTTCGTCGGTGTAAACAACCAGGATCGGCCGAGCTTCCTGTTCGGCGACAACAGCAAGGATTCCCTGGGCACCCAGACCGTCGCCACGGTGTGGGCGAGCGGCGCGCTGGTCAAGGACCGCCTGTTCGCCTATGCCCTGCTGCAATACGGCCGCATCAGTGGCACCGAAAACTACGGCAATGCGTGGGCATTCAACACGCGCGCGCAGACCTCGACCAACAATTCGGCCCACCAGAATTCCCCGAACTGGCTGCTCAAGCTCGACTGGAACATCAACGACAGCCACTCGCTCGAGCTGACCGCGTTCAAGGACACCCGCAAGACCGAGACCGATTTCTACAGCAACCCGCTGGCGGGCAATCCGAACTGCACCCCGGCCACCCAGGCGAACCCGGCCAACGGGTGCAACACCCTGCCGATCCCGAACGCCCAGCGCGTGCTCGAGCGCGGTGACTTCAAGGGCACCTTCTTCAACGAGTCCGGCGGTGAATCCTGGTCCCTGAAGTACACCGGCTATCTGACCGACAGTTTCACCCTGAGCGCCCTGTGGGGCCATGGCAAGACCAAGCGCGCGCAGCGCGGCCTGTACGCCAACGGCGTCGAGGCGGTTTACGACGGCGACATCACCCAGGGCGCGGACGGCTGCCCCTCGGTCAGCGACCTGAGTGGCCTTGGCCTGCTTGCCGGCATCACGCCCTGCAACTTCTTCGGCTCGATCGGATCGCCGAAAAACAGGGACGAGCGTGAGCAGTTCCGCATCGACGCCGAGTGGGCGCTGGGCGACCACCTGGTGCGCTTCGGCTACGACTCCGACAATTTCACCTCGCGCGACGCGACCGACCTCGAGGGCGGCGCCCAGTGGTTCCTGCACGATGCGGGCCTCGCCGAAGCAATCATCTTCCGCAACGGCTCCGAGGTGGAGGTCAAGTCGACGGCGTTCTACATCGAGGACACCTGGAACATCACCGACAACTTCCTCCTGTACGGTGGTGCGCGCTGGGACAACTTCAAGAACCTCAATGGCGATGGTGATGCCTACGTCGAGGTCAAGAACCAGTTCGCCCCGCGCCTCGGCTTCAGCTGGGACGTGAACGGCGACTCCTCGTTCAAGGTCTTCGGCAACGCCGGCCGCTACTTCCTGCCGCTCAGCGCCACCGTCGCCATCCGTGGTGCCTCGGCCTCGATCTACGCGGACAACTTCTACTCGTACACCGGCCTCGACCCGATCACTGGCGAGCCCCAGGGCACGACCTTGCTGCAGGCGAACTTCCTCAACGGCGAGAACGGCCTGCCGAAGGATCCGGACTCGATCGCCAGCTTCGGCCTCAAGCCGCAGTACCAGGACGAGTTCATCGCCGGCTTCCAGCTCAAGCTAAACGACAACGTCACCGCCGGCGTCCGTGGCGTCTATCGCGACCTCAAGCAGGCGATCGACGACTTCTGCGACTACCGCTACTTCGCGCAGGTCGCGACGGACATGGGCATCACCTTCGACTCGTCCCGCCTTAACTACTGCCACCTGTACAACCCGGGCGAAGATTCGACCTTCCTGGCCGACATCGACGGCAGCGGCACCTTCACCGAGATCTTCGTCCCGGCGAACTACTACGCCACCCTGCGCCGTGATCCGCAGTCGCCGCTGGACAACGATCCGAACTCGCCGACCTACAACCCGCTGCGCTTCACCCCCGAAGAGATCGCGATGATCGACAAGGGTTCGAACGCCGCCCGTAGCTACAAGGCGGTCGAGTTCTTCGCGGAAGGCCATTGGGACAAGCTGTTCCTCCAGGGTTCCTACACCTGGGCGAAGAGCTACGGCAACTTCGAAGGCGGCGTGAAGTCGGACAACGGCCAGGCCGATACCGGCACCACGCAGGACTTCGACTATCCGGAGCTCACGATCGGCTCAACCGGCTATCTGCCGAACGATCGTCGCCACAGCTTCAAGCTGTTCGGCAACTACGAGCTGACCGACGAGTGGTCCTTCGGCTTCAACCTGCTGATCCAGTCGGGCCGTCCGCAGAACTGCTTCGGCATCTACGGCGGCGACCCGATCTACTACCGCAACTCGTACTTCTCCTGCGACGCGACCCTGTTCAACGAGTGCGCCGTGGGTAACGAGGATCCGCTGGACGACGGCCAGTGCCCGGCGGCTCCCGGCCGCCTCAACAACGGCTACACCCGTGGCAACCGCGGCGATCACGGCCGCACCGAGTGGATGCGCAGCCTCGACCTGAACGTGGCGTACAAGCCCAAGTTCGCGGCCGGTAACCTGACCCTGAAGTTGGACGTGTTCAACGTGTTCAACGAGCACGCGGCCACCTCGGTCTGGGAGCGCGGCGAGAGCCGTACCGGCCAGCCGATGCAGGACACCTACCTGCTCCCGACTGGTTTCCAGGCGCCGCGTCAGTTCCGCTTCATGGTCCAGTACGACTGGTGAGGGTTGGCGGCGTCGGGGTCCCCGGCCCCGGCGCCGCCGTTTTTTGTTCTCTGAACGAAGAGGATGCGAGATGAGTGCCCCGCAGCGCGCCAGCGCAGCCGAGAGCGGCAAAGGCGCCGGTCGCGTCCGCCACAACCGCAATCCACCACGCGCCCTGGGGCTGCCGGAGGTGACCGTGCGCTGCCTTCGGCCTGGCGACTATTCCCTGATCCGCCAGCTGCTGCACAAATGGTTGCGCGGTCGCAACTTCGACGTGGTCCTGCCGCGCTCGTTCTTCCGGCATTTCGCCAATACCAGCCTGGTCATGTGCGACGACAACGAGATCGTCGGCGTGCTGGTCGGCTTCCGTTCGCAGACCGAAGCCTCCACCTTCATCCACTTCGTCGCCATCGAGCCTGCCAGTCGCCGACGCGGCCTCGGGCGGGTCTTGTACGAACACTTTTTCGCGCTGTCGGCGCGGCTCGGCTGCACCGAGGTGCATGCGGTGACGGCACCGATCAACAGCGCCCTGATCGCTTTCCATCGCCAGCTCGACTTTGAAGTCATCGACGGCGGAGGGTTCAGCTGCGGCATCGCGGTCAGCCCGGATTTCGCCGGACCGGGCCAGCATCGGGTGCTGTTTCGCCGTCGCCTGCAGCCCAGCGGCGATGCGCCATCGCACCGGCCATTCACCACCGTCGCGCCCGGCGTCGAGAGCGGCAGGCTTTGAGCGCTTCGCGGGGACGGCGTTTCGCCCTGCTGGCGGCGGCGCTGCTGATTCCTGCCACCCTGGCCTGGGGCTGGAATCGTGCCAGCACGCGCCACGAGTTGTGGCAGTTTCGCCTGGACCACACCTCGTTCGGGCCGATACGCATCCTTGCCATCATCGACGAGTCGCCCCTGGGCGGTTTGCGCCTGCGCAGTTCCAGCGCCGCGCTGGAGGAATTGCGCGCGCTGCCGGCCGCACGGCAGCCGCCGGTGGCGCTGGCTGCCGGCAGCTGGGCCTTCGCCCTGTCGCCGCAAGGCGAGGGCTACCGCGGCGCGTCGCTGGCCTCGCGCGCGGGCGATGGCATGTTGCTGCAACGCCACGGTGACTCGCGCCTGTCCGGCAGCATCGACAAGGGTTGGTTTCGCGGTGATTTCACCGGCGTTCCGCACCAGGGCGAGGCGGCGCTGCGCGACTATCCGGCCGTGCTGGCACGGCTGCGGCAAACCGTCGAAGCGCAGCTCTACGATCCGGCGCGCGCCGATTCGCGCGAGTTCCGGGACTACCTTGCGACGATGGATCGGGTCGCCAGACTCAGCCGCGACGACGTCGACCTGCTGCTGGCCAGCCGCTTGGCCTGGTCCGGCGCGCCGGCCTTCTCGCACTTCGAGCTGCGTCGCTCCGAACTCGACGCCGATAGCCTGGCGCGACAGTTCGATGCGATGGAAGTGGGCGGCACGCCGGTCACGCTGGAGTTCCGCGGCCAGGTTGCCATCCTCGGGGTGTCGACCATGTTCGGGCGCGACACCTACGCACAAATCGAGGCCGCGATGCGGCAGGTGGTCGCGCACCGGAGCCGCGCCCTGATCATCGACCTGCGCGGCAATCCGGGCGGCGCCTTCGCGGTGGGCCCCTTGATCGAGCCCCTGCTCGAAGCGCCATTCACCGCCGGTGTATTCGTTTCGCGTCGCGGCAAGGCGAAGTTGCAGCGTCGCTCGCCGGACGCAGTCGAGATTGCTGCCGCGCGCGCCTGGAAGGGCGATTCGCTGGTGGAGTTCTGGCGCCAGGTGCAGGCCGAGCCGCTGCTTCGGGTCGACCTGCAGCCGTCGGCGACGCACTTCGGCGGTCGCGTGGCGGTACTGATCGATGGCAAGACCGAAAGCGCCGCCGAACTGGCCGCACAGGCGCTGCAGTCCTCGCGACGGGCGTTGCTGATTGGCGAGAAGAGCCCGGGACGCATGTTGTCCGCGGCTTACTTCGACCTGGGCGACGGCTTCCAGGTCTACCTGCCGGTGGCCGACTATCTGGCTACCGGCACTGGATCGATCGAAGGTCGCGGCGTGACGCCGGGCATCGAGGTAGCCGGCGCCGAGGCCCTGGAGCGGGCGCTGCTCGAACTCAGTCGTTGCAGCGCTGTCCGCTCGCCAGTTCCTTGCGCATTTCCCGTTCCAGCCCCGGCAGGTTGACGCCCCCGGCCATCAGTTCCGGGCCGAGTCCGTAGTCGGCGTAGCCGGACAACTCGGCGGCGACCTGCTTCGTGAGCCGATCGCGGGTGGCCTCATTCAACTCGCCGCTGGCGCTGCGATTGCCGGGATCGGCCAGCGCGGCCGCCATGGTCTGGCGCAGGTAGCGCAGCTGCCTGAGGTCGGTGTCGACCACGGCGCCCAGGCGCATGGCTTCGTAGTGCCCGGAATAGACCAGGCGGTCCGCCGGGTGCTCGGCCCGCAGCTTTTCCAGCGCGGCCAGGGCCTGGCAGGAGTGTCCTTCGCCGACGTAGTACAGCGCCCCCATGACGGTAGCGTCGCCGGTGAACAGGGTCATCGTCTCGAGATTCTCGATAGTGGAGTTGTTCGCGGCTTCCATCGCGCCCAGGTCGGTGAAACGGAAGTGCATGCCTGCCAGTTCGACGGTTTCGCCCGAGGCAACCACGCGATCAGGCACCACCACCGAGGTCGGGAAATCGTCGCCGTAGCGGCGCTCGTTGCCTTCGCGCTGCGCGCGCTCGAACACCGGCAGCACTTCGGCCGCGGTGGCTGCCGTGGCCAGCACTGGCACATCGCCGAAGGCGGCGCGGATGCGCGCGGCGCCACCGGTGTGGTCGTAGTGTGGATGCGTGTACAGGATGCCGGCGACCGGTTTGTCGCGACTCCTGAGTTCGGCGATCAGCAGGTCGACGTCGGAATTGAGGAACAAGGTATCGATCAGCACGATGCCCTGGGCCGACTCCAGCCAGTAGGCATTGGCGACGTAGCCGCGCTCGGTGGCGACGTGGCGGTGCAGGCGGATGCCGGCCGCCGCGGAAGATGGCTTCTGCGCGGCGGCTTCGGGGACCGCCAGCAGGGCGATGGCGCAGGCCAGCGCGGTGGGCAGGATTCGCATCGGGGGAGGCTCCAGCATGGTATTGCGGCGATGCTCGGTGACGAGCTTGCGCGCCAGCAAGCACTGAGTGACCAGGCGCAGGTTCCACGACACGACCGGGGGCAAAGCCAAGGCTGCGGTGACCGGCATCCGGTTTGCGGGGAGGAAGGCCGCGCCGGGCTGTTTCCCGTCCGACTAGAATGAGCGCATGAACGAATCGGAGTCGCGCACGACGCTGCCGCCGGTGCCCGGGGACGCGCCGATCGGCGTCGTGCACTGGCCGCGCCTGCTCGCGCTCAGCTTCTTCGCCTGGACCGGCCTGTGCCTGTTCCAGGCCGTGGCCTCGTACGTCGACCACCGCCAGGCAGGCCGCGACGTGGCCTTCCTGGAAATCATGGCCGGCAACGCGCCGTACTACCTGCCGTGGATGCTGTTCAGCACCGCCCTGTATTGGCTTTTGTCGCAATGGCGGCAGCCACTGAACCGGGTCGGCAGGTTCTGCCTGTTGCTGCTGGTCTTCTCGGTCGTTTTCATGACGCTATGGGAAGCCTTCATGGTGTTCATGGCCCTGGTCGAGCAGGGCAGGCCGATGGCCCTGTTCGTCGAGCAGTTCCGCCAGCTCCGGATCCGCGACGCCTTCCTCGACTACGTGTTGTTCCTGGGCTGCTTCAGCCTGATCTACGCCATTGCCCTGTTCCAGCGCACGCTGCGGGACGAGCGCCGTCGCCAGCGCATGGAAGCGGAAATGCTCAGCCTGCGCCTGGAGCTGGAGCAAAGCCGCTTTGCCGCGCTGCAGGCGCAGCTCGAGCCGCACTTCATGTTCAACGCGCTGAACGCGCTCAGCGCGCTGGTGCGCAGCGGCGAGACGGCGCGCGCGCTGTCGGCGATCCAGCGCCTGAGCGAGCTGCTGCGCTACGCAATTGCCGCCAGTGTCCATGAATGGTCCAGCATCGGCGACGAGATGGCCTTCGTCGAGGATTACGTCAGCCTGCAGCGACTGCGCTACGGCGAGCGCCTGTGCTTCCGGGTGCAAGGGCTCGACGCGCTGGTGCGGGGCGTGGCTTGTCCGCCGCTGCTGCTGCAACCGCTGATCGAGAACGCGCTGCGGCACAGCCTGGAGCAGAGCACGCAGGACTCCGACATCCTGGTCGACTTCCGGCTCGATGGCGGTTGGCTGCACATCGGCATCCAGAACCCGCTGGTCGAGTCGGGCGCGACCACGAAGGGATTCGGCATCGGGCTGCGCAATATCCGCGATCGCCTGGCGCTGGTTTACGGCGACCAGGCGGCGATCCTTTCGCAAGCCAGGGACGCCTGCTTCGTGGTCGACATCAGCATTCCCAGCGCGGCCGAGGAGGGCGACGGCCGAGCCAGTCCGCGCCCAGCCGGCTCGATCCCGGCATGAACGCGTCGATCCGGGCGATCATCGTCGACGACGAGGCGCCCAGTCGCGCCAACCTGCGCCTTGCGCTCGCCGCTTTTCCCAACTGGCAGGTGGTGGCCGAGTGCGACAGCGCCGAGGCGGCGCGCGCGGCCTGCGCCGGCACGCCCGCCGACGTGGTGTTCATCGACGTGCAGATGCCGGTCGAGGATGGGCTGGACCTGGCGCGATCGCTATGCGCCAGCGATGCGCCGCCGCTGCTGGTCTTCGTGACCGCCTTCAGCCGCTACGCGGTCGATGCCTTTGAAGTGCATGCGCTCGACTATCTGCTGAAACCGTTGGACGACCAGCGCCTGGCGCAGGCGATCGCGCGCGCCGAATCGATGCTCGAGGGCCAGGCGGGCGGCAACTATGCGCGTGCGGTGATCGATTGCGTGGACGATGCCACCAGCAACGCCGCCGGCGCCGGCTTGCCGTTCCTGCAGCGCCTGAGCATCCGCTCCGTAGGCAAGATCGAAGTGGTGGCCGTCGATGAGGTGCTGTGGCTGGCCTCGGCCGGCAACTATGTCGAACTCGACCTGGGCCATCGCAAGGTCCTGCACCGCGTGGCGATTTCGCGACTGGAGCCGCGGCTGGACCCGTCGCAGTTCATCCGCCTGCATCGCACCGTGATTGCCCGGCGCACGCAGTTGCTGGAGTTGAGCGTGGTGTCGGACGCGGTGTATTCGGCGACGCTGCGCTGCGGCGCGACCGTGCCGGTCAGCCCGCGCTACCTGGCGGCCGTGCGCGAGGCGATGAGCTGAGGGAAGGCGGACGCCGACTGACGCAGGGGCATAATGGGCGTCATTCCCCACCCAAGCCCGGCATGTTCATGGACGAATCCACCAGCGCAGATGGCGCCAGCGTGCTGCCGACGCCCAGCGCGAAGGTCGCATGAAAGGCATTTTTGGCGATTGCCACTCGCCCGACTAAACCTTTTCCGGGTTTCTCGCATCTAGCCTGGGGACAGGCAATGAAAACAGGACATCAGCAAATGGACGAGACGCGCAGCACCCATGCCATCCGCCTGTTCATTGCCCTCGCGATTGGCCTTTCGCTCCTGTACTGGGGCCTGTTCTTCCTGCATGGCCGGGCACTGCTGCCATTCGATCCCGGGTCGGATCTTGCCGGTGCCTTGCGAGGTTACGGGCCCGCTTTGGCGGCGCTTGTTACGTCAGCCGTCATCTATGGTCGCAAGGGACTAAGAGAGCTGTGGCTGCGGGTGACGATGTGGCGGGTTCCGCCGTGGTTGCTCGCACTGGCGGTTCTTGGCCCGCTGCTTGGCAGCCTGTTGCTGCTGTTGCTTGCCCATTTTGCGGGAGTGGACCTGGCTCTAACGTCGGAAGGCATGCCGATCCCGAAGCTGTTCCTGGTCTTCATCTTCTTCGCTGTTGTGGATGGACCCATCGGCGAGGAAATCGGCTGGAGGGGCTTTCTATTGCCGCGGCTGCTGGAAAAATATGGCGCGCTCCGTGCCTCCGCGCTACTGGGGATCGTCTGGTTTGCGTGGCATGTGCCTTTGTATATCGCGACCGGGAAGGTGGACCTTGGCCTGGCCTTCGTGCTCAGCTATCTTCTGAATAACGTGGCGTTCTCGTTCGTGCATACGTGGTTCTTCCTGCGCTCGGGCGGCAGCGCCTTGCTGGCGATAATCCTCCACACCGCCGGCAACTACTCCGTGTTCCTCGCCGTCAAGTTCTTCCCGGCCGTGGAGCAGTCGTCCCTTACGCAGCCCATCTATCTTGGAATACTGGTGGTCGCTGCGGTGTTTGCAGGAATTTCGATCTGGCGCAATCCAGCCAGTCGACTGCCGACGCCCGCGCAAGCAGTTCCCGGCTAGCAGCCTGTTGATTTTTGCCCGCGGCAGGGCTTGCTTTCCGGTCCACGAATTGCGATACCGGTTCTGACTTTTGACTCGCATCAGGTGAGCAATGCGCGGAGCCGACATCACGCAGGAAACGCTGTTCACGACGGCGAAGCTGGATGACTTCGTTCCCCACGACCACCCGCTGCGCGCGATCCGGGAGCTGACCGATCAGGCGCTGCGACGGATGAGCGGGCTGTTCAACACGCTGTACGCCGACACCGGCCGCCACTCGATTCCGCCGGAGAAGCTGCTGCGGGCACAGCTGCTGCAGCTGTTCTATTCGCTGCGCAGCGAGCGGATGCTGATGGAGCAGCTGCGCTACAACCTGCTGTTCCGCTGGTTTGTCGGTATCGCGATCGACGAAGCGGTCTGGGACCATTCGGTGTTCTCCAAGAACCGCGACCGCCTGAACGATGAGTCGGTGGCCGCGGAGTTCCTGCAGGAAGTCGTGCGCCTGGCCCAACAGAAGGATCTGATGTCGGACGAGCACTTCTCGGTGGACGGCACGCTGCTGCAGGCGTGGGCCTCGCACAAGAGCTTCCGGCCCAAGGACGGCCCGCCGGAGGACCAGAGCGGCCCGCGCAACGCGCCGCCGGACTTCAAGGGGCAACAGCGCCGCAACGACACCCATGCCTCGACCAGCGATCCCGACGCGCGCTTATTCCGCAAGGGCAACACCGGCGCGCAGCTCAGCTACCAGGGCCACGTGCTGATGGAGCACCGCAGCGGCCTGGTCCGCGCCGCGTGCGTGAGCCGCGCGACCGGTTACGGCGAACGCGAAACGGCGCTGACGCTGCTCAAGCAGTTGCGCGGCCGACGGCGACGAACGCTGGCGGCGGACAAGGCCTACGACACGGCGGACTTCGTCGCCGCTTGTCGGACGGTCGGCGTCACGCCGCACGTGGCCCAGAACAGCAGCGCTCGCCGCAGTGCGATCGACGGGCGCACTACGCGCCATGCCGGTTACGCGAAGAGTCTGAAAGTCCGCGCGTGGATCGAAACGCACTTCGGCTGGATCAAGGCCACGGCAGGCATGCGCCAGGTGAAGCAGCGCGGCCTGGCGCGCGTCGACGCGCTGTTCCAGTTCGCGATGGCGGCGAGCAACCTGGTGCGGTTGCCGAAGCTGATCGCGGCCGGAGCAAGCGGATGACGACGTCGACGGGCAAGTTGCGTCCGAAAGGCAGCAGATTGGGTCGCAAAGCCCCGATCAGGGCGTTCGAAGAGGGCCCAAAGCGCCGGGGGAACCTGCTTCCGGCGCAAAATTCGCTCGGTCCGATGCGAAATTCAACAGGCTGCTAGGCGACTGCGCTCGGAGCCTGGCCCTCCGGCAACGCCGATGCAGCAATGCCTGGCGAACGATTGGCATCGACGCCTCATTCCGCCGGATTGAATCCTAGCCATGGCGGGCTGGCGTCGCGCCAGTACGCCGGACCTGCGCATCGCTGCCGGTTGTGGAGTTCGCCCCCGGGCAAACACGGCAGGTGTTCTTCGAAACGCAGGCAATGAGGCAAACTGGCGCAACTGAACACGGACTTTGGTGCGATTGTCAAGATCGCGAACCGGCCCAATGACCAGAAACCCAAGTCACGGATTTTGCTCTCCTGTAGCAAGGGCAGCGCAAACGAGATGATGACCCTCGACGCGATCGAAGCGCGCATCCTCGGCTGCCTGATCGAAAAGCAGGCGACCACGCCGGAAGCCTATCCACTGACCGCCAACGCGGTGCTGATGACCTGCAACCAGAAGAACAACCGCGAGCCGGTCATGGAGCTGGAGCCCGGTGAAGTCGGGCATGCGCTGCGCGAGATGGAGGGCAAGGGCCTGGTGCGCGCCGTGCATGGCGCCCGCGCGCAGCGTTACGAACACCGTTTCGCCACGACCTGGTCGGTGACTTCGCGCCAGCAGGCCCTGCTGGCGGTGATGTTGCTGCGCGGCCCGCAGACGCTGGCCGAGCTGCATTCGCGCAGCGAACGCCTGGCCGCGCCCGCGGGGCTCGACGAGATCCGCGACACCCTGGAGCGGCTGGGCGAGCGTTCGCCGGCGCTGGTGGTCAAGCTGGGTCGCGCGCCGGGCCAGCGCGAGGACCGCTACATGCACCTGCTGTGCGGACCGGTCTCGATGGACGACTTCGCGGGCGCCGGCGACGACGCGCCGGCTGGCTCGAAACGCGGCGCGCTGGAAGCGCGCGTCGACGCGCTGGAAGCAGGGCTGGCGGCGTTGCGCAGCGAGCTCGAGGCGATGCGCGGCAACGCGCCCTGAAAGCGGGGAACAGGCCGGCGCGCCCTTCGCGCCGGCGAGTTGATGCCGGTCAAGGCCCGCCCGATTCCGGAGGTTCAGGCTGCGATGAACCCAACGCCGGGCGCATGCCATGAAAACCCTTCCGTTGTTGCTTGCGAGCTGCCTGCTGGCCGCCTGTGCGTCCGGCCCGGTCGTGCAGACCGACCATGACCCGGCCGCCGATTTCGGCCGCTACCGGGACTACGCGTGGCGGCAGCAACCGCCGATCGCCAATCCCTTGCTGAAGCAGCGGGTGGTGGCGGCGATCGACGCCGAGCTGCTCGGCCGGGGTTGGCGCCAGGTGCCGGAAGCGGAGGCGGACGTGGTCCTGGTCGGCAACGTCTCGGCGCACGAGGAACAGACGCTGGACGCCTTCTACGACGGCCCGGGCTGGGATGGCTGGGGCTGGCATGGCGCAATCAGGGCGGGCGACGGTCTCCAGCAGGTGCACCTGCATTCCTACAAGGTGGGCACGCTGGTGCTGGACATGTTCGACACCGATACCAGGCGGGCGGTGTGGCGGGCGATGGCGGAGGGCACGGTCCCCGATTCGCAGGCGCAGATCGACAAGGATGCGATGGCGGCGGTGCGCGGCATGTTCCGCGAATTCCCGCCAGCAGGCGCGCCCGCGCGCTAGAGCCTCGTTCACCCCGAAGCCCGGCTGGTCGTATGCTTGCCAGCGAATCACGGGGGGAGAGCGCAATGGGCAACAAGGCGGCGGCATGGCTCGGGGCGATGTTCTCGCTCTGCCTGGTGGCGGCGGCGGGCGCGCACGAGGCCACGCCCGGTCAGCAGGGCGAGCAAAGCATCGACCTGGCCGCGGCAGCGGCGGTGCAGGTGGTCGACGCATTCTCGAAGGCGATCGCCGCCGGCGACCTCGAGGCGGCGAAAGCTCTGCTGGACCCGGCGCTGATCGTGCTCGAGAGTGGCGGCGTGGAGCGTTCGCGCGAGCAATACATGGCCGGGCACGCGGCCGCGGATGCGGCCTTCCTCAAGGACGCGCGGCAGTCTCTGCGCTACCGCCGTGCCTCGGCGCAGGGCGGCCTGGCCTGGGTGCTGAGCGAGAGTCGCACCGAGCGCGTGGTGGATGGCAAGAGCGCGCGCTACGCCAACACCGAGACCATGCTGCTGCAGCAGACCGCGGGTGTCTGGCGCATCGTGCATATCCACTGGTCTTCGCACGCGATCCGCGACTGAGCCGTGGCGGTAGAATGAGGTCGCGGCTGAAAGCCGCTCCTACAGGGTGTTGCATGCGTATTTGCGTTTATGCCGCTTCCAGTCCCCAGGCCGCGCCGGTGTACGTGGATGCGGCGCGCGCGCTCGGCGAAATCCTGGCCGATAGCGGCTGCAGCATCGTCTACGGCGGCGGCTCGCAGGGCCTGATGGGCGCGCTCGCCGACGGCGCTCTGTCGCGCGGTGGCGAAGTGATCGGGGTGCTGCCGAAATTCATGGCCGACCTGGAATGGGGGCATCCCGGGCTGACCCACCTCGACCTGGTCGAGGACATGCGCGAGCGCAAGCACAAGCTGCTGACCGGCTCGGACGCGGTGGTGGCGCTGCCCGGGGGCTGCGGCACGCTGGAGGAACTGTTCGAGGCGATCACCCTCAAGCGCCTCGGGCTGTACTTCAACCCGATCCTGCTGCTCGACACCAATGCCTTCTACGGCCCGTTGCAGGTGTTCCTGCAACAGGTGATCGAGCAGAAGTTCCTCAACCCAGAGCACGCACAGATGTGGTCGCTGGTGGCCGAGCCGGCGCAGGTCCTGCCGGCGATCGCGGCGACCCCGCCCTGGCGCGAGGACGCGCGCAACTACGCGATCGTGCGCTGATCAGTTGACCTGCGGCGGCGGTGCGGCCGCCGAAACCGGCGCGGCCGGGCCGGCGGCGCGGCTGGCGTTGCAGGCGCGGCCGCAGCCTCGGACTGGTCCGCGCGCAACACCGTCAGCGGCGAGCCGGCTTCGGCGCGGCGCAGCGGCTCGCTGGTGATCACCACCGAAGCGCCGGGTTGCAGCAGGTCGTACACCTTCTGCGTGAAGTCGGCGGGCACGTTCACGCGCGAGGCGAAGTCCCCGGCCAGCGGTTCCTCGCGATCGGGGAGCGCGCCGTCGCCGACTGCCTGCCAGCGCAGGGCCGGCGCCCGGGCACGATCTTGCTGGGGACCTCGCTGTGGCCATCCAGCAACACGTAGGTGGTGGTGCCGGCGGGGCGGGGACCCGAGAGACTGACGCGCGCGCGGCCGATTTCGACGCCGTTGCGCAGCACGTAGATGTACTGGTCGCTGGTGCTGACCACGACCGTCAGCATGCCCTCGGCCGCGCGCTCCGGCGTCCACGTCCAGGCGCCGGCCCAGGCCGCCTCGACCTTGGCGGCGAGCGGACTGGCCGCGAGCATGGTGCCGGCGACGACGGTGGGGGCGACGCTGGTGTCGTTGGCGATCACCACCGTCACGCCGGTGGTGGTGGCGCCGAACAGCAACTCGGAGAAGGCATAGGGCAGGCGCACGCAACCGTGCGAGGCCGGATAACCCGGCAGCTTGCCGGCGTGCAGCGCGATGCCGTCCCAGGTCAGGCGCTGCATGAAGGGCATCGGCGCGTTGTTGTAGAGGTTCGAGTAGTGCTCGCGGTTCTTCTGCAGGATGGTGAATACGCCGGTCGGCGTTTCGTGCCCGGTCTTGCCGGTGCTGACGGTGGAACGGCCGATGCGCAGGCCGTTGCGGTAGACGTAGGCCATCTGCTCGCGGATGTTGACCACCACCAGCAAGGGCCCGTCGGTCGCCATCTGCGGCTGCCAGGCGAATTCGCCGGGCTTGAGCGGCTCGCTGCCCAGCACCGCCGGCGGCGGCGGGGGCGGGGGCAAGGGTAAGGGCGCGGGCTGCGCCGTATCGGCGGCCGGAACTTTCGCGGCCGGCGCAGAGGCGGCCGGCGCCGTCGCGGCCGGTGCGGTGGCGGCCAGGGCGAGCGGCGCGCAGGCAAGCAGCAGGGCGCAGGCGGCGAGGCGCGTGGGGCGGTGCAGATGGGCGTTCACTGGGGGTCCGTGCGAATCCGTGTGCCGAAACAACGCGAAGCGGTACCGAATCCGGACGCGCCCGCCCGCGGGCGGGCCCCGCTCAGTCCAGCCAGAGACTGTGGATGACCTGGGTGGCGTCCTGCGGATCGGCGTGGCGCTCGAAGCCGAAGTAACGGCCGAGTTCGTCCATGCGCGTGTTGCTGGCCGAATCGATGGACCAAATGCGTTTGATGCCGCGGCCCTTGGCCACCTGCAGCAGGTGCGCCAGCAGCAAGGTGCCGACGCCGCGGTTCTGCCAGTCGTCGCGCACGATCACCGCCGCCTCGCATTCGCTGCCGTCGGCACTGCAGCCATAGCGGCTGACGCCGACCAGGTGCTCCTTGCCATCGATGCTGGCGAGGGCGGCGAAGGCGATGTCGCGGGGCGACTCGACGTGCGTCAGGCGCCGGATCATCTCCTCGGTCGGGTGGCCGATCTGGCCGAGGAAGCGGAAACGGCGGCTTTCCGGCGACAACGATTCGAGGAACTCGCGTTCGGCCTCGGCGTCCTCCTCCCCCAGCGGGCGCACCAGCACCTGGGTGCCATCGCGCAGGCAATCGCGCCAGCGCGGGAACTCGCCGTCGAGGTTCCAGGACTGCCAGGCGGGAAGCGGCTCGATGGGTTGCATGGCGATGGTCCTCGTGGTCATGCCGGTGCGCTCAACGCGCGGTGTAGCCGCCGTCCACCACCAGCTCGGTGCCGGTGACGAACTTCGATTCTTCGGAAGCCAGGTAAACGATGGCCCAGGCGATGTCGTCGGGCTCGCCGATGTGTCCCAGCGGATGCAGCGAGTCCAGCGGACCGCGCGCGGCGACCGGATCGGCGGCGCCGCTGTCGCGCAGGAAGCCTTCCACCATCGGCGTCCAGATGAAACCCGGATGCACCGAGTTGACGCGGATGCGGTCGGCGGCATAGATCAGTGCGTCGTTCTTGCTCATCATGCGCACCGCGCCCTTGGAGGCGTGGTAGGGCGGCACGTCGCCGGCGCCGACCAGGCCGTAGATCGAGGACAGGTTGATGATGCTGCCGCGGCCGGCGCGGCGCAGGTGCGGGATCGCATGCTTGGTGCACAGGAACACGCCCTTGACGTTCACCGCCTGCACCAGGTCCCACTCGGCTTCGGTGAGCTCGTGCGTGGGCTTGTTGGCGCCGGCGATGCCGGCGTTGTTCACCAGCACGTCGACGCCGCCGAAGCGCTCGGCGACGCCCTGGATCGCGCTGCGCACCTGCGCTTCGCGGGAGACGTCGACGTGCCAGTAGTCCGCGTCCAGCGAGCGGTGGCGCAATTCGTCCACCAGCTTGCGGCCCTCGTCGTCGAGCACGTCGAACAGCGCGACGCGCGCGCCTTCCTCCGCCAGCCGCAAGGCGCAGGCGCGGCCGATGCCGAGCGCGGCGCCGGTGACGATGCAGACCTTTCCCGCTACCCGATCCATGTGCTCTTGCCTCCAGGGTTTCGGGCACCACGATAGCGGCGCCGTCGCGGCCGGCCATTGACGCGGATCAATCCGCGCACGCCTGCCCGGGGCCCGGTCTGTTACCGACTGTTACATGCCGTTACCGCCCCGACACGGCTGCGCCGGGGTGGGGCGCTAGCCTGCGTCCATACCGATCCGGCCAGGGGAACTCCAATGTTCGACTCCAGCAGCTGCTCCGATCACGCCACCCACGCCGCCTGGACCCGCGAGGCAGCGCCGGGCACGCTGGCTGCCGCGCTGCAGGCGCTCGAGCCGAAGCGTCGACTGATGAAGCCCAAGGCGCACGTGTTCCGCGCCGGCCAGGCGGCCGGCTCGCTTGTTCCTGGTCCATTCCGGCGTGTTCAAGACCAGCATCGCCAGCGACGATGGGCGCGAGCGCATCACCGGCTTCCGCATGCGCGGGGACCTGGTCGGGATGGAGTCGCTGGGCGAATCCTTCTACGCCTGCGACGCCGTGGCGCTGTCGCTCGGCGAAATCTGGGAGTTCAGTCGCCAGCAGCTGGCCGCCGCCGGCCCGGCGTTCCAGCAGCAGCTCGCCAGCACGCTGGCCGCCGAGATCCGCCGCGACTGGCAGTGGATGCTGGCTACCGGCAGCCTGTGCGCGGAAAAGCGCGTGGTGGCCTTCCTGCTGGAGCAGGCGGCGCACATGCAGGCGAGGGGCTTCAGCGCGCGCAAGCTGTCGCTGCACATGACGCGCTCGGAGATCGGCAATTTCCTCGCGCTGCAGCTGGAAACGGTGGTGCGCGCGATGTCGAAACTGCAGTCGCTGGAGCTGATCGGCATCGACGGGCGCGAAGTCGAGCTGCGCGATCCGGACGGACTGCGGGCGTTGCTCGCCTGCGGCGCGGCGGCGTCGTTGCGGGCGGCCTGAGTCGCGGCCAATGCCGGTCCACCGGCAGGTGTCGCAATGCGCGGCCTTGCTGGCCGTGATGCTGGGCGCGGTCGCCTGCGCCAGCAATCCCGCCCCCCGGCCTGCGCCACCGCCCGCGCCGTCCCCTGCGCCACCAACGGCATCGAGCGAGGCGCTGAATTCCCCCCTGCGCAGCCTCGACCTCAGCCGCCACGACATCCCGGAGGTGCTGCTGCAGGCGCTGCTCGAACCCTATGCCGACCCGAAACCGCGTGATTGCAGCCGGCTGGGTGCCGAAATCGGCGCCCTGGACTCGGCCTTGGGCCCCGACGCCGACCTCGAGCCGCCGAGCGCGGAGCGCAACGACCTTGGCTTGCGCCTGGTGATCGGCGGCGTCCGCTCGGCGATTCCATACTTCGGCTGGGTGCGGCGCCTGTCGGGCGCCGAGCGGCGCGAACGTGAAGTCTTCGCGGCGCGCGAGGCGGGGAACATCCGCCGCGCCTACCTCAAAGGCCTGGGCCAGGGCCTGGGTTGCCCCGAACCCGCCTCGCCGCGGCGCGGCGATGCGCCCGCCGCACCGGCGCGCGTCCCTTCCGCACCGCCTGGCGACTGAAATGCAGATGTTGCGCCTGCTCGCACTGTCATGCCTGTCCTTGCTGCTCGCGGGCGGTCTGGCCCGTGCCGAGCCGGCCGCGGTCGAGTTCGACCCGCAGCGGCTGCGGCCGGGCGCCTTCATCTGGCACCCCGAGGCCGCGCCCAGCGGACCCTTGCTGATGGTGGTGAGCATCCCCGAGCAGCGCGCCTACCTGTACCGCAACGGCGTGCGCATCGCGGTCAGCACCGTGTCCACCGGCAAGCCGGGCAACGACACCCCGGCGGGCGTGTTCACCGTGCTGCAGAAGCGCAAGGTGCACTACTCCAACCTCTACGACGATGCGCCGATGCCCTTCATGCAGCGGCTGACCTGGGGCGGGGTGGCGCTGCATGCCGGCCGGCTGCCGGGCTACCCGGCCTCGCACGGCTGCATCCGCCTGCCGCTGGAGTTCGCGCGCCGGCTGTTCGACGTCACCGACCTGGGCATGACCGTGGTCGTTTCCGACGCGCGCGCGCACACGCCGGAATGGGTGCATCCGGGCTGGCTGGCGCCGCCGCTGTCCACTGCGGCGACGACGACGGCAACGACGGCAACGACGGCAACGACGGCAACGACGGCAACGACGACCACCACGGCAACCACGACCAGCACGCCACCGCCACCGGCTTGGCCGGCTTCGCTGGAATCCTTCCAATGGTCGCCCGAGGCAGCACCCTCCGGCCCGTTGACGATCCTGGTGAGCAGCGCCGACCGGCGCCTGCGCGTGCTGCGCAACGGCGTGCAGATCGGCAGCGCGCACATCGAGTTCGAAGGCGCGGCGCCGCCGGGCACTTCCGTGTTGCAGCTGCAGGCGGGCCCGACTGGCGAGGAGAGCTTGTACGTGCCTGGCAAGCCGCGCCTGCGCTGGCTGCAGGTATCCATGGGCGCGACGCCGCCAGCGCAGCCGGCCGTGGACGCGCTGTATGGCAGGCTCCGCATTTCATCGGGCTTCGCCCGCTTGCTGTACGACAGCATCAGCCCCGGCACCACCGTGGTGCTCACGGACATGCCCGCCGAGTCCGGCGCGGAAGTGGACGAGGACATCCTCGACAGCGCGCCCGCCGACGCGGCGCACCTGCCCTAACCGCGGAAGCGCGCCACCACCCGGTTGCGGCCGTTGTCCTTGGCCTCGTACAGGGCGCCATCCGCGCATTCGACCAGCGCCTGCGCCGTATCCGAGGCCTGGCGCATCGCCACGCCGATGCTGATCGTGACCGCCAGCCCGGCTTCCAGCGCCGTCCAGTCGTGCGCCTGCACGGCGGCGCGGATGCGTTCGCAGACGGTCTTCGCTTCCAGCAGGCTGGTGTCGGGCATCGCGATCACGAACTCCTCGCCGCCGTAGCGGGCCGGCAGGTCCACCGTTCGGCACTGCGCGCGCAGGATCGCCGCCACCTGGCGCAGCACCTCGTCGCCGGTGGCATGGCCCCAGCGGTCGTTGACGCGCTTGAAGTGGTCGAGGTCGAGCATGGCCAGCGACAGCGGCAGCTCGTGCCGCACGGCGCGCTCGTGCTCGAGCGCGAGGCGGGCGTCGAACTCGCGGCGATTGGCCAGCCCGGTCAGCGGGTCTTCGCGCGTGAGCCGCTCCAGCTCGGCAGTGCGCTCGCCCACCTGCCGCTCGAGCTCGCTCTTGTCGGCGAGCACGCGTTGCTCGAGCGCCTTGCGCGCGGTCACGTCGAGGATGGCGGCGATCACGTACAGCGCGCCCGCGCTGTGGATCGGCTTGAGCGCGATCTCCACCGGCACCAGGCTGCCGTCGGCGCGCCGCGCCAGCAGGTCGCGGTTGGCGCCCATCGCGCGCGGCTCGGGGTGGCTGGCGAAGTCGCGCACCCAGCCGGCGTGCGCCGCGCGCACGCGGTCGGGCAGCAAGGTTTCCAGCGGCGCGTCCAGCAGCGCTTCCCGCCGGTAACCGAACAGGCGCGCGGCCTCGCTATTGAGCTCGCGGATGCGTTGCGCCGCGTCGATCACCAGCACCGCCACCGGCAATGCCTCGAGGATTTCCGAGACGAGCACCGGCACGCCGCCGCCGGGCGATTGCCCCGGGCCCGGCTCCGGGCCTTCGCCAGGCGGCATCAGGG
>CAVPQV010000018.1:0-53394 GCA_963707625.1 uncultured Gammaproteobacteria bacterium
GCCGAGCGAAGCCAGGCGCATGCGCACGCCCAGGCCGGGCTTGACCCCGAGCTTCGCCGCTTCCTCGATGATCAGCTGCAGTTCCGAGGATTTCTCGACCACGAGGAAGGTCTGCAGGCCGAGCTTGCGGCCGATCAGCGCCAGGCGGATGTACTCGCGGTCCTTGTAGCCGTTGCAGACCACCACGCCGCCGGGCTGCGACAGCGCCAGCACCGCCATCAGCTCAGGCTTGGAGCCGGCCTCAAGGCCGAAGCCGGGGCCGCCGCGCGCCGCCAGCTCGCCGGCCACGCCGTAGTGCTGGTTGACCTTGATCGGGTAGATCGCGGTGTAGCCGCCGCTGTAGTCGAGCTCGTCCATGGCGCGCGCAAACGCCGCCTGCAGACGGCCGAGGCGATGGCCGAGGATGTCGGAGAAGCGCAGCAGCAGCGGCAGTTTCATGCCGCTGGCCAGGGCCTCGTCGACCACGCCGGGCAGGCTGATCGCCGGGCCTTCGGCGCCGCGTGGCAGCACCTGGATGCCGCCCGCCTCGTCAATGTCGAAATAGCCTTCGCCCCAGTGCGGGACGGCGTAGGTGCGACGGGCGCGGTCGATCGACCACTCGCTCATGGGCGGCGCTTCCTGCGGGTGTGGTGCGAAAGCGGGATTGTACCGCTGTAGGAGCGGCTTTCAGCCGCGACTGGGTTAGAGGCGGTATAGCTGGGCGCGGGTAGAATGGCGGCCCTGCGATCAACTTTCCGGAGCCGCAACGTGGTCGATAGTTCACAGAAGTGGCTCCACGAGAACTTCTACGACACCGGCTCGGCGTTTGGCCTGCGCATCACGCGCAAGCTGGAGGAAGTGCAGAGCCCGTTCCAGAAGATCGAGATGTACGAGAGCACCGACTGGGGCAACGTCATGCTCATCGACGAGCACGATGATCGTGACCACGCGCGACAATTTCTTCTACCACGAGATGATGGCGCACGCGCCGCTGTTCACGCATCCGGATCCGAAGGACGTGGTGATCATCGGCGGCGGCGACTGCGGCACGCTGCGTGAAGTCCTGCGCCGCCCCCGGCGTGCGCAGCGTCGTGCAGTGCGATATCGACGAGCAGGTCACGCGCATGGCCGAGAAGTATTTCCCGGAGCTGTGCGAGAGCAACGGCGACCCGCGCGCGACGGTGATGTGGGACGACGGCATCGCGTACATGGCGGATGCCGGACCCGGAATCCATCGACCTGATCATCGTCGATTCGACCGACCCGGTCGGCCCGGCGGAAGGCCTGTTCAACCGCGTTTTCTTCGAAAGCTGCCTGAAGGCGCTGCGCCCCGACGGCCTGCTGGTGCAGCAGAGCGAATCGCCGCTGGCGCTGATGCAGCTGATCCTGGACATGCGCGCGACCATGGCCGAAGCCGGCTTCCAGTCCTTCCGCACCCTGCCCTTCCCGCAGCCCTGCTACCCGACCGGTTACTGGAGCTGCACCATCGCCAGCAAACAGGCGCGCGACCTCACCCAGTTCCGCGAGGGTGACGCCAGTTCGAAGTCCTTCGCGACGCAGTACTACAACGTCGGCATCCACGCCGGCGCGCTGATGCAGCCGGAGTTCATGCGCGCGGCGCTGGGTGACTGAGCCTGCGCGCGCCGCGATTGCCGCAGCGCGATATCAGCGGATCGTGAAGTCGTGCGTCTGCACGACGCTGCCGTTGAGGGCGATTTCCAGCTTGTAGTTGCCGGGCTTGAAGCCCTTGGGCTCGGCGACGCGGAAGTTCACGGTCTGGTGGCCGCTGAAATCCTGCTGCTGGCTTTCCTCGTTGAAGATCTGCCCGTCCGGGCCGACCCAGCGCGCGGTGACCTGGCCGTTGACCGGCGCGGCGCCGGCGTTGGCGAGCTGATCGCCACGATCACCGTGTCGCTGGGCGCGAAGGTGTCCAGCGCGGTGATGACGCGCAGGTCGTCGCCGACATCGGCGCCGGTTTCGACCTGGGTGACGCTGAGCTCGGAACCCGGCTTGAGTTCGGCCGGGGCGGCGGTGGGCTCGGCGGCCACCGCCGGCGCTTCCGGGGCGGCGGGCGCGGCCGGGGCCGGCGGCGCGGCGTCCGGCGGCAGGCGGCCAGCGAAAGGGTGGCAAGGAGGACGAGGGTGGTGAGGCTGGCGTGGCGAGTCATGGCGGTTCCGGGAAATTTCATGGCGCCACCTAGTGCAAAGCCCGTGGCGCGGGGTGATACCGCCGGACTGGCGGGCGTGCCGCCCCCGCAACAGCGCGTACATGCCGAGCGCGGCGGCAACATGCTTGAGGCTGTGGCCGCTGATGCCGCCGCCAAGCGCGGTCAGCAGCGACGCATCGAAATGCTCCAGCAGCTTGGCCAGCACATAGCAGGCCAGCGCCGGGCCAGAGATGCCGCGTACTGCCACGGCGCGGGTACAGCCCCAGGATCAGCGGAATCAGCAGCACCGGCAGGAACTGCACCAGCGCGTAGGGGCGCAGGTCGTCGCTGGCGCGCCAGTATCAGCACCGAGGCGACGCCGGCCACCAGCAGCGGCCACAGCGCCTGCCGACCCAGGCGCAGGCTGATGTGCTCGCCGATCACGACCGAGAACAGCGCCATGAAGGCCAGTGTCATCGGCAGCCGGTCCCAGACCAGCGCGCCGTTGGAGGGCGCCAGGTGGTACCAGGCCGAGCCCAGCCCGACCAGCGCGACGCCGGCAAACAGGAGCAGCCACGCGGGTCGCAATACGCGCTCGCTGGCGCCGGGATGGCCCAGCAGCCAGCGCAATCCGGCCAGGCCGACCAGCAAGAAAGGCAGGTTCGACAGCACGTTCCAGAAATTCGGCAGGCCGAGCAGCGTGCGCGCGTCCGCGAAGCGGTGGTAGGCGAGCGGCTGCGCGATCGGCGGCATCGTCGCGATGGCGAACAACGTCGCGAGCGCAACGGCAATCAGCAGGTGTGGGCGGAAGCGCCTCAGAGCGCGTCGCCGTCGAGCTCGCCGGTGCGGATGCGGATCACCTGCTCGAGTTGGTGACGAAGATCTTGCCGTCGCCGATCTTGCCGGTGTCGCGCCGCCTTGATGATCGCCTCGATCACGCGGTCCACCTGGTCGTCGGCGACCGCGACCTCGAGCTTGATCTTGGGCAGGAAATCCACCACGTACTCGGCGCCGCGATACAGCTCGGTGTGGCCCTTCTGCCGGCCGAAACCCTTGACCTCGGTGACGGTGACGCCGTGCACGCCGACCTCGGCCAGCGCGTCGCGCACGTCGTCGAGCTTGAAGGGCTTGATGATGGCCATGACCAGTTTCATTAGGGGCGTCCTCGGGTCGAAGGGCTAGATTACAAGTTGTAGCCGCGCTCGTCGTGCAGGGCGAGGTCGAGGCCATTGGTCTCGGCTTCGGCGTCCACGCGCAGGAGGGCGAACTTCGACACCAAATAGAGTGCCCCGCCAGTAACCAGGCCGCTCCATGCGCATGTCACGGCCACCGCCAACGCCTGCTTGCCGACTTGCGCCGCCATGCCCACGCCCTCGACGTAGCCGATGCCGCCCAGCGCCTTGCTGGCGAACACGCCGGTGAGCAGCGCGCCGACGATGCCGCCGACGCCGTGCACGCCGAACACATCCAGGGCATCGTCATAGCCGAGCCGGCGCTTCAGCCGCGACGAGGCCAGGAAGCACAGGCAGCCGGCGGCGGCGCCGATCACCATCGCGCCAAGCGGGCCGCAGCTGCCCGAGGCCGGCGTCACCGCGACCAGGCCCGCGACCACGCCGGAAGCGATGCCCAGGAGCGAGGGCTTGCCGTGCAGCCACCACTCCATCGCCATCCAGGCCAGCGCCGCCGCCGCCGGCGGCGACCTGCGTCACCAGCATCGCCATGCCGGCGTTGCCGTTGGCGGCGACCGCGCTGCCGGCGTTGAAGCCGAACCAGCCCACCCACAACAGGCTGGCGCCGATCAGCGTCATCGCCAGGTTGTGCGGCGGCATCATCGTGTGCGGGAAGCCACGGCGCTTGCCGATCATCAGCGCCGCCACCAGCCCGGCGACGCCGGCGTTGATGTGCACCACGGTGCCGCCGGCGAAATGGGACGCCGCAGTCCCAGAACAGGCCGCCGGCGCCGGCCCAGGTCATATGCGCCAGCGGCAGGTAGGCGAAGCTGAGCCACAGGGCGACGAAGGCCAGCAGCGGCCCGAAGCGCATGCGTTCGGCGAAGGCGCCGACGATCAGCGCCGGGGTGATCGCGGCAAAGGTCAGCTGGAACATGGCGAACACCGATTCCGGGACCCCGAGCACCAGGCTGTCGCGGCTCAGGCCGGCGAGGAAGGCGCGGTCCAGGCCGCCGACGAACCTTGCCAGTTGACCTGCCCGGCGACCATGCCCTGGGTGCTGAAGGCCAGGCTGTAGCCGTAGGCCACCCACAGCAGCGTCACCAGCGAGACGATCGCCACGCATTGCATGAGCACGCTGAGCACGTTCTTGGCGCGTACCAGGCCGGCATAGAACAGCGCCAGGCCGGGCAGGCTCATCATCAGCACCAGCAGGCTGGCAGTGAGCATCCAGGCGGTGTCGCCCGTGTTCAGGATCGGCGCGGCGGCGGTCATGGCGGGCTCCGGAGGTCGAAGCCTGCACCTTGCCGGTCGCGCCGCGATTGATTGCTCGCGCCGGATCGCGTTGAATGGTTGGCCCCGGGTGTCGGAATTTTCTCCGCCCCGGCGCCGCTGCTTTCCGATGGCGCCATTTTCCCATCCGCGCTGCAATGAACCCCCGTCCCCGCTGGAGCATGCGCATGATCGACCTCAAGGCCCTCGACGAGCTGGCCCGCCGCGTCAGCGAACTGGTGCCGCCGGGCATGCGCGCCGCCGGCGACGAGCTGCAGCAGAACGTCAAGGCGACGCTGCAGGCCGGCCTGGCGAAACTCGACCTGGTCACGCGCGAGGAATTCGAGGTGCAGCGCGCGGTGTTGTTGCGCACGCGCGAGAAACTCGACGCGCTCGAACGCACGCTGCAGGTGCTCGAGGCCAGGCTCGCCACGCCCGACGCGCAGCAGCACTAAGCGCGGCATCCTTCCGATGTCACTGGCGCTGGCGCACAGCCGCGCCCGCACGGGCGTGCACGCGCCGGCGGTGCGGGTCGAGGTCTACCTGGCCCCCGGGCTGCCGGCGCTGCACATCGTCGGTTTGCCCGAGACGGCGGTGCGCGAAAGCCGCGATCGTGTGCGCGCCGCGATCCAGTGCGCGCAACTGGAGTTTCCCACCGCCGCATCACCGTCAGCCTCGCGCCCGCCGACCTGCCCAAGGACGGCGGCCGCTTCGACCTGCCGATCGCGCTCGGCATCCTCGCGGCGAGCGGCCAGGTGCCGTGCAGGCGCTGACGCGCTACGAGTTCCTCGGCGAGCTGGCGCTGACCGGCGAACTGCGCCCGGTCGACGGCGTGCTGCCGGCGGCATCTGGCGACCGCGCACGACGGGCGCGCGCTGATCGTGCCGGCCGGGCAACGGCGCCGAGGCCGCGCTGCGCCGGCGAGCCGAGGCGCTGCACCGCCGCGCACGCTGCTGGAAGTGGTGCGCGCATCTCGACGGCGGCAAGCGCCTGCCGCGCGGCGCGCTGCCCGAGCTGGCCGGCCGCGCTCGCCGACGTGCCGGACCTCGCCGACGTGCGCGGCCAGGCGCAAGCCGCGGCGCGCGCTCGAGATCGCCGCGGCCGGCGGCCACAACCTGCTGTTCATCGGCCCGCCCGGCAGCGGCAAGACCATGCTCGCGCCGCGCCTGCCCGGGCATCCTGCCGCCGATCGAGCGATGCCGAGGCGCTGGAGGCGGCGGCCGTCGCTTCGGTCGGTGGCCGCGGCCTGGACCTGGCGCACTGGCGCGCGCGTCCGTTCCGCGCGCCGCACCACACCGCCAGCGCGGTCGCGCTGGTCGGCGGCGGCCGCAGCCCGCGGCCCGGCGAGATCTCGCTCGCGCACAACGGCGTGCTGTTCCTCGACGAACTCGCCCGAGTGGACGCCGGCGTGCTCGAGGTCCTGCGCCAGCCGCTGGAATCGGGCGTGGTGACGATCGCGCGCGCCGACGGCCATTGCGAGTTTCCGGCGCGTTTCCAGCTGGTCGCGGCGATGAACCCCTGCCCCTGCGGCTGGGCCGGCGATGAATCCGGGCGCTGCCGCTGCAGCGAGGAGATCGTGCTGCGCTACCGCGGGCGGCTATCCGGCCCGCTGCTCGATCGCATCGACCTGCAGGTGGACGTGCCGCGCATGAAGCCCGCCGAACTGCGCGGCGACGCGCCACGCGGCGAGCCGACCGCGGCGGTGCGCGAACGCGTGCTGGCCGCGCGCGAGCGCCAGCTGCGGCGCGCCGGCAAGACCAACACCGCGCTGTCGCAGGCCGAGACCGAGCGCGACTGTCGGCTCGAGAATGCCGAGCAGACGCTGCTCGAGGAGGCGATGGCCAAGCTGATGCTGTCCGCGCGCGCGGCGCAACGCATCCTGCGCGTGGCGCGCACCATCGCCGACCTGGACGGGGCGCCGCGCATCGACCACAAACACCTCGGCGAGGCGATCGGCTACCGGCAATTCGATCGCGGGCTGGGCTGAGCCTGCTGCCCGGACCGTGCTCTGGCGACAGCAGCACGCGGGTGCCAGAATCGTCTCCCCGCCCGCGCCGGAGCCGCCATGCCCTCCGCCAGTGGTCGCTGCCTGTGCGGCGACGTCGAGTTCAGCGCCTCGCTGCCCAGCAAGTGGGTGGCGCATTGCCACTGCACGATGTGCCGCCAGGGCGCCGGCGCCGCCTTCGTCACCTGGGCCGGCTTCGAAGAAACGCAGTGCCGGATCGCCGATCCGCAGCAACGCCTGCGCTGGTATGCCTCCTCCGTGCAGGGCGAACGCGGCTTCTGCAGCCGCTGCGGCTCCAGCCTGTTCTTCCGCAGCACGCGCTGGGCCGGCGAGTTGCACATCGCATTGGCCAATTTCCTCGAGCGCCTGGACC
The DNA here is from genome assembly GCA_963707625.1 of uncultured Gammaproteobacteria bacterium. Lineage (GTDB taxonomy): Bacteria > Pseudomonadota > Gammaproteobacteria > Xanthomonadales > Xanthomonadaceae > Arenimonas. The sequence goes on from CAVPQV010000018.1 coordinate 6,945, forward strand.
GCGCGCCGCAGGCGCATGTGTTCTGGGACACGCGCGTGGAGTGGGTGCACCTGGACGCGGGCGACGGCCTGCCGCGCAAGAGCGCGCAGCAGGTCGGCTGATCAGCGCACGGCCTTGCCGAGCGGGTCGAACTCGAAGCGCGCCCCACCGGCGGCGCGCGCACCAACCCCGCATACGGCGATCGCACCCGTGGCCAGGCCGTCGAGATCGAACAGGCGCTCCGCGCAGCGATCGTTGATCGCGCCGGTGACGAAGGCGCCCAGCCCGAGATCGGTGGCGCCCAGATAGAAGGTCTGTGAAAGATGGCCGGCGTCGAGCAGGATCACCTTCCAGGACTTGGCATGCTTGCGGTACTTCCAGAAGTTGCGCTGGAAGCGGGCGGCCAGCAGCACCAGCACCGGCGCATTGGCGAACCAGTCCTGCCCGGCGACCAGCTCGCGCGCCTGCGCCGCCGCGACTTCCGCGGACAGGATGGCCATGGGCTCCAGCGCATTCTGCAGGCAATGGTAGTGGTACAGGCCGGGCGCAACGCCCTGCAGTCGCTGCACCAGCACGTAGGCCTCGATCGGATGCAGGCCGCCGCCCGAGGGACTGTTCTTCTTGAGCATCACCGCGCCGGCATCCATCGCCAGGCTGCCCTGGGCGGCGAAGGCGCGGTGCATCAACGTGGAGAAGTCGCCCAACGACAGCTGGGCCGCGGGGTCGAAGTTCCGGCAAGTGGCGCGCGCGCGCAACAACTGGTCGAGCGCCGAATCCGCCGGCGGGGGCAAGGCCAGGCGCGCCTCCGGCGCTTTCAGCTCGAGCGCCTCCGGCGGCGGTGCGCCATTGCGCGCCACCAGTCCGGAAACCGTGCGCTTGCCTTCGCGCAATTCGTCCGCGGAAATATCGACGCCATCCCAGCGGCCGAAACTGTGCGCCACGGCGGCGGGACCCCACCAGTCGGTGCGGCGCAACGCCTCGTCGCTGCGGCGCAGCTGCGCATGCGCCTCGTGGTCGCCGATCAGCAGCCCGGCGTCCACCAGGCGCGCCACCCGCCCCGCGCCGAAGGCTGCTTCCAGGTCGGCGCGCGCGCGCGTGGCGTCCGCAGGCAAGTCTGCGAGCAGGTGCAGGTCCTCGGCTTCGACGGCCACCTCGACGCCCAGGTGCGCGGCCTGGACATACCAGCGCGCCGCGCTCCCCGCGGCGCCTGCGCTCGCAAGCAGGTTTGCCAGCGCGCGCTCGGGGCAGTCGCGCAATTCCACCGAGAGCAGGCCTGGACGCTTGAGCTGCATGTCGAGTTGTTCCTGGAAAACCGGGAGTGTGCCACTGGCATGGCCACCACGGCAGCGGCTTGCATCGCCCGATTCGAGCCGATAGCCTGCTTCGACCCCACACCGGGGCACCAGGGGATGGATCAGATGAGCAAGAAGTTTTCGCCAGAGGTCGTCGACAAGCTGCTGCACGGCCTTGCCAACGATGATGATTTCCGCGCCGAGTTCGAGCGCGATGCGCGCGCCGCGTTGAGTTCGATCGGCCACGACACGCCCGAACAGGACATCGGCGTCGAAGGCAAGGATCCGGTGCTGCCGCTCATGAAGCTCAAGGGCGGCCTGGCCAGCAAAGCGAAGATCGCTGCTGACAAAGACCGGATGGCGAGCGCCTACCGCGCGACCGAGAACCCCGGTGTCAGCGGGCGGATCTTTGCGCCGTTTGATTTTTGCGCTGACTGAGCCAGTGGCGCAGCGCCTGGACGCGGCCGGTCAGGAAGGCCGGGGGCTGCTTCCAGGCAGATTCGAAACGCGCGAGTTGCTGGCTGGCCAGCAACTCGTCGCCGGTCTCAACGCCGATCTCCGCGAGGGTGAGTAGCGCCAGGTCGCTCTCCAGTACGTTGCTCGGTTGCAGCAGGTACTGGCTTCCCCACTCCACGTACGCGCGCCCGCGATGGGTCGCCAGCCATTCGGCTTCACGGCGTGCGTCGGCCAGGGACTTGTCGCGCAGATAGGCCCGCAGCAGCACGGCGTGGACCTGGTTCAATTCCGAGCCGGTCAGACGCGCGCGCAAGGTCGCCACGGCGGAGCGCGAATCGTCATTTCGCAAAGCGATTTCAGCCTGCGCGATCGCCAGCATGTCGTCGAGTGCCGGGTAGCCCAGCCTGGGCACCGACTCAGCGAGCGCGGCCACCGTGCGCGCCGCCGTCGCGGGGTCGCCGTGGCGTGCCAGCAATGCCGAGGCATAGAGCGCGGCGAAGGTCGACGATTCGATCTCCGGATCCCCGACCCGACGCGCGCGCGCCAACTCCGTTTCCGCGAATGCGCGCAACTCGGGCAGTGCAGCGGCTGGCTGCTCGTAAGCACGCAGGCCGAGCCAGGTGCCGCGGAAGGTGCGCTTCTGCAAGGGCGCATCGACCGCGGCTTCCGACAACTGCTTCGCCGCCTGCAGCGCCTCCTGCCATTTGCCCTCGTCCAGCGGGAAGCTGATCTCGGGCAGGCGCGCGTCGAGGTCCGCGCCGGCAAAGCCGGTCCGGGCCTCGCCCTTGAGCAGTTGCCGGGCGCGATCGAACTGCCGCTGCACCGCGTAGGTGTAGGCGTGATAACGCAGGGGATCGCGCCCGCCGAGGCTCTCTCCGCGCTCGAAGGCCAGGCGCGCCTCGGGAATGCGTTCCAGGCCAGTATTGAGCAGGCCCATCAGGTGCAAGGCGTTGGCGTGCCGCTGGTTCTGCGGCACCAGCGCGGGCTTCAGGTCGACCAGGGCCTGCTGGTATTGCTGCAGGTAGAAGCCGCGGTTGAAGGCGATCTGGTAGTGCGCGCGGTAGACGTCGGGATAGAGGCTGGCGACCACTTTCCAGATGTCGATCCTCGACTGCACGGGGCCGAACTCGGCCAGTCCGGTGTCCACCGTCAGGGCTTCGCGCGTGCTCAGGCGTGCACGGAACCGGACCGCCTGCGTCAGGTCGGCGCGGGCACGCGGCAGATCGCTGTTCGCCAGGTGCAGCCGCGCCCGGGACGACCAGGCCAGGGCGAACTCCGGGTCCTCGCGCAGCGCCAGGTCGAGCAGGCGCATCGACTCGTCGAACCGGTAATGCTGCATCGCGGCCTCATTCGCCAGCGTGTACAGGCGTAGCGCCTCCAGGCTGGGCGTGGTGATCTGCGCCAGCGGCTTGCCGTTGGTGCGGATGTCGCCAATGGACTCGCCGAGCTTCTCGCGCAGGCGGCCGTTGATCGTATCCAGCGACACCAGCACCGATTCGATGCCGCGGCCTTCGGCGGAATCGGCGTAGACAGTGACCTGGTTGGTGGGATCCACCACCTCCAGGCTCACGCGCAGCTTGCCGCCGACCTCGGCCACCGAGGGCAGCACCAGCACACGCGCGCCTTCGCGCAGCGCGATCTCGCTGCCGATGGCGCGATCGACGGTGGCTTCGGGTCCGCGACCCATGCGCCGCAGCACCGACTGCACCTTCATCTCCGGCACCACGTTCATGTAGCGCGACTGTTCGAGGCTGATGCGCAGGGCGGTGTCGAGCGAATCGTCGAGGCGCACGTCGCCGGTGAAGTTGTTGAGGTCGCCGACCACCACCCAGTCGCGCTGCTGGAAGGCCAGCGCCGGCGGGCTGCGCAGCAGCGTCCAGCCGTAGAAGCCGATCACGGCGAGGAACAGCATGAGCTCCACCGCCAGCACCGGCGGGCGGCGCCACAAGGGCAGCTCGCGCCAGACCTTGTGGCCCGAAGGCGGCTGCTTGAGCGGCGAGGCGCCGACCTCCCCGACTTCGTGCACCAGCACCGGGGCCGGTACGCCCTTGAAGCGGTAGCGGCCGTGCGACATCCACCTGAGCCGCTCGGCGCGCTCGCCCAGTTCGGCCTGCGCGCGCTGCGCCAGCGCCTGCGCCATGCTCGACATCAGGATCTGGCCCGGCAACGCCAGCGCCATCAGGCGCGCGGCCACGGGCTTGGCCAGGCCTTCGACTTCGAGCGGCTTGGCGCCGGCGCGCACGTCCTGCTCGCTGTTGCTCCAGGTCATCAGCGTCGCCGACATGGATGCCGACGCGCGCCGCCAGGCGGCGCGCCTTCGTCGACGCTGAACTCGCGCAGCGCCGTGCTGGTAGCGCAGCGCGAAGTCCACCGCCTGGATCGGACGTTCGAAAATGGCCAGCAGGCCATCGGCCTTGTCGATCAGGCGCCCGCCGGTGAACTCGAGCAGGTCGCGGATCAGCAGGTCCAGGCGCTGCAGCGCCGCCGCCGCGCGCGCGTCGCCGAAGCGCTGCACGAAGGCGGTGGAGTCGGCCAGGTCCGCCAACAGCACCGCGCGCAGCACGGGCATGACCGGGCTGCCGACGGCATCGCGTGGTGGGAGGGGGACCCTCAGGTTCATTCGTTGCCTGGTTGGCCGGGTGTATTCAGCAACGCCAAAATGCCAGCCGCGAGGCCAGCGCGGACATCAGGCGAGTTCCCCCGCGCGCATGGGGGGACGCCGGATCAGCCCTAAAGCGACAGCCGCCAGCGATCGCCGCCGCGGCTCTTGGCCTCGTAGAGGGCGAGATCGGCCTGGCTGTACCAGCTCGACCAGCCGCCCGGATCGGCGCAGAACACCCCGCCGACGCTGATGGTCAGGCGGTGCTCGCGCAGGCAGGGCAGGCGCAAGGCGCGGATCGCCGCGATCAGGCCGAGCGCGCGGTTGGCCAGGTCGCCGTCGTCGGCGACCCGCAGCAGCAGCGCGAACTCGTCGCCGCCCAGGCGGCAGGGCAGCTCCAGCGGGCCGGCGACGGCGCGGATTTCGTCGGCCACCGCGCGCAGCACGGCGTCGCCGACCAGGTGGCCGCTGAGGTCGTTGAGCAACTTGAACTGGTCGATGTCGATCAGCAGCAGCGCCAGGCGCTTGCCCGACAGCGGGTAGCGCGAGCCGAGCTCGTCGAGGTAGCGGTACAGGCCACGACGATTCGCCAGGCCGGTGAGGTCGTCGGTGCGCACCAGCTGCTGCGCGACAGCTGAGCTCGCTGCGCGTCTGGCGCAGCGTGTCCAGGGTCTGCATCAGGTCCTCGTTGCGCCGGCGCAGGCTCTGCATCAGCTGGTGCTCGCCGGCCACCAGGTAGGCGAAGCTGCGCTGCATGAAGCGCGAGATCACGCGCCGGCTCGCGCTCGAGCAGGCCGGCGAAGGTCTCGGCGCTGATCTCGTAACAGCACGCCCGCGGTTTCCACCACCGCGCGGGCGAAGCGCAGGTGCTGGCCGACGAACACCGACAGCTCGCCGAAGTACTGGCCGCGGCCCAGCATCTTGTCGGCCAGACCGTCGTCGAAGCCCAGCCGGACCTCGCCGGTGTCGATCAGGTACATGCTCTGCGCGTCGTCGCCGCGGCGGAACAGCTGCTCGCCCGGCAGCACCGCGCGGCTGACGCCGACCGCAGGACAGCAGCGCCCATTCGGCGGCGCTGCGAGGGCGCTGGGCAACATCGGGCCGTCGACGCGTGGCGCCGGTTGCGAGGGGGAGTCGATGCGTGATCACCGGGGGGCCTTGCGGAAACGAAGCGGCCGAGTGTATCCAAGAGTGCGACGCATCGCACATTTTGCAGCGCAGCAAGACGCGCCCCGCCCTGTTCCGGCTCAGGGCGCGTTCGAGACGACTCAGGCCGCGGCCTGGTTCGGCGCCTGGAACTGCTCTTCCTCGGTCGAGCCGGCTCAGCGCCGTGGTGGAGCTGGTGCCACCCTGGATGGCCTGGGTGACCGCGTCGAAGTAGCCGGTGCCGACCTCGCGCTGGTGCTTGACGGCGGTGAAGCCGCGCGTCGGCGGCGGCGAACTCGGCCTCCTGCAGCTCGACGAAGGCGCTCATCTGGTTGCGGCGCGTAGCCGTGCGCCAGGTTGAACATGCGAGTAGTTGAGCGCGTGGAAGCCGGCCAGGGTGATGAACTGGAACTTGTAGCCCATCGTCGCCGAGCTCGTTCTGGAACTTGGCGATGGTGGCGTCGTCGAGGTTCTTCTTCCAGTTGAAGCGACGGCGAGCAGTTGTAGGCCAGCATCTTGCCCGGGAACTTGGCGTGGATGGCCTCGGCGAACTTGCGCGGCGAACGTCGAGGTCCGGCTTGCCGGTCTCGCACCAGACCAGGTCGGCGTAGGGCGCGTAGGCCAGGCCGCGGCTGATCGCCTGGTCGATGCCCGGTCGGGTCTTGTAGAAGCCCTCGACGGTGCGCTCGCCGGTGCAGAACGGCTTGTCGTTGTCGTCGACGTCGCTGGTGAGCAGGTCGGCGGCCTCGGCGTCGGTGCGCGCGACGATCAGGGTCGGCACGCCGAGCGACGTCGGCGGCCAGGCGCGCGGCGATCAGCTTCTGCACCGCTTCCTGGGTCGGCACCAGCACCTTGCCGCCCATGTGGCCGCACTTCTTCACGCTGGCGAGCTGGTCTTCGAAGTGCACGCCGGCGGCGCCGGCCTCGATCATCGCCTTCATCAGCTCGAAGGCATTGAGCACGCCGCCGAAGCCGGCCTCGGCATCGGCCACGATCGGCTGCAGCCAGTCGATGCTGTCGTTGCCTTCGGCGTGGTGGATCTGGTCGGCGCGCAGCAGCGTGTTGTTGATGCGCTTGACCACCTGCGGCACCGAGTTGGCCGGGTACAGCGACTGGTCGGGATACATCTCGCCGGCGAGGTTGGCGTCGGCCGCGACCTGCCAGCCGCGAGAGGTAGATCGCCTTGAGCCCGGCCTTGACCTGCTGCATGGCCTGGTTGCCGGTGAGCGCGCCGAGCGCGTTCACGAACGGCTTGTCGCTGCAGGTAGCTTCCACAGCTTCTCGGCGCCCAGGCGCGCCAGCGAATGCTCGATCGGCGACGGTGCCGCGCAGGCGCACCACGTCCTCGGCGGTGTAGCCGCGGTCGACGCCGGCCCAGCGCGGGTCGGTGGCCCAGTCTGCTTCAGTCTGTTCGGCGGTGGGGAGGGTCGTGGTCATGGCGGTTCCTTTGGAGCGTCGGGGAGGACTTAGCCCGATGCTTGGGAAGCTCGGGCGAGTAGGCGGGTGCGGTCCTAGTCAGAGTCAGCTTCGTAGGCGGGCAGGGTCAGGAACTCGGCGAGTTCCTCGGCATGGGTCAGCTCGTCGAGCAGCGCGATGGCCTCGTCGATGCGGCGTGCCGCCGGGCAGGCTCAGGCGGTCGGCCAGGCTTGCCGGCAGCGCCGAGCAGGGCGCGGTCGAACAGCGGTGAAGTCGACCGGCGTGCCGTCGTCCAGGTGCAGGCCGCCGTGGTGCAGCCACTGCCACAGCTGCGCGCGCGCGATCTCGGCGGTGGCGGCGTCTTCCATCAGGCAGTGGATCGGCACGCAGCCCTGGCCGTCGAGCCAGGCGGCGAGGTAGCGCACGCAGACCTCGACGTTGCCGTCGAAGCCGGCGCGGGTGATGGTGCCGACGCTCGGGCGCGATCAGCAGGGCGTCGCGGTCGACGCTGACGTCGTCGCGCGCACTGCCGAGCTGGTTCGGCGCCGGCATGCCGGCGTCGAAGATTTCGCGCGCCATCGGGATCAGCGCCGGGTGCGCGACCCAGGTGCCGTCGTGGCCGGCGGCCACTTCGCGCAGCTTGTCGGCGCGCACGCGCGCCAGCGCCTCGTCGTTGGCGATCGGGTCGCCGGCGATCGGGATCTGCGCCGCCATGCCGCCCATCGCGAGCGCGCCGCGGCGGTGGCAGGTCTGGATCAGCAGTTCCGAATAGGCCTTCAGGAAGGGCTGCGTCATGCCGACCTGGCTGCGCTCGGGCAGCACGCGGTCGCGGTGGCGCGCGGAAGGTCTTGATGTAGCAGAAGATGTAGTCCCAGCGGCCGCAGTTGAGGCCGACGATGCGGCCGCGCAGCGCGTGCAGGATCTCGTCCATCTCGAAGACCGCCGGCAGCGTCTCGATCAGCACCGTGACCTTCATCGTGCCCGATCGGCAGGCCCGAGGCGCGCTTCGATGAAGGCCAGCACCTCGTCCCACAGCGCCGCCTCCTCCATCGCACTGCAGCTTGGGCAGGTAGAAGTACGGGCCGCGTCCCTGCGCGCTGCAGCGCGGCGGCGTTGTGGAAGGCGAACAGGCCCAGGTCGAACAGCGCTGCCGCTCATGCGCGTGCCGTCGACCAGCACGTGCTTCTCGTCCAGGTGCCAGCCGCGCGGGCGCACCATCAGCACGGTCGTCGCGGTCCGGGTCGCAGCACGTAGTGCTTGCCGCCGTCCGGCGCCATGCAGTCGAGCGTGCCGGCGACGGCCTTGCGCAGGGTCTGCTGGCCCGAGCAGCAGGTTGTCCCAGGTCGGGCGGTCGAGTCCTCGAAGTCGGCCATGTAGCACGTTGGCGCCGGAGTTGAGCGCGTTGATGACCATCTTCGGATCGACCGGCCCGGTGATCTCGACGCGGCGGTCGCGCAGCGCTGCCGGGCAGTTCGGCGCCACGCGCCAGTCGCCGTCGCGGATGGCGGCGGTGTCGGCGCGGAAGTCGGGCAGCTCGCCGGCGTCGAAGCGCGCCTGGCGCTGCGCGGCGGGCGCGCGAGCAGGGCGCTGGCGCGTCGGGCTCGAAGCGCCGGTGCAGCTCGGCCAGGAAGTCCAGGGCGCGCCGGGGTCAGCAGGGCGGCCTGCGCCGGCGACCGGGCCGTCGCGGGCAGGCGGATCGGTCGCGGCAGTTCGGCGTCGCCTGGGTGGGTGCTCGTAGGTCCGATCGGAGCTCGACAGCTAGGCCGATGGCGGGCTGATTTGACAAAGCAAATGTTTCAATGGACTTGACTATTAACATGCGCAAATATAGTATGCAGTCCGACGGCTAACAAGCCGGCTCCTATCAGGGGGTCGGGCGGCGGCAAGGGCAAGGCCACGCGTTCTACTACAAGGGCGACCGCCTGAAGCCCTTGCGGGCCTTCTGCCAGGTGCGCGCGGCTGGGCTCGGTGTCGCGCGCCGCCGAGGCCCTGTTCCTCAGCCAGCCGGCGGTGACCCTGCAGCTGCAGGCGCTGGAGCGGGACACTGGGCGCGCGCCTGTTCGAGCGCGGTCGGCCGGCGCGCTCAGCCTGACCCGCGAGGGCGCAGGCCCTGTACGACCTGGCCCGGCCGCTGGTCGAGGGCTTGGACGGCATCGAGGCGCGAATTCCGCAACAAGCTCAAGGGCCTGGAGGCGGGCGAGCTGCACGTCGCCGCCGGCAGCTCGACCATCCTCTACCTGCTGCCGACCCTGGTGCAGGCCTTCCGCGAAGCGCATCCCGAGGTGCAGCTGGTGCTGCACAACGTCACCGGCAAGGACGGGCTGGGCCTGCTGCGCCGCGACGCGCGTGGACCTCGCCGTCGGCTCCATGCTCGACGTGCCCACCGACCTCGCTACGCGCCGGTGTACTCCTTCGACCCGATGCTGATCATGCCACCGGACCATCCGCTGGCCAGCAAACGCGAGAACCTGCGGCTCGAGGATCTCTCGCCCTACGGCCTGATCCTGCCGCCGCGAGCGCCTGACCACCTACCGGCTGGTGGACCTGGTGTTCCAGCAGCGGCGCGTGCCCTACACGGTGGCGCTGGAGGTCGGCGGCTGGGAAGTCATCAAGCAGTACGTGGCCATGGGCCTGGGCATCTCCATCGTCACCGGCATCTGCCTCACCGAAGCCGACCGCGACGCGGCTGGAAGTGCGCAACCTGCGCGAGTACTTCCCGCCGCGCAGCTACGGCGTGGTGATGCGCAAGGGCAAGTACCTGTAGCCCGCAGGCGCGCGCCTTCATCGACCTGATCAAGCCCGGCCTGTTCGAGCGCCGCGACTATTTCGACACCGGGCCACTCCGAACGCTGATCAGGGGCCGTGCCTGGCCACGTGCCCCATCACCAGCGGCACGCAGGCCACCATCAGTTCCGAAATCAGCTTCGCGAACACGAAGCCGACCGCCCAGCCGGTAACGCCGGCGTGGATCAGCCAGTCCACCAGCGCGAAGCTGCCCCAGGCCACGCCCAGCATCGCCGCGCTGGCAAACAGCGACTGCTCCGGCGCCACCTTCGCCTTCTTCGCGACGTACTCCACGCCCTTCAGGCCGCCCAGCACCACGACGAAGAAAGGCATCGCGAAGGGGATGCCGCCGAGCACCAGCGTCAGCACGCGCGCCATGGTGTCGTGGGCGAGGGTGGACTGGAAGGGGCCGCCATGGCGGCGGTAGTGCGCCAGGTCCAGCACGATGTGCACCACGGCCAGCACCGCGGTGTACGCCAGCGGCCAGAGCAGGCCGGCGTCGATCCACGCCCGCGGCGACGTAAGCAGCGCGCGCAGGTCGCCGTAGCCCTGCACCATCAGCAAGGTCATGCCGTAGGCGCCGCCCAGCCAGAACAGCATGAAGATCCCGACCGACCAGCGCTCGCGCGCCGGCTTCGGCTCTTCGGCCCAGTCCTTGCGCGGCACCTGCCGTTGCAGCCACCAGCCGAGCGCGAACAACAGCGCGGTCTCCACCATCACCAGCACGATCAGGTGCGCGGCGCGCAGCAGGCCGCTCCACAGCAGCCAGAACACCAGCGCGTTGCCCGCCAGCACCAGCGCGATGTTGATGGCGACCGCGATCCGGCCATGCTCTGGGTAACGCCGCAGGTACTGCAGCGCGTCCTCGCGGCTGAGCGTCTTGCCGGCCATCTCAGGCGTTGCGGTTCTTGCCGCGGTAGCCGGCGAACAGCGCGCGTATGCGCTGCATGTCGGCCTCGAGGTTTTCGCTGAGCTGCACGGTTTCGCCGAGCACCATGCGCCGGCTCGGGTAGTCGAAGCCGATGCAGAACACCGGCACGCCGGCGGCGCGGGCGATGCGCCAGAAGCCTGGCTTCCAATTATCGACTTTGCGGCGGGTGCCTTCGGGCGCGAGCACGAACCACATGCGCTCCGCCTTCTGCATCTCGGCCACCACCTGTTCGACGATCCCGCCAGGCGCGCTGCGGTCCACGGGCAGTCCGCCGACGCCGCGCAGGATCCAGCCGATCGGGCCCCAGAAGGCCTCCTTCTTGCCGATGAAGACGATGCGCAGGCCCAGCGCGAGCTTGGCGGCGATGCCCCAGATCGCGTCCCAGGCCGAGGAATGCGGCGCCACGATCACCACCACGCGCGGCAGGTCCGGCCAGGCGCCGGTCACGCGCCAGCCGCCCAGCGCCAGCACCGCGCGCCCGAGGGCGCGGCCAAAGGCGCCGCCGTCGGTGCGCGGCGCGTTCGGCGACAGCGGCGCGATGCGCGGCGCCGCGTTCAATCGCCGTCCCAGCGCGAGCCGCGCCCGCTCTTGATGCTGCTGCGCTCGCGCTTGGCGCCGAGCCGGCGTTCCTTCGCGCCGCGGCTCGGCTTGGTCGGCACCCGCTTCTTCGGCACGTGCAGCGCGGCCAGCACCAGCGCGACCAGGCGCTCGCGCGCGTCCTCTCGGTTGCGTTCCTGGGTGCGGAAGCGCTGCGCGGAAATAACCACCACGCCCTCGCCGGTGATGCGACGGTCGCGGCGCGCGAGCAGGCGCACGCGCAGCTCCTCGGGCAGGCTCGGCGAACGCGCCGCGTCGAAGCGCAGCTCCACCGCGGTCGACACCTTGTTGACGTTCTGCCCGCCCGGGCCGCTGGCGCGCACGAAGCGCTCGACTAGTTCGTCCTCGGGCAGGCCGAGGCTGGGGGTTATCTGGAGCATGGGTGTCCCAGTCTCACCAGCGCCGGCGCACACCGCAACTGCCGCGCGCCCGGGCGCGGATCCAGCGCACCGCCGCCTTGTTTTTCCCGGCCTGCTCGGGCAGCCTTTGCACAGGCCACGACAGCACGTCGGCGGCCCCATTCTTCCAGGGGAAAACATGCGTTCCATCCTTGCCGCGGCCGTGCTGGCCGCGTTGCTGTGCGCGCCCGCCGCCCGGGCCGACGAGATTCCGGCCGAAAAGGCGCAGGAACTGCAGTTCCTGCGCTCGCTCAACTACCGCAGTGGCGACATCAAGATCGCCGACGCCGGCGCCACCTTGCACGTAAAACCCGGCTTCCGTTACCTGGAGCAGGCCGACGCGCGCAAGGTGCTCGAGCAGTACTGGGGCAACCCGCCGGACGAGAGCGTGCTGGGCCTGCTGGTGCCGCAGAACGCGGGCCTGGGTTCGGAGCACTCGTGGGCGGTCGTCGTGACCTACGCCGACGAGGGCCACATCTCCGACGAGGACGCCGCCAAGGTGGACTACGCGCAGGTGATGAAAGACATGCAGGAAGCCAGCGCCGACGAGAACGCGCAGCGCAAGGAGGCTGGTTACGGCACCGTGGACATCGTGGGCTGGGCGCAGCCGCCGCGCTACGACGCCGCCAGCAAGCGCATCTTCTGGGCGCGCGAGCTGGACTTCAGCGAATCGCAGGCGAACACGCTTAACTACGATATCCGCGTGCTCGGTCGCGAAGGATTCCTGAGCATGAATGCGGTCGCCGACATGCAGGACTTGGCGCTGGTGCAGGCGGGTATGCAGTCGGTGCTGCCGATGGCCGAGTTCGACGCCGGCAAGCGCTACGCCGACTTCGATCCGGACACCGACAAGGCGGCGGCCTATGGGCTGGCGGCGCTGGTGGGCGGCGGAATCGCGGCCAAGGCCGGCTTGTTCGCCAAGATCGGCGTGTTCCTGCTGGCGTTCAAGAAGTTCGTCGTGGTCGGCCTGGTTGCGGTCGGCGTGGCGCTCAGGAAACTGTTCGGCGGCAAGGACAAGGGCGCCGGCGGCACGGCCGCCTGATCGTCGATCAGGGCGCCGGCAGGCGGAAGAAGGCGCGGGCGTTGGCGGTGCTCAGCGCCGCGGTGACGGCGAGTTCTTCGCCGCGGTCGCGCGCCAGCTCCTCGACGATGTGGCGCAGGTACATCGGCTCGTTGCGGCGGTGGCTGGGCGCCGGTTTCACGGTGCGCGGCAGCAGGTAGGGCGCGTCGGTCTCGACCAGCAGGCGGTCGGCGGGGATGTCACGCACGATCTCGCGCAGGTGCTGGCCGCGGCGCTCGTCGCACAGCCAGCCGGTGATGCCGATCGAATGGCCGGCATCCAGGCATTCGTACATTTCCGCGCGCGTGCCGGTGAAGCAGTGGGTGACGCAGGGGCCGAGGCGGCCATCGAACTGGCGCAGGATGGCCATGATAATCGGCGTGCGCGTCGCGCTGGTGCAGGAACAGCGGCTTGCCGTTCGCGGCCGCCAGCTCGAGCTGGCGCTCGAAGGCGCGGCGCTGCGCCGGTCGCGGCGAAAGATCGCGGAAATAGTCCAGTCCGCACTCGCCGTTGGCGACCACTTCCGGCGCCGACTGCAGGTCGCGCAGTTCGGCCTCGCCTTCGGCGGTGACCTCCAGCGCGTGGTGCGGATGCACGCCGGCGGTGGCGTAGAGCAGGCCCGGGTGCGCGCGCGCCAGCGCCAGCGCCGCGCGCGAACCCTCGCGGCTGGCGCCGGTCACCACCAGTTGCACCACGCCGGCGGCGCGCGCGCGCTGCAGTACGTCGCTCGAGGTCGTGGGCGAAACTCTCGTGGCCGAGGTTGGCGCCGATATCGACCAGCTCGATCGGCGAAGGCAAGGGCGCGGCGGTCTCCATGGCCGCGCATGGTAGCCGACCGCTACCATCGGCCGATGGATTTCCCGATCACTCCGCTGCTGCCGCAGTTGCTGGCCTCGCTGGAAGCGCACCCGCGGCTGGTGCTGGAAGCGCCGCCGGGCGCGGGCAAGACCACGCAGGTGCCGCTGGCGCTGCTGTCGGCGCCGTGGCGCGGCGACGGCCGCATCCTGGTGCTGGAGCCGCGGCGGGTGGCGGCGCGCGCCGCGGCCGGTTTCATGGCCCGGCAGCTGGGCGAGGCCGTCGGCGACACGGTCGGGTACCGCATCCGCTTCGAGTCGAAGGTGTCCGCGCGCACGCGCATCGAGGTGCTGACCGAGGGCATCCTGACGCGCTGGCTGCAGGACGATCCCGCGCTCGAGGGCGTGGCCGCGATCGTCTTCGACGAGTTCCACGAACGCCACCTGTCCGGCGACCTCGGCCTGGCGCTGGCGCTGGACGTGCAGGCGCAGCTGCGCGCCGAGCTGCGCCTGCTGGTGATGTCGGCCACGCTCGATGGCGCGCAACTGGCGCGCATGGCTGGACGCGCCGCGGATCGCCTCCGGGGGCCGTAGCCATCCGGTCACGGTCTCGCACTTCCCCGCGCGCCGCGACGAGCCGGCGCAGGCACAACTGCTGCGCTGCATCGAACAGGCGCTGGCGAGCACGAAGGCGACGTGCTGGCTGTTCCTGCCCGGGCGGCGCGAGATCGACGCCGCCGAGCGCGTGCTCGCCGCGCGACTGGAGGCCGCGGGCGACAGCACGCGCGTGTTGCCGCTGCACGGCGACCTGGCGCTGGAAGCGGCAGAGCGAAGCACTGAATCCGGATCCCGCAGGGGCGCCGACGCGTGGTGCTGGCAACCAACGTCGCCGAAGTCCAGCGTGACCCTGCCGGGCGTGCGCGTGGTGGTGGACAGCGGCCAGGCGCGCGAGCCGCGCTACGACCCCAACAGCGGATTCTCGCGGCTGGAGCTGGTGACCATTTCGCAGGCGTCGGCCGACCAGCGCGCCGGCCGCGCCGGCCGCGTCGCGCCCGGGGCGGCGCTGCGCCTGTGGCCGGCCGTCGCAGCGGCTGGAACCGGTGCGCAGCCCGGAGATCGCGCAGGTCGAACTGGCCGACGCTCGCGCTGGAGCTCGCTGCCTGGGGCAGCGACGCCTTGCGCTTTCTCGATCCGCCGCCGGCCGGTGCGCTCGCCGCCGCGCGCGAACTGCTGCAGCAGCTGGGCGCGCTCGGCGCCGACCTGCGCATCAGCGCGCACGGACGCGAGATGCTGGCGCTGGGCACGCACCCGCGGCTGGCGGCGATGCTGCTGGCGGCCCCCGCGGGTGCCGAGCAGCGCGCTGGCCTGCGACCTGGCGGCGCTGGTGGAGGCGCGCGATCCGCTGCTGCGCGCGCGTCGCGACGACTGGGCGGCGCGCTGGCAGGCGCTGGCGGCCTTCCGCGGCGGGCGCGCGCCGGCCGATGCCAACCGCGGCGCGCTGGCGGCGATCGACCAGGCCAGCGCGCAATGGCGGCGGCGCCTGCGCTGCGCCGCCAAGCCGCCGGTCGAAGCACCCGCGCATGCGCTCGGCGACCTGCTCGCGCACGCCTTTCCCGACCGCATCGCGCGCCAGCATCCCGGCGACCCGCGCCGCTACCAGCTCGCCAACGGCCGCATGGCGCGCCTGGCCGACGACAGCGCGCTGTACGGCGAGCCCTGGCTGGTGGCCAGCGAACTGCGCTTCGAGGCGCGCGACTCGCTGCTGCTGCGCGCCGCGCCGGTGGACGAGGCGCGCCTGCGCGCCGACTTCCCGCAGCGCTTCGTCGAAGGCGACATCGTGCGCTGGGACGCTGCGGCGCGCGCGCTGGTAGCGCGGCGCGAGCGCCGCTTCGACCGCATCGTGCTCGACTCGCGGCCGGCGGGGCGCATCGATCCGGCGCAGGCGGCGCAGGCACTGAGCGACGCGTCGGCGAGCTCGGCCTGGACGCGCTGCCCTGGCGCGAGGCGACGCGGCAGTGGCGCGAGCGCGTGCGCTGCCTGCGCGACTGGCTGCCGGAACTGGGCCTGCCCGACCTGTCGCGACGAGGCCCTGCTCGCCGCACGCGCGGCACTGGCTGCTGCCGGCGCTGCAGCGGCAAGACGCGCCTGGACGCATTGGGCGAAGGCGAACTCGGCGAGGCACTGGCGGCGCGCCTGGACTGGCGCAGCGGCAAGCCCTCGACCGCCTGGCGCCGACCGGTATCGAGGTGCCCTCCGGCCTGGCGCGCGCCATCGACTACGCCCACGACGCGCCGCCGGTGCTGGCAGTGAAGCTGCAGGAACTGTTCGGCCTGGCCGACACCCCGCGCATCGCCGAGGGCCGCGTGCCGCTGACCTTGCACCTGCTGTCCCCGGGCGGCAAGCCGCTGCAGGTGACCCAGGACCTGCGCGGCTTCTGGGACCGCACCTACCCGGAGGTGCGCAAGGAAATGAAGGGCCGCTACCCGCGCCATCCCTGGCCGGACGATCCGTGGACGGCCACGCGCCACCCACCGCGCCAAACCACGCGGCACGTAGGCGCGAAAAACTTAGAGCGCGTTCATCCGGATTGCGCTAGCGTGGTGTTCCCCGACTGCGATCCCGCAGTCCCCACGTGCCTGGAAATTGCCATGAAAACTGAAAAGATGATCAGCACCGGCCTGACCCTGGTGCGCGACGCCGGCTCGGCGGCGGTGGAAGCGGTCAGCAGCAAGGTCGGCACCGGCATGACCGCGGTCGTACCCGTTGCCAAGAGCCTGGCCAAGCAGGTCAAGGGCGCCGTTTCGGTCGGCGCCGGCATCGCGCTCGCCAAGAAAGGCGGCAAGATGGCGATGAAGGCGGCCAGGAAGAATCCGGTGGCGGTCGCCGCCGGTGCGGTCGCGCTCGCCGGTCTCGGCGTCGCCGTGGCGGTCGTGCGCAAGCGCAAGAAGGACCGCGAGGCCGCGGCCGCCGCCGGCATCGCCAAGCCCAAGCGCGTCGCCGCGCGCGACATGCGCTCCAACGGCGCCGCCACCACCACCACGGCCGCAAAGAAGGCTCCGGCCAAGCGCGCGCCGCGCGCGCGCAAGCCCGCCGGCAGCTCGACTCACTAAGCAACCGTAGGAGCGGCTTTCAGCCGCGACTGCTTTTACACGGAAGCAGTCGCGGCTGAAAGCCGCTCCTACCGGTTCAGCGGCGGCCGACCAGCAGCAGCAGCGGCCACTGCACGGTGCGCACGGCCTCGGGGTCTGCCCAGGCCGCGCGCATCGCATCCGCGATCGCCGCGACGGCGTCCACCCCCGTGCGCTTGAGATGGCGCTGGCTCGCCGACCAGCTCGACAGGTAGGCCAGGTACTGGGCCAGGCTCCATTCGCTGCGCATCTTGAAGGCGGGCGCGGCAATCGGCTTGAAGGGAAACGGCAACTCGCGATAGCGATCGATCACATGCTGCCGCTCGTCGGGCCAGTCCTGCGCGAGCGTGCCATGGTGCAGTTCATCGAAGATCGCATCCACCTTCGGATCCACCCGCGATTCGGCGTAGCTCCAAAGCGCAACCACGCCATCCGAGGCGAGCACGCGCCGCGCCTCGGCGCAAAAGCGCGCGTGCTCGAACCAGTGGTAGGCCTGCGCCACCGTCACCAGGTTGACGGTGTGGTCGCCCAGGCTGCAGTCCTCGGCCGGCTCGACGGCGTAGTGCACGCGTTCATGCACGATCGCGTTGCCGATCTGCGCCTGGCTCGGGTCGGTCGCGTAGACCTCGGTGAAGAATCCGGCCAGCGCCACGCTGGCCTGGCCGTTGCCGCAGCCTGCGTCCCAGGCCAGGCGCCGGCGCGGGCACTGCTTCGCCAACCAGTCGAACAGTTCCGGCGGGTAGCCCGGCCGGCTGTCGGCGTAGTTCGCTGCGTGCGCGGAAAAGTGGTCCTTGAAATCCATCGCCCGGCCTCGCCCTGCCAGTACGTGCCTATCGTGCGCCTCAGCTGTCGACCTGGCGCCACTGTCCGGGCGCGAGCCCGTCGAGCCGGTAGGGACCGACCGCGATGCGCACCAGGCGCAGCGTCGGCAGGCCGACCGCCGCGCTCATTCGCCGCACCTGGCGATTGCGGCCCTCGCGCAGGGTGATCTCCACGAAACTGTCCGGAATCGACTTGCGCACCCGGATCGGCGGCGTGCGCGGCCACAGCCAGTCGGGCACCGACTCGAGCTTGCGCGCGCTGGCGGGCAGGGTCGGGCCGTCGTTGAGGTTGATGCCGTCGCGCAGCGCCTGCAGCTGCTCCTCGGCGGCGTCGCCCTCGACCTGCACGACGTAGGTTTTCGGCCATTTGAACTTGGGCGAGCTGACCTGGGCGATGCGCGCGCCGTCGTCGGACAGCAGCAGCAGTCCTTCCGAGTCGGTATCCAGGCGGCCGGCCGGGTATACATGCGGCGGCAAGCCGAATCCGCCCAGCGTGGGTCGCGGCGGCACCGAGGTATCGGTGAACTGGCAGAGCACCCCGTAGGGCTTGTTGAAGACGATCATCACGGCCCCAGTCTAGTCCCATGCGAGAATGCGCGCTGGCTTCGCGCACCGTCCGCCCTGCCCAGGAGCCCCGTGGCCGCCGTCCATCCGCTCCGCCGCCTGCTGCGTTTTGCCCGCCCCTACCGCCGCGATGCCGCGCTGGGCGCGCTGTTTTCCGTGCTCAACAAGATCTTCGACGTGCTGCCGGAGCTGCTGATCGGCGTGGCCGTGGACGTGGTGGTGAACCAGAAGGCCAGCTTCCTGGCGCGCATGGGCATCGCCGACCCGGTCCAGCAGCTGTACCTGCTGGTGGCGCTGACCGTGCTGGTGTGGGCCTGCGAGTCGCTGTTCGAGTACCTGTACGCGCTGCGCTGGCGCGGCCTGGCGCAGGACCTGCAGCACGAGCTGCGCAACGCCGCCTACGGCCACCTGCAGGCGCTGCCGCCCGACACCATCGCGCGCGAACGCAGCGGGCGCTTGATGGCGCTGCTCAACGAGGACGTCAACCAGATCGAGCGCTTCCTCAACACCGGCGCCAACGACCTGATCCAGGTGTTCGTGTCCTCGTTGCTGGTCGGCGCGGTGTTCTTCGCCCTGACCGCCTCGCTGGCGGTGCTGGCGCTGCTGCCGATCCCGCTGATCCTGGTCGGCGCCTTCTGGTTCCAGCGCCGGCTGTACCCGCGCTACGCCGCCGCGCGCGAGGCGGCGGCGACGGTGTCGGCGCGGCTGAACAACAACCTCGCCGGCATGGCCACGATCCAGGCCTACACCGCCGAGGACTTCGAGGCCGCGCACGTGCGCGCCGCCTCCGATTCCTTCCGCGCCCGCAACGCCGACGCCATCCGCATCGCCGCGGCGATCACCCCGGTGATCCGCATGGCGGTGCTGGCCGGCTTCGTCGCCACGCTACTCTACGGCGGCCTGCTCGCGCTGCGCGGCGAACTGGGCGTGGGTTCCTACTCGGCGCTGGTGTACCTGACGCAGCGGCTGCTGTGGCCGCTGACGCGCCTGGCCGACATGACCGACCTGTACCAGCGCGCGATGGCCTCGGTGAACCGGGTGATGGACCTCCTGGATGCGCCGTTGCCAGCGCGCGGCACGGGCGAACCGCGACCGAGCCTGCAAGCCGCGATTGTCGTTCGAGAACATCGGCTTCGCCTACGACGGCCGACCAGCGCTGGACGGCGTGTCGCTGCGCGTGGAGCCCGGCCAGACCGTCGCCCTGGTCGGCGGCACCGGCGGCGGCAAGAGCACGCTGCTGCGCTTGCTGCTGCGCTTCATCGATCCGGGCGCCGGTCGCGTCCTGTTCGACGGCGTGGATATCGCCACGCTCGATCCGGCGGCGCTGCGCCGGCGCATCGGCTACGTCGCGCAGGAGGCCTTCCTCACCGACGGCAGCATCGCCGACAACATCGCCTACGGCGACGCCGCGCCCGATCGCGCGCGCGTCGAGGCGGCCGCGCACGCGGCCGAGGCGCAGGCCTTCATCGCCGCGCTGCCGCAGGGCTACGACAGCGCGGTCGGCGAGCGCGGCGCGCAGCTGTCGGGCGGCCAGCGCCAGCGCATCGCGCTGGCGCGCGCGCTGTACCGCGAACCCGCGCTGCTGGTGCTCGACGAGGCCACCTCCGCCGTCGACAACGAGACCGAAGCAGCGATCCAGCGCTCGCTGGCGCGCATCGCGCACACGCGCAGCACGCTGGTGGTCGCGCACCGCCTGTCCACGGTGCGCCACGCCGACGCCATCCACGTGCTCGAGGGCGGGCGCCTGGTCGAGAGCGGCACCCACGAGCAACTGCTCGCGCGCAACGGCCCCTACGCTGCCCTCTGGCGCCTGCAAACCGGCGAGCAGAAAATGGGGTCAGAGGAGATTTTCCTCACCGCCCAGGCGGTAGCGCAGGCTGAGAAAAATCTCCTCTGACCCCATATTCGATGCCTGTTCGCCGCGGGTCGGGCATGATTGGGAACGCGGGGGAGCCGATGACTGCCATGCCAGCCAGCCCAATGCCGGAGCCAACCGCCGTGCGCCTGAGCATCGGCCTGACCGCGCACCGCGACCTGCGGCCGGAGCAGGAACCGCAGCTGCGCGCGCAAGTTCGGGATTTCTTCCTCAGCCTGCGCAGCGCCTTTCCCGACCTGCCCTTGCGGCTGATCTCCGCGCTCGCCGAAGGTGGCGACCAGCTGGTGGCGGAAGAGGCGCTGGCGCTGGGCATCGAGCTGGTGGCGCCGCTGCCGATGGCGCAGGACGAGTACGAGCGCGACTTCGCCGACGCCGATTCGCTCTCGCGCTTTCGCCGCCTGCTGGCGCAGGCGCGGGTGCGCGAGCTGCCGCTGGCGCCGGGCAACAGCGCGCAGGCCATCCAGGCCCGCGGCGAGGCGCGCAACCGCCAGTACGCGCAACTGGGCATGTTCATCTCCTCGCATTGCCAGGTGCTGCTGGCGCTGTGGGACGGGCGCGCGAGCGAGGCGACCGGCGGCACCGCGCAGGTGGTCGAGTACCACCTGCGCAACCAGATGCCCGGCTTCAGCGCCGAGCAGGCCGCGCCCAACCTGCTCGCCGACGACGAGAGCGACCTGGTCTTCCACCTTCCATGCGCGCGGCAGATGGCACCGGGCTCGGCCGATGCGCCATCGGCGGCGCCGGTCGCGCGCTGGCTGACCGCCGACGGCGCGCACGACGGCAAGACCCCGGTGCCGGCGCACTACCGGCACGTATTCGGGCAGATGCAAACCTTCAACCGCGACCTGCGTCGCCATGCCACGGGCGTCGTCGTTGCCGGCAACTCGCTGTTCGACGCGGAAAGCCCGCCACCGCCGTCGGGCGTGCTCGAGGTGGACCGGCTGTTCCGCGCCGCCGACTGGCTGGCGGTGCATTTCCGCCGCCGCGTGCGCCTGAGCCTGCTGTGCACGCACGCGATCGCGGCGCTGATGGGCCTGGCCTTCATCCTGTTCTCGGACATCCGCGCCAATCGCCTGTACCTGGTGGCCTTCCTTGCCCTGTTCCTGCTCGGCCTGGGCATCAAGCTGCTCGGGCGGCGGCGCGAATGGCAACGCAAGTACCTCGACTACCGCGGCCTGGCCGAAGGACTGCGCGTGCAGGTGTTCTGGCGCCTGGCCGGCGTGGACACGCCGCCGAACAGCAGCCTGGGCTACGACAGCTTCCTGCAGAAGCAGGACGTGGACCTGAGCTGGATCCGCCACGCCATGCGCAGCGCCAGTTTGTTGCGCGATGCCGGCTTCGAATCGAGCAGCAGCTGGCTGGCGTGGGTGGTCGGGCGCTGGGTTGGCAGCCGCGCAGACGATCGCGGCCAGCTCGGCTACTACCGCGATGGCACCCGCCGGCGCGAGCGCGCCTATCGCTTCACCACCGCGCTGGGCGCGCTCGCACTCGGCGGCGGCCTGCTCGGTGCGGTGGCGCTGCTGCTCGGCGGCACGCGCATGCCCGAATCGGTGCAGCAGCAACTGCTGCTGGCGATGGGCCTGCTGCCGCTGCTGGCTGGCATCCGCGAGGCCTACTCGTACAAGAAGGCGGACAAGGAGCTGATCAAGCAGTTCCGTTTCATGGCGCGGCTGTTCTCCAGTTGCCGGCAGCGCCTGGATCGCGCCGAGGACGAAGGCCAGGTCCGGCACCTGCTACGCGCGCTCGGCGGCGCCTGCCTGGAAGAACACGCCGAATGGATTCTGCTGCACCGCGAGCGGCCACTGGAGCCGTCGGCGCTGTCCGGCTGACGCGCTTTAAAGCGTAAGCTCGGACACGGCCAGGGAACGCGCAAGCGCGCGGGCAGGGGAGGAGGAGTGCGGTATCGCGCCTTCATCAGCTACAGCCATGCCGACGCCGCCTGGGCCACCTGGCTGCATCGCAAGCTCGAAGGCTATCGCGTGCCGAGGCGGCTGCGCGCGCAGGGCGAGCCGCTGCCCGAGCGGCTGACGCCGATCTTCCGCGACCGCGAAGACCTGGCCAGCGCCGGCGAACTGGCGCCGCAGATCCAGGCGGCGCTGGCCGACTCCGATGCGTTGATCGTGGTGTGCTCGCCCGAAGCCGCGCGCTCGCGCTGGGTGGACGCCGAGGTGCTCGCCTTCAAGCGCAGCGGTCGCGGCGAGCGCATCTTCGCGCTAATCGTGGACGGCGAACCGGGCGGGAGCGAGCGCGAGTGCTTTCCGCCGGCCATGCGCGAAGGCGATAGCGAGCCGCTGGCGGCCGACCTGCGTCCGGGCAAGGACGGCAAGGAACTGGCGCTGCTGAAGTTGATTGCGGGCCTGCTCGGCGTGCCGCTCGACAGCCTGCGGCAGCGCGAGGCGCGACGGCGGCACCAGCGCATGCTCGCGGTGACCTCGATCGCGGTCGCGGTGATGCTGGTCACCAGCTTCCTGGCGGTGCAAGCGGTGCTGGCGCAGCGGGCCGCGGAGCGGCGGCAGAAGCAGGCCGAGGCGCTGGTCGGCTTCATGCTCGGCGACCTCACCGACAAGCTGTCCGAGGTCTCGCGCCTGGACATCCTCGAAGGCGTGCACAACCATGCTATGGAGTACTTCCAGTCGCTGCCGGACAGCGATGTCACCGACGAGTCCTTGCTGCAGCGCGTGCAGGCGCTGAACCAGATCGGCAACGTGCGTCGCGACCAGGGCAATTTCGACAAGGCGCTGGCCTCCTTCCTGGCTGCCGAGAAACTGTCGCGGCGGCTCGCGCAGGCAGCGCCTTCCGACGTGGCGCGACAGCTGGCGCATGCGGAGGAACTTGCCTATATCGGTACCGTGCGCTGGTTCCAGGGCGACCTCGACGGAGCGCAGGCCGGCTTCGATGCCGCGCAGGCCGCGCTGCTTCGCGCCCAGGGGCTGGCGCCGCGCAACACCGAACTGCTGTTCCAACTGAGCACCATTGCCAACAATGCCGGCCACGTACTCGAAGGCCGCGGCCGCCTGGAACAGGCAACCAGCCATTACCGGCGCATGCTGGCGCTGGCGCGGGAACTGACCGCGATCGACGCCGGCAACGTAGACTGGCAGAACCAGCTCGGACTGGCGCACAACAACCTGGCCAAGATGGCCCTGCAGCAGGGTGACCTGGCCGCCGCGACTGCCGGCTACGGTGCCGATCTCGAGATCGAACTCGCGCTCGCCCGCAAGGATCCCCGCAACAACGCCCAGGCCGAGCGCGTACTGGTGGTGCGTGGCGCCCTGGGCCGCGTGTTGGCCTTCGCGGGGCACGTGGACGCGGCCGCCGAACAGCTGCAAGCCGCAGTGACCGCGGCGGAATCGCTGCACCGGCTTGAGCCGGACAGTGCGAGCCTGCTCGAGAACGTGCCGATCTACGCGACGCCGCTGGCGGCATTGCGGCGGCTGCAGGGCGACGCCCCGGCGGCAGCGGTGCTTTCGCAACGCGCGCTGGCCGCGACCACTGAATTGCTGGCGAAGGAGGCGAGCAATCCAGGCTGGCAGCGGCGGCGCGCGGAAGCCCTGCTGGAGCACGCTCGCCAGGCACTCGCGAGCGGCCAGCGTGCGCCGGCCGAAGCGGAACTGCGACAGGCGCTGGCCTTGCTCGAGCCGCTGCAGGCGCAACAGCCGGATGATCGCTCGCTGCTGCTGGCCGCAGTGGCGGCGCAGCTGGAGCTGGCCCGGCTGGAAGCGCCCGGGGCGGCAAAAGCGCGCCTGCAGCGCGCGCTCGCCGCCTGCGATGCCCAGACGTCCGGCCTGCTCGACCCGCGCCTGCGCGCCTTGCGGGTCGAACTGCTGCTGCGGCTCGGACAGCAGAACACGGGGGCGGAGTTGGCGCAGGCGGTGTGGCGCGACGGCTACCGCGACCCCGCCTTCGCCCTGTTGCTTCGCGAGCACGCGATCGTGCCTTCGCCGCCGCCGGATGAACTCACCGCGGCAAGTCCATGAAAGCCGGTGCGAAACAGGACCATTGATCATTCACCAGGAGAACGCAGATGCCAGTCAACAACATCAAGGTCGGCCTCGGCAAGATGGGCACCATGGATGTGCTCGATGTCAAGGATAACGGCGGGCACAACGTCGAGAAGAGCCCGCAGCCCACGACGATCGTCTGGGACCTGAACTCCGAGCTGGCGAACGCAAGCTTCGCCGCGATGGATGGCACCGAGCCCGGCTTCCAGTGGGAGGAGCAGCCACCCGCCGGGGTGTTCGGCCTACCGACGGTGCTGCCCAACGGCAAGCTCGAGATCGTCGACTACTACAGCGACAGCAAGGACAAGGGCGAGTGGGTCTACAAGCTGCGCGTGGTGCACGGGAACAAGATCTACACGACGATCACGGATCTCGGGGCGAAGCCGAGCGCCACCGCGAAGAACCCGGTGATCATCAACAAGGACCCGTAGCCGCTACTCCGGCTTGCGGAATTTCAGCGTCATGCGGTCAGACTCGCCGATCGCGAGGTACTTCGCGCGGTCGGTGTCGCCCTGGTTGAGGGTGGGCGGCAGGGTCCACACGCCCTTGGCGTAGTCCTTGGTGTCGGCCGGGTTGGCGTTTACCTCGGACTTGCCGACCAGCTCGAAGCCGGCGCCTTCGGCCAACGCGATGACGTAGTCCTCGGGCAGGTAGCCGCTGCTCTTCATCTCGGCGGGCGGTTGGTCGGCGGCGGCGCGGTGGTCGGTCACGCCGAGCGTGCCGCCCGGGCGCAGCACTTCGAACATCGCCTTGAACATCGCCTGCTCGTTGCCGGCCATCACCCAGTTGTGCACGTTGCGGAAGGTGAGCACGGCGTCGGCGGACTCCGGCGGGCCGAGCACGGGCGCCGCGTCAATCGCCTCGCGCACTTCCGGCTTGCCGTACACCTCCGGCCGGGCGGCGAACATCGCGCGCAGCTTGTCGTTGTTGCGCGCCACGCGCTCGGGCGAGTCCGGCATCGCGCGCGGTACGATGGCAACGTACTTGCCCTGCTCACGCTGCAGCGGCGCCAGCACTTCGGCATACCAGCCGCCGCCGGGCCAGATCTCGATCACGGTCTGCCCGGGCGCGATGCCGAAGAATTCCAGCGTTTCCTTCGGGTGCCGGTAGCGGTCGCGCGCCTTGTTGGCGTCGCTGCGCCAGTCGCCGGCGAGCACTGCATCAATGGCCGCGGCCGGTACGGCTACGCTGGCCGGCGCGGGACTGGCGCCGTCGGCGCCTGGCAGCACCAGCTCCGGCGGCGGCGGCGCCGGCGGAAAAGTCGGCGCGCTGGTGGTGGTGGCCGCGGCGGAAGCGGTCGTGGCGGTGGCGAACAGCAGTGCAATGGCGAGCGGCGTCAGGCGCATGGGGGTCTTCCCTGGAGTGGCTTTCAGGCTAGCACGCGAAATCGCGGCGGTTCAGGCCGAGGGCGCCAGGCGCACCGAGTCGGGGTAGGGCGGCACGTCCACCAGTTCGCCGGCCAGCAGCCGCGCCTGCAGTTCCTGCCACCAGGCGACGTCGAAGATTTCCCCGTGCGCGGCGAGCAGCGCGGCGCGCTGTGCCGCGCTCATGCCGAGGAAGCGCGGGAACTGTTCCGGGAACACGTCGGCGTCGGAGACGTGGTACCAGGCGCCGTGGTGCATCTCCTCCTCGTCGTTGCGCGGCTCGGGCAGCTTGCGGAAGCGGCAGTCCTGCACCAGGCACAGCTCGTCGTAGTCGTAGAAGACCGCGCGCCCGTGCCGGGTCGCGCCGAAGTTCTTGAACAGCAGGTCGCCGGGGAAGATGTTGCTGCGCGCCAGGTCCTTGATCGCCTGGCCGTAGTCCAGGATCGCCGCCAGCGCCACCGCGTCCTCGGTCTCTCGAACGTACAGGTTCAGCGGGCGCAGCCGGCGCTCGACGTAGCAGTGGTGCACGACGATGTCGTCGCCTTCCGCGCTGACCGAATGCCGGCACTGGGTCAGCAGCTCGTCCAGCAGCGCGGCCTCGAACTGCGCGCGCGGAAAGCGCAGGTGCCGGTATTCCTGCGCGTCGATCAGGCGGCCGACGCGGTCGTGGCGGAACACCAGCGCGTACTTGGCCCGCACTTCCTCGCGGTCGCTCTGTTTCGGAAAGCCGAACTCGTCGCGGATGACCTTGAACACCAGCGGGTAGCTGGGCAGCGTGAACACCGCCATCACCATGCCGCGCTCGCCGTCGGCCTCGCGCAGGCACTCGCGCGGGTGCGCCGCCAGGTGGCGGAAGAAGTGCCGGTAGCGCTCGGTCTTGCCTTGCTTGGCGCGCCCCAGCACGGTGTAGATCTCGTCCAGCGGCTTGCCCGGCAGCAGCGTGCGCAGGAACACGACCGCGTCGCCGACCGTGGGCAGGTCGGCATGGAAGTAGCTGTGCGCGTAGCCGAACAGCACCGCGACGTGGTGGCGGGTGAGCAGCAGCGCGTCCACGCGCACGCCGTCTTCGCCGTTCACCAGCACGATCACGCAGGGCACATAGCGCTCGCGCTGGAAGATGCGGCCGACCAGGTAGGCGCGGCGCTCGCGATAGAACACGGTCTGCAGCAGTTCCAGCGCCAGCGGCGGATCGCTCTCCGCATCGGCCGCGCGCTCGGCCCAGGCGCGCGCCAGCGCGTCGGCATCGGCGTGCGCGTCGGCGTAGCCGGGCGCGAAGGGAAAGTCGGCGAGCACGCGCTCGAAGGTGGCCGCCAGGTCGGCGCTGACCGCGTAGCTGTGCCGCGCCACCGGGATGGTGATGCGGTCGGTCGGCTCGATGTCCAGCGCCACGAACTCGACGTCGGCGGCCACGCCCTGGGTACGGAAGAAGCGCCGGGTCAGGGTGTTGAAGAAAGTCTTGTACAGCTCCTGGTCGAGCAGCGACGCCACCAGCGTGGCGTAGCGGTCGCGGATCGCGGTCCACAGCGCGCGCTCCTGCGCGCGTTCGCCGAGGTGGCCTTCCAGCGCCTGCGAGATCTCCTGCACGCAGCGGTCGTACAGCGCGATGCGCGCCACCGCGTCGGCGCGCGCCGCCGGCCAGTCGCGCTGCTCGAAATGTGTGCGCGCGCGGCGGGTGATCTGCGCGAAGCGCGCGTGATAGTCGGCGAAGGCGTCGCGGATCGCCAGCGCGCAGCCGTTGGCAAGGTGGTCGGCGGCCGGGGACTTCATGCGCGCGGCGACGCCGCGGTGGCGCGCTCGCCGTCGCGGGCCAGCAGCCAGGCCAGCAGGCGCGGCGTGCCCAGCCGCACCAGCGCCACGCGGTGATCGGCGACCAGGCCGTAGCCCCGCGACAGCACCGGCTGCAGCCAGTGCAGCCGCAGCAACCAGGCGACCCGGTGCAGGCCCGCGGCCTCGTAGGCGGCGGCGAACACCGGCACGCCGACCAGCCACCGGCCCTGCGCGTCGCGCGCGTGCAGCCGCTGCAGCAACTGTGTGCGCGAGATCCCGGCGGCCTCCAGCTCGGCGTCGCGGAAGCCGAGCGCGCTGCAATCCACCACCTGCAGGCGCGCGCCTTCATCGCGCGCCACGAGCCCGCACATCTCCGCCCGGCACAGCGCGCAGGCCATGTCGGCATACAGCCGCAGCGGCCAGGCGACGGCCGCCGTCGTCGCACCGCTCACTTGCGCGCCTCCTGCTGCAGCAGCTTCTGGATCTTCGCGCCCAGCTTCATCACCTTCATCAGCGTCGCCGGTTCCAGGCGCAGCATCTGCTCGCCCCAGGTGGACATCGCCAGCATCAGCCCGTGCGTGTCCTCGATGCGCCGGCGCACCTCGCGCTCCTCGGCGGCGAAGGCGGGATCGGCCAGGCAATCGGCCAGTACCGCGACGGTGGGATCGAACTCGCGCGCCTTGCGCTCGCGCACCACCGTGCGCATCAGCTCCCAGACATCGTGCGCGGTGTCGAAATGGTCGCGCCGGTCGCCGAGCACGTGCACGGTGCGCACCAGTTTCAGGCCCTGCAGTTCCTTCAGGCTGGTGCTGACGTTGGAACGCGCGACCTGCAGCACCTCGGCGATGCGCTCGGCATGCAGCGGCTGCGTGGACAGGAACAGCAGCGCGTGCACCTGCGCGACGGTGCGGTTGACACCCCAGCGCGAGCCCATCTCGCCCCAGTGCATGACGAAGCGGCGTTGGATCGGGCTGAGCGGGTCGCTGACGAGGGCTTCGGCGGTGGCGGACATGTTTTTCCGGCTCGGAGGGGCCTTGTGCAAATGCTGCGCTGGTCGTATATTTCTGTCAAGACAGAAATGTCTGATCTCAGGGGCGGCCTATGAGGGTGCTGGTGCTGGGCGGTCGCGGCTTCATCGGTGCCCATGCCGTGGCGGCGCTCCGGGCTGCGGGGCACGAGGTGCGCGTGGGCAGCCGCCGGCAGGGGGCGGGCCTGTCCACCTGCCATCTCGAGCGCCTGCGCACCGTCCCGGACGTCTTGCCCCTGCTCGCGGGCGCCGATGCCGTGCTCAACTGCGTCGGCATACTGCGCGAGCGCCCGGGTGGCGAGACCTACGAGGCGCTGCACCGGCGCGCGCCGGCGCTGCTGGCGCAGGCCTGCCGCGAGCGCGGCATCCGCTACCTGCACGTGTCCGCGCTCGGGCTTCGCCATCCGCACCGCAGTGGCTTCCTGACGAGCAAGCTTGCCGGGGAGCGCGCGATCGTCGCTGCCGGTGGCGACTTCCGCATCGTGCGGCCTTCGCTGCTCGACGGCCGCGGCGGCTTCGGCGCGCGTTACCTGCGGGCGCTGGCCGCGTTGCCGCTGCACTTCCATGCGCGCGCCGCGCGCGGGCGCATCGCCGCGCTGGACGTGGCCGAGCTTGGCGAGGCGCTGGCGACGCTGTGCGTGCGCAAGATCGCCGCCACCGCGTCGGTGGGCGAGCGCTGCTTCGAGCTCGGCGGCACGGAGGCCTGGCCCCTGGCCGACTACCTCGGGGCGATGCGCGGGCGCGCGCCGTGGGCGCGGCTGCGCGTGCCCGACTGGCTGTGCCGCGCGGTCGCGCACGCCTGCGACTTCGTGCACTTCAGTCCCTTCTCCTTCGGGCATTGGGAATTGCTGCAGCACGACAACCTGCCGCAGCCCAATCGCCTGCCGGAATTGCTCGGGCGCGCGCCCCGCACGGTCGGGCGCGAGCCGGCGGCGCCAAGGCCGGCGGCCACGGCATGGATCCGTCGGGCGGCCAGCGGCCTGGTGCTGATCGCGCTGGCGCTGGCGCTCGCGCCCGGTCGCGCCCTCGCCGGCGAGGTTTCCGTCGCCGTTCCGGCTATTCCGGAGCCGACGGCTGTTCCAGCGCCGACGGCCGTGGCCCTCGATCGCCGGATCGCCATCACCTTCGATGACCTGCCGTGGGTGATGCTGCGCAACGAACCGCCGGCGGACCTGGCCGCCAGGCACGCGCGCCTGGTCGCCGCGCTGAAAGAGGCGACGGTGCCAGCCATCGGATTCGTCAACGAAGGCTTGCTGTACGAGGGCGACACGCTGCGGCCCGAGCGGGTGCAGTTGCTCGACGACTGGCTCGACGCCGGGCTGGAACTTGGGAACCACACGCGCTGGCACAGCGACCTGAACGCTGTCGGCGCAGGCGAATTCGAGCAGGACATCCTGGACGGCGAGCGCCTCCTGCGACCGCTGCTCGCCAGGCGAGGTTCGGAACCGCAGTGGTTTCGTTATCCGCTCCTGCGCATGGGCGCCACGCTCGAGGACAAGGCCGAGGTCGAAGGCTTCCTTGCCGGTCACGGGTATCGTATCGCGCCGGCGACGGTGAACAGCTCCGAGTGGGTGTTTGCACTGGCCTATCGCCGCGCGATGGCCGCGGACGCGTCGGAAGAAACCCTCCAGAGGCTGCGCGACGACTACGTCGCGTACATGCTGGCCAAGCTCGAATTCTATGAGCGGCGTTCCATCGAGCTGCTGGGCTATGAGCTGCCGCAGGTGCTCCTGCTGCATGCGAACGAACTCAATGCCGATGCCAGCGCCGCCCTGCTCTCGGCGATCCGCGCGCGCGGATATCGCTTCGTCACCCTTGCCGAGGCCGCGAGCGATGCGGCCTACGGGCGCCCTGATACCTACGTCGGGCCGCTTGGCACGAGCTGGATCCATCGCTGGGCCAGGACCGAAGGCCGCCCCGAAACGTTTTTCTTCGGCGAACCGAAGACGCCGGCATGGATCAGCGAGCTTGCCGGCGCCCCTCCCTCATTCGAGTAGAGAACGTCGGCGGAGTTGGGGACGACGCCGGCATTAAGCGCGGGTTCGCCCGCGGCGGGCCACGCTGCCGGCTGGAACCACACACGAGGACGCTGCCATGGGCGCGCAGTCGAAGCACCGGCCGGACGATTCCGGATACGAAGAAACCCAGCCGACGGACATGCCCCGCAGCACGCACGCGCAGCCGGATCCGGAAGCCGCGGGTAGCGAGCACGCGCAGGTCGAGGGCGCCGCGGTGAAGCCGGACGAGGAGCAGGACCCGCCGTTGCAGGAACCCGAGCCGACGCCGCCGGGCGAGCACAAGCGCGAGCCGATCCAGGATCCCGACCCGGCCGACACCAAACTGCACGTGCAGCAGGCCTCGCGCTAGCACCGCAGCGCACGCGAGGTTGTAGGCTAGCGGCTCCGGGAAGGGGAGCCGCGGATGCCGTTGATCAACAAGATTGCCTGGCTGGCGCTGGCCGCCTTCGCCGCCTGCTGCCTGGCGGTGCTGGCGCTGCAGCGCGGCGAAACCGTCAACGCCGCCTGGGTGATCGCCGCGACGATCGCGATCCAGGTGATCGGCTACCGCTTCTACAGCCGCTACATCGCCGACCGCGTGCTCGGGCTGGATGCGGCGCGGCCGACGCCCGCGGTGCGCCGCGACGACGGCCTGGACTACGTGCCGACCGACCGCTGGGTGGTGTTCGGCCATCACTTCGCCGCCATCGCCGGCGCCGGCCCGCTGGTCGGCCCGGTGCTCGCCGCGCAGATGGGCTACCTGCCCGGGCTGCTGTGGATTGCTGGTCGGCGTGGTGCTGGCCGGCGCGGTGCAGGACTTCATCATCCTGTTCCTGTCGCTGCGCCGCGACGGCCGTTCGCTCGGCGACATGATCCGCGAGGAAATCGGCCCGGCCGCCGGCATCCTCGCGCATGGTCGGCATCCTGCTGATCATGATGATCCTGCTGGCGGTGCTGGCGCTGGTGGTGGTCAAGGCACTGGCGACTCGCCCTGGGGCACCTTCACGGTGGCGATGACGATGCCGATCGCGCTGTTCATGGGCGTGTACCTGCGCTTCATCCGCCCCGGCCGCGTGCTCGAGGTGTCGGTGATCGGCCTGGTCGGCTGCTGCTGGCCATCGATCTGCGGCGGCCTGGTCGCGGCCGACCCGGTGTGGGGGCCGCGCTTCACCTTCGAGGGCATCGACACTGGCCTGGATGCTGATCGGCTACGGCTTCCTCGCCTCGGTGCTGCCGGTGTGGCTGCTGCTGGCGCCGCGCGACTACCTTCAGCACCTTCCTCAAGATCGGCACCATCGTTGCTGCTGGCGGTCGGCGATCGCTGGTGGCGCTGCCCGAGCTGCAGCATGCCCGCGATCACGCAGTTCGTCGACGGCAGCGGCCCGGTGTTCGCCGGCACCCTGTTCCCGTTCCTGTTCATCACCATCGCCTGCGGCGCGATTTCCGGCTTGCATTCGCTGATCTCCTCCGGCACCACGCCCAAGTTGCTGGCGAACGAGCGCGACGCGCGCATGATCGGCTACGGCGGCATGCTGATCGAGTGCTTCGTCGCGATCATGGCGCTGGTGGCCGCCTGCGCGCTGCAGCCGGGCGTGTACTTCGCGATGAACGC
Organism: uncultured Gammaproteobacteria bacterium; assembly: GCA_963707625.1. GTDB lineage: Bacteria > Pseudomonadota > Gammaproteobacteria > Xanthomonadales > Xanthomonadaceae > Arenimonas. The sequence continues at coordinate 38,554 of CAVPQV010000018.1, forward strand.
GCCGGCGGCGGCGATCGGCAGCGACGTGCACAGCGCGGCGGCGGCGATCTCGTCCTGGGGCTTCGTGGTCACGCCGGAGATGCTGACGCAGACCGCGAGCGACATCGGCGAGACCAGCATCCTGTCGCGCACCGGCGGCGCGCCGACGCTGGCGGTGGGCATGGCGCAGATCCTGCGCGCAGGTGTTCGGCGGGCAAGGGCATGATGGCCTTCTGGTACCACTTCGCGATCCTGTTCGAGGCGCTGTTCATCCTCACCACCGTGGACGCGGGCACGCGCGTCGGCCGCTTCATGATGCAGGACCTCGCCGGCCTGGCGCACCCGGCGCTCAAGCGCACCGAGTCCTGGGGCGCAAACGTGCTCGGCAGCGCGCTGTGCGTGGGCGCCTGGGGCTGGTTCCTGGTGCAGGGCGTGCAGCGACCCGCTCGGCGGCATCAACACGCTGTGGCCGCTGTTCGGCATCGCCAACCAGATGCTGGCGGCGATGGCGCTCTCGTTTGCCTGCGTGGCGCTGGTGCGCATGCGCAAGCAGCGCTGGCTGTGGATCACCCTGCTGCCCACCAGCTGGCTGGTGATTTGCACGCTCAGCGCCGGCTGGCTGAAGCTGTTCAGCGAGAACACCAAGATCGGCTTCCTGTCGCATGCGCGCCAGTTCCGCGCCGCGCTCGCCGACGGCCAGCTGCTGGCGCCGGCGAAATCGCTGGCGGACATGGAGCGCATCGTGCGCAACGACATGGTCAACGCCGCACTGACCGCGGTGCTGATGGGGCTGGTGATCGCGCTGGTGCTGCTGGGCGCGCGCGCGGCCTTGCGTCATCATCGCTCCAGCGATCCGCTGCCGGAGGTGCCGCTTGCTGCGTAACAAATTGCTGCCTGATCCGCTGCCCGCCGATTCCGGCCTGGCCCCGCTGCTGCGCTCGCTGTGGATCGGCGCGCGCGAATCCGCGCGGCGCATGATCGGCGTGCCCGACTACGCCGCCTACCTGCGCCACCAGCGCGCGCACCATCCCGAGCGCACGCCGCTCGACTACGCCGCCTTCTTCACGCGCGCGCAGGCCGCGCGCTACCGCGGCACCGGCGGGAGGTGTTGCTGATGCGCACGTTTTCGCCGCTGTTCGCGCTCGCCGGCGCGCTGCTGCTCGCCACGCACGCGCGCGCGCTGGAGCCGCAGCGGCCAGCGCCGCCCGCGTCGCCTTTCATCGTCGTACTCGGCGTGGCCCAGGATGGCGGCTCGCCGCAGGCAGGCCAGCCGCAGGAACCGGGCTGGCATGATCCGGCGATGCGCCGCCATGCCACGTCGCTGGCGCTGATCGAGGGCGATAGTCGCTGGTTGTTCGACGCCACCCCCGACTTCCCCGCGCAGCTCAACCAGCTCGATGAAATGACGCTGTCGCGCAAGCGCCCGGGCATCGACGGCATCTTCCTGACCCATGCGCACATCGGCCACTACACCGGGCTGATGCACCTGGGCAAGGAAGTGATGGGCACCAAGGGCGTGCCCGTGTATGCGATGCCGCGCATGGCCGCCTTCCTGCGCGACAACGGGCCGTGGTCGCAGCTGGTGAAGCTGGAGAACATCGCGCTGCGCCCGCTCGTGGCCGGCAAGCCGGTGCTCGTTGGCGGCGGCATCGCGGTCATTCCGCTGCTGGTGCCGCACCGCCAGGAATTCTCCGAGGTGGTCGGCTTCCGCATCGAGGGCCCGACGAAGAAGGTGCTGTTCATTCCCGACATCGACAGCTGGAAGGACTGGGACGCGGCCGGCACGCGCATCGAGAAGGAGATCGCCAAGGTGGATGTGGCCTACCTCGACGGCACCTTCTTTGCCAACGGCGAGATTCCCGGCCGCGACATGAGCGGCTTCCCGCACCCCTTCATCAAGGGCTCCCTGGAACGCTTCGCCAAGCTGCCGGCGGCCGAGCGCGCGAAAGTCCGTTTCATCCACTTGAACCACACCAACAAGGCACTGTGGCCGGGCACCGCGGAGCGGCGCGCGATCGAAGCCGCGGGCATGCGCGTGGCCGAGGAAGGCGAGCGCGTCGAGCTGGGCGCGACCCGCTAGCGGGGCGATCGGCGCGGCTTTGCAGGTCCGAATGGGAGCGCGTAGGCTCGGGCCTTCGGCCGCTCCGCGACGTACCGGCCGGGACTGCGCTTAGGCAGACGTCGACCCCCCATCGAAGGAGTGCGTCATCATGGGAAACAACGAACGCGACCAGCAGGAACAGGCCGAACGCGCCCGGCAGGAGCAGGAGCAGGAAATGGCCCGGATGCGCGAGCAGCAGGTGGTCGGCGAAAACGAGACCGCCAACAACCCGGTGATCATCAACAAGTGACCGGGTGACGACAAAAACGGGGACAGGTACAGTTGATTGCGCGGCGCGCAATCAACTGTACCTGTCCCCGTTCTTGTCTTACATCTGCTTGATGAGTTCGTCGGCGAACTCGGAGCACTTCACTTCGGTGGCGCCTTCCATCAGGCGGGCGAAGTCGTAGGTGACGCGCTTGCCGGCGATCGCCGCATCCATCGCCGTGATGATCGCATCGGCGGCCTCGTTCCAGCCCATGTAGCGCAGCATCATCTCGCCAGACAGGATCACCGAACCCGGATTGACCTTGTCCAGGCCCGCGTACTTGGGCGCGGTGCCGTGCGTGGCTTCGAACACCGCGTGGCCGGTGACGTAGTTGATGTTGGCGCCGGGCGCGATGCCGATGCCGCCGACCTGCGCGGCCAGCGCGTCACTCAAATAGTCGCCGTTGAGGTTGAGCGTGGCGACCACGTCGTATTCAGCCGGGCGCAGCAGGATCTGCTGCAGGAAGGCGTCGGCGATGGCGTCCTTGATGATGAGGCCGGCGCCGGGCTTGCCTTCCGGGATCACGTGCCAGGGGCCGCCGTCCAGTTCGACCGCGCCGAACTGCTCGGCGGCAACCTGGTAGCCCCAGTCACGGAAGCCACCCTCGCTGTACTTCATGATGTTGCCCTTGTGCACCAGGGTCACCGACTTGGACTTGTGCGCGATCGCGTATTCGATCGCGCTGCGCACCAGGCGCTCGGTGCCCAGGTACGACACCGGCTTCAGGCCGATGCCGACCTGCACCGGCAGCTCGCGCGAGGACTGGCCGATACCAACCAGCGCGTCGTTCCAGGCGGCGTTCTTCTCCGCCGTGCCGAAGCGGATCTTGCCGAACATCTGCGGGAATTCCTTCTGCACGAAGTCGAGCACCTTCTGCGCCTCGGCGCTGCCGCCGGCCCATTCGATACCCGCGTAGATGTCTTCGGTGTTCTCGCGGAAGATGGTCATGCTGACCTGGTCCGGGCGCTTCACCGGCGAGGGCACGCCCTTGAACCAACGTACTGGCCTCAAGCAGACATACAGGTCGAGCATCTGCCGCAGCGCGACGTTGAGCGAGCGGATGCCGCCGCCGACCGGCGTGGTCAGCGGCCCCTTGATGGAAACCAGGTAGTCGCGGCAGGCCTGCACGGTCTCGTCCGGCAGCCAGGTGCCGAGCGTGTTGTTGGCCTTCTCGCCGGCCAGCACTTCCATCCAGTGGATCTGGCGCTTGCCGCCGTAAGCCTTGGCAACCGCAGCGTCGAGCACGCGCACGCTGGCCGCCCAGATGTCGGGCCCGGTGCCGTCGCCTTCGATGAAGGGAATGATCGGGTTGTTGGGCACCGAAAGCTTGCCATTGGCGATGCTGATCGCGGCGCCGCCGGCGGGCGGGCTCAGGTTGGACGGGGCCATCGGATGCTCCTGGAAACGGCGAAAAACGGACCGCCATTGTATCGCTTATGCCGGCCCTGTCGGCCTGGGCTCAGCGCACGCTGAATTTTTCCGTGCGCAGCGTGTGCCCGTTGATGGCGATGCGCAGCTCGTAGTCGCCGACCGGCCAGCCCTGCGGATGCTGCACCTTGAAGGTCGTGGCCAGGTCGCTGGCCGGCACGATCGCCTGCTCGCTCTTCGCGAAGGAACTGCCGTCGGGCGCGATCCAGTCCGCGGACAGCTTCAGGCCCTGGTGCGCGCCGATGCTCAGCACCGAGGCATGGATCGCATCCTTGGGCTTGAACTCGCGCGCGTCGCCCAGCACCACGCGATCGGCATCCAGCGAGTTGCCCATCAGCACGCTGACGACACGGAAATCACCGAGCGCCGGCATCGGCGGCTCGCCGGCGTTGCCGCTGGCGGTGGCCGGATCCACGCTGGCGGGCCCGGCAGGCGCGGCTGCGTCGCCGCTGGCAACGGCGGCGGCGCTGGATGTCGGCGTGGCGGGCGTGCCGGCGTCGGGCTCGCCGCAGGCGGCGAGGCTGAGCGTGGCGAGCAGGAGCAGCACGAAGTTGCGGTTCATCGCGAAGGCCTCACTGGCGCGCGGTGCGGGTGTTGTCGGGCAGCAGCCAGCCCGGCGTGGTGCGGAAGGGATTGATGTCGAGCCCGCCGCGGCGCGTGTAGCGCGCGTACACCGACAGCTTGTCCGGCGCGCACTTGTCCATGATGTCGCGGAAGATGCGCTCGACGCAGTGCTCGTGGAAATCGGCGTGCTCGCGGAAGGACACCAGGTAGCGCAGCAGTCCGTCGCGGCCCAGGCGCGCGCCGTGGTAGTGCACCTGCAGGCTGGCCCAGTCGGGCTGGCCGGTGACCGGGCAGTTGGATTTGAACACATGAGAGACCAGCTTCTCTTCGACGACCGCTTCCGGGTTGCCGTAGAGGAATTCCGGTTTCGGCGGTCCGTAATGGTCTATCGCCAGGGGAGGGTCGTCGATCAACTCGCCCTCCAGCTGCTGCAGCAGCAGCGACTCGCGCGAAGTCGGCGTGCCAAGCTGCACCGACACGGTCGCGCAGGCGGCGTTCGACAGGTCCTCGGACAGCCACTCGCGCAGCGTGTCGGTGTCCGACACCCGCGTCTGCATGTAGCTGTTGAGGTACAGCTTGAAGCTCTTGGACTCGATGATGTTGAGCGAATCGGCCGGCACGCGGAACTCGGCCAGCGCCACGCGCGGCTTGCCGCGCGCGTCGAGCCAGCTGAATTCGTAGGCATTCCAGATGTCCACGCCGAGGAAGGGCAACTCTTCCCCGGTGTAACCCAGTTGCGCGCGCGAGCCGGCGCGCGCGATGGTGAACAGCAACGCAGGATCGCGCTGGGTCGCGTAGGCGACGGTCTTTCCGAGCGGCGAGGCGTGGACGTCGTTCACGCGCTCATTGTCTCACGGCCGCGGGAGCTTCGAGGTAGTCCAGGGCCACGCCAAGCAGGGCGCGCCGGCCCACCGCCAGCGCGTTCTCGTCGAGGAAGAAGCGCGGCGAGTGGGTGCTGGCCGCGGTGGCCGGATCCTGCCCGGCCGGCACCACGCCGAGGAAGAAAAACAGCGACGGCACCTGTTGCGCGTAGAAGGCGAAATCCTCGGCGCCGGTGACCAGCGCGATCTCGCGCACGCGCGCGGCACGCTGCAGCGCCGGCAACGAGCGCGCGGTCAGCGCCGGGTCGTTCACCAGCACCGGGTTGGGCTTGCTGTCCGGGATCTGCGCATCCACGCTGGCGCCATGCGCGGCGGCGACGCCCTCGGCGACGCTGCGCAGCTCCGCGAACAGCTGCGCGCGCACCTTCGGGTCGAAGTTGCGGATGGTGCCGACCAGGGTGACCTCGTCGGGGATGATGTTGTTGCGGTTGCCGCCGCGGATCGCGCCGAAGGTCAGCACCGCCGGCAGGCGCGCGATATCGATGCGTCGGCTGACGATGGACTGCGCACTGGTGACGATCGCCGCCGCCGCCACGATCGGGTCCACGCCCAGCCACGGCCGCGCGCCGTGCGTGCCGCGGCCCTTGACGGTGATGGTGAAGGTGTCGGAACCGGCCATGATGGGTCCGGAGCGGTAGCCGATCTCGCCGGTGTTGAGGGTGACGTTGACGTGCAGGCCGAACATCGCCTCGGGCTTGAACTCGCGGAACAGGCCTTCGTCGAGCAGGCGAGGCGCGCCGCCGGTCTCGCCCTTGGGCGGGCCTTCTTCGGCCGGCTGGAACACGAACATCACTTCGCCCGGGAGCTGCGCCTGCCGCGCCACCAATGCTTCGGCCACGCCCAGCAGGATCGAGGTATGGCCGTCGTGGCCGCAGGCATGCATGACGCCGACCGACTCGCCGTTGTATTGCGCGGTCACTTTCGAGGCGAAAGGCAATGCCCCCTGCTCGGTGAGCGGCAGCGCGTCCATGTCGGCGCGCAGCGCGATGCGCGGGCCCGGGCGTCCGCCCTTGAGGATCGCGACCACGCCGGTGCCGGCCAGCGTGCGCGGCTGCAGCCCGAGCGCGCGCAGGTGCTCGGCCACCAGCTTCGAGGTGCGCAGTTCGCGGTTGCCCAGTTCCGGGTGCTGGTGGATGTCGCGCCGCCAGGCGATCACCTTGGCATCGAGCGGGTCCGGCGCGGGCGCCGGCGCCGCCGTTTGCGCGAGCGCGTTGCCGGCGCCGGCGGCGATCAGCAGGGGAAGCAGGAAGCGCGGGGACGGGCGCAAGCGGGCACTCCTAGGGACGGTGTTCCCGGGCAAGGTACTGCGCGCTGCGCATTTCCACCAGCCGCGAGCTGGTGCGTTCGAACTCGCGCTCGTGCCGGCGCCCCCGGTACAGCGAAAAGGGGTCGGCGGCGGCGCTCAGCAGCAGGTTGACGTGGCGGTCGTAAAACTCGTCCACCAGCTGCACGAGGCGCAGCGCCGCGTCTGTCCCGGCCCGCGTCCAGGCGCGGCACGTTGGACAGCAGCACGGTGTGGAAATCGCGCGCCAGCTCGATGTAGTCGGCGGCCGAGCGCGGACCATCGCACAGTTCATTGAATTCAAACCACGCGAGGCCGTCGGCGAGCGCGCGGACATGGATCCTGCGTTCGTTGATCTCGATACTCGTCGTGGCGCCCGGCTCACGCCCGGTCAGGCGATGCCAGTGCGCCGCCAGCGCCGCCTCCGCGGCCTCGCCGAGCGGCGACACATAGGTTTCGGCCCGGGTGAGCTGGCGCAGCCGGTAGTCCTGCGCGCTGTCCAGCCGGCGCACCCGGCAGTGCGCCTGCAGCAGGGCGATGCAGGGCAGGAAGCGAGGCGCGCTGCAGGCCGTCGCGATAGAGCTCCTGCGGCGGCATGTTGGAGGTGGTAAGCAAGGTCACGCCGCGCACCTGCAGCAGTTGCTCGAGCAGGCGGCCGAGGATCATCGCATCGCCGATGTCGCCGACGAAGAATTCGTCGAGCAGCAGCACACGCATGTCCTGCGCGAGATCCTTCGCCACCACGCTGAGGGTGTCGGCGGTGCCCGGCGGCAGCGCACGCAGGCGCGCGTGCACTTCGCCCATGAAGCGGTGGAAATGCCAGCGCCGCCGCGGCAGGTCGCCGAGGCTGTCGTAGAGCAGGTCGGACAACAGCGTCTTGCCGCGCCCGACGCGCCCCACAGGTACAGGCCGGGCACCGCTTCGGTTTCGCGAAAGCGCGCCGCCAGGCGGTCGAGCAGGGACGCGGGTTGCGCCGCGAGCAGTTGCGCGCGGATCGCGTCGAGTTCGGGCAGCAGCGCCTGCTGCGCCGCGTCCGCCTGCCAGCGGCCCTCGGCCAGCCCCGCCGCGTAGGTCGCCGACGGCGTCACCACGCCTAGGCTGGGGACGAGCGGCGGCAGGTTCTTGCGCACGCCGTTCTTGATCGCGCCGCGCAGGTCGAGCAGGCGCCGGTGGAAGAAGTGCCCGGTCTCCGGCATGCGCACCACCGTCGGCGCCGGCGACTGCTTCGTCGACCCACTCGAACACCGCGTGTGGCGTCCACGACCTCGTCGAGCTCGCCCTGGATCAGCAGCCACGGGCAGGCCGGCGGCAGGCACGCCGGTGAAATCGCGGAAGCCCACCGGCGGCGCCACCGAGATCATCTGCTTCACCGGCAACTGCCGTGCCGCCTGCAGCGCGACCCAGGAACCGAAGGAAAAGCCGCCGAGCCACAGCGCATCGCCGGGACGCGCCGCCTGCACCCAGCGCGCCACCGCGAGCAGGTCCAGCATCTCGCCGCGGCCGTTGTCGAAGGCGCCCTCGGACTGGCCCGCGCCGCGAAAGTTGAAACGCACCACGGCGATGCCGCACTCGGCGAGCGCGCGCGCGCTCATGGTCACCACCTTGTTGTGCATGGTGCCGCCCTCGGGCGGATTGGGGTGCGCGAACACGGCGATGCCACGGCGCGCGGCCTGCGGCTCGGGCAGGTCCACCATCGCCTCGATGCGCCCGGCCGGGCCGGGGATGAACACGGTGCCGCCGTCGGCGGGCAGGGCGAGCGCGGACTGGGTGGCGGTCATGGCCGGATCATAGCGAGCGCGCGGCGCTCAGCGCTGGAATTCGAAGCCGAGCAGGATCGGGTCGTGGTCGGAGGCGCCCCAGGGGCCGGTCGAAGCCTCGTTGTGATAATCGAAGAAGTCGGCCTCGTCGGCGTTCACGTGCCACTCCTCGGCCCCGCGCAGGCGACTGCGCATGTCCGGGTCCACGAGCGCGTGGTCCAGGCGTCCGGCACCGCCGTCGAAGACGAAGGAGTAGGGCCTGGGCAGCTTCGGGTCGCGCGCGAAGGCATCGCTCCAGCCGGCTTCGGCCAACAGCCGCATCGGATCTTCCTGCGCATGCGCGTTGAAGTCGCCGATCAGCAGGGTCGGCGTCTGCTTGCCGCGTTTGCGCCCCTCGCTCGCCAGCCAGGCATGCACGCGGCGCGCCGACTCGACGCGGGCCGCGTTCCAGCAGGCCTGGCCGTCGCCCTGGTCGGCGTCGGGGCCCTGCGCCTGGTCCGGCGCGCGGCCGCAGCCCTTCGACTTGAAATGCACCGCCGCCACGCGCAGCCGCTCGCCGTCGCGCAGGCGGAACACCTGCGCCAGCGGCGCACGCGAACGGTTGGCGAAGATGCCGCCGGCGAGCGTGCTGAAGCGGCCCGCCGTGGCGACCTTGCCGCGGCGATACACCATCGCCACGCGGATGCTGTCGTTGCCCAGGCGCTCGCCGGTATCGAGCAGGCGATAGTCGCGCGCCGGGCCGGCGGCGTTGAGCGCGGCCGTGAACTGCGCCAGCGCCGAGTCGGCGCCGCTGCCGTCGTTCTCCACTTCCATCAGCACGGCGATGTCCGGTTGCAGCTTCTGCACCACCGCGACCAGCTTGGCCTGCTGGCGCAGGTACAGCGCGCGCGTCTTCGCGCCGCGTTCGGTCGGGAAACCGCCGCCGCGGCCATCGCCGTTGAACAGGTTGTGCAGGTTGAAGCTGGCGATGCGCAGGTCGCCGTGCACCGTCGGCGCCTCCGGGCGCGGCGCGTGGCGCGCGTCCAGCACTTCCGTGAGCTGCAAGCGGTACTGCCCGCGGCGCTGGTCGAGCACGCCGGTGCTGCCGACCAGCACGCTGCCGGCGCGCAGCGGCGATGCATCACCCAGCCCCTGCGGCAGGAACCACAGCGTGCGCGGGTCCTTGCTGGCGCGGGCATCGTCCACCAGCAGCCGGCGGCGCGCGTTGTCGGCGGCGATGCGCTGCGCCTCCGGCCCCGGCGGCGCCAGCTCGGTGGCCTGGAACAGGCGCGCGTCGAAGGCGGTCAGGATCTCGCCGAAGCGGGCGACGTCGTCGTTGCCGGTGACGACCAGCGGCGCGTCGATGCGCAACAGCATGCCCTCGAAGGCCTCCCAGTCCGCCGGCGGTGCGCGCAGCACCTGCGGCGTGGCGCTGCCCGGGCCGAGCACGGTGAGCACCGCGTCGCGCAGCGCGGTCAGCGTGGCGCCGTCCTCGCCCAGCTCGGTGACGCGTCCGGACACCTGCACGCGGTCACCGGTGCGCAGGCGCGGCGCGGCGTCGTCCGGATACGGCACGAACAGGCCTTCGGCGCTGCGCGGGTCGGCGTCGGCGCGTTCGGACTGCACGAACACGCCCTGCAGGCCCTTGGAGAAATTGCCGACCACGATGCCGCGCACGCTGACCTGCTGGTCGAGCAGCGGGCTGCGCGCGCCGACGCCCTGCACCTCGCCGATGCGGCGCAGGCCGGGGACCGGAGCATCCAGGCCCGCTGCGCCGCTGCCGTCGTCGCCGCGCACCGCCGGACCGCTCGAACTGGGCTGACAAGCGGCCAGGCTAAGCAGCAGCAGCGCGGCGAGGCCGCGCGGAACGGAAGTTGCGAATGCCGCGGAGCGCCGCGGCCGGATCACTTGAGCTGGGTCAGCATCCAGTCGACGGTGGCCTTGACCTGCTCATCGCTGAGCGCGGTCATGCCACCCTTGGCCGGCATCACGCCGGCGCTGCCCTTGAAGCCCTCGACCGCGTGCTGGTGCAGCAGGTCGGCGCCCTGGGGAATGCGCGCCGCCCATGCGGCCGTGGTCAGCACCGGGGCGCCGAGCGACACCGGCGGTGTGGCAGCCGGTGCACACGCCGGCGTAGATCACCGCACCATCCAGGCTGCCATCGAAGGCGACCGCGCCCTGGGCCGACTCGGCGGCGGCGGCAGCCTGCGCGGCGGCGCCGGTCGGGCCGGCGTAGACCGCGGCCAGCGGGCGGATGCGCTCGTGCGTTGCCGCGACCGCCGCCTTGCTCGGCGCGACCGGGGCCATCCCGTTGATGTAGGCGCCAAGCAGGATCAGGGCAATCGTGATGGTCACGAGGATGCCCATGACCTGGGAGAAGTGCTTCAGGAAGACGATGTCGTGATGGCGCACGGGTAATCCAAAAGGCATGAGGCAAGGCGTCGGATTATATCGGGCCTTGACCGGCCCGGCGAGTTGCGGACTAATCCTTGCATGTCCCCGCAGCGCTTCAGGTGCCCGTGAACGCGGGTCCGGCCCGTGGCGGCTGGTCCCGGGACGGCTGGCGAGCCTCGCCGCTGGCCCATTTCGGCCTCGCGCTGCTGTATTCGCTGGCCTGGCTGCTGCTGCTGAAGGCGTCCAACGGCCTGTGGTACCTGCCGGCGGGCCTGCGCCTGGGTGCGCTGTGGCTGGCCCCGACCCGCCTGTGGCCCTGGCTGGCGGCCGGCGAATGGACGGCGATGGCCGTGGTCGCCGGTGCCAACGGCTGGCCGCTGGTCTCGCCGGTGTTCCTGGGCATGAGCGTGGCGCCATGGCTGATCTACGCCGGCATCGTGCGCCTGCTGCGCGGCCAGGACGAGGCCGACGCGCACATCGACGACCCGCGGCGCATGCTGCTGCTGCTGGGCAGCGGCATCGTCGCCGCCGCGCTGGTTTCGCCCCTGCTGCACTCCTACATGATTCCTGGCGGCGGCGGCGTGACCGGGATCTTCGCCTTCATCTACGGCGACGTGCTCGGCCAGCTGGTGGTCGCACCGCTGCTGGTGCTGCTGTTGCTGCTGTTGCGCGGCGGCCGCTGGCGCCTGCGCAACCTGCCCTTCTGGACCGACCTGGCGCTGCAGCTGGCCCTGTCCACCACCGTGCTGTGGCTGATCGGCCTGCGCGCCGAACTGGCGCCCTACCTGCTGCTGCTGGCGTTCGCGCCGATCTTCTTCGTCGCCTTTCGCCGCGGCTGGGAAGGCGCGGCGCTGTCGGTGGCGCTGATGGGACTGCTGGTGGAGGAACTGTGGCGGCTGGGCCTGGTGCCGGTGGACGTGCGCGCGTTGCAGCTGGCGCTGGCGGTGGTGGGCGGCGGCGGCCTGCTGCTCGGCGCGGCGGCCTCGGAACTGCGGCGCAGCCACGAGCGCCTGGCGCTGCGCCATCGCGAGCTGGGGCAGGCCAATCGCGCGCTGACCGACGCGGCCGCCGAGCTGCGCCAGGTCAGCCAGCGGCTGGTGCGGCTGGAGGAGCAGGGCCAGCGCGAGCTGGCGGGCGAGCTCGACTACGAGATCGGACACTCGATCCACGCCCTGTCCACGCGCATCAGCCTGGCCTTCCGCGACGTGCGCGACGAACAGCATGCTGCGGCTGCTGGAGTCGGTGCGCGAGCAGGTGCGCGAGATGCAGGAAAGCCTGCGCCGCGTGCTGCGGCAGCTGCGCCCGCAGGCGCTCGACACCCACGGCCTGCGTGAGGCGATCGGCTTCGGCCCACTGCGCGACATGCTGGAGGAAGCGGGCGTCGGCTACGAAAGCGCCTTCGTCGGCCGGGTCGAAGACCTGCAGGAGGACGCGCAGACCACGGTGTACCGCATCTGCCAGGCGGCCGCGCGCGAGGCCACGCGCAGCCAGTCGATCCGGCGCCTGCGCCTGCGCGTGGAGGTGGGCCCGGGTAGTGACGAGCGGCTCGAGGTGCGCATACAGCTCGACCTGGAGGCGACCACGTTCCAGGACTTCCCGCTGGAGCCGCATCCCTTGCCGGCGATCACCGACCGCGTGGTCGCGCAACAGGGCGAATACTGGCTCGAGCTGCTGTCGCCTGGCGTGCGCCACCACATCCGCTTCGAAGAAGCCTAGGAACAGAAAAATGGGGTCAGAAAAATGGGGTCAGAGGAGATTTCCCAAAGGGAAATCTCCTCTGACCCCATTTTTCTGACCCCATTTTTCTCAGGGCGTGCGACGGGTTCGGGCATCATTCGTGGATGGCGGCCCCCACCGATTTCCGGCTTTATCACGGCAACGATCTGGAAGTGCTCGCCGGCCTGCTGGCGGCCGAGCTCGCGCAGCCGGTGCCCGGGCGCGCGCTGCTGGCGCCGGACACGGTGCTGATCCCGCAGCCGGCGATGCGCCGCTGGCTGCAGAAGACGCTGGCGGAAACCCACGGCGTCGCTGCCAACCTGCGCTTCCTGGCGCCCGGCGAATTCGTGCAACAGGCGCTCGAGGCCAACGTGCCGGTGCGCGATGCCATCCCGCTCGGCGACGCCGCGCGCCTGCGCTGGCGGCTGTGGCCGCTGCTTGCCGACGAAGCGCGCATGCAGTCGCCGCTGTTCGCGCCGCTCGCCGGCGTGCTCGGCGGCCGCGACCGGGCGCTCGCCGCCTGGCAGCTCGCGGGCGAACTGGCCGAGGCCTTCGAGAAATACCAGGCCTGGCGTCGCGACTGGCTGCGCGGCTGGGACCGCGGCGCCGGCAAGGACGACTGGCAGGCGGAACTGTGGCGGCTGGCCACGCACGGGCACACGCATCGCGGCCGCCGTCTCGACGCCTACCTGTCGCGTTTCGACGGCGAGGGCGAGGGCGTGCCGGCGGGCCTGCCGGCGCGCGTGTTCGCCTTCGCCACGCAGAACGTGTCGCCGGACGTGCTGCGCGTGATCGCCAGCGCCGCGCGCGCGGGCACGCTGCACTTTTACTTCCTGTCGCCGGTGCGCGGCTGGTGGGGCGACCTGCAGACCGCCGGCGAGCGCCTGCGCGCCGATCCCGAGGCCGCCTTCGCGGACGACGAGAACCCGCTGCTGCGCGCCAACGGCGCTGCCGGCCGCGATTTCGTGCGCACGCTGTTCGCTTACGACGTGGTGCATCCGGATTTCGACAAGCCGGTGTACGAAGGCCCCGATCCGGAAACGCGCACCGGCCTTCTGCACCGCCTGCAGCGCGACCTGCTCGAACGCGCGAAGCCGCGCAGCGCCAGCCTGCCGCTCGCCGCGGTGGCCGACCGCAGCCTGCAGGTGCATAGCTGCCACACGCGCCTGCGCGAAGTGCAGGTGCTGCACGAGCAGTTACGCGCCCTGCTGGACGCCGACCCGGCGCTGCAGCCGCGCGAGATCGCGGTGCTGACCCCGGACATAGACCTGTACGCGCCCTTCGTCGCTTCGGTGTTCGGCGCCGACGGCAATGCGCGCGCCGCGATTCCCTTCGCGCTGGCCGATGGCAGCGCGCTCGCCACCGCGCCGGTCGCGGATGCCTTCGTGCAGCTGCTGGCGCTGCCGGACGCGCGCTTCGGCGCCGAAGAGGTGCTGTCGCTGCTCGCTTCGCCGGCACTGGCCGAGCGCTTTGGCCTGGAGCACAACGATTTCGCCAGCCTGCGCGAGTGGCTGCAGGTGGCCGGCGCGCGCTGGGGCCTGGATGCCGCGCACCGGCGCGAGCTGGAGGGCAACGACGAACGCGCCTTCACCTGGGCCTGGGCGCTCGACCGCCTGCTGCTCGGGCATGCCAGCGGCAGTGACGCCGACATCGGCGGCATCGCGCCGCTGCCGCTGCTCGAAGCCGGGCAGATCGCGATGCTCGACCGCTTCCTGCAGGGCCTGCGCCGGCTGGCGCACTGGCAGCGCGCACTGTCGGCGGCGCGCGCGCCGGAAGAATGGGGCCAGGCGCTGGCACAACTGGTCGCGGACTTCTTTCCCGAGCGCGCGCACGAGGCCGGCGACCGCGCCGCGATTGATGAGCTGCGCGCGCTGGCGGCGTGCTTCGCGCGCCAGGCGCAGGACGCCGGCATGGATGCGCCGGTGCCCGCGAGCGTGCTGCGCGCCTGGTTCAGCGCCGCGCTCGGCGAAGCCGACCCGCGCCAGCCCTTCCTCACCGGCGGCGTCACCTTCGGGCGCATGGTGCCGATGCGCCTGGTGCCCTTCAAGGTGATCTGCCTGCTGGGCATGAACGACGGCGAGTTCCCGCGCCGCGAGCCGCCGGGCTCGCTCAACCGCCTGGTCGCCCAGCTCGACGGCGGCCAGCGCCGCGCCGGCGACCGTTCGGTGCGCGAGGACGACCGCGCGCTGTTCCTGCAGTTGCTGGCGGCGGCGACCGACACGTTCTACCTGAGCTACCTGGGCAGGATCCGCGCAGCGGCGAGACGCTGCCGCCTTCGGTGGTGGTGTCGGAACTGATCGATGTCGCCAGCGAGTACTTCGACGATCCCGAGCGCGCGCGTGCGGCCTTCACCGTGGTCGAGGCGCTGCAACCTTTCTCGCCGGCGGCCTTCGGTGGCGGCGACGACGCCGATGCGCGCCGCGTCAGCTACCAGGCCGCGTGGCGCGAGGGTGCCGCCGCCGCGCTCGGCCCGCGCGCGCCCGTTTTGCCCT
>CAVPQV010000019.1:0-408940 GCA_963707625.1 uncultured Gammaproteobacteria bacterium
GCCGGCATCGCTGAGCAGTTTCTTCATGCGCTCGGTGCACTCGTTGTTCGTCGACGGCTGGCTCATGCGGCACGCCCGCGGCGCGGTTGCTCGCCTTCGATCAACCACTGCCGCCGCACCTCGTCCCGATACTTCACCAGCCAGGCCAGGGCACGTTCGCCGATCGGCCCGCGGTCTGCGGCCCTTGCCCTCGCGCACGAACACCAGGCCGGCGCGGCTGCTCGTCGACGTCATCGCCGTCATCGGTTGACCAGTTCGGCCCGACGCAGGCCGGTGTCCAGGCGTCTCGATGATCACCCGATCGCGCGGGCCGAGGTCCCGTAGATCGTGGTGTGCCGCAACACCTGTTCTTTTCCGCCACGCTCGACCAGGTGCGCGGCGACCCCTGCGGCAAGCGCGGCAGCTTCCAGATCGGCGGCGGGATTCGCGGCGGCCGACCACCGCGCACCAGCCGCGGAAGGGCATTGATCGGCAGCGACAGCTCCTGCGTCGCCAACGCCGACGCATCTCGTTGCGCGTGCGGTGGTGATGCAGGTCGCGCTGATAGCGTTCCAGCAGCGGCAGCGTGATGTCGGCGATCGCCAGCTCGTCGCTGCACCCACGCCGCGAAGCGGCGCAGGCCACGTTGCCGAGTGCGACCGTTGATGGCGTCCGGCCAGCGCCACCGCGCCGGCCTCGTCGAACTGCCGCAGCCACGTCGGCCAATCGCTCGCGATACTTGCTCGCGCCGTTCGGCTTACGTTGCGTTAGTGGGCGCCTCGCGTGGTGTCCTAGTACGTGGAGTTTCTTAAAAGCAGCAACTAAAGAAGAAGAAGGCGCGTCCGCGCTCACGATGCGAGCCGTTTCGCTGGTCTGCAAGGTGGGTGCAACCGGGGTGTTTTCGGGGTGCGAGGTGGGTGTGAGCTTGGTCTTTGCAGGGTGCGAGGTTACCGGCTGGGGGTGCGAGCTTTTATCGGTACGAAGCGCGGCGACATCGAGCAAGCCGACCATCTGCGCGCTGCTGTCATTCGGATCGCCGTCGAAGGCCAGCTCATACACGAAGCGGCTGCCAAACCCGCCGCGATGGACGATCAGGTGATCCAACTCGACCAAGCGTTCCAGGTGCAAGCGCAACGCGGTATCGGTGATGCCGCACAGCGGCCTCACGTCCTTGCGGCTGAACCGAACGTCCTTCGGGTGCATCGCTTGCACCCGGGCACGCTCGTGCCCGTACGCCACCAGCACGCCCAGCAAGCGCCGCGTCTGCGGCGGCATCTCATCGAGCGAGCGGCCCAGCACGTCGTGCGACAAGCGATTGGCCAGCGCAATGTCCTCGAGCGTGACCTCGACATACTCGATCACCTCGCCGGCAACCGTTGCTGTTTTCACGGGCCGCTGATGCTGATGCAAAAACGTGATCGCATCGATCAGCGTCAGGTACTTGGCATGGTCGCGGCGCATGCGGGTGGATTCGCTGCGGAAGGTCAGCGCTTCGGCATAAGGATTGACCACCGCCACCGGCCGCAACAGCGACTGCGCCGCTTGATGCCGGGCGCGGATCGCGGCCGCTTCTTTCGTCGCCAGCAGCCCCGATAGCGTGCGTGCCTGTCGCTGGCGCACATGGATCGCGGCGGTCTGCTCGCGGCTCTCGTTGATCGTCAGCACCAGACAGCGATTGAGCAGTTCTTCGTCGAGGTCGATCGCCGTCGTGGTCAGCAACAACATCACCGGCCCTTCGACCCGGTATTCCTCGGTCACCAGTTTTCCGGTCACCGGATCCTTGCCGGTCGAGGCAATCGTGAGTTCGCCCTGGCTCTGCAACAATTTCAGCGCGTACGCCGCTTGCCGCACGCCTTCTTCCTCGGCAATGGCCAGGATCTTGTGCCGCAGATCCCCTTCACCCAGGTAAAACAAACTCTGCCCGGTCATCGCCGAGTAATGCACGCGTTCGTGTTCCGGCATCAGCGACAACAGCGCATCCATCAGCGTCGATTTGCCAGCCGCGCTGGTGCTCTGGATCAGGATCGCCAGCGGCTTGTCGAGTTTGCGGCTCACCGCCGCCAAGTAACCGACCAGCGCGTTGCTGTCCTCGCCCACCACGCCCAGCGCCGCCACGTCGCGCACGATGTGCTCGGTCAGCTGCGGATCGCGCAGCCAGGCCAATGCCGTGTCGTGTTGCTCAGGAGTCAGTGCGACGGCGGCGGACGCCGCCGGCGTCACCGCCGTCTGGATTGCGCTGTCTTGCAGCGTTTCCAGTTGCAGCAACAACCGCGCCAGGTCGCGCTCGATCACCGCATCTTCGACCGCCAACACCGACGCCGCTTGCTTGACGAACACGGCGCGGGCTTTCGCGGCATACAGGTCCAGCGTGTCGACGTGCAGCGCATCGCCGGCGCCGCTGACCAGCACATTCACCCGCAAGGTGTCGGCGCTCAGGTTCTTGGCCAACCCGCGTACCCGATAGCGGCGCTCGCCGAACGCGATCACCACTTGTTGCGCGCTCACGTCCATCGCTGCCGCTTCGCTTGGCAATGACGCGACACGCGGCGCCGCCGGCAGTGGCGTAGTCGCCGGCGGCTCCGACGATGGCGTCGGATCAACAGCCACCGCAGCGACTAAAGAAGAACGCGCCGAGGGCGCCGGCACCACGTCTGTCATTGGAACCGCACTGTCCAGCAGCCGGCCGAGTGCTGGCGTGGCTGATTCGACTTTCAGCGCGTAGGCATTGGCATCGAGGCGGTTCGGGAAGCGCACGCGCAGCGCGGCGATGCCGTGCGCGGCCAGGATCGGCGCCAGTGCCTCGGCCGCTGCATTCCCCGCGTCATCGGCGTCGTAGGCGATAAACACGCGGCGCACGCCGTGCGTGATCAGCGCCTGCAACAGTTCCTCGGTAAAGCCGTGCACACCATACGCTGACGTGACATTGCGATAACCCGCGCACCAGAACGTCAGCGCATCGATCAGCGCTTCGCACAGGATCACGTCCTCGCTGCCGCGCCAGCCAGCGAGGTTGAACACGCCGCGCTGCGGCCCCGGCAGGTACACGTGCAGCGGCACGCCTTCGCGCTGCTGGTTCGAGAGCTTGCGCCCGTACACGTTCACCACCGCGCCGGTCGCATCGGTAATCGGCACCACCAGCGAGCCGTTGAACAATTCGTGCCCGGTGGAGCGCAGCAAGCCCAGCCGCTGTAACTGGCCGCGCACCGCCGCGCCCGACTGCACCTGTTTTTCCGGCAGGCGATAGGCCAGCGTGCGATTGGCATAGCCAAGTCGGAACTGATCGATCAATTCCGGATGTGTCAGCCCGCGCTGGGCCAGGTACGCCGCCACTTCGGGCGCCGTGTGTGCCGTCTGGTGATAAAAATCGATCACCGTATCCAGCAACGCGGCGTCATCGCTGCTCGGTGCCAGTGGCGCGACGACCCGCGACGCCGCCGCGGTCGGCACAGCCGCCGATCCCTTTCCTGCTGACCCGCTTTGCGTTTCATCCCCGCGCAACAACTCCACGGCCCGGCGGAACGCGACCCCGCGTTCGCGCATCACCCAGTCGATCGCCGAACCGCCGGTGTTACAGGCGCCCAGGCAATGCCAGAGGCCTTTCGCCGGGCTCACCACTAATGACGGCGTCTTGTCATCGTGGAACGGGCAGCGGCCGATCCAATCGGCCCCGTGTCGCGCCAGCGTCACCCCCTTGGCTTCGACCAGCGCCAGCAGCGAGACGCTGGCCTTCAACTGCTCGATCTCGTGCTCGGGGATGCGCGCCATAAATCCGGCTCCTGGCCAAAAAACCTGTCAAGGGGGTTTCGCGATAAATAACTCGCTCGCAGAGTACCCGTAATACGGGTATTGTCAACTCGCCACCCGAGGATCGCCCCTTATGCTCACGACACCTCTCCTGCCTTCCGATTCCCTCATGGCCGTCTCCGACCGCGCGTTCTACGAACAACTTGGGCAACGCATCGCCGAGCGCCGCAAGGCGCGCAGCATCACCCAGGTCGAGCTGGCCAAGACCCTGGGCATCGCCCAGCAGACGATGGCCCACTACGAGGGCGGCACGGTGCGCATCGCCATCGCCACGCTCACGCAAGTGGCGAAGGCGTTGGAGGTGACCATCGAGGAGTTGATCGGCAGCGCATCGACGAAGGCCGCCGGCAAGCGCGGGCCGGCGCCGAAGATCCAGCAGCAACTCGAGCGCGTCTCGGCACTGCCCAAGGCCAAGCAGCGCGTCATCAGCGAAGTGCTCGATTCCTTGCTCGCGCAAGCCAGCCGCTAAAAAAGAAGCCCCGCCGGTTAGGGCGGGGCTTCAGTTGAACCCTTCAGCGTGCATTCGAGCGGATATTTACTCCACCCCGGTACCCGACTTAGTTGTCGCTTGCACTTGTTTCGATTTGATCGGGGCCAAAGGAACGTATGCGATAGCGATCACATCCAAAATAACCCAAACCAATCCAAATATGGCAAAGGGATACCAGTGCCATTCAACAAAGCTTGCGATGCAGGCAATCAAGAATCCCACGTGAAGTACTAGCCCAAATAACATGCTAATCCAAGGCGCTAGTGTTAATCGTGCACCACATGATTTGCAGCTAATCGGGAACAGAGTTCCAGCCCTGAGCTTGGCCCATGGGGAAATCCCTTTTTTTTCGCAAACAGGGCACGTGATCATCTGCATATTTAGTTACCTGCATCCACAATCGGGAAGAGACTGGTTCGGCGCTATGTGCCCGGCAGCAATAGCTGCTGCCAATGCAGGTGCATCGTAGGTGCCGGACTCAACGGCAAAACGAAGATCACCAACGACGGCGTTCGCTGCAAGCCCAAAACCAACAACCGTGCCTGGACGTCCTGCGAATCTCGTCGCAACTGCTGTGGTCAGTGATCCAGCTGAAATGCGCCCCGCGATTTGCGCCTTATGATTTTTTGCATATGCCTTGACCTGCTTGTACAGCTCTGCTCGTAGCTCAGGATTCTGCGCTAGCTCATCCATGAGTCTGCGGGAAATCACTCTCTCGTCGGTTGCGCGCTCCTGCTCGCATTCCCCAAGGATGCCAGACAGACGAGCAACGAATCTGCCTGCGCGATAGTTGCCTCGCACGTAGGACCAAGCACCAACGAAGAAATCAGCATTCACACTTCTATTCGGCATCTGATCAATTACACCCGCACCGTAGAGGACTGCCCTGCTGTCCTCCAAGCCATACGGATCGATGCCACCAAGCGGGCTGCCGCCGACATAGCCATACATCGATACGCCACCAGCAAGCCCGATAGGGTCGGGTTGCAAGTATCTGCCCGTCGCCGGATCGTAATCCCGGAAGTAGTTGTAGTCTCGCCGCCCCGACGCGACCGCCCGCCGCCAACGAAGTTTTCTCCTGGTGCGATAAGCACTTGCGAGCGGCAACGCCATGACGCGGGTTCTACTCCGACAAAAAAATCCCAGAGACGGGTTTTCGCCCGCGCAGGCCTCCGCCGTCAAGCGATTTTCTCTTTAGCCGCGTTCTAGCGCACGGCGATGCACTGGCCGATGCGACGCAACGGACCCCGTGCGCACCGCGCAGAGCCGAGCGAAGCAGCAAGCCAGGGATGGCGCGCAGACGCGGCAACGCCGCGTGCAGGAGCTACCACCATCGCCGCCGGAGCGGCGCACGCTAGCAAGCACAGGGACGTGCTTGCGGCCCGGTGACATAGCGTGGATTACGCGGGCGCGGGATTTCACGCGGCAGGATGCCGCGTGCCGCGCCGGACAGGCAGGATGCCTGCGCGTAATCGCACGTTATGTCGTTAGGGCCGCACAAGCCCCACGAACGCACGCGATGCCGGCGGAGCGAAGCGCGGTGGCTCTGCGTGAGTGGGGATGGGGGAAGTAGTGGCTGCGCGAAGCGGCCTGCGCCGTGGGGCGCAGCCGCACGGGGCGGGCTAGAACTATTTCTGCATGCGCGTTTGTGGATGCAGACCGTCGCAAGGCACGAGCCGCGCGTGATTGAGCGAAGCACACTGCACAACGAAGACGGCCAGGGACGGCCGGTCAGAGCTGGCGCGGCGCTTGCTGCGGAGCGGAACGGAGCCGCCGTAAGCGGCGCAGTGCAGCGCAGTTGCAAGCGACGTGACGGCGGTGAGATGCGACAACCCCCGCGCCGTGTTCTTCGTGTCAGATCGCGGCGGGGTCGGCATCCGACGTGCGCAACAGCTTCGCGCTCGGGTGCGTGGCCGCATGCACGGCCTTGAGCTGGGTGATCGCCACGTGCGTGTAGATCGCCGTCGTGCTCAGCTGCGCGTGGCCCAGGATCGCTTGCACGAAGCGCACGTCGGCGCCGTGTTCGAGCATGTGCGTGGCCAGCGAGTGCCGGTAGATGTGGCAGGCGCCAGCCTTTTCGATGCCGGCATCGCTGAGCAATTTCTTCATGCGCTCGGTGCACTGGTTGTTCGTCAACGGCTGGCCATCCGGCCGCAGCCACAAGCGCGGTTGCTCGCCTTCGATCAACCACTGCGGCCGCACCTCATCCCGATACTTCACCAGCCAGGCCAGGGCGCGTTCGCCGATCGGCACCACGCGGTCCTTGCGGCCCTTGCCCTCGCGCACGAACACCAGGCCGGCGCGCTCGTCGACGTCACTGGCCGTCATGTTGACCAGTTCGGCCCGACGCAGGCCGGTGCTGTACAGCGTCTCGATGATCGCCCGATCGCGCAGGCCGAGGTCGCCGTAAATCATCGTGTGCCGCAACACCTGTTCTATTTCCGCCACGCTCAACCAGGTGCGCGGCAACCGCTGCGGCAAGCGCGGCAGTTCCAGATCGGCGGCGGGATTCGCGGCGAGCCGGCCGCCGCGCACCAGCCAGCGGAAGAAGGCATTGATCGGCAGCAACAGCTGTTGCTGCGTCGCCAACGCCAGCGGCATGTCGTTGCGCGTGCGGTAGTGATGCAGGTAGCGCTGATAGCGTTCCAGCAGCGGCAGCGTGATGTCGGCGATCGCCAAGCTGCGTTCGCTGCACCACGCCGCGAAGCGGCGCAGGCCGCGTTGCCGAGTGAGAACCGTTGATGGCGTCAGGCCGCGCACCGCGCCGGCCTCATCGAACTGCCGCAGCAGCGTCGGCCAATCGCTCACGATACTTGGCTCGCGCCGTTCGGCTTACGTTGCGTTGTCGCCTCGCGTGGTGTCCTAAGTAGTGGAGTTTCTATAAAAGCAGCAACTAAAGAAGAAGAAGGCGCGTCCGCGCTCACGATGCGAGCCGTTTCGCTGGTCTGCAAGGTGGGTGCAACCGGGGTGTTTTCGGGGTGCGAGGTGGGTGTGAGCTTGGTCTTTGCAGGGTGCGAGGTTACCGGCTGGGGGTGCGAGCTTTTATCGGTACGAAGCGCGGCGACATCGAGCAAGCCGACCATCTGCGCGCTGCTGTCATTCGGATCGCCGTCGAAGGCCAGCTCATACACGAAGCGGCTGCCAAACCCGCCGCGATGGACGATCAGGTGATCCAACTCGACCAAGCGTTCCAGGTGCAAGCGCAACGCGGTATCGGTGATGCCGCACAGCGGCCTCACGTCCTTGCGGCTGAACCGAACGTCCTTCGGGTGCATCGCTTGCACCCGGGCACGCTCGTGCCCGTACGCCACCAGCACGCCCAGCAAGCGCCGCGTCTGCGGCGGCATCTCATCGAGCGAGCGGCCCAGCACGTCGTGCGACAAGCGATTGGCCAGCGCAATGTCCTCGAGCGTGACCTCGACATACTCGATCACCTCGCCGGCAACCGTTGCTGTTTTCACGGGCCGCTGATGCTGATGCAAAAACGTGATCGCATCGATCAGCGTCAGGTACTTGGCATGGTCGCGGCGCATGCGGGTGGATTCGCTGCGGAAGGTCAGCGCTTCGGCATAAGGATTGACCACCGCCACCGGCCGCAACAGCGACTGCGCCGCTTGATGCCGGGCGCGGATCGCGGCCGCTTCTTTCGTCGCCAGCAGCCCCGATAGCGTGCGTGCCTGTCGCTGGCGCACATGGATCGCGGCGGTCTGCTCGCGGCTCTCGTTGATCGTCAGCACCAGACAGCGATTGAGCAGTTCTTCGTCGAGGTCGATCGCCGTCGTGGTCAGCAACAACATCACCGGCCCTTCGACCCGGTATTCCTCGGTCACCAGTTTTCCGGTCACCGGATCCTTGCCGGTCGAGGCAATCGTGAGTTCGCCCTGGCTCTGCAACAATTTCAGCGCGTACGCCGCTTGCCGCACGCCTTCTTCCTCGGCAATGGCCAGGATCTTGTGCCGCAGATCCCCTTCACCCAGGTAAAACAAACTCTGCCCGGTCATCGCCGAGTAATGCACGCGTTCGTGTTCCGGCATCAGCGACAACAGCGCATCCATCAGCGTCGATTTGCCAGCCGCGCTGGTGCTCTGGATCAGGATCGCCAGCGGCTTGTCGAGTTTGCGGCTCACCGCCGCCAAGTAACCGACCAGCGCGTTGCTGTCCTCGCCCACCACGCCCAGCGCCGCCACGTCGCGCACGATGTGCTCGGTCAGCTGCGGATCGCGCAGCCAGGCCAATGCCGTGTCGTGTTGCTCAGGAGTCAGTGCGACGGCGGCGGACGCCGCCGGCGTCACCGCCGTCTGGATTGCGCTGTCTTGCAGCGTTTCCAGTTGCAGCAACAACCGCGCCAGGTCGCGCTCGATCACCGCATCTTCGACCGCCAACACCGACGCCGCTTGCTTGACGAACACGGCGCGGGCTTTCGCGGCATACAGGTCCAGCGTGTCGACGTGCAGCGCATCGCCGGCGCCGCTGACCAGCACATTCACCCGCAAGGTGTCGGCGCTCAGGTTCTTGGCCAACCCGCGTACCCGATAGCGGCGCTCGCCGAACGCGATCACCACTTGTTGCGCGCTCACGTCCATCGCTGCCGCTTCGCTTGGCAATGACGCGACACGCGGCGCCGCCGGCAGTGGCGTAGTCGCCGGCGGCTCCGACGATGGCGTCGGATCAACAGCCACCGCAGCGACTAAAGAAGAACGCGCCGAGGGCGCCGGCACCACGTCTGTCATTGGAACCGCACTGTCCAGCAGCCGGCCGAGTGCTGGCGTGGCTGATTCGACTTTCAGCGCGTAGGCATTGGCATCGAGGCGGTTCGGGAAGCGCACGCGCAGCGCGGCGATGCCGTGCGCGGCCAGGATCGGCGCCAGTGCCTCGGCCGCTGCATTCCCCGCGTCATCGGCGTCGTAGGCGATAAACACGCGGCGCACGCCGTGCGTGATCAGCGCCTGCAACAGTTCCTCGGTAAAGCCGTGCACACCATACGCTGACGTGACATTGCGATAACCCGCGCACCAGAACGTCAGCGCATCGATCAGCGCTTCGCACAGGATCACGTCCTCGCTGCCGCGCCAGCCAGCGAGGTTGAACACGCCGCGCTGCGGCCCCGGCAGGTACACGTGCAGCGGCACGCCTTCGCGCTGCTGGTTCGAGAGCTTGCGCCCGTACACGTTCACCACCGCGCCGGTCGCATCGGTAATCGGCACCACCAGCGAGCCGTTGAACAATTCGTGCCCGGTGGAGCGCAGCAAGCCCAGCCGCTGTAACTGGCCGCGCACCGCCGCGCCCGACTGCACCTGTTTTTCCGGCAGGCGATAGGC
Source organism: uncultured Gammaproteobacteria bacterium (assembly GCA_963707625.1). Classification (GTDB taxonomy): domain Bacteria; phylum Pseudomonadota; class Gammaproteobacteria; order Xanthomonadales; family Xanthomonadaceae; genus Arenimonas. Next base: position 9,592 of record CAVPQV010000019.1, read on the forward strand.
CAGCGTGCGATTGGCATAGCCAAGTCGGAACTGATCGATCAATTCCGGATGTGTCAGCCCGCGCTGGGCCAGGTACGCCGCCACTTCGGGCGCCGTGTGTGCCGTCTGGTGATAAAAATCGATCACCGTATCCAGCAACGCGGCGTCATCGCTGCTCGGTGCCAGTGGCGCGACGACCCGCGACGCCGCCGCGGTCGGCACAGCCGCCGATCCCTTTCCTGCTGACCCGCTTTGCGTTTCATCCCCGCGCAACAACTCCACGGCCCGGCGGAACGCGACCCCGCGTTCGCGCATCACCCAGTCGATCGCCGAACCGCCGGTGTTACAGGCGCCCAGGCAATGCCAGAGGCCTTTCGCCGGGCTCACCACTAATGACGGCGTCTTGTCATCGTGGAACGGGCAGCGGCCGATCCAATCGGCCCCGTGTCGCGCCAGCGTCACCCCCTTGGCTTCGACCAGCGCCAGCAGCGAGACGCTGGCCTTCAACTGCTCGATCTCGTGCTCGGGGATGCGCGCCATAAATCCGGCTCCTGGCCAAAAAACCTGTCAAGGGGGTTTCGCGATAAATAACTCGCTCGCAGAGTACCCGTAATACGGGTATTGTCAACTCGCCACCCGAGGATCGCCCCTTATGCTCACGACACCTCTCCTGCCTTCCGATTCCCTCATGGCCGTCTCCGACCGCGCGTTCTACGAACAACTTGGGCAACGCATCGCCGAGCGCCGCAAGGCGCGCAGCATCACCCAGGTCGAGCTGGCCAAGACCCTGGGCATCGCCCAGCAGACGATGGCCCACTACGAGGGCGGCACGGTGCGCATCGCCATCGCCACGCTCACGCAAGTGGCGAAGGCGTTGGAGGTGACCATCGAGGAGTTGATCGGCAGCGCATCGACGAAGGCCGCCGGCAAGCGCGGGCCGGCGCCGAAGATCCAGCAGCAACTCGAGCGCGTCTCGGCACTGCCCAAGGCCAAGCAGCGCGTCATCAGCGAAGTGCTCGATTCCTTGCTCGCGCAAGCCAGCCGCTAAAAAAGAAGCCCCGCCGGTTAGGGCGGGGCTTCAGTTGAACCCTTCAGCGTGCATTCGAGCGGATATTTACTCCACCCCGGTACCCGACTTAGTTGTCGCTTGCACTTGTTTCGATTTGATCGGGGCCAAAGGAACGTATGCGATAGCGATCACATCCAAAATAACCCAAACCAATCCAAATATGGCAAAGGGATACCAGTGCCATTCAACAAAGCTTGCGATGCAGGCAATCAAGAATCCCACGTGAAGTACTAGCCCAAATAACATGCTAATCCAAGGCGCTAGTGTTAATCGTGCACCACATGATTTGCAGCTAATCGGGAACAGAGTTCCAGCCCTGAGCTTGGCCCATGGGGAAATCCCTTTTTTTTCGCAAACAGGGCACGTGATCATCTGCATATTTAGTTACCTGCATCCACAATCGGGAAGAGACTGGTTCGGCGCTATGTGCCCGGCAGCAATAGCTGCTGCCAATGCAGGTGCATCGTAGGTGCCGGACTCAACGGCAAAACGAAGATCACCAACGACGGCGTTCGCTGCAAGCCCAAAACCAACAACCGTGCCTGGACGTCCTGCGAATCTCGTCGCAACTGCTGTGGTCAGTGATCCAGCTGAAATGCGCCCCGCGATTTGCGCCTTATGATTTTTTGCATATGCCTTGACCTGCTTGTACAGCTCTGCTCGTAGCTCAGGATTCTGCGCTAGCTCATCCATGAGTCTGCGGGAAATCACTCTCTCGTCGGTTGCGCGCTCCTGCTCGCATTCCCCAAGGATGCCAGACAGACGAGCAACGAATCTGCCTGCGCGATAGTTGCCTCGCACGTAGGACCAAGCACCAACGAAGAAATCAGCATTCACACTTCTATTCGGCATCTGATCAATTACACCCGCACCGTAGAGGACTGCCCTGCTGTCCTCCAAGCCATACGGATCGATGCCACCAAGCGGGCTGCCGCCGACATAGCCATACATCGATACGCCACCAGCAAGCCCGATAGGGTCGGGTTGCAAGTATCTGCCCGTCGCCGGATCGTAATCCCGGAAGTAGTTGTAGTGCAGCTTGCTCTCAGCGTCATACCACTGCCCAGGATAGCGAGCGTTCAACGTGTACTTTATCGAGTTCGCATCGGGATCAGCCACCGGCGCGTGCTCGCCAAACGCGGTGTTGATCGCGTTCCAACGCCAGACAATTGCGTTCTTGGTCGGATGGATGACGGCTCTCGGCGTACCCAGATGATCGGTTTCAACGTATTGATAGGTACTGCCGTCGTGGTCGCTCAGGATGGCTACCAGGGTGTCGTCGAGCCACACGTACTCCTGCACCCGCGCACCGTTTGCCAGGTACTCGCCGAGCAAGTGGCCACCCGTGTCATACGTGTAGTAGCGATTGTTGGCGTGTCCAGCGGACTGGACCTTCGAGACACGCTCGCCCCTGCCGTTGTAGCGATAGGTTCGCGTGACCGCCGAGCCATTGGACTTGTAATCGCGCAGGCGATTGCGGTCGTCGTACACGAACGCCGGGGTGCCGATCTTGGCCGTATTGCCATTGGCGTCATAGGTCCGCACGACGGTGCCGACCTGCGAGAGTCGGTGACTGTCTGCGGCAATGGTGTTGGTCGTCGTCGCCGCGCCAAGGGTCTTGCTCAGCCGATTTCCCGTTGCGTCGTAGGTAAAACCTTGCACTACCGTGCTGCCAGACTTCAGGCCGGTGAGTCGATCGACGCCGTCATAGGTGAACGTACGAGTTGCACTGGCAGTCGCGCTGGTCCGCTCGACCATTGCCGTGACGTTTCCAACCGCGTTCAGGGTGGCGTCCTCGCTCAGTCCGGCAACCGCCGAGTCACTGACCTTATCGATTTCGTAGTTCTGGTCGTAGCTCTTTGTCACCACGCGCGCATTGCCAAACGTCAGCGTGTTCAACGGTCCAAAGGGCAAATAGGTGGCCGCCGACACCAAAGTGACCTGCGCGGCCCCAGGCTTGGGCGTCGCAGCAATGGCGGTGATCTGGCCATTGGCATTGCGCAGGTAGTTCACTATCGCGCCACTCGGATAGGTCATCGCAAGCAATCGGTCTGCGCCGTTGAAGGTGAGACCCAGCGTGGACGTTGGCCCGCCAGTGACGCTCTGGACTTGTCGCACCAGACGACCGAACCGGTCGTAGCAGTAGCGGATGCTGCCTGACTCGTCGCGAATTCTGGATAACCGTCCGGCGCCGCTGACTTCTCCTGCCACGCAATCGGTCTGCGGCACGTCATAGTCGAAGAAAACGTTCTGTGCGACGGTCGGCACGCTCTGGATCAGGAGACGGTTCAACGCATCGTAGGTAAATCCAGTGGTCTTGCCGCGGGCGTCCAACGAAGAGATCACATGCCCCGCGCCGTCATAGGCATAGCTCGAGGTTCCCGTATCGGGACTGACCAACTGAACTGGATCGCCAAACGCGCTGTAGACATACGACGTGGCCAATCCTTTGGGGTCGACTACGCCGGCGATGTTGTCTTGCGAATCGTAGGTGATACCCGTGACCGGGCGCGCCGAGCCAGTTCCCGCTGTATTTCGAATCAGCTGTTTGAGGCGGCCAAGCGGATCGAAGTCTGCGTCAGCGACACGACCAAGTGGATCGGTCACCGTGTCCGGATTTCCGCTTTCGTCGTAGGTAAAATCGGTAGGTGTGCCGCTCGCGTCAGCAAGAGTCTTCATCTGCCCCAGCGTGTTGTAGACCCTCGACAGGGAATGCGTCACCACTCCTGCACTGTTTTTGGTGTCTTCCTGCAACCGGTGGCCCGCGCCGTCCAGGAAGTAATGCACCGTGTTGCCCAGGGAATCGGTCACATCCGTCAGCCTGTGCGCGTCGTCGTAGGTGAAAGTCACCGACGCCAAGTCCGGCTCGATTACCTTGGTGACTTGGCCCATCGGATCGTATTCGATGCGGGTAATCGCGTCGTCGGCTTCGGTCGTCGCATCCTGGCCTCGCACCTTTCGAGCAGTTGGCGAGCCCCGTACATTGTATTCCAGGTCCGTGACCACTCCATTTTCATCCCTGGCCGACAGGGGACGACCAGCGCCATCGTAGCTGAGAATTTCCTTTGCCTGCCCAAGTGCATTGGTGACCCTTTGCAGATCTCCCTTGCGATGAAGGCAAGAATTCGGACTGGTTTCGCAAGCGACATCATCTTGTTGATAGTAGGTATACGAGGCGATGTCGCTTACGCCGGTGCGCGGCCCGTTGACCGAAAGTAACAATCCGGGGATCGGGCAAATCCCTGCAGTCACCGCCGCTTGCTCACAATAAGCGAAGCGCGATTGCCTGACCCCGGCCGGCGCATCGACGAGTGAACCGCAAACATAGCTGCTTGCGCCTGCTACATTCGGATCGACGGCGCACTGCGCAGCAAGCCTGCCATTGGAGTCGTACACGAAATTGCCGACTACCTTAAGGATCAAAGTCCCAGATGGCTTGCTGAACTGTTGCACTTGAACCACGCGGTTGGCGCTATCGCGCAGAGTCGTAGTCCGGCGCTCGTAAGGAGTTCCCACTGCCTCGTTGACGGCCGATTCATACCCGCCAGCGTACTCGAAAGTGGTCACGGAACCATTTGCATCAGTGCGCTTGGTGATGCGCTCGTTAGTGCCGTTGATGGCGTAGGAAGTCGTTCCGTTGCCTCCAACCACGCTGAGAATGCGACGGAAGATTCCCGACCCCGGGGACATATTGTAAACGCGGGTATCGCCGGTCTCGGTTGTAACCGTCGTTCTCAAGGGGTCGTCATAGACCAAGGTCGTCTTGGCTACGGGCCCATTTCCAGAGAGCAATTGACTCAGTGCCACTCGACCCTGGCTGTCGTACGCAAACTGCGCATATGGATGGCTGTCTTCGCTGACGATGCCCGTCAACCGGTGCGCCGACCGTTCGCCTGGCGCGGGTTGTTCGTATAGATAGCTCTTGATTGCGCCAGCGTTATTCACCGTGGCCAAGTCGCCGTTTGCATCGTAGCCATACTGCACGGTGCGCCCGTCGGGCAGCGTGATGGTGGCCAGTCGACCATCAAAGTAGTCAAGCGTCAGCTTTCGTCCGGAAATGTCCGCCAATGCCGTCAGCAATTGCCCCGTATAGGTCAGGGTCACATCGTTGCCGGGACGTGCTGGGTTCGTAATGCTAAGCAGCTTCCCGTACCGGTCAAAAGACTTTGTGTCCCCATTGGTTTCCACGACGCGCTTCGCCGCGGAAAACTCGATGAAGAGCTTCCGGCCTGTGCCGCTCATCGATACGGTTTGGGTCGCGGGGTCGCTAGGCCCCGCCGGCCCGGCCACGGGAAGAAAGTTGTCGAAGTAGCCGCTGCTGTCGATCAGATAGACCGTATTGTCCGATGTGGAGGTGCCGAGACTTTCCCCGAACGAATGGCGCCAGCCCGGCGCCATGTCTGTCGAGGGAAATTGCCGCACCGAATGGTAGCTCCGGGCGAACGCTCGCCCCGCGAACGTCAAATCGAACTCCTGTCTGGCTTTGTCACCTGTGGCCGGATAGCACGGGTGCGCATTCGCTGCGAGCGAGCATACTTGCAGGAGCTTCGTAGTGATGCTGCCGTAGTTGCCATCTACCGCGTTGAATATGCAATACCTTCCGCTTGACGGGAGGGTGCCAGAGCGAGGATGGAAATCGGCGGGGCAGTTAATGGTCTGCATTTTTGAAAACGCAACCGTTCGATTTTCCTCGAATCCATTGGCACAACGCGTTCTATACTCCAGGCGCCGATCGCTTCCTGAAAGCCAAGAAATGGTTCCCCACGTCGTTGGATAGTTCCCTGCAAAAGAACCGATTGAGGAGTAACTGCCCGCAGTGGCAAAGCTGTCATTCCAACAACTACTGTCAGACACAGCGATCAGATAATCAATGTTGGATTGAATCAGTTCGCTCTCGCTCTTGCAGCCTCCAGACCAAGGGTAGCCAGGGGGGTGCTCGGCAGCCGCGCAGGTAATAGAAGGGCTGCTAATTCCTCCAACGTAGTAGGCTTCACCCACCGCGGCTGGGGGTTGGTTGGGCACCCTATATTCGAGCCAGACAATTCCGCCTTGGCTCACATTGGTTCCAATAGGCTCGAGCAGGGCGGAAGCTGCGCCAAAGTGAGCTCGAGAGCCCGTGCGGATGGCGGCTTCTGCCTCCGACAATGTCGCAAAGCAAGGCGCCATGTTGTCAGGGCAGTAGGTATTCAGCGCAGGAACGTCGGCTCTCGCCGGTACAGGTGCCAGCAAACCGAACGCGGATAGAAGGATCAAGAGGCAAAAAACGCCCGTAGCGCCATATTTGGCATCCATGTGAATTGCACGCTCCCCTGAATTTGTTGAATCCCCATCACAGTTTACATGCCCCTGCGTTCGGCGGGTCGACCTCGCCAGTTGGCGTTGCTGCGGCCACCTCCCGGAAGGGGGCGAGCCCTCGAACACACCAGGGCGACGCCCGTTAGCGGGGCCACAGCCGTGGGCCGGATCCAATTTCCTGCCTTGGGGTGCTTCGGGCGATCACCGGTGGAGCCCAGGGTTGGCCTGGAGATGAGCACCACTCAAGTCGGGGCCGGTGGAGAGGGTGACCGTCGCAATCTCCCTACGATCCTAGAGAATTGTCTAAAGCTGAGTTGCAATACCCCCAGACATACCCCCAGCGGACTCCGAATTGCCAACTTGCGGCACGCGGACCTATCGATCTCGCAATAATCTCGGAGAAGCGAAGTTACGTAGGCGATTCCGCGCGAGCCTGGTTCAACTCGAACAGTCGGCGCAGGATTTCGTCGTCCGCGAGGGGCCACGGCCACCCGTAAGCGGCCGCCACCGCCGCATCGAGGTCGGCGTGCAGGCTGACCAGCCAGGCGGGCCGAGTGTTGTAGAGGTTGGTTAACGTGCGCTTTTTCAACTCGGCCTCGTGGCCCGACCTGGGCACGATCCGCTCGGGATAGCCTGGCACCACGTCGGGCACGCGCTCGGTCCATTCGGCCGGGTTTAGCCAGCGTTCACGGGCCTCCACCAGCGTTCGCGACGCCTCCGAAATCCGGACGGCGCGCGGGTCGCTGGCGAAGTCGGCGGCGGCGATGTCGGGCGTAAGTCCCTCGGGGAAAGGGAAGGTCTCGAAGCAGGTTGTTGGCGTATATCTCGGGTCATTGCCAACTCCGAGATAGGTGCACATCCGGAGAGACCACACTTCATGCACCTTTGATTGCAACACGCCGAATGTCGTGTCGTCGTCCTTGGCTACGCAGTAGACGCCGTCATCAATAAGTTGACGGGGATGCAACCATACAAACAGACGGTGTTTCGATACGCGCGGAGTGGCGATATAGCGAGGCAGACCGGCGAGCTTCCTGCGCATTCCGACGCATACCTCGGAATGTAGCCACCAGTTGTTGCGCCGCGATGCTCTGCGATTGACCTCTCTGACGGGCAGAACATTGACCTTGACCCAATCAAACGGCGCTTCGTAATGGCTCGCCTCCAACTCGGTCATATCGGCGCCGAAATCAACGATCCATTTGTCGTGTGCGCCTTGGACGATGCATGTGCCGTTTACCCAAGGGCGCAACACTTCCGAGTTCGGCCTGCCGTTAGGATTGGGCTGCGGGAGCCAAGCGCGCGCGACCTCGCCGGACACATCGAAATCACCCCCCTTCTTTGTGCCAGAAAATGTCGTGCCTGCATTTTCTCGAAGCTTCTTTGCTTTCGTCAGGTCAACGCTACTGGCACCGGTTTCGCCGCTGAGGTCCGCGTAGATAGACACTACTAGTTTGCCGTCAAGTTGAGCCTCAATGATCTCCCGAGTAAAGCAAATCAACGACACACGAACCGCAGCGCCGTCGTTAAACCATTCTTCATCGCTCCACGCTTCAAAAATGTGTCCGCCTTCCAGGACGTGTTTCAGCACTTCGCGATTTGACCCACCCCGGATGCTGTTTGTTGCGACTAGTCCCACTCGCTTCATCGTTCCGGCTTTAATCGCGTCGTTCGCCTTCTCGAACCAGTAGCAAACAAAGTCGGCGCCGCCCGGCACCCGATCCTCGTAGGCATTGCGCAGCAAATCGGTATAGGTCTCACCTAACTCCCCCAGCATCTTTGACCCGCCAAGAAATGGCGGATTTCCCACAATGGCGTCAGCCGACGGCCAGGCGGCTTGGGTGCCGTCCGGGTTCAAGAGCGCGTCGCGGTTTTCGATTTGGTCCAGCGGCTGCAGAATAGGGTCTCTATTGGCGCCATAGCCGTTCTGGACCATCCATTGGATTTCACCGATCCAGACCGTGATGCGCGCTAACTCGGCCGCGTATTCGTTCAGTTCGATGCCTTTCACGCTCCGGGGGCCAAGAGCAGGAAACTGCCGCCCCAGACCCAGCGCCTCACCCTCAATCAGAACGCGTTTTTCGATGTCTTTCAAAGCGCGCAGCGCCATGTATAGGAAGTTTCCACTGCCGCACGCGGGATCAAGAACGCGAAAGGCTCGCAAGCGTTCGAGGAAGAGTGCGAACCTGTTTTGCGCAGGCTTGGATATGGATTTTTTGGCCTTGGCCAGCAGCGCGGCGAGCGCTGCCTTCTCGGCCTCCCACTCCCGCAGCCACGGCTCAATGATGACCGGCCGCACTAGCATCAAAATCGTCTCTGGGTCGGTGTAGTGCGCGCCTAGTTGACTGCGCTTACTTGGATCAAGGCCCCGCTCGAACAGCGTGCCGAATATGGATGGCTCTATCTCCGACCAATCCAACCTGCACGCTGCCACAAGCGTCTTCAGATCACTGACTTCCAGGCGCAGGGTTGCGTCGTCTTCAAATAGCCCGCCGTTGAACCAATCAATGCGCTTAAAGGCTACCGTTCCGCCAGACTTCATTGCGCGGAATAGTTCTGCGCTCCACTGCTCGAACAACGCCGGATCGTTCTGCGCGCTCTCCGCCAAGTCGGTAAATAGGCGTGGCGGCAGCAGGCCGATGTCCTCGGCGAACATGCAGAAGAGCAAGCGATTAAGAAAGTGCGCGACCGGTTGCGGATCATGGCCCCGATCCCGTAGCGCCTTAGCCAGTGTGGTGAACTTTTCGGCGGCGTCCTGGGTCAAGCTTGTGCGGGTTATGCCTGGGCGCAGCGTTTCGGGGTGCTTGAATACGGCTTCCAGAACCTGCCGCGTTTCGTAATCGTCCAGTTCCTCCACGGTGAATTTGTATTCGCGCTTCACCGTGTTGGTGAAGTTGGTGTGCACAATAATGGTGTGAAGGTCAGATACGACAAGCAGCGGCGGGTTCTGCAACGCATCCGCATACATCTTCAACTGCTCGTAAGCGCGTTCCAGGCTCTTGTGGGTGCCTTTCGCTTCCCAGCCGAAGTAGCCTTTTTTCCATACATCCGCCCAACCCTCGCCTCCGCTGGTCTTGGTCGCGCCGTATTCGTAGGTAAACCAAGAATGACCCGGGTCAGCCTCGCGCGGGGTTGGATGGCTGACGAGCCTGCACAAGTCCTCGAAGAACGGCTGTGCGTCGCGGCGTTCGTCGCCGCCGGTGCGCCATTTGGCGATGAACTCGCTTGGAGTCACTAGTTCGGTCCTTCCTGCTTCGTTTAAGCATTATGCCCGGCCGCTCGCACCGGGTCAGTCCAGACGAAGGCGCTTATCCGACAAAAACCGTTTCCCGATGTCTGTCCGGCTACCCGCTGAACCCGGACTCTCCCAAACGTCCCCACGACCCGTCGATCGCGATAAAAGCGCCAGCATCGGCCTTCTGCACTACTCGAGCAGATGTTAGGAGCCTTGGGAACCACTGGAGGCGCGCACAGGCGCTCAAGCGATATCAGCGGCTTCGGCGGTAGCGGATCGGGGCCGCGTTTCGGCATCCGTCGCCTGCCTCTGGATCGCTCCCCGGTTTCGCCAACGGCACCTACTTTGCGCCCGGTGGCTTCGCCATAGTCGGTGAGAAGGGACCCGAGATCGTCAACCTGCCCCGCGGCGCCACCGTCACGCCGAACGGCAAGGGCGTGACCGGCGGAAACGATTACATCACGATCCAGGGCAGCGCGACGAGGGAAACGGCCTAACAGATCGCGAACGAGACCCGGCGAGTGCTGGCGTTCTCGGGGAGATCTGGATGATCCGTTAATCTTGTCCGGCGGCGGCCGGCAACAGCGCCTAGAGGCTTTTCCAGTGGCGATAGACCAAAGCTGAAATGACACTCACCAGGGGGAACCAGAGTATGTTCTCGCCGATTTGCCGACCCCCGGCATCCGGACTTCCAAGCGCAATTCCGACGCCCGCTGCCAGCACGACATAGATGCAAAAGAAGGTGAACGACAAACTCGCCAGTGAAGTGCCGTACTCGGCGGCCGTGTCGATCCCACTACGGACCGACTGCCCAAGGTTTGCGCGGTTTTGCGCCGCCTCTTCATCTGCGAGTTCCTGCGCACGCAGCCTCAGGTATGCGGCACCAGCCGCCGCAGACTCCCCCCGAGCCTCTGCAATCGCCATAGCCCAGAGCGCGGGATCCGCGTTGTCGTTGGACAGCTCCAACGCTGCTGCATGGAAATGCTTCTTCTGAGGCGCCATAGTCGTCTGCTCAGCTATTGAACAACGGTCTGACCGTGGTCCGAAATCGGATCATAGAGTAGAGCGGCCGGTTAAAGAGCGCTGACCCAGTTCAGCAGCACAAAGCCGGGCTGGATCGCCTGGACGGCAACATGGTCGAGGCCGCCCCAGCCAGCGGCCTCTGAGATCGTCCGCGTCCACCACACCCGCCCGTCATGCAGGCGCACGGAGACCCGGGTTCCCACCGGGTAGAGGCGATTCCATTCGGCCGCGGTCATATCAGGAAAATCTTACATGCCGCGAGCGAAGCCATTTGAACGTCTCGAGACTCCCGAGCATCGCGCCGCAGGGACTTGCCTTGTGCGCTAACGCGAAGCCTTCATGAGCCGCGGAGGCACTGAAGTTTCCAGGGGGCACCGTGCCGTGAAGCTGCGCTGGAATTCGACGCCCTCGAACTCGTACTTGCAAACCAGCGTCCCTGACGACAGGTGCTTGTTCACGACTCTAACGAATCGCCCAATCGGCTTGGCATTAGGTTGCGGTGACGCCGGTGCATGAACTTTATCTAGTTCCGCTCTCGCGGCGGAAAGCTCTGCCCGTAGCCGCTCTATCTCCGCTGCGGAACTATGGGTGGCATCCGATGGGGAAGAGGTTGCAGGCGATATAGACACGTCTTTTCGTATATCGGTCGGAGCGGCACTGGGGAAATAGCCGCTGAACGCTGGAGTGGGAGTTGAATCGCTCAAAGCGTTCGCTGGAGCAGGGGCCGCCAAGGAAGCTCTAACTTGCTGTTGCTGCAACCTCAACAGCTCCATCTGCTCTGCGTGCAACTCCTGCTCGCGCTTGGCCTGTGCTTCCTGCGCTTTCCGTACCCGCCTCGCCTGGATGGCTGCATCAATTGCGTCACCAAGCTCCTGCCCGAGCTCCTGCCCGGCGTTGCTCTGGGGTTGGGCAGGCGTCAAGGCTGGGCCGCTACAAATCGTCGTAACTCCGAGTTGATGACAAGTCACTCGACCGGTTGCCGCCTGACTCAGTACCAAAATACTCAGGCCAACTAGAGCTCTCAACATGGCGGCGTCCTCAAGGCAGGGGAATTCTGCTCTCGTGGGCGGCTCGAAGCAAAGTCGGCCCCCTCGGCTTGGTTATCGCTATCGGGTCCCGGGCGGCGACCGATTCCATCCACGGGCATCCATGTAGGGAAAATCCTACAGACTCGCGTCTCGCCGTTTGGTAATCTGCGCGCGTGGAACATTGTTCAGCCGTCCCCACGGCGTTCCACACTCCCCGGCCCGCCCTAACCCGGCGGGCTTTTCTTTGCCCGCGGGAATGGCCGGGAGTAGGCTTTCGGCATGAAGGATGCCGAGTTCTGGACCCTCGAACAGTCGGCCGTGATCGCCGACTACTGGAAGAAGTGGATCGACGCCGCGGAGGCTGGCGACGAGCAGGCGCGCGAGTTCCTGGAGGCGTTCGGGCCGTGGGCTGAGCGGGAACTCGCCAAGCGACACAAGAGCTAAGTTCCGACCACGCCCCTTAGCGACGGTGCAATCATGGATTCGTATTCCCTAATCGATTTTCAGGAGTTTTTCACCGCGCCATGGGTGCAGGTATGGGGCTCGATTCTTGCTGCCGCATTGGGTTCAGGGCTGGCTGTGTGGGGCGCGGTTTGGTTTCAGAATCGCGACCGGTGCAATGAGGCGCTGGCCCTCTCGAAGACCCTGAGATTTATCCTCGGGCGTGTCGAGCTCAACGCCGCAGACTTCGCCACGATGTACATGGCGAAGCGGGTACTAGGTGACTTGCGCAGCGCCTTGGTCGAGCTCGAACGCGATGCGGACATCCTCGACCGGCTCTCGCCGTTCTCGGCAGTCGGAAAACCTGAAGCGATTGCCGAGGTGCTGGATGTGACGGTGCTGCTGGGGAGGATGCGTGAGGCGAGGCGCGGGCGAATCGACCAAGACCACCTGCCAATCGACGAGCGACTCGGGCGGGAGTTGTTCGAGCTATCGCAGCACCTGGTAGACCCGATTGCAAATGCCCGGGACTACCTCCCTCGCTAGATGGAGCGCGGGGTAGATTCGGGGGTAGGCTGCGGGCTTTTGCGCATATTGAGCAGAAAAAGACCACTTTGCGGCGGCCCCCACCTCCACCATTCAAAGTGCAAAGAAAAGGCCGGAATCCGCAAGGATCCCGGCCTTTGTCTTTTTGCCTCCGGCAACGATCAGTAGATGTCCTTGCCGGTATTGAACACGTTGAACTTGCCGGTCGGCGTGATCAGGCGCGGGTCCGTGATCACCGTCTTGAGCTTGCGGGTCTTGTCGTCGACGATCACCAGCGCGGACTTCTGGTCCTTGCCGTTCCAGACCGAGAACCAGACTTCATCGCCGGCCTGGTTGTACTCGGGCTGCACCACCCGCTTCGGGCCCTCGCCCAGGTTCGCCCACTCGGCGATGGGCAGCACTTCGAAGCCGGCCGCCGGGTCCTTGGTATTGAACACCGCGATGCTCTGGCTGATCTTCGCATCCGGGTTCAGCGGGGAATCGACCCAGAGGTTGTTCGACTTGGGATGGGTCTTCACGAACAGCGAGCCGCCGCCCTGCCCCTTCACCACTTCGACCACTCTCCAGGCGTGCTGGGGGTGATGCTCCGGGTCGGTGCCGATCATGGTGACCTTCTCGTTGCCGAGCGCGGACGTCGCCCACACCGGGCCGAACTTCGGATGGTTGAAGTTCGCGCCGCGGCCCGGGTGCGGGATCTTGTCCACGTCAACCAGCGCCGTCATTTTCTGCAGGCGCGAGTCCACCACGGCGATCTTGTCGCTCTGGTTGGCGGCGGTGAGGAAGTAGCGATGGGTGGAATCCCAGCCGCCGTCATGCAGGAAGCGCGCCGCGTCGAGCGTGGTGATGCGCAGGTTGAGGATGTCGCGGTAGTCGACCAGCAGGATGCGTCCGGTCTCCTTGACGTTGACGATGAACTCCGGATGCTCGTGGCTGGCCACGATCGCCGCCACCCGCGGTTCCGGGTGGTATTCCTGGGTATCCACGGTCATGCCCCGGGTCGACACGATCTTCTTCGGCTCCAGGCTCGGTCCGTCCATGATCACGAACTGTGGCGGCCAGTAGGCGCCGGCGATGGCGTAGCGGTCCTCGTAACCCTTGTACTTGGAGGTCTCGACCGAACGCGCTTCCAGCCCGATCTTGATCTCGGCGACCAGGCCCGGCGTCGGCATCCACAGGTCCACCAGGTCGATCTTCGCGTCGCGGCCGATCGTGTACATGTACCGACGCGAATCGGACGGGCGCGAAATGTGCACGGCATAGCCGGTCTTGATGATGTTGATGATCTTCTTGGTGTCGCCGTCGATCAGGGCGATCTCGCCTGAGTCGCGCAGGGTAACCACGAAGATGTTGTCGATGTTGTAGTTGTTCATCTTCCGGGTCGGGCGCTGGTCTACCGGCACGAAGGTCTTCCAGCTTTCCATCATTTCCTTCATGCCCCACTCCGGCGGACTGGCCGGGTCATGCTGCACGTAGCGGGCCATCATGTTGACCTGCTCGGGCGTCAGGTCGCCCGACGTACCCCAATTGGGCATGCCGGCGGGCGAACCGAACTTGATCAGCGACTCCAGGTACTGGGTGCCCTTCTTGCGGGTGATGTCCGGGGTCAGCGGTTTGCCGGTGGCGCCCTTGCGCAGTACGCCATGGCAGCCGGCGCAGCGCTGGAAGTAGATCGTGCTGGCCTGGGCGAACTCGGCCTTGCTGATCGGCGGCGCATCGGGATTGATCACCATTTCAACGCCCAGCGAGCCCGCGGTGGACGGCGCGCCCTGATAGGTCAACTCGCTTTCCTTGGTGGACGGATGGCGTTCGCCCTGCGCTTTGTCGCTGGAAACTTCCAGGCGCTTGCGTTCGGCCTTGACCATGTCGTCATCAATGGTCTTCGGCGAATTGCCCCAGCTCGAATACACGTAGCTGACGATGTTGGCGATGTCATCGTCCGAAAGATGGCTCATCGCCGGCATCACGCCGTCGTATTCGACGTTGTTGACTTTCAGCTTGCCGGAGATGCCCTTCATCACCGACGACAGGACGGTGGCCGGGGTGTTCGTCTGCAGGAAGTCGGATCCCGCCAGTGGCGGGAAAGCGCCCGGCAAGCCCTTGCCGTCCGGCTGGTGGCAGGCGGCGCAGTTGGCGAGGTAGGCCGCCTGGCCGGCCTCCAGCTTGTCCTTGGGGGGGCGTTCGTTGCTGATGTCGCCGGCTGCGAACACGGCGCCAAGTGCACCAAGTCCGATGGACAGAGCCAGAATCTTTTGCAGGGGTCGTTTCATGGCAAACCCTCGATAGTTCGTTAGGGGAAGTGCAAAGGCGGCCGATCGTCGCTCTTGTGATGGTGCGTCCCGGCATCCGCCCGTTCATTGACCCAGGTCAAGCAGGAGCGAAGCTTCCGGCAGCACCGTCCGGGAACGCGTCTTCCGGCCGCGATGTCCACGCCGGCGCGGTACCATTTTGCCAATCGCACGATCCGGCCCATGCACGAATGACCAGGAAACTTTGCTGCTGCATCGCCCTGGCCCTGGGCCAGCAGGCGCATGCCGCCGGGGAAGCAGCGCCGCCGGCGACGGGGCAGCTCGAGGCCGTGGTGGTGGTGGGCCAGCGCCGGCCCGAGGCGATCGAACAGGTCGTGGGAGCGGTGACCGCCATCGACCGGGAGACCATGCAGCGGCGTTCGGTCCAGCGCATTGACGAACTCGTGCGCTATGTTCCAGGCGTCGAAGTCATCCAGGACAGCAACCGCTTCGGCAACCAGGGCTTCAACATCCGCGGACTGGAGGGCAACCGGGTCAGTATTGAAATCGACGGCATCCCCTTGCCGGATGCATTCTCGGTGGGCCAATTCGCCTCCGCGGGACGCGACCTGGTGGACCTGGGCGTCATCGAACGGGTCGAAATCCTGCGCGGCCCGGCTTCCACCCTGTATGGGAGCAAGGCGCTGGCTGGCGTCGTTGCCTATCACACGATCGATCCGGCGAACGTGGACTTTTCCGATGCCAACTTCGTGGCCGGCGGTCGCATTGGCGCGAATTCACGCGACGACAGCGAGGCCTGGTCGGCGCACCTGATGGCCAGTGGTCTCGACGATCGCTTCACCTTCCTGGCCGCGGCAGGACGAACGCGCGGCCATGAAATTCCCAACCGGGCGCAAGCGGTGGAAGACCAGGCCAACCCGGCCGACGTGGAGCGCAACGGCGCGCTGCTGAAGTTCGGAATGGATTTCGGCACGGCCGGGCGCTGGCGACTGGCGCTCGAGCGCAGCGATGGCGAGCAGAAGACCGATGTGCAATCGCTGCTGTTCGGGCCCGGCCGCTTCTCCACCACCTATGCCCTGCGCGCGGACGACGACTATCGTCGCGAGCGCATCAGCCTGCATGGCGACATCGCGGATTTCGGCGTGCTGGAGAACCTGTCGTTGCTCCTGTATCGGCAGGACACCGCGACCCGCCAGTTCAGCGAACAGTTCCGCCTGGCCGACCGCGCCACGCGCTTCCCTTCCCGGCGCGACCGCGATTTCCACCTCGACCAGGAAAGCACCGGCCTGGAGTTGAACGCGCAATGGCGCGGGCAATGGCTGGGCGTGGAGCATTGGCAGATATTCGGCATCGATGTCGCGCGGCACCGGTACCGCAGCTTGCGCCTGGGTACCGAAACCAATCTGGTCAGCGGCGCCATGAGCCAGGTGATCCTTGGCGAAGTCCTGCCCGTGCGCGATTTTCCCAACAGCGAAAGCAGCGAGTTCGGCCTGTTCTGGCAGGATGAGATCACCCTTGGCCCGCAGTGGTCGCTGATTCCGGGGCTGCGCTGGGAGCGCATCCGCACGCAAGGCCATGCAGACCCGGTCTGGCTGGCCGACAATCCCGATGCGGCCATCGCCAGCACCGACAGCGCAGCCCTGACGCCGAAGCTCGGCCTGCGCTGGCAGGGACGAGCCTGGTCGAGCTACCTGCAACTGGTCCATGGCTACCGCGCCCCGCCGTTTTCCGATGTGAACATCGGATTGAACCTGCCTGCCTTCAATTTCGTGGCCTTGCCCAACCCCGACCTGGCGCCCGAGCGCAGCCGCGGACTCGAGTTCGGCCTTCGCTTCAGGGGCAGGCACTTGCACGGCGGCGTGGCGGTATTCGACAACCGCTTCCGCAACCTTATCGAATCGCGCGCGAACCGCGGTGTCAACGAGTCCGGCCAGCTGGTATTCCAGTCCGTCAATCGCGACCGCGCGCGTATCGTCGGCATCGAGTTCGAGGCCCGCCTCGGCCTCGGTGCATTCTCCGAGGCAGCCGAAAACTGGCATCTCCAGGGCTCGGGCTCCTGGTCCAAAGGCGATGACACCCAGCGCGACCAGCCCCTGAACTCGATCATGCCGGCGCGCATCACGCTCGGCGTCGGCTACGGGTCGGACAACGGCCGTTGGGGGGCGGAACTGCTTGGCACCGGCGTCGCCGCGGTATCGCGCGTCGACCGCAGCACGGCAGATCTCTTCGCACCCCCGGGCCATGCGGTCCTCGACGCCAACATCTGGTACGAATTGAATCCGGGCCTGCGGCTACACCTGTCGGCCGGCAACCTTGCTGACCGCAGCTACTGGCGTTGGGCCAGCTTGCGCGGTGTGCTGGCCAGCGCCACTGACCTGCCCTTCCACACCGCCAGTGGCCGCAGCCTTGCCGTCAGCCTGATCGGCGATTGGTGAGCCGCAGGCGTGTGCATGCACATGCACATGCACAGATTCGATTCCAGGAAGTCCCCTGCGTCCCGGACGCGCCGGTGCGTCGATCTTACAATTGCGAACTGAACATGGATGACACGTGTTCCATCATCCGCTCCAGGCGCGGACGATTGCGCCACTGCTCGTAGCTGACGCGGCGCGAGACGCGCAGGTCGGCCTCGAACACGTCCTCGAGCCGCTCGGCGAAGACGCGGTCGTAGATGTTCAGGTTGGCCTCGTCGTTGAGGCGGAAGGAGCGATTGTCGAAATTGGTCGAGCCCACCGAGACCAGTTGCGAATCCACCACCAGCAGCTTGCAGTGGAACATCGCCGGCTGGTACTCGTGGATCTGCGCGCCCGCGCGCAGCAGCACGCCCCAGTCGGCGCGCGAGGCCTTGCGCGCGAGCTCGACGTCGGTGTTCTCGCCGGGCACGATGATGCGCACGCGCACGCCGCGCGCCCGCGCCTGCACCAGTGCGCGGCGGGTGAGTTCGTCGGGGACGAAATAGGCGGCCGACAGGTCTATGGTCCGCTCGGCCGCGGTGATGGACATCAGGTACATCAGCTGCATGCTGTCGCCGCCGCCGCTCGGCGAACTGGTGAAGACCTGGCCCAGGGCCCCGCCCGCCGGCGCGATCGCCGGAAAATACTCCGCGCCCTGCAGCACCTTGCCGGTGGTCTTGATCCAGTTGTCCATGAAGGCGGCCTGCATCTGCGCCACGGCCGGGCCCTCGAGGCGGTAGTGCGCGTCGCGCCAATGCTTCGCGTCCTGGGCGCTGCCGGTCCACGGATCGGCAATGCCAACGCCGCCGGTGAAGCCGACCTTTCCGTCCACCACCAGCAGCTTGCGGTGGGTGCGGTTGTTCATGCGCGCCAGGTTGTACCAGCGCAAGGGGTGGTACAGGTGCACCTCCACGCCGGCGGCGCGAAGTTGCTGCACCAACCCGTCATCGAGGTCCTGGCTGCCGACCCAGTCGATCAGCACGTGCACCTTGACGCCGGCGCGTGCGCGCTCCTCCAGCGCCCTGGCAAAATCGGCGCCGATCTGCCCCGACCAGTAGATGTAGGATTCGAAGGTGATGGTGCGCTCGGCGCCGCGGATCGCCGCCAGCATCGCCGGGAAGATCTCCACCCCGTTCTCGAGGTTCTGCACGGCGTTGCCGTCCACGATGGACGGCCCGAGCATGGTACCCAGCTCGCGCAGGAACTGCGGGTCGCCGACGCCATAGTGGTGCGTGAGCGAGCGCTCGATTTCCTTCTCGGCGCTGACGAAGTTCAGCGCAAGCACGGTCAGCAGCGCGGCTGCGAAGGCGCCGAGCAGCGCGGCGAGCACGATGCGTTTGCGGGACCAGCTCATCGGGACAGTGACGCGTGCATGCAACCTCCAAAGAGAGGGGCGGGCGCATCATGCGCCCGCCCCGCCTTCATTGCTGCGGCGGAGAATTACTTCTTCGGGTTGGTGCTGTCGTCCATCTGCGCGTTGGCAGCATTGGCGGCAGCCTGGGCGGCGTCGCCGGCCTGCTGTGCCTCTTCCTTGATCTCGGCGCTGGCTTCGTGGCCTGCCGCAGCGACTTCGCCCGCCGCCTCGGTGGCGGCGGCGCTGGCGGCCTCGGCGGAGGCGTCGGCGGCGTTCGCGAAGGCATCGCCAGCGGCGGAATTTGCAGCAGCGGCGTCAGCCGCAGCGGCGTCGGCGGCCGGTTCCGCCGCGTCGGCCCTGGCCTGGGCGGCGTCGGCCTGCGCCTCGTCGCGCGATGCGGAATCGCAGGCAGCGAGGCTGGCGGTCAGGGCGATGGCGAGCAGGATGCGGGAATTGATGTTCATGTCAGGGAGTTCCTTCTGGGGTGGGGGTAGGCGTCGGCCTTCGGGCAGGGTGGCCGAAGCTGCGTTCCGACCTTAATGCCCGCTAGCTGAACGTTCGCTGTTCATGCGTGGCACCGGCGTTGAAGCGCAGCCGCAACGCGCCTGCACCGGCCTCCTGCAATTCGATCTCCGCCGCCACCAGCAGAGCACGCACCAGCATTGCGCGCAGCGACGCTTCCTCGCCGGCAGCGCCGCGCCCGAGCAGCGTTGCCAGCTCGGGATCGCCGGCGAGCGAGTGGCTGGCGCCGGAGAGCAGCAGGCTCGCACCACCTTCGCGCTGCAGCGACACCAGCAACTCCTGACCCGGCGCTGCGTGCGCAGCCATGCGCATGAGCAGGAACTCGAGGATGGACGTGACGCGGAGCGGGTCATGCGCGACTGCCACTTCCTGCGCACACGGCTCGCAACGCAGCGACAACTTGCGTCCGGCAAGCTCGCGCAGCAGCACGCCGCGGCCGCACAACACGTCCAGCAGCAGGTTGGCGTCCTGGCTGGCCGAATGCAGCGTCAGCGACCCCGCTTGCACGCGCAGCAGGTCGCCGATGTCCTCGGCGGCCGCCAGCAGCTGTTCGAGCTGGCGCTCGATGACCTGCAGCGCTTGCTCGCGCTCCGTTGCCTCAACGCGCTTGTCGCGCAGCAGCTGCACCGCCATGCGCATCGGCGCGATGGCGCCGCGCAGGTCGTGGCGCACGCGCTGCCACCAGGCAGGCGGAAGCGGGCCGCCGGCGGGAGGCGCGTTCAATGCGCGGCCGCGCGTGCGCGGTCGAGGATGGCCACGGCATCGCGGCAGACCCGCTCGATGGTTTCCAGGTCGGCCGGCTTGACCAGGTGCTCGTCGAAGCCGGCCTGCTCGGAGCGTCGCCGGTCCTCTTCCTGGCCCCAGCCGGTCAATGCGACCAGTCGCGGGCCGCGGCCGTCGGGCCAGGTTTCGGCGCGGAGCTGCTGGGCGAGCGAGAAGCCGTTGAGCACCGGCATGCCGACGTCGAGGAAGGCGAGGTCGGGCTGCCAGGAACGCGCCGCGGCGACCACGTCGAGCGGGTCGTACAGGGTCATCACCTCATGGCCCATCAGCTTGAGCGACAGCGCGAGCATGTCGGCCGAGTCGCGGTTGTCGTCCACCACCAGCACGCGCAGGGGCTGCCCCGACTGCGCCAGCGCGGCCGGAGCCTCGGCACGCTGCGGTTCGGCCGCGGTCTCGCCGGCGCGCAAGGGCAGGCGCACGCAGAACTCGCTGCCCTGCCCGGTCCGTCGCTGCGCGCGCTGAGCTGGCCGCCATGCATCTCGGCGAGCCGGCGCGACAGGCTGAGGCCGATGCCAAGGCCCCCGCGCGCCCTTTCCAGCGAGGGGTCGGCCTGGGTGAACATCTCGAAGATGTCACGCAGCTCTTCCCTGGCGATGCCGATGCCCTGGTCGCGAACCGCGACCTCGACGCCGTCGCCGTCGGCGGCGATGCGCATGGTGATCGCGGAGCCGGGCTCGGAGAACTTCGAGGCGTTGCTGAGCAGGTTGGCGAACACCTGCGCCAGGCGGTGCGGGTCGGCGTCAAGCCGCAGCGGCTCCTCGGGCATGTCCAGCACCAGCGACTGCCCGGCGGCGTCGAGCATCGGCTGCACCGTTTCCCGCGCCACCGCCACCACCTGCGCCATCTCCACCGGCTCCGGGCGCAGCTCCAGGCGGTCGCGGGTGATGCGCGAGACGTCGAGCAGGTCGTCCACCAGCCGCACCATGTGGCGCATCTGCCGCTCCATCACCTCCTGCAGCTCGTCGTTGTCCTCGCCGCGGCTGAGCCTGCGCACGTTGAGCGCGCCCTGGATCGGCGCCAGCGGGTTGCGCAGCTCGTGCGCCAGCGTGGCCAGGAACTCGTCCTTCCTGCGGTCCGCCTGCCGAAGGCGATCCTCGACGTTGCGCCGCTCGAGGATCTCCACCTGCAGGCTGCGGTTGGAGCGCGCCAGGTCGATGTTGGCGGCGGTGAGCGATTGGTTGAGCTTGTGCACCTCGCGCGTCTTCTCCATCCGCAGCGCTTCGTTGGCCTCGGCGATGTTGCGCACCTGCGCCGTGAGGTTCGAGGCCATCGAGTGGACGTGGTCGGTGAGCTCCTTCCAGGTATCGGCGACGCCGGGCACCGCGGCCTGGCCGCCGAGCTTGCCCTCGGTGCCGAACTCGCGCACCACGCGCGTCACCTCCGAGGAGAACACGGACAGCTGCGCGATCATGGTGTTGACGATATTGGCCGAACGCAGGAAGGCGCCCTCCAGCGGGCGGCCCTCGACCTCCAGGCTCATGGTCTGCGAAAGATCGCCCTTCGCCACCGCGGCGATGATGCGGGTGACGTCCTGGGTCGGCCAGAGCAGGTCCTCGATGAGGGTATTGACCGTCCCCTCCATATGCTCCCAAGCTCCCCCGCGACCTCCCAAGCTGAAGCGGACCTTGGTCTTGCCCTGCTTGCCGACGCCGTAGCCGACGCGCTCGAGCTCGCTGGCCATGCGCTCGTTGGCGGCGATGATGTCGTTGAAGGCGTCGGCGAGCTTGCCGTGGATGCTCTCCCAGTCGGTGGAGACGCGGACGGAGAAATCGCCGGCCTGCACGGACTGCATCGCGCGCAGCAGCTCTTCCTGGCGCGCGCTTTCGGCGCTGCGCGCGCGCGAGGTGGATTGGGCGGATTCCCTGTTCACGGTGTCCTCGCTTTCCATGCACGGGCAGCGGCGAGAGCCGCGGCGCGAATGCCAGCATAGCGTTTTGCCGTCGATCGTCCAGCTTCGCGGAACGACGCGGCAACGCGCGCCAGCGCGTCGGCGTTCCTGCTCGCCGCGTCCTTGCAGAGTGCATGCCTGCGCGGGCGCGAATCGTGCAGATCGCAATGACGATGCTGCCCGCGCACGCGTGAACGCCTGTGAAACGGCGCCCGCGCGCGCTGGCACGGAAGTTGTATGTATCCACTGCCCGCGAGCGCGGGTGCATCACCACGCAAGGATGCGTCGGGCCAGGGACGGCCCCTTTCCTTTCCACTCAGGCCAGCGGCAGTTCCAGGGTGAATACGGAGCCGCCGCCTTCGCGCGGGTCGTACCACAGGTTGCCGCCCATCGCCCGCGCCTGCTGCTTGGCCATGGCCAGGCCCAGGCCGCTGCTGCTTTCGCCCTCGGTCGGCTCGTTGCCCAGGCGCACGAAGCGCTGGAACAGGCGCGCCTGGTCTTCCTCGCTGATGCCGGGGCCGCGGTCCATCACCAGCATGCGGCCGAAGCGGTCGTTCTGGGTGGCGCCGATCGAGATCGCGGAACTGTGGGGCGAGAACTTGATCGCGTTCGAGACCAGGTTCTGCAGCACATGCGCGACGCCGGCGCGCAGGCCGGAGACGATGATCAGCTCGTGCTCGAGCAGTTCCAGGCTGATTTCCTTGGCCGCGGCGCCGCACGCCAGCAGGTCCACCACTTCGCACAGCATCTGCCGCACCGGTAGCGGCTCGACCTCGGCGCCATGCGCGACGTGCTCCTGCTGCTCGAGGAAAGCCTGCAGGAACAGCATTCCGGAATCGGCGGAACTGCGGATGGACTCCGCCAGGCGCAGGAGCTGGGCATCCGGCACGGAGCGCGCCGCGCCGCCGACCATGTCGGCCGCGAAGATGATGTTGGCGAAGTAGTTGCGCAGGTCGTGCGCGACCAGCTCGGCCATCTGCTGCTTTTCCTGCGCGAAGCGGCGCAGGGCGTCGCGCGACTTCTTCAGGTCCACGTGCGTGCGCACGCGCGCGATCAGCTCCTCGGCGACGAAGGGCTTGGTGACGTAGTCCACCGCGCCCGAGGCGAAGGCGCGCACCAGGTTGTCGCGGTCGTTGTCGGCGGTGAGGAAGATCACCGGCAGGTCGCGGGTCCCGGGGTGGGCGCGCAGTGCGTCCACCACCTCGAAGCCGTCCATGCCCGGCATCTTCATGTCCAGCAGCACCACGTCGGGACCGTGCAGGCGCGCCTGCTCGAATCCCTCGGCGCCTCCGCCGGCGGTGAGCACCTGGTAGCCCGAGCGCGCCAGCAGCGCGCCGACCATGCGCACGTTGGCCTGCTGGTCGTCCACCACCAGCACCACCGGCGCGGTCGGCGCCGGCGCGGGGTCGGCGGCCGGTGCCGGCGCTCCTCGGGTCTCTTCCATGGCTTCCTTATCGCTCGCCCCGGCGGGCTTTGCAATGATCTTCACAGGCCGTAGGCCTTGCGCTTGCGGTACAGCGTGGAACTGTCTATGCCGAGCGTGCGCGCGGCCGCCTCCAGTGTCTCGCTGCGCGCCACCACGCCTTCGATGTGCATCCGCTCCAGCTCTTCCAGGGAGAAGGGCGCGCCGGGGACCGCCGCCGGGGTGGCCGCCTGCGCCGCGCTGATGGCGAGGAACTCAGGGCCTATTTTCGCATTCGGGCACAGGATCACCGCGCGCTCGATTACGTTCTGCATCTCGCGCACGTTGCCCGGCCAGCGGTAGCCCTTCATCAGCGCCAGCGCCGGTGCGCTCAGTCCGCGTGCCGGCAAGCGGTAGCTGTCCGCGTAGCGACGCACGAAGTCGAGTGCAAGTTCCTCGATGTCCTCCGGCCGCTGGCGCAGCGGCGGCAGGGTCACCGTGATCACGTTGAGGCGATACAGCAGGTCGCGCCGGAAGCTGCCCGCCTCCACCATCGCGTCGAGGTCGTGGTTGGTGGCGGCGACGATGCGCACGTCGGCGCGCCGCGTGTTCGGATCGCCTACGCGCTCGTACAGCTTGTCCTGGATGAAGCGCAGCAGTTTCGGCTGCAACGCGAGCGGGAAGTCGCCGACCTCGTCGAGGAACAGGGTGCCGCCTTCGGCATAGGTGACGCGACCGACCGTGCTCTGGTGCGCGCCGGTGAAGCTGCCCTTGGCGTGGCCGAACAGCTCGCTCTCCATCAGCTCCGCCGACAGCGACGGGCAGTTGACGGTGGCGAAGGCCGACTGCGCGCGTGCGCTGGCGGCATGGATGGCGGCTGCGAGCACGCCCTTGCCGGTGCCGGTCTCGCCGAGCAGCAACACATTGGCCTCGGTCTGCGCCACCTGCATCGCCACGCGCAGCGCCTCCTGCATGACGGCGTTGCCGCTGGCGAGCGCGACCTGCGCCGGGCGCACCTCGCGCTCGAGGCTGTCGAGGCGGTCGAGCATGCGCCGCGTGTCCAGCTGGCGGGCGACGGCGATGCGCAGCTGCTCCGGCGAGCAGGGCTTGACCAGGTAGTCGCTGGCACCGTCGGAGATCGCGCGCACCGCCTCGGGCACCGCCGTGTGCCCGGTGACCATGATGATGCGCATCTGCGGCGCCAGCTCGCGGAATTTCGGCAACGCCTCCAGGCCGGAATCCTGGCCGATGCTGCGGTCGAGCAGGCATACGTGGAAGGGCTGGGTGGCGGCGAGCCGCAGGCCATCCGCAAGGGTGGCGGCGGTGGTGACGCGATGGCCGTCCGCCTCCAGGCAAAGGCTGAAGTTCTCCAGGATGCGCGAATCGTCGTCGATCGCGAGGATTCGACCCGTGGATGCCACCGCCTTCGCCATCGTCCTTTGCTCCCTGCACGCAGTCCCTGTCGTCGTCGCGCATGCTGCACGATTTCCGCCGCCCTGTGCCGCATTCTGCACTCGCGGGCGAAGTCGCGTTCAGTTTCGGGCGCAAGATTCGCGGCTGCAGGCCTCCAGGCTGAACAGGCGCGGGTGGCACGAAACCTGCTGCGAGCAGGGAAGGCCCGCACCTGGACGACGTATTTCCATGTTCGAAGCAAAGCAACTGGTGGCGCTGCTCGCCATCGCCGCCGGCGGCTTCATCAACGCCGGCATTGGCGTGCAGGACGTCGTTGCCCCCGCCACTGCCTCCTCGCCGGCGCACGCCGGGGTGCCGGCCGACCCGGTCTTGCAGCGTGCCGCCGAGCGCGCCCTGCTCGCGCAGCTGCGCGCGGACCTGGGCGACGACTCGGCGAGCCTGCGCTTGTCTGCATTGCGATTCCAGCGTGCCAGCGGCCGCAGCATCGAAGGCCGCGGCGAAGCCCTCGCGCGCTTTGACGGCGGCGCCCCAGTACCGCTGGAAGTCAGCATCGCCTGGGACGTGCCGACGCAGCGCGTGGAACAGGCCGCCTACCTGGTTGCCGGCAAGACGAAATCACTGCATCTCGACGAAGGCATGCGCCAGCGCATCGCCGACCGCATCGGCGCGCGGCTGGTGCTCGAGTTCGCCGGGCAACCGGTGGATTTCGCGCTCGACCGCGTGCAACACCTCGCCGCCGGGCGCGAACGGCTGCTGGTCAGCGGCGAGGGCGTCGCCTCCTTCCCGGGCGAGGGCGCGGCACGCACGCGCTTCGTCGCCACCGCCGATCGCGCGTCGGGGAAGCTGCTGACGCTGCAGTACGAACTGGGCGAACAGCTGCTGCAGTAGATCGTTCTGCGGCCATTAATTTCGCGCCGCGCACACTCAGGTTTCCCGAGAACGGGACGTTGCCGAGGGCGACGTAAATCTTAAGGAGAGAGACATGTCTGACATCAAAAAAGATCATTCCATCGGTGCCGGTACCGGCGCAGCCGCGGGCGCGGTGACTGGTGCCACCATCGGCGCGGTCGGCGGCCCGGCCGGCATGGCCGCCGGCGCGGTGATCGGCGGCATCGTGGGCGCGGCAGCGGGCGACAGCATCGCCGAAGCCGTCAACCCGACCACCTATGCGGACCACTGGAAGTCGAACTACGCGACCACCCCGTACTACGCCTCCGGTCGCGAGTGGAACGACTACGAGCCGGCCTACAACCTGGGCTACAACGGCTACAGCAGCAACCGCGGCAAGCGCTTCGAGGACCTCGAGAGCGACCTCGAGCGCAACTGGGAGCAGACCAAGGGCAATTCGCGCCTGGCCTGGACCGAAGCCAAGGGCGCGGTGCGCGACGGCTGGCACTACGTCGAGCGCGCCATGCCGGGCGACGCCGACGGCGACGGCCGCTAAGCCAGGAGCCTGAGGCCCGGGTCTGGTACCGGGCAACGGCGACACCCCGGGGCCGCGGCGCATTTGCGTCGCGGCCCTTTCTCTTTCAGGACACCTGCATGGGTCAGCGCCGGCTGCTAGCCGGCGTTGTGCGCGTACAGGCGCAGGCACAGCGTCCGGCACAGGTTGCGCATCACCTTCAGCGCCACCGCCGGGTGGCGTTCGCTCAGGCGCGCGAATGACTCGACGTCCATCACCACCAGGTGGCTGTCGGTGATGGCGACCACGTCCGCGGAACGCGGCGTGCCCATCAGGAAGCCGGCTTCGCCGAACAACTGGCCGGCGCCGAGCGTGCCAAGTACGCGCGCGTGGCCGTGGCGCTGGTCGCGCACCTCGATGGCGCCGTCGAGGATCAGGTACATGGCGCTGCCCTGCTCGCCCTTGTGCAGCACCGTTTCGCCGGCCGCGACGTCCTCGTGGCCGGCGGCGAGGAACAGGAATTCCTTCTCGTCACCCTCCATGTCGTCGAGCAGCGGGATGCCGGCGTCGTTCATGCGCGCGGCGAAACTGCGCAGGAATTCCTCGCGGCCGAGCACGCGCACGCTGGCGGGACGGGCGTGCTCGGGGAAGCGGCCCTCGAACCAGTCGCCGAGCGAAACGTTCGGGGGAAATTGCTGGACGTTTTCCACCAGCGGGCTCTTTACCGCTTCGAAGTAAGTCCAGTCGCCGGCGATCATCACCATCGGCAGGCGGAAGCCGCCCTCGCTGTCCACGCTGCCGGCGCGATAGCGGCGGAAGCCCATGACCTCGTACAGCGAGACCATGTTGGCGGCGCAGCGCAGGAACAGCAGCTCGCCATCGGCGCCGCGGAAGGCATCGTAGGCGGCGGCGAGCAGTTGCGACGCCAGCAGCGTGCCGCGATGGTCGCCGCGCACCACCAGCCGCGAGAGCACCGCCTGCTTGGGTTCGGATACCGGGAAGGCGCCGACGTCGTAGTTGCCGCGCCAGCGGCTGTCGGCCGCCAGTGCGTCGATCGGCGTCAGCCGCAGGCAGGCCACCGGATCGGCGCCGTCGAAGGCGGCGAAATGGGTGGAAACGCCATCCTCTGCCTCGATCAGCAGGCCCTGGTCGTCGTCGCAACCAGGCAGCCTGCGTCCGAACTCGCGCACGTAGACGTCGTAGCGCAGCCGCGCCAGTGCCGCCGGCTGTTCGGCACCCTCCACTCCCCTGATCTCGATCGCCATGGCCAACCTGCGCTGCCGGGACAGGGCATTCTGTGCCCAGCGCAGGCGGCGGAGCAAACCGGGGCGCTCAGGGCATGGCTTGTGGCTTGCCCTGCGCGGTCGGGGGGATGAAAAGCTCGTCGCCGGCGCTTGGCGCCGCCGCGCCGCTGTCGCCGGCGTCGGCATCCAGGCCCTTGGCCCAGGCCTCGCCTTTTGCCATGGCCTGGTCGCGCGCTTCCTCGCAGGAGCCGAAGCCGCCATCCAGCGTCTCCAGCGCCAGCACCTGGCCGTTGTTGACGCCATAGCGGCGCACCATCCAGGTGCCGTTCCACCTGCCCGCGTCGTCGCGGCTATACACCGTCCCGACCACGAAATTGCCGACTATCTTCTGGCTCACCGCGCCCTCCAATGGCTTTGTGCACTCCGGATGGTACGGCCCGCTTCCGGCGGCAAGGTGAATCGCCGGACAACACCCGGCGCGGCGCCGGGGGCGCACCGCAGCTTCAAGTGTTTCATCCAGTGAGACTGGCAAGTGCTTGAATCGGTTGGGCCGGATTTTTCCGGTTGTCTTTCACCCGCACAGGTACCTATATTGATACCCATGGACGAACTGACCCCCCGCCAGCAAGCCATCCTCGACTTCGTCGCCGCCCGGGTCGAGGCCGAAGGGCTGCCGCCCACGCTCGCCGAAATCGCGCGCGCCTTCGGCTTCAACCAGACTCGCGGCGCGCGCAAGCACCTGCTCGCGCTGGAGGCGAAGGGCCGACTCAGCCTGCTGCCGGGCAAGGCGCGCGGCATCCGCCTGCACGGCGCGGCGCGAGCCAGGCCACGGGGCGATTCGCTCGAACTGCCGGTGCTCGGCCGCGTCGCCGCCGGCGCGCCGATCGGCGCCGATGTCGGCATCGAGCGCCACCTGCTGCTCGACCGCGCGATGTTCTTCCCCACGCCCGACTACCTGCTGAAGGTGAAGGGCGATTCCATGGTGGACGACGGCATCTTCGACGGCGACCTGATCGCGGTGCATCGCACGCCGGTGGCTGAGAACGGCCAGATCGTGGTCGCGCGCCTCGACGGCGAACTCACCGTGAAGCGTTTCCAGCGCGGCAAGGACCGCATCAGCCTGCTGCCGCGCAATCCCGATTACGCACCGATCGTGGTGCCGCCCGACGCCGACTTCGCGATCGAGGGTCTGTACTGCGGCCTCGTCAGGGGCGCCTGAGATGTCCGCGGTGATTTCATTGGCCGCTCCTGCGCATCCCTGCGACATTGCAGCCGCTGCTCCACGATCGTCGTCTGTGGCGTGGCCAGGAAGCGCCCGCGCGCGATTATTCGCATCGCGGCACGGGCTACGCCGCGCTCGACGCAGCGTTGCCCGGCAACGG
This sequence comes from uncultured Gammaproteobacteria bacterium, assembly GCA_963707625.1. Taxonomy (GTDB): domain Bacteria; phylum Pseudomonadota; class Gammaproteobacteria; order Xanthomonadales; family Xanthomonadaceae; genus Arenimonas. The sequence continues at coordinate 38,297 of CAVPQV010000019.1, forward strand.
CTGGCCGGAAGCGGCGCTGGTGGAACTGCTGATCGCCGCTGATGGCCTCGGCGAGCTGTCGCTGCTGCTGCCGATGCTGGCCGCGCTCACGCAGGCGGACAAACCCGTGCTGCTGGTCGCCCCGCCCTACCGCGTCAATGCGCCGGCCTGGCAGGCCGCGGGTTTGCGTCTGTCGCAATTGCACGTGCTCGAAGCGCCGGCGAAGGATGCCTTGTGGGCGATGGAACAGGCGCTGCGCGCCGGCTGCTGCGGCGCCGTGCTCGGCTGGCCGATGCAGGCGGACGACCAGGAACTGCGCCGCCTGCAGGTGGCGGCGGAGGCGGGCAATCGCTGGCCTTCGCCTTCCGCCCGCTGCGCGCGCGCGACAATCCCTCGCCGGCGCCGCTGCGGCTCGCGCTACAGGCAGGTGCGCAGGGTGCCCCGGAACTGCGCCTGCTCAAGTGCCGCGGCGCGCTGCCGCCGGCGCGCGCCCTGCCCTTCCACCCGTACCATTGATGCCGACGCACGCGTGCTCTGGGCCTGCCTGCTGCTGCCGCGACTGGCGCTGGACGCCGTCCAGCGTCGACTCACGCATGCGCAGCCCTTCGCGCTGACCACCGGCTCGGCGGCCGCTGGGCATCCTGCCTCCGCGGCACTCGGGCATCCTGCCCATCGCAACGCCGGGTGCTGCTCGACGCCAATATCGCCGCGCGCGCCGCCGGCCTGCATCCGGGCCAGCCGCTGCTCGCCGCGCAGGCGCTGCTGCCCGACTGTCGCCACGCTCGACGCACGACCCGCGCGAGGACGCCGCGCTGCGCCAGTTGCTCGCGGCCTGGGCCTACCGCTACAGCTCGAGGTCTGCCTGCAGGCCGAGGACGCGATGCTGCTGGAGGTCGAGGGCAGCCTCGGGCCTGTTCGGGCCGTGGCCGCGGCTGAAGCGCGATGCTGCGCGACGACCTGCGCGAGCTCGGCTTCGGCACCGCATCGCGCTGGCGCCGACGCCGCTCGGCGCCTGCGTGCTGGCCGCCGGCGAGGACGGCCTCGCCGTCGACCGACGCACGCGCAGCTGCAGCGCGCGCTGGCGCGCGCGCCGATGGCCGATGCGCGCCTGCCCGGCGGAGCAGGCGGCGGCGATGGCGCATGGGCCTGCGCCGCCTGCGCCAGGTGTTCGCGCTGCCGCGCGCGGGCTGGCGCGGCGCTTCGGCGAAGGCCTGCTGCTGCACCTCGACCGCCTGCGCGGCGAGGCGCCGGACCCGCGGAGCTGTACCGCCCGCCGGACGTCTTCGAGCGGCGCATCGAGTTCGACTACGAAATGTCGCCACCACGCCGGCGCTGCTGTTCCCGCTGCGCCGGCTGGTCAACGACCTCGGCGCCTACCTCGCCGGCCGCGACGGCGGCGTGCAGCGCTTCTCGATGTGGCTCGAGCACGAGGACATGGCGGTGATCGAGGGCCACGCGCCGCGCACGAGCGCAAGCCGCCGACACCGAAGTCGTGGTCGGCCTGCTCGCCGCCGAGCGCGATCCGGCGCGGTTGTTCGAACTGGCGCGCGGCCGGCTGGAGCAGGCGCGCATCCCGGCGCCGGTGCGCGCGCTGCGCCTGCTGGCGCGCGAGCTGCCGCCCTTCGTGCCGGCCGGGCGCGACCTGTTCGAAGCGCGGCCGCAGCAGGCGCTGCCCTGGGAAGCGCTGCGCGAACGCCTGCGCGCGCGCCTGGGCGAGGACGCGCTGTACCAGCTGGCGCCGGCCACGCCGACCCTCGCCCGGAGCAGGCGATCACGCCGCAGCGCGCTGCTGCTGCGCGAACCGCCGCCGCTGTCGCTGCCGGCGCGCCCGGCCTGGCTGCTGGCGCGGCCGCTGCCGCTGCGCGACCACCGCCGCGCGTGCTCGCCGGCCCGGAGCGCATCGAGTCGGGCTGGTGGGACGGCGGCGACGTGCGCCGCGACTACTACCTGGTCGAGACCTCGCAGGGCCAGCGCGCCTGGGCCTTCCTGCGCCGCCGGCGAACGCGAGGGCGCGTGGATGCTGCACGGCTGGTTCGCATGAGCGACCGCGCCGGCTATGCCGAACTGCACTGCCTGAGCCACTTCAGCTTCGGCCGCGGCGCCTCGAGCGCGCGCGAGCTGTTCGAACGCGCGAAGCGCAACGGCTACGCGGCGCTGGCGATTACCGACGAATGCACGCTCGCCGGCATCGTGCGTGCGTACGAGGCCGCGAAGGAGACCGGACTCACGCTGATCACCGGCACCGAGATCAGGCTGGACGATGGCCTGAAGCTGGTGCTGCTGGCGCAGACGCAGGAAGGCTACCAGCGCCATGTGCCAGCTGATCACGCGCGGACGCCGGCGCGCCGACAAGGGCGAGTACCGCGCTCTCGCGTGGCGACCTCGACGGCGGCCTGCCGCGGCACGCTGGCGCTGTGGCTGCCGGCGCGCAACGCCGGATGCCGGAACAGGGCCAGTGGCTGCGCACGCGCTTCGCCGGGCCGGCTGTGGATCGCGGTCGAGCTGCACCGCGGCGCCGACGATGCCCGCCGCCTGCAGGCGCTGCAGCGCCTGGGCGCGGCGCTCGGGCTGCCGCTGGTGGCGGCCGGCGACGTGCACATGCACGCGCGCGACCGCCGCGTGCTGCAGGACACGCTCACCGCGCATCCGCCACCACTGCACGGTGCTCGAGGCCGGCGCGCACCTGTTCCCCAACGGCGAGCGGCACCTGCGCACGCGCCAGGCGCTGGCCGCGATCTACCCGCGCGAGCTGCTGGACGAGACGCTGCGCATCGCCGAGCGCTGCACGCTTCGACCTCGACCAGCTGCAGTACGAGTATCCGCGCGAACTGGTGCCCGAAGGCCACACGCGCGACCAGCTGGCTGCGCCAGCTGACCGAGGAAGGCCTGCGCTGGCGCTGGCCCGGCGGCGAGCGCGACAAGGTGCGCGCGCAGATCGAGCACGAGCTGCGCCTGATCGCCGAGCTGCAGTACGAATCCTTCTTCCTCACCGTGCACGACATCGTCCGCTTCGCGCGCTCGCAGCGGCATCCTGTGCCAGGGCCGCGGCTCGGCGGCCAATTCGGCGGTGTGCTTCGCGCTCGGCATCACCGAGGTGGACCCGGCGCGCATGAACATGCTGTTCGAGCGCTTCATCTCGCGCGAGCGCAACGAGCCGCCGGACATCGACGTGGACTTCGAGCACGAGCGGCGCGAGGAGGTGATCCAGTACGTGTACCGAAAGTACGGCCGCGAGCGCGCCGCGCTGGCGGCGACGGTGATCAGCTACCGCGGCCGCAGCGCGGTGCGCGACGTCGCGCAAGCGCGCTCGGCCTGCCGCCCGACCAGGTGGACCAGCTGGCGCGCGTGTTCGGCCTGGTGGGACGGCGTCGAGCCGCTGGACGAGCGCCTGCGCGAGCGCGGCTTCGATCCTGACGAGCCCCGTGCTGCGCCGCGTGCTGGCTGCTCACCGCGCGAGCTGCTCGACTTCGCCGCGCCATCTGTCGCAGCACCCCGGCGGCTTCGTCATCTCCGAGGCGCCGCTGCACCACCTGGTGCCGGTGGAGAACGCGGCCATGCCCGAGCGCACCATCATCCAGTGGGACAAGGACGACCTGGAGACGCTGGGCCTGCTGAAGGTGGACTGCCTGGCGCTCGGCATGCTCACCTGCGTGCGCAAGTGCCTGGCGCTGCTGCAGCGCGCATCGCGGCATCGACCTGACGCCGGCGACGATCCCGGCCGACGACCCGCCCACCTACGCCATGATCCAGCGCGCCGACACCGTCGGCGTGTTCCAGATCGAATCGCGCGCGCAGATGTCGATGCTGCCGCGCATGAAGCCGGCCAACTACTACGACCTGGTGATCGAGGTGGCGCATCGTGCGGCCCGGCCCGATCCAGGGAAAGATGGTGCATCCCTACCTGCGCCGGCGGCAGGGCCTGGAGCCGGTGCACTACCCTTCCGAGGAACTGAAGCAGGTGTTCGAGCGCACGCTGGGCGTGCCCGCTGTTCCAGGAGCAGGTGATGCAGCTGGCGATCGTCGCCGCCGGCTTCGACGCCCGGCGAGGCCGACCAGCTGCGCCGCTCGATGGCGGCGTGGAAGCGGCGCGGCGGCCTGGAGCACTTCCGCGGGCGCGTGCTCGAGGGCATGGCCGCGCGCGGCTATTCCGACCGATTTCGCCGAGCAGATGTTCGAGCAGATCAAGGGCTTCGGCAGCTACGGTTTCCCGGAATCGCACGCGGCCAGCTTCGCGCTGATCGTGTACGTCAGCTGCTGGCTGAAGTGCCACGACCCGGCTGCCTTCGCCTGCGCGCTGCTGAACTCGCAGCCGCTGGGCTTCTACTCGCCCGACCAGCTGGTGCAGGACGCGCGCCGGCACGGCGTCGCGGTGCGGCCGGTGGACGTGCGCCACAGCGACTGGGACTGCACGCTGGAAGACGTGGCGGCGAAGGCACCGCTGCCGCCATCCGGCTGGGCCTGCGCGAAGTCGGCGGCCTGCGCGAGGACGGCGGCGCGGCGCGATCGTGGCAGGCGCGCGCAAGCGGACCCTTCCTCGATATCGCCCAGCTGTGCGAGCGCGCCACGCTCGAGGGTCGCGAGCCAAGCCTGCTCGCCGACGCCGGCGCGCTCCGCGGCCTGGCCGGGCACCGCCACCGCGCGCGCTGGGCGGTCGGCGGCGTGGAGAAGCAGCTGCCGCTGTTCGGCGCGGTTGGCGAAAGCGCGGTGCAACTGCCGGTGCCCAAGCCCTTCGAGGACATGCAGGCCGACTACGCCAGCCTCGGCACTCACCCTCGGCCGGCACCCGCTGTCGCTGCTGCGCGCGCAGCTGTCCGCGCGCCGCTGCCGGCGCTCGCGCGAACTGGCGCCGCTGGCGCACGGCACGCCGGTGCGCCTGGCCGGACTGGTGACGCTGCGCCAGCGCCCGGAGACCGCCAGCGGCGTCACCTTCGTCACCCTCGAGGACGAGGACGGCACTGTTCAACGTGGTGGTCTGGCGCGACCTGGGCGAGCGCCAGCGCCGGGTGCTGCTGGAATCGCGCCTGCTGCAGGTCGAGGGCCGGCTGGAATCGGCCGAGGGCGTGCAGCACCTGATCGCGGCGCGCCTGCACGACCTCAGCCCCCTGCTCGGCCAGCTCGACGCGCCGCGCTCTCGGGATTTTCGTTAACCGCAGCCCCCCTGCCGCTGGTGGCCATGACTAATGCCCCTTGAGCGGCCGCCAAACGTCCCCATAATCAACCTGCATGACAATGAATTCGTTGGGAAAATTGCTCGCGACGATGCTGCTGCTGGGCCTTCTGGTGGGCCCGGCACCAGCGTCGGCGCGCGTGGTCTACCGCTGCGTGCAGGGCGGCACGGTGAGCCTGGCCACCGCGCCCGAGCCCGGCTCGAAGTGCAGCGCACAGACGCTGGATGACAATGCCGCCAAGCTGCCCAACCTGTGGGGCCGCAACGGCACCCAGCGCGGCACCCTCTACGAGCGCGAGCAGGACGGAAAGACCGTGTACAGCACGCGCAACCTGCCCGGCTCGGTCGCTGTGCTGTCTTTCGCGGTGACGCCGCCGCCGGGTTCCTACGCGCACGCCGGCCTGGGCAAGGTTGGCAAGCCGCGCACCGACGTGCACGCCGCGCTGTTCACCGCCGCCGCGAAGGCGAACAAGGTCGAGGACGCCTGGCTGCGCGCGATCGCGCATGCCGAGAGCGGCTTCCGCGCCGACGCCGTCTCGCACAAGGGCGCGCAGGGCGTGATGCAGCTGATGCCCGCGACCGCGAAGCAGTACCGCGTCAGCGATCCACTCTCGGCGCAGGAATCGATCCGCGGCGGCGCCAGGATGCTGGGCGAGCTGCTGCGCCGCTACAAGGGTGACCACCGCCTCGCCGCCGCCGCCTACAACGCCGGCATCGGCGCCGTGACCAAGTACGGCGGGGTACCGCCCTACGCGGAAACCCAGGCCTACGTCGCCAAGGTGGACGCGCTGTTCCAGCTCTACCAGGCCGCCCTGCGCCGCGCGCCCGCAGCCGCGCCGCCGGCCGGCGTCCGCCTCGCGCAATAAGGAACGCCGGCCCGCGGCGGCCTTCCGCAAGGCGGCAGCGTCAGCGCACACTAGCCGCGTGAGCACCCCCGGCCACATCGCCCCCGAGATGCCCGTGGTCCCCGCCGCGCCAGCGCGGCCGGAGGCCGACGCCGCTTCGCCGCGCGAAGTTGCCGCCGAGCTCGAGGCGCGGCTGCGCGCCAGCCCCGGCTTCGCCGCCGTCGAGCCGCTGTTCGAGCGGCTGAAGTCGTCGCTGGTCGGTCTGGAGCGCTCGGAGAAGCTGCAGCGCGCGCTGTTCGCAATCGCCGACCTCGCCGCTTCCGACGCCTCCATGCCCGAGCTGCTGCAGGGCGTGCACACGATCGTCGGATTCGCTGATGTACGCCAAGAACTGCTTCATCGTGCGCCTCGACGCCGAGCGCGACGCCATCGTCTTCCTCTACTTCGTCGATACCGTGGACCCGCCGCACCTGGGCGATGTCAGCCTGAGCCAGCGCAAGGGCACGCTCACCTGGTACGTGCTGACCGACGGCAAGGCGATCCGCGGCGACAACGAGCAGCTGCAGGCGCAGGTCTCCGGGCCGCTGAGTTTCGTCGGCAGCGACAGTTACCAATGGATGGGCGTGCCGATGCTGCGCGACGGCGTCGTGCAGGGTGCGATCGTGGTGCAGTGCTACGAACCGGGCATCGTCTACAGCGAGGAGGACCAGGCGGTGCTGCAGTTCGTGGCCAGCCACGTGCTCACCGCGATGGAACGCAAGCAGGGCCGCGAGCTGCTCGAGGCGAACGTGCGCCAGCGCACCACCGAGCTGGCGCAGGCCAACAAGGAGCTGCACCAGGAGATCGGCGAGCGCCAGCGCGCGGTGCGGCTGCAGTCGGCGCTGTTCCACATCGCGCAGCTGGCCACTGCGGACATCTCGCAGGAAGAGCTGTATCCGCGCGTGCACGCCGAGGTCGGGGCGCTGATCAACGCGCGCAATTTCTTCATCGCGCTGCTGTCGGACGAGCGCAAGACACTCGAGTTCCCCTACGCGGTGGACGCCAGCGGCGAGGTCTTCAAGTCGCGTCCGGTCGGGCGCGGGCTGTCCGAATACGTGCTGCGCCACGGCCGGCGCATCTTCCGCTTCGAGGAGATGCTGGCGCTCGCGCACGGCGGCGAACTCGACCTGCACACGGTAGGCACGCTTGCGGTGTGGTGGCTGGGCGTGCCGCTGGTGGTGGGCGACGAGACCATCGGCCTGGTGGCGGTGCAAAGCTACGATTCGTCTGTGTCCTACAACCACGCCGACCAGGAACTGCTCGGTTTCGCCGCGTCCCAGATCGCCAACACGCTGCACCGCCGGCGCGCGGCGCTGGAGCTGCAGAAGGCGAACGAGGAACTGGAACTGCGCGTGCAGGACCGCACGCGCGAACTGCGCCAGGAAATCGCCGAGCGCCAGCGCATCCAGGAGCAGCTGCGCCACCAGGTGATGCACGACGCGCTCACCGGCCTGCCCAACCGCGGCTACCTGATCGAGCGGCTCGGGCGGGTGCTGGCGCACCTGCGGCGCGAGCCGAAGCAGCGCTGCGCGCTGCTGTGCGTGGACCTGGACCAGTTCAAGCGGGTCAACGAAGCCCTCGGCCAGCAGGCCTCGGACGAGGTCCTGCGCGAGGTCGCCCTGCGCCTGCAGGGCCTGGTGCGCGAACCGGACGTGGTTGCTCGGCTGTCCGGGGACGAGTTCGCCGTGCTGCTGGAGGACGTCGACGTGCCCGCGACCGCGATCAAAGTCGCCGAGCGGATCCGGGCCGCCCTGGTGGCGCCCCTGCGCGCGGCGAACCGGGAAGTCCAGATGGCGGCAAGCATCGGCATCGCCTTCGGCCACGCCGGATACCCGCTCGCCGACGAACTGCTGCGCGACGCGGACCTGGCGCTGGGCCGCGCCAAGGAGCTCGGACGCGACCGATTCGAGTTGTTCGACGCGCCCACGGCCTGAGGCCGAATTCCCCGCGTCTCACCTGGCGAGACGCCTGCTTCCTACAAAGGCTGCGTTCCCCAACGAGCCTCGACATGGACGCCCTGCCCGCGCAACTGCCTTTCCGCGACGAAGATTTCGCCGCGCCGATGCCCCGGCATGACGGCCGCGAACTTGGCCAGCGCCTGCTGGCCAAGTACGGCGAACGCATCACCGGCTCGATCCTGCTGCCCGCGAGGGCCGGACGCTACGAGCCGCTGCCGCGCGACCTGCCGCCCGCGCTCGCGGCGGCGCTGCGCAACGCGCGGCATCGACCAGCTGTACAGCCACCAGGCCGAGGCCTGGGCGGCTGGCGCGCGCGGGCCGCGCACTTCGTCGTGGTCACGCCCACCGCCTCGGGCAAGACGCCTGTGCTACACGCTGCCGGTGCTGGCGGACGCGATGACCAGGCAGGCGCAAGGCGCTGTACCTGTTCCCGACCAAGGCGCTGGCGCAGGACCAGGTCGCCGAGCTGCTCGAACTCAACCGCGCCGGCAAGCTCGGCGTGCAAAGCCTTCACCTTCGACGGCGATACGCCCGGCGATGCGCGCCAGGCGATCCGCCTGCACGGCGACATCGTGGTCAGCAACCCGGACATGCTGCACCAGGCGATCCTGCCGCACCACACCAAGTGGGCGCAGTTCTTCGAGAACCTGCGCTACGTGGTGATCGACGAGGTGCACACCTACCGCGGCGTGTTCGGCTCGCACGTGGCCAACGTGCTGCGGCGGCTGAAGCGCGTGTGCGCGTTCTACGGCGTGAAGCCGCAGTTCATCCTGTGCTCGGCGACCATCGGCAACCCGAAGGCGCATGCCGAGGCGCTGATCGAGGCGCGCGGTCACGGCGCATCACCGAGAGCGGCGCGCCCACCGGCGACAAGCACGTGCTGCTGTGGAACCCGCCGGTGGTGAACCCCGACCTCGGCCTGCGCGCCTCGGCGCGCTCGCAGAGCAACCGCATCGCGCGCCTGGCGATCAAGGCCGGGCTGAAGACCCTGGTGTTCGCGCAGTCGCGCACCATGGTCGAGGTGCTGACCAAGTACCTCAAGGACGTGTTCGACCACGACCCGCGCAAGCCGCCGCGCATCCGCGCCTACCGCGGCGGCTACCTGCCGACCGAACGCCGCGAGGCCGAGACGCGACGATGCGCGCCGGCCGCATCGACGGCATCGTCAGCACCTCGCGCGCTGGAGCTGGGCGTGGACATCGGCAGCGCTCGACGTGGTGGTGCTCAACGGCTATCCCGGTTCGATCGCCGCGACCTGGCAGCGCCTGGGCCGCGCCGGCCGTCGCCAGCAGCCTTCGCTGGGCGTGCTGGTGGCCAGCTCCGCAGCCGCTCGACCAGTACCTGGTGCGGCATCCGGAGTTCTTCGAGGGCGCCCCGCCCGAACACGCGCGCATCGCATCGCCGACCAGCCGCTGATCCTGCTCGACCACATCCGCTGCGCCGCCTTCGAGCTGCCCGTTCCTGCGCGGCGAGACGCTTCGGCCCGGTGGACGCGCACGCCCTACCTGGAAGTGCTGGCCGAAACCGAGCGTGCTGCACGGCGAAGGCGGCCGCTGGGAGTGGATCGCCGACAGCTACCCGGCCAATGCGGTGCGCCTGCGCTCGGTGGCCGACGGCAACTTCGTGGTGGTGGACCGCAGCGACGGCCGGCAGGTGATCATCGCCGAGGTGGACTACTCCGCCGCGGCGCTCACGCTGTACGAAGGCGCGATCCACATGGTGCAGTCGACGCCCTACCAGGTGGAGAAGCTGGACTGGGAAGGCCGCAAGGCCTATCGTCACCCGCACCCACGTGGACTACTACACCGACGCGATCGACTACACCAAGCTGAAGGTGCTCGAGCGCTTCGACGGCGCGCATCGCCGGCGCCGGGCAGCGCCCACCATGGCGAAGTGCACGTGGTGCGGCGCGTCTCCGGCTACAAGAAGATCCGCTACTACACCCACGAGAACATCGGCTACGGCCCGGTCACCCTGCCCGACCAGGAACTGCACACCACCGCGGTGTGGTGGCAACTGCCGCAGGCGGTGCTGGAAGCCGGCGTTCAGCTCGCGCCAGGATGCGCTGGACGGTTTCCTCGGCGCGGCGTACGCGCTGCACATCGTCGCCACGCGTGGCGGTGATGGCCGAAGCGCGCGACCTGCAGAAGGCGGTCGGCAGCGGCGACGGCGCCTGGTTCGCGCACGCCGATGGCAACGCGGCGCGGCCAGCTGCGCGGCGGCGACGGCAAGCCGGTGGACCCGGCCGCAGCCCGAGCAGTTCATCCCCACCGTCTACCTCTACGACAACTTCCCCGGCGGCGTCGGCCTGAGCGAACCGCTGTACTGCGCCGCAGCCGGAGCTGCTGCGCGCGCGCGCGCCCTGCGTGGCAGCGCTGCGACTGCCGCGCCGGCTGCCCGGCCTGCGTCGGCCCGTGCTGGCCGCCGATGAAACCACCGTCGGCGCCGCCACAAGGCCACGCCGAAGTCGCTGGCGCTACGCGTGCTGGCACTGCTGGTCAGGCTCACTTCCGCGCCGGTGGCACTCCGTGCGTACGCCGCACATGCGTGAGCGCGCTCGCCGAACAACTGCGCGCGACTGCGCCAGGCAGGCCGGCGCAGCCGCGACGCTGCGCGCCACGCCTGCTCCCCTGCCGACGCTTGCCGGAAGCCGCTCCTGCGCAGTCCATGCCCGACGTCCGGACACTCCGCCGCCTGCTGGGCATCCGCGCGCAAGTCCGCTGTCGCCGCGCGCTGCCCGCCGCGCCGCGCGACCGCCCGACCGCGACGTGCCCGGCGAGGAGATCGCGCCCGGCCTGCGCCTGCATCGAGCGAACTACCGACTGCCTCGCCGGTCGGCCTGACAGGTCGATCCCGCGGTGCTCGACGCCGCGATTCGCCAAACTCGGCCCGATCGACAGCGCGAACGCCTGCTGCACTTCGACACCGAGACCACCGGCCTGGCCGGCGGCACCGGCACCCGCGCCTTCATGATCGGCGCCGCCGACTGGCGCGACGGCGGCCTGCGCCTGCGCCAGCTGACTGTGCACCACGCTGGCCGCCGAAGCCGACATGCTGCGCACCTTCGCCGACGTGGCTGCGCGCGGACACGGTGCTGGCGAGCTACAACGGCACGCTGCTACGACGCGCCGCTGCTCAACACGCGCTACCGGCTGGCGCGCCAGCCCAGCCCGCTGGCCGGACTGCGCACCTCGACCTGCTGTTCCCGGCGCGTCGGCGCTGGAGGGCCGCTGGGAAAACTGCCGGCTCGGCACGCTCGAGCGCCACGTGCTGGACATCGTGCGCGACGACGACCTGCCCGGCTCCGAAGCGCCGCGCGCCTGGCTCGACTACCTGCGCGGCGGCGACGCGCGCGACCTGCGCCGCGTGCTGGCGCACAACGACCAGGACCTGCGCACGCTCGGCGCCCTGCTGCTCAGGCTGCTGGAACCACCCCCGGTCGAGGCCCTCGCCTGAGACCGGGGTCCGCGATCAAGGCCTGCGGGTCGAGGTGCGGTACAGCAGCCAGGCCACGCCGGAGAGGATGGCGATGCCCAGCAGCATGCGCGACAGCGCACCGCCGGGAACCAGCGATTCCGGCAGGGCCAGCACCGCCGGATTGGCGGTCAGCACGATCGGCACGGCGATGAAGATTCCCATCAGCGCCTCGCCGGTGATCAGGCCGGCGGCGAACAGCGTGCCGGGCCGGTGCACGCGATCGCGCTCGGCTTCATTGTGCGGATCGATGCCGTGGCTGCGTTCCACCAGGTGCGCCAGCAGGCCGCCGAGGAAGATCGGCACCATCAGCTCCAGCGGCAGGTAGATGCCGATCGCCGCCGCCAGCACCGGCATGCGGAAGTGCGAGCCGCGCGCCTTCAGCAGGCCGTCGAAGGCGATGATCAGCGGCGCCGATCAGGCCGCCGACCGCGATCATGTCCCAGGGCAACTCGCCGCCGAACATGCCGCGCGCCACCGAGGCCATCAGCGTGGCCTGCGGCGCATTGAGCGATTGCGGATGCTCTGGCGTGGCCGGACCGATGCCGTAGGCCTCGGACAACAGGTTCAGCACCGGCGCCATCACCAGCGCGCAGGAGAAGGCGCCGATGCCGAGCATCAGCTGCTGCTTCCAGGGCGTGGCGCCGACCAGGTAGCCCGCTTTCAGGTCCTGCAGGTTGTCGCCGCCGACCGCGGCCGCGCAACACACGACGGCGCCGATCATGATCGCGGCCACGGCGCCGATCGGCGAGTCGCGGCCGAGCATCAGCAGCAGCACCAGCGAGGCGAACAGGATGGTGGCGATGGTGATGCCCGAAACCGGGTTGTTGGACGAACCGACCAGGCCGGCGAGGTAGCCGGACACGGACACGAACAGGAAGCCCGCGACCACCATGATCAGGGCCATCGCGATGGCCACGCCCCACTGGTTGACGATCGCCTGGTAGAGCAGCAGCAGCGGGATCACGAACAGCACCAGCGAGATCAGCATCCACTTCATCGGAATGTCGCGCTCGGTCTCGGGCACCTCGGCGCCGCCGGCTCCCTTACGCGCCGCGGCGATGCCGCTGCGGATGCCGGACAGCAGGGATTTGCGCAGCGAGAACAGCGTCCAGATGCCGCCGACCAGCATGGCGCCGACGCCGAGGTAACGCACCTTCTCGGCGCGGATCAGCCCGGCGGCATCAGCCGCGGAAAGCCCGACCAGTTGCGCGGCGAGTGCTGGATCGAGGCTGGATGCAAAGGCGTGGTAGATCGGGATCGCGATGTTGTAGGACAGCACGCCGCCCGTCAGAACCACGATGCCGATGTTGAGCCCGACGATGTAGCCCACGCCGAGCAGCGCCGGCGACAGGCCCGAGCCCATGTAGGCCAGGTACTTGCCAAAGAACGCGGCGACCGAGGCATTGTCGGGAATGAGGCGCAAGCCGCTTTCCGCGAACAGCTTTACCGCGCCACCGAGCACGGCAGAGATGGCCAGGATCTTCACGCCCGGGCCGGGATTGTCCCCGGCGCGCAGGACTTCCGCGGCGGCCTTGCCTTCCGGGAACGGCAGCGGGTTCTCGACGATCATCGTGCGCCGCAAGGGCACCGAGAACAGCACGCCGAGCAGGCCGCCGAGGCCGGCGATCGCCAGTACCCAGGAATAGCGGAAGTCCTGCCAGTAGCCGAGGATGATCAGCGCCGGCAAGGTGAATATCACGCCCGCGGCGATCGAGGAGCCGGCGGAGGCGCCGGTCTGCACGATGTTGTTTTCCAGGATCGTGCCGCCGCCCAGGACGCGCAACACGGCCATGGACACCACTGCCGCCGGAATCGCGGTGGCGATGGTGAGGCCGGCGAACAGCCCGAGGTAGGTGTTGGCGGCGGCCAGGATCACGGCCAGGATCACCGAGAGCACGATCGCGCGGAAGCTGAGTTCGGAAGGTCGCGAGGCGTTCGCGGCGGGACTGGTCATTCGCACGGGCTCCATTGAGGCGCGTCTATTCGGTGGGGACGGCCGGCGTGATGCTGGCCGGGGGCGGAAGGTTGTCGGCGATGTACATCGTACGGATATTCGTGAACTCGTGGATGCCGTGTTCGGCGAGCTCGCGCCCGTAACCGGAGCCCTTGGTGCCGCCGAAGGGCAGGCGAACGTCGCTGCGCACGATCGCGTTGACGAATACGGCGCCCGCGCGCAGCTGCCTGGCCACCGCCTCGCCGCGCGCGCGGTCGCGGCTCCAGACGCTGGCGCCGAGGCCGAAGGCGGTGTCGTTGGCCAGGCGCGCGGCGTCGAGATCGTCGTCGGCGCGCAGGATGCTCGCGACGGGGCCGAACAATTCCTCCGAGTAGGCCGGCATGCCGGGCACGACCAGGTCCAGCACCGTGGCCGGGTAGTCGGCGAAACCTGGACCGGGTTGCCCAGCCCAGCAACAGCCTGGCCCCGGCGCGCACGCTGTCCTCGACCTGGCGCTGCAGTTGCTCGCGCAGGTCCGGCGCGCGCCATCGGCGCCAGTGTCGTCGCATCCGCGCCGGGATCGCCGACCCGCAGCTTGCCCGCGGCCGCGACGAAGCGCCGCACGAATTCATCGGCGATGCCAGCGGTGACGATGAAGCGCTTGGCGGCGATGCAGGTCTGGCCGGCGTTGCCGAAGCGCGAGGCGATCGCCTGCGGGATGGTGGCATCGAGGTCGGCGTCGTCCAGCACCACGAAGGGATCGCTGCCGCCGAGCTCGAGCACGCATTTCTTCAGCGCCTTGCCGGCGCTGGCGCCGACCGAGCGCCCGGCCGCCTCGCTGCCGGTCAGCGTCACCGCCTGCACGCGCGGATCGGCGATCACTTCCGCCGCCATGCTCGTTGTCGATGTGCAGCACGCCGAACACGCCTTCGGGCAGGCCCGCCGCGCGCAGCACGTCGGCGATGGCGTCGGCGCAGCGCGGCACGTTGGTGGCGTGCTTGAGCACGGCAACGTTGCCGGCCATCAGCGTCGGCGCGAGGAAGCGGAACACCTGCCAGACCGGGAAATTCCACGGCATGATCGCGAACACGCAGCCGATCGGCTCGTAGCCGACGTAGCTCTTCACCCCGGCCTCGGTGGCAACCGGCTGCTCGCGCAGGTAGCGCCGCGGCATTGGCGGCGTAGTAGTCGCAGGCGGCTGCGCACTTGTCGAGCTCGACCAGCGCCTCGCGGCGCAGCTTGCCCATCTCCGCGCTCATCGTCGTCCGCCAATGGCTCCCGGCGTGCGCGCAGCTGCGTGGCGATCGCGCGCAGGAAGGCCGCGCGCGCGTCCAGCGGCAAGGCCGCCCAGGGCTCGGCGGCCCGTCGCGCGGCAGCCAGCACGCCCTCGACGGCGGCGCGCTCCTGCATCGCATAGCGATACTCGACCTCGCCGCTCCAGGGATTGCGGGTCTCGACTGTCCATCGCCTCCTACTCCTGTTGCAGGGCCAGCTGCATGTCGCGCTGGCGCCGCTTCTCGTCGCGCGCCATCAGCCACCAGGCGAAGGCCGCGGCCACCGAGACCAGCAGGATCAGCAACGTCGCCAGCGCGTTGATCTTCGGACTCAGGCCCAGGCGCACCGAGGAGAACACCTTCATCGGCAGCGTGGTGGACGACGGCCCGGAGACGAAGCTGGCGACCACGAGGTCGTCGATGGACAGCGTGAAGGCGAGCAGCCAGCCGGAGACCAGCGCCGGCATGATGATCGGCAACGTGATCTGGAAGAACACCTGCACGCGGTTGGCGCCCAGGTCCATCGCCGCCTCCTCGATGGATTTGTCCAGCTCGCCCAGGCGCGAGGACACCACCACGGTGACGAAGGCCACGCAAAAGGTCACGTGCGCGATCCAGATCGTGGTCATGCCGCGCGCGATGCCCAGCGAGACGAACAGCAGCAGGATCGACAGGCCGGTAATCACTTCGGGCATCACCAGCGGCGCGGTGATCAGCGCGCCGAACAGGGTCTTGCCGCGGAAGTTGCGAAAGCGCGTCATCACCATTGCCGCCACCGTCGCCAGCACCACCGAAGCACAGGCAGTGAAGAAGGCGATGCGGATGCTGACCCAGGCGGCATCCATGATGCCCTGGTCCTGGAACAGCTCCACGTACCACTTGGTCGAGAATCCCGCCCAGACGGTGACCAGGCGCGAGGAATTGAACGAGTACACCACCAGGCTGAGGATCGGCGCGTACAGGAAGGCGAAGCCGAAGACCAGCATCGCCTTCAGCAGCCGCGACTGGCCCGGACGCGCGCTCACGTCAGCCGTTCCTCGAGCTGCTTCTGCTCGTAGTGGTGGAAGACCATGATCGGCACCAGCAGCAGCAACAGCATCACCGTCGCCACCGCCGAGGCCACAGGCCAGTCGCGGTTGTTGAAGAACTCGTCCCACAGCACCTTGCCGATCATCAGCGTGTCCGGGCCGCCGAGCAGTTCCGGGATCACGAACTCGCCCACCACCGGGATCGCCACCAGCATCGAGCCGGCGATGATGCCGGCGCGCGACAGCGGCAGCGTGATCGAGACGAACACGCGCCAGGGACGCGCACCCAGGTCGTAGGCGGCCTCCAGCAGGCGCAGGTCCAGCTTCACCAGGTTGGTGTACAGCGGCAGCACCATGAACGGCAGGTAGGCGTAGACGATGCCGATGTAGACCGCGAGGTCGGTGTGCAGGATGCGCAGTGGCTCGTCGATCAGCCCGGTCCAGAGCAGGAAGTTGTTGAGCAGGCCGTTGTTCTTCAGGATGCCGATCCAGGCGTAGATGCGGATCAGGAACGAAGTCCAGGACGGCAGGATCACCAGCATCAGTGCCACGTTGCGCGTGGCCGGCGGCATGCGCGCGATGCCGTAGGCGATCGGGTAGCCGATCAGCAGGCACAGCAGGGTGGAAACCAGCGCGATCTTCAGTGAACTGAGGTAGGCGGCGTAGTACAGGCTGTCGGTGAGCAGGAACAGGTAGTTGCCCAGGTTGAGCTTGACCTCGAGGTCCTTGCCGTCCCAGGACCACAGGTCCGAATAGGGCGGCATAGCCACCAACTGGTGCGCGAAGCTGATTTTCAGGGCAATGGCAAAAGGTATCGCGAAGAACAGCAGCATCCAGACGTAGGGCGGCGCAATCACCAGCCAGCGCGCACCGGGCAACCAGCGCCGCAGGCCGGCCTTCATGCGGTGAGCACCACGCCGGCGTCGTCGGCCCAGGACAGCCACACCTCGTCGTTCCAGGTGAAGCGCTCCGAGGCCCAGCGCTGGCTGTTGGCGAAGTTGGCCAGCACCTTCTGCCCCGAGGGCAGGCGCACGTGGTAGACGCTGTGGCTGCCGAAGTAGGCGATGTCCTCGATGCTGCCGCGCGCCTTGTTGTTGCCGCCCGGCGGCTCCTCCTTGCCGACCGCCACCTTCTCCGGGCGCAGCGAGAAGGACACCTTCTGGCCCTCGAAGCCGGTCAGGCCGTGGCCGATGCGGATCGCGTGCTCGAGCGCCGGCGAGCGGATGGTGACGTAGTCCTTCTCGTCCTCCTCGATGTTGCCCTCGAACAGGTTCACCGATCCGATGAACTCGGCGGTGAAGCGGTTGGCGGGCTGCTCGTAGATCTCGTCGGGCGTGCCCACCTGCACGATGCGGCCGCTGTCCATGACCGCGATCCGGTGCGCCATGGTCATCGCCTCCTCCTGGTCGTGCGTGACCATCACGCAGGTCACGCCCAGGCGCTCGATGATGTTGGCCAGTTCGAGCTGCATCTGCGAGCGCAGCTTCTTGTCCAGCGCGCCCATCGGCTCGTCCAGCAGCAGCAGCTTCGGGCTTTTCGCCAGCGAGCGCGCCAGCGCCACGCGTTGCTGCTGGCCACCGGAGAGCTGGTGCGGTTTTCGTTTCGCGAACTTGCCCATCTGCACGATGCCGAGCATGTCGGCGACGCGCTTTTCGATCTCGGCCTTCGGGTGCTTGTCCTGCTTCAGGCCGAAGGCCACGTTCTGCTCCACCGTCATGTGCGGGAACAGCGCGTAGGACTGGAACATCATGTTGACCGGCCGCTCGTAGGGCGGCAGCGGCGTCAGGTCCTGGCCGTCCACCCACACCTTGCCGCGCGTGGGCCGCTCGAAGCCGGCCAGCATGCGCAGCAGGGTGGACTTGCCGCAGCCGGAGGCACCCAGCAGGGCGAAGATCTCGCCCTGCCGGATGTCGAGGCTGACCTCGTCCACGGCGACGAAGCCGTCGAACTCCTTGCGCACGCGGTCGAGGCGGACGTAGGCCTCGCCCTTGCCTTCCTCGCCCGGGCTCACCGGCCGGTTTTCAGCTTCGTCCAGAAGCGCGTGTATTGGCGGTCCACTTCCGGCGGCAGCACCGCGAAGGTGAACAGTTTCGTCATCGTCTCGGCCGACGGATACACGCTCGGGTTGTCGAGCACCGCCTTGTCCACCAGCGCGGTCGCGTCCTTGTTGGCGTTGGCGTAGGCGACGTAGTTGCTGATCCCGGCCATCACCTCGGGCCGCATGATGTAGTTCAGGAACAGGTGCGCGTTCTTCGGGTGCTTGGCGTCCTTGGGGATCGCCAGCATGTCGAACCACATCGGCGCGCCTTCCTTCGGCAGCGAGTACTTCACCTCGATGCCGTTCTTGGCCTCCTCGGCGCGCGCCGCCGCCTGCAGCACGTCGCCCGACCAGCCGACCGCGATGCAGATGTCGCCGTTGGCCAGCTCGTTGATGTATTCGGAGGAATTGAACTCGGTGACGTGCGGGCGAATCGCGAGCAGCAGCGCCTCGGCTTTGGCGATCACCTTCGGGTCGAAGCTGTTGGGATCCTCGCCCAGGTAGTTGAGCGCGATCGGGATCAGCTCGCCGGGGGTGTCGAGCAGGGCCACGCCGCAGCCCTTCAGCTTCGAGATGTTTTCCGGCTTGAACACCAGGTCCCAGCTGTCCACCGGGGCGCCCTCGCCCAGCGCTTCCTTCACCTTGGCGGCGTTGTAGCCGATGCCGGTGGTGCCCCACAGCCAGTTCACCGCATGGGTGTTGTCCGAATCCAGCGTGGCCATGCGCGCCATCATTTCCGGGTCCAGGTGCTTCCAGTTCGTCAGCTTCGACTTGTCGAGCGGCTGGAACACGCCGGCCTGCACCTGCCGCGACAGGTACTGCAGCGAGGGCACCACCAGGTCGTAGCCGGTGTTGCCGGCCACGAGCTTGTTCTCGAGCAGCTCGTTGCTGTCGAAAACGTCGTAGGTGACCTTGATGCCGGTCTCCTTCTCGAAGTTGGCGATCGTGTCCTCGGCGATGTAGTCCGACCAGTTGTAGATGTTGAGCACCTTCTCATCGTCGGTGTCCAGCGGTCCGGCGGCGGCAGCCGGGGCGCCGTCGGTCACGGCCGGCGCGGCGGGTGCGGGCGCATCTTTGTTGCAGCCGGCGAGCGCGAGCAGCAGCAGCGCCGGAAGGAAAGATCGAAGCTTCATCGGAATGCCTCCGTGGTGAGTTTGTTGCAATCCCCTGTCCCGGTCCCGATGTTCAGGCAGCCCGGGGTCGAAAACAAGTCAGCCCCCCCGCAGCCCCAGCGCGGCCGCGGTCTGGTCCAGCGATTTCCAGGCCTTCTCGAACAGCTCGTCCACCTGGGCCCGGCTGATCACCAGCGGCGGCGACAGCAGCATGGCATCGTTGGTGGCGCGCAGGATCAGGCCGTTCTTCAGCGCGATGTCCCGGCACAGCTGCCCGACCGCGCCGCGGTCGGGGAAATAGCGGCGTTCGGGCTTGGCGGGCACCAGCTCCAGCGCGCCCATCATGCCGACGATGCGCGACTCGCCCACCACCGGGTGCGCGCCCAGTTCGTGCCAGCGCTGCCTCAGGTAAGGCCCGGTATCGTCCCGCACCGTGTCGACGATCCGTTCCTCCTCGAGGATGCGGATGTTCTCCAGCGCCACCGCCGCGCACACCGGGTGTCCCGAGTAGGTGTAGCCGTGCGCGAGTTCGCCGCCGCGGTCCTTGAGCACGGCCGCGATGCGGTCGTTGAACATCACCGCGCCGAGCGGGATGTAACCGGAAGTGATGCCCTTGGCCAGGGTCATCACGTCGGGCTGGATGCCGAAGTGCTGCGAGGCGAACCAGTGGCCGGTGCGGCCGAAGCCGGTGATGACCTCGTCGGCGACCAGCAGCACGTCGTATTTCCTGCAGATGCGCTCGATTTCCGGCCAGTAGCCGTCCGGCGGGATGAACACGCCGGCCGCGCCCTGGATCGGCTCGCCGATGAAGGCGGCGACCCGTTCCGGCCCCAGCTCGAGGATCTTCTGCTCGAGCTGGTGCGCGCGCATGCGGCCGAAGTCCACCGGGTCGCTGTCGCCGCCCTCGCCGAACCAGTAGGGCTGGTCGATGTGCACGATGTCCGGGATCGGCAGCCCGCCCATCGCGTGCATGCCCTTCATGCCGCCCAGGCTGGCGCCGGCGATGGTGGAGCCGTGGTAGCCGTTGTGGCGCGAGATGAACACGTTCTTGCGCGGCTGGCCCTGCACGGCCCAGAAGTGCCGGACCATGCGCACGATGGTGTCGTTGGCCTCGGAGCCGGAATTGCTGAAGAAGGCGTGGTTCAGGTCACCCGGGCATAGCTGCGCCAGCTTGGCGGACAGCCGCACGGTTGGCTCGGTAGTGCAGGCGAAGAAACTGTTGTAGTAGGCCAGCTCGGTCATCTGCTTCGCGGCCACCGCGCCCAGTTCGGCACGCCCATAGCCGATGTTCACGCACCACAGCCCGGCGAAGGCGTCGAGCAGCTTGTTGCCTTCCGAGTCCCAGACGTAGCAGCCCTCGCCGCGGGTCAGGATGCGCGTGCCCTTCTTCGCCAGCGCGGCGTTGTCGTTGAAAGGATGCAGGTGGTGCGCGGCGTCGAGGCGTTGCAGGGTGGCGGTGTCGAGGTGCATGCGCGCTCCCGGTGGTGTCGGAGGTTCAGACGTTGAGCAGCAGGAACTCGCGTTCCCAGGAGCTGATCACGCGGAGGAAGGTCTGGTATTCGCGGCGCTTGACCGCGATGAAGGCCTCGACGAAGCGCTCGCCGAATACTTCGCGCAGCTCCGCGCAGGCCTCCAGGCCGTCGAGCGACTGCTCCAGCGAGCGCGGCAGCGCGTAGCCCAGGTCCTGGGCGCTGCCGGACAGCGGCTTGGTCGGCTTGAGTTGTTCGCGGATGCCGAGCAGGCCGCAGCACAGCGTCGCCGCCATCGCCAGGTAGGGATTGGCGTCGGAGCCGGCGAAGCGGCTTTCCACGCGCGTGTTCTCCAGCGAGTCCAGCGGCACGCGCAGGCCGCAGGTGCGGTTGTCGTAGCCCCACTGCACGTTGATCGGCGCTACCTCGCCCATGGTCAGGCGGCGATACGAGTTCACGTTCGGCGCGAAGAAGGGCATCGCCATCGGCACGTATTTCTGCAGGCCGCCCAGGTAGTGCTCGAAGACCTTGCTGTGGCCGCCGGCCTTGCGCCCGGCGAACACGTTCTGCCCGGTCTTGGCGTCGAGCAGGCTCTGGTGGATGTGCATGGCGCTGCCAGGCTCGTTCTCCATCGGCTTGGCCAGGAAGGTGGCGTAGATGCCGTGGCGCAGCGCCGCCTCGCGCATGGTGCGCTTGAAGAAGAACACGTGGTCGGCGCGCGACATCGGGTCGGCGTGCTGGAAATTCACCTCCAGTTGAGCGGCGCCGCTTTCGTGGATCAGCGTATCCACGTCGAGCTCCATCGCCTCGGCGTAGTCGTACATGAGGTCGAGGATCGGGTCGAACTCGTTGACCGCGTCGATCGAGTAGGCCTGGCGCGCCGTCTCCGGGCGTCCGGAGCGGCCCGGCGGCGGCTGCAGCGGGAAGTCGGGGTCGGTGTTCTTCTGCACCAGGAAGAACTCCAGCTCCGGCGCCACGATCGGCCGCAGCCCGGCTTCCTCATACATGTCGAGCACGCGGCGCAGCACGCTGCGCGGAGCCAGCTCGTGCAGGCGGCCGTCGCGGGTGTAGCAGTCGTGGATGATCTGCGCCGTCGGGTCCACCGCCCACGGCACCACGCGCACGGTCTCCGGGTCGGGGCGCAGCAGCATGTCGGAATCCGAAGGCGCTACCAGGTCGTAGTAGTTGTCGGGGTAGTCGCCGGTGACGGTGGTGACGAAGATGCCCTCGGGCAGCCGCGTACCGTAGTCGTGCGAGAACTTCGCCGCCGGGATGATCTTGCCCCGCGCCACGCCGGTCATGTCCGGCACCAGGCATTCGACCTCGGTGATGCGGCGGTCCTTCAGCCAGCGCAGCAGCGAGCTCTCTTCGCTCTGTGCCGCGGCGGCGGCGGTGGCCTTGCCCTGCTTCTTCCTGCGGCTCATGGCTCGTCCCTGTGCGCGGCGCGCGCCCGGCAGGCGGCGCCAAATTCCCGGAAAATCCCGAGGTAGAAGGGATTGTCGGCCACTTTCCATTCCGGATGCCATTGCACCGCGAGCAGGAAGCGCTCCTCGTCGTCGAGGCGGACCGCTTCGACCAGCCCGTCGGGCGCGGTCGCCTCCACCCGCAGGCCGCGCCCGAGGCGGGCGATGCCCTGGCCGTGCAGCGAGTTCACCATCGCCTCGCTGCTGCCGGCGATGCGCGCCAGCGAACCCGACAGGCGCACCGGATGCGCCTCGCCGTACTGCGTGTCGAGGGGGGCCTCGAGATCCTCGCGGTGGTCGTGGTGGCCGGCGATCTCGTGCACCTTCTGGTGCAGGCTGCCGCCCAGCGCGACGTTCACTTCCTGCAGGCCGCGGCACACCGCCAGCACCGGCACGCGCTTGTCGATCGCCAGTTTCACCAGCGACAGGCTGGTGGCGTCGCGGCCGGGATCGTGCAGGTTGCCCGCGTAGCTGGGGCCGCCGTCGTAGTGGTGCGGCTCGATGTTGCTGTAGGCGCCGGTGAGCAGCAGGCCGTCGAGGCGGTCGAGCAGGTCCGCCAGGTCGAGCGGCGGCGACAGCGAAGGAATGAGCAGCGGCATCGCGCCCGCGCCCTCGACGACGGCGCGGATGTATTTTTCGCCGACCGCCTGGAATCGGTGCAAGCCGATGGGCTTGCTGTCGGCGGGCAGACCAACGAGCGGGACACGCGGCATAGGGGACTCGCGGAATCTCCAGCGCACCCTAACCCGGCTGTTCGATTTTATCAACGGAAGGCCCGGATCGTTGAGAATCTTCAACACCCCAAATGCCATCTGCTACGCTATCGGCATCGATTTCTGCGGGGCCTGCCCACGATGTCGCTGAATCCCGTGCCCTCCCCCGGCGCCAAGGCCGCCCAGGCCGACGCCGGCCCAAGCCCCGCCGAGCTGGAGTCCATCGCCGGCTGCGAGTCGGTGGACCTGCTGCTGCCCGACATGAATGGCCTGCTGCGCGGCAAGCGCATCGCCCGCGAGGCGCTCGACAAGGTCTATTCGGATGGCGTCTGCCTGCCGATGTCGCTGATCGCCACCGACATCACCGGCAACACCGTGGAGGAAACCGGGCTGGGCTACGCCATCGGCGACGAGGACCGCGTGTGCAAGCCGGTGCCCGGCTCGCTGCGTCCGCTCGGCTGGCAGGACCGGCCGATGGCGCAGTTGCTGCTCTCGATGCAGGACCGCGACGGCGCCGCCTTCGAGGCCAATCCGCGCGAGGTGCTGCGCCGCGTTCTCGAACGTTACGCCGCGCGCGGACTGACGCCGGTGATCGCGGTCGAGCTGGAGTTCTACCTGCTCGACGGCGAGCTCAGCGCCGACGGCCGTCCGCAGGCATCGGTGAATCCGGCCACGAACGAGCGCAGCCGCAGCACGCAGGTCTATTACATGCAGGACCTCAACGACTACCGTCGCTTCACCGACGCGGTCGCCGACGCCTGCGTCGCCCAGGGCGTGCCGGCCGACACCGCGGTGGCGGAATACGCGCCGGGGCAGTTCGAGATCAACCTGAAGCATCGCGACGACGCCCTGCTCGCCTGCGACGACGCCATCTACCTCAAGCGCATCATCAAGGGCGTCGCCGGCGGCCAGGGCATGATCGCCAGCTTCATGGCCAAGCCCTTCGCCGGACAGGCCGGCAGCGGGCTGCACCTGCACGCCAGCGTGCTCGACCGCAACGGCGACAACATCTTCGCCTGCACGCCGGACGATCCCGCGCCGGCGCTGAAGCAGGCCATCGCCGGCCTGCAGCGGCGCGCCGGCGACTGCATGCTGATGTTCGCGCCGCACGCCAACAGCTACCGGCGCTTCGTGCTCAACGCCTTCGTGCCGCTCAACGACTGCTGGGGCTTCAACAACCGCACCGTGGCCATGCGCATCCCGCACGGCGAGCCGGTGAACATGCGCATCGAGCACCGCATCGCCGGCGCCGACGCCAATCCCTACCTGGTGGCTGCGGCGGTGCTTGCCGGCATGCTCGACGGGCTCGAGCACGGCGGCGATCCCGGCCCGCCGGTGGTCGGCAACGCCTACGAGCAGACCGAGTCGCGGCCGCTGTTCTGGCGCGACACCATCGCCGCGTTCCAGGCCAGCGACTTCGTTCGCGATGCCTTCGGCGAGCGCTTCCGGCATATCTACGGCCAGCAGAAGGCCAAGGAGATGCGCAGCTTCTATGCGGAAGTCACGACCCTCGAGGTCGAGTGGTACCTGCGGCAGGTTTGAGGTGGCCACGAGCGTAGCCACCCCGGCGTTGGCGCCGACCGCCTACGAGACTTGCGCGCCCCCGCTGCCCGCGCTGCCGCCGCTCGAGGGGCGCGTGCAGGCCGACGTTGCCATCCTCGGCGCCGGCTTCACCGGCCTGTCCGCCGCGATCGAGCTGGCGCAGGCGGGCCTGAGCGTGGTGGTGCTGGAGGCGGTCGCCGTCGGCGCCGGCGCCTCCGGCCGCAACGGCGGGCAGGTGATCTTCGGTTACTCCTGCGACCAGTCGAAGATCGCGCAGCTGGTTGGCACCGAGACCTCGCGGCAGATGTGGGACTGGTCGCTGGAAGGCGTCGCGCTGGTCCATGAACGCTGCGCGCGCTACGGCATCGACGCGCAATGGCAGCCGGGGCACGCGCACGTGCCGCTGCGCCAGCGCCAGGTGCGCGAACTGCAGGACTGGCAGCAGGACCTCGCGCAGAACTACGGCTACACGACCGAATGGTGGGACCGCGAGCGCCTGCGCGGCGTGCTCGCCAGCGATCGCTACCTCGGCGCGCTCTACGATTCCGCGAGCGGCCACCTGCAGCCGCTGGCCTACGTGCGCGGGCTGGCGCGGGCAGCGCTGGCGCTGGGCGTGCGCATCCACGAGGCCTCGCCGGTGCTGGCGCTGGAGCGTGGCGCCAAGCCGGTGCTGCGCACCGGCGCCGGCGCGGTGGTCGCCGACTTCGTCGTGCTCGCCGGCAATGCCCTGGTCGAAGGGATTGCGCCCGAACTCGAATCGATGATCATGCCGGTCGGCACCTACATCGGTGCGACCGCGCCGCTCGGCGAGGAGCGCGCACGCGCGCTGATCGGCAATGGCATGGCGGTCGCCGACATGAACTGGGAACTGGACTATTTCCGCATCGATCGCGAGACGCGGCTGTTGTTCGGCGGGCGGGCAAGCTATTCCACGCTGCCGCCGGCGAACCTGCGCTCGACCATGGAGGGGCGCATCCGGCGGGTATTCCCGCAACTGGGCAATATCCGCATCGAGCAAGCCTGGGGCGGTTTCGTGGACATCAGCGTGAACCGTGCGCCGCACTGGGGACGGCTCGGCGCGAATGTGTATTTCGCGCAGGGGTTCTCCGGCCATGGCGTGGCGGCAACCGGGCTGGCGGGACGGGTGATCGGCGAGGCGATCCGCGGTCAGGCGGGGCGGCTGGATGTCTTCGCGATGATTCCGCACCACGCGTTTCCGGGTGGGCGCTGGTTGCGCACGCCGTTGCTGGTGGCGGCGATGGCTTGGTTCAAGCTGCGCGACAAACTCTGGTAAGGCAATAGCGCCCGCGCGCGCACGTCCGGCAGGGCGACGGTTCAAGTTGCGGGACAAGTTGTGGTGAAAAGCGAAGCCCCGCTGGTGCGGGGCTTGGGTAGTAGATGGCAAAGGTGCGACGGGGACAGGGCTGAAGCCCTGTCCCCAGGACTCGCGGTTGCGGCGGCTAATCGCCCATCTGCTTCTGGAGGTGTTCCCAGCGCTCCTGCGCGTCGAGGGTGCGCTCGGCGGTGAGGCGCGCTTCCATCCGTTCCAGGCCGATTTCGTCGCCGGTGTCGACGCAGTAGCCGTAGCTGCCGTCGTCGATGCGCTTGAGCGTGCTGTCGATCTTGTTGATCAGCTTGCGGTAGCGGTCGCGGGTGCGCAGCTCGAGCGAGTTCTCGGTCTCGCGGGTGGCGCGCTCGGCCTCATCGCCGACGTCGCGCACTTCTTCCTTGAGGTTCTCGATGGTCTGCTTGGATTCCTCGATCAGGTCGCCCTTCCACTGCAGCAGGCGCTGGCGGAAGTACTCGAGCTGGTAGGGGCCCATGTACTCCTCGCTCGCCGAAGGCTTGTAGCCCGGCGGCAAGTTGACGCGGGTGCGCGCGACCGCCAGCTTGACGCGGTCCATGCGCGGCTTGGTGGGCTTGACGTAACCGGCGCGCACGCCGGCTTCGCGCTTTGCGACCGGTGCAGGCGCGGCGACAGGCGCGGGCTTCGCGGGAGCCACGGCCTTGGCCGGGGCCGACTTCGCGGGCGCAACCTTGGCCGATGCCGACTTGGCCGAGGCAGGCATGGGCCTGGCGGGGGCGGACTTCGCAGGCGCCTTGGCGGGAGCGGCCTTCGCGGGCGCCTTGGCAGGAGCGGTCTTCTTCAGCGGCTTGGCAGCCGACTTCGGAGCCGCCTTGGCTGCCGGCTTCGCGGCCGGCTTGGTTGCAGGCTTGGTTGCAGGCTTCTTCGCAAACGGCTTCTTCGCGACCTTGGGTGCCGGCTTGCGCGCTGCCGGCTTGGCGGATTTTTTCGGCGCCGGCTTCTTCGCCGCGGCCTTCTTCACCGGCTTGGCCGCCGGCTTCTTCGCGGCAGGCTTGGTCGGCTTGGTCGGCTTCTTCGCAGCCGCTTTCTTCGCCGGCTTCGCGGATTTCTTCGCCGCCGGCTTGGCAGCTTTCTTCGCTTGTTTCTTGGTGGCCAAAATTGGTTCCTCTTTCCTTGAGACGCTGGAAAATCAGGGGGCGAGCACTGCACCTACCCCCGGGCAAGCGGGAACAGTATCCTCAACGCCATGGTCACGCAAATGCTGAAAATCCCCGCTCTCTGGCTATTGCGCGTATACAAGCGGTTCATCTCGCCCCTGCTCGGGCAACGCTGCCGCTTCTATCCGAGTTGCTCGGACTACATGATGCAGTCGGTGGACCGTTACGGCCTGCTGCGTGGCGGCTGGCTGGGCAGCAAGCGGCTCGCGCGCTGCCATCCGCTGAATCCGGGCGGCCACGACCCGGTGCCCGACCTCCCGCACTGGCAGGGGCGCTGGCCGTGAACGCAGTCCCCGCGATCCTGCTGGGCCTGCTGGCGGCTGCCGGCGCCACCCGCGACCCCGGCCCGGCTGTCAGGGTGGCGTCCACCTCGCCACAGACAGAACTGGCAACGATTCCCACCAGCCTGCCGCAGGGAGCCCTGCTCCGCGCACAGGTTGCTCCCGGCACCCGGCTGGAGCTGGGTGGCGCTGATGGCCAATGGACGCTGGTGCGGGTGGCGGAGGACGGCGGCTTCGCCCTCGCCGCCGGCCGCGACGAGGCCGGCCCGCTGCGACTGCGCCTGACCCATGCCGATGGCGGCGTGGAAACGCGCGAGCTGGCGGTGGAAAAGCGCGCCTGGAAACTCGAAAACGTGCAGGGCGTGCCCGAGGCCACGGTGAACCCGCCGCCGGCGATCGCCGAACGCATCGCCCGCGAACAGGCACTGGTGGCGGCGGCGCGCCTGCGCGACGAGGCGCGCGATGATTTCCGCGTGGCTTTCGCGTGGCCGCTGCAGGGCCGCATCAGCGGCGTGTACGGCAGCCAGCGCATCTACAACGGCACGCCGAAGTCGCCGCACTCGGGACTGGATGTCGCCGCGGCAAAAGGAACACCGGTGCGCGCACCGGCCGCCGGCGTGGTCACCCTCGCCGAACCGGACCTGTACCTGACCGGCGGCACCGTGCTGCTCGACCATGGCCACGGCGTCAGCTCGAACTTCCTGCACTTCAGCCGCATCGACGTGCGCGTCGGCGATCGCGTCGAACAGGGCCAGGTGCTTGGCCTGGTCGGCGCCACCGGCCGCGCCACCGGTCCGCACATGCACTGGGGCATGAACTGGTTCGGCGTGCGCGTGGACCCGCAACTGCTGCTGCCGCCGCCTACTGCTCCGGCGCGGCCTTGAGCAGCCTGAGCACCATGGCGATGATGGCGACCGCCGCCAGCAGCAGCACCGCCCACAGCATCCAGGTGCGCTTGCTCTCGGGATCGTAGGCGGTCAGCGCGGCGGCGCCGCCCGCCTCCTGCATCGGCCCCAGCGCCAGCGGCGCCGGCTGCCAGTTGCGGCCGAACTTCGCGCGCACCTGCGCCAGCAGCGCCGACAGCGGGAATTCGGCGCCGCGCTGCGTGCTGCTGCCGGCGGCGACCACGAAGGGCGGCCCGCCGTTGGTCAGCAGCAGCCAGCGTTCCGCGCGGAAATGGAAATCGAGCTGCGGCGCACGCGCCAGTTCGATGCTGGACTCGATGCGCCACTCGAGGCGCCGCGTCGGGCCGATGTCCATCGGCTCGTTGTCCAGCTGCACGCCGGCGGCACGCAGGCGGAAGGCGTCGAGCTGGCCCACGTAGTGCCAGTGCTTCTCGCCGGGCTCGCGCGCGCTGACGCTGAAGCTGGCAATGGCGTTGTCGGCGCCGAGCGCGATGTCGATGCGCTCCACCGGCACCCTCGCCGGCAACAGATACACGTAAGCGCGCCCCTCCTGTCGCAGCAGCTCGCCGGCGATGCGGCTGCGCGGCTGCACCGCCGTCGCCGGGCCGGGCTCGCGCACGAGCAGGCGCAGGCCGCGCAGCGGGATGCCGGCGCGGCCGTCAAGCAGGCGCAGGCGCAGGTATTTCGTGGCTACCGGCGCGAACTCGATGCGGCTGCGCAGCAGCGCCTGGCCGTTCTGGCGCAACTGCGCCAGCGTGGCCGCGGGCACCAGCGTGCGCCAATGCTGCAGGTCTTCGCTCGCCTCCAGCACCACCTGCAGGTTGAAGTCGGGCGCGTCCATCGCCGGCTCGATCGCCAGCCCCTCGACCAGGCGTTTTTCCTCGCGCACGTCCACGAGGATGTCCTGCGGCGCGCCCGGCGGCCCGTGGCTCAGCGTGGCGTCGAGTGAGAGTTCGCCGCTGCTGCCGCGGGTCACGTGCAGGTGCAGGTCCGCGCCGGAATCCGGCACCGTGGCGGAGGGCGGCAAGGCGAACCACGCCGCTTCGCGCCAGTGCGCCGGCGGTGCCAGGTATTCGGCCGGCATCGGCCCGAAAGGCATCGCTTCGCCGGCGCCATTGAAGGCGGCGACATCGCCGAGGTCGGCGCGGCGCGCCTGCCGGTACAGCGATTCGTCGAGCGTCACCGCGAAGGCGCCCTCGCAGGCCGCGCCGGCGTCCGCGCAGGGCACGGGTAGCGGCCATTGCTGCGCGAAGTCCTTCGGTTTCAGCGCCAGCGCCGTCGCTGCAGTTGCCAGCGCCAGCAGCAGCACGCTCGCGTGCCCCATGCCTCGCATCGCGTTCATGCCCTGTCCCCGGTTGCGTCGAGCTTGGGCGGTTGCGGCGCGATCCAGCCCACGCCGACCAGCAGCAGACCCACCGCCATGAAGGAAATGATGCCCGGCATGTTGCCCATGTAGCTGCGGTCGATGGTGATCAGCTTGAGCAGCACGATCGCCATCAGCACCGCGCCACCCGCCCACACCTGGCGGTCGCAGCGGCGCGAGCCGAGGATCCAGGCGCCGACGCCGAGCAGGCTCCAGACCACGGTCAGGCTTGCCTGCCCGAAGCCCGAGCGCAGCATCTCCATGCTCCACGGCTCGCCGTGCAGGTGGTGCACCGCGCGCAGCGTGGCCATGGTGATGAAGGCGAAGGCGAGCACCGGCCACAGCCGGCGCGCGCCGCGCGTCGGCGCGAATTCGCCGGCCAGGCCGTAACCGAGCGCGGCGATGGCGAGCAGGCCGAGTTCGAGCGGATTGAGCAGCGGCAGGTAGGCCAGCGGCGCGGCGCTGCCCTCGAGGAACAGGCCGGTCACCAAGGCGAAGCCGAGCAAGGGCACAGCGAGTCCGAACCAGCCCGCGCGATAGCCGATGAAGGCCTCGGCGCGCGGCCAGGCCAGCAGCGCTGGACGCCGCCACAGCCCGAGCGTCATCAGCGCCGCCGGCGCCAGCACCGCGATGAATTCCCAACCTTCCGCGAGGGCATTGGCAGTCACCACTTCCTGCATCTGCATCGAAGCCGCGAGTGCGATCGTCCACAGTCCGGCCAGGTGCGCGAGCGCCAGGCTGCGCGCGCGCGTAGCACCGGCGCTCCACAGCGCCCAGGCGAGCGCCGCCATCAGCGCCAGCCAGGCCGGCAAGCTCGGCGGCGACAAGGGGCCGGGGTAATCGTCGGCCGCGGCGAATACCGACAGCAGTCCGAGGAAGGCGGCCGCGCCCACCAGCCAGTTGAGGCGCGGCCAGGACAGCCGCTCGCGCAGCAGCGCTGCGGTGCCGATCGAAAGCGCCAGGTACAAGGCGCTGAAGCGCCACTCGCCGATCGTGTCACCGGCCAGCGACACCTGCGTCAGCCCGCCGACCAACCACCAGAACGAGGCCCAGGCAAACAGCAGTGGCGGCAGCGCGAAGCGCGGCTCGTGGCGATCGTGGATCAGCGACAGTGCGTAGCCGGCGAAGGCGAGCATGGCCGCGCCGAGCCAGTACGCATTGACGAACAGCGGAGTGCCTTCGGCCAGGCGGCCGGGTCCTTCCCACACGCTGATGCAGAAGGAACCGGCGGCGAACAGTTGCAGCGCCAGGCCGGCGAGCCACGGGAACTTGCGCCGCTGGCGCAGGCCGATCCAGGCCGCGCCGGCGCCCTCCAGCGCCCA
This sequence comes from uncultured Gammaproteobacteria bacterium, assembly GCA_963707625.1. GTDB lineage: Bacteria > Pseudomonadota > Gammaproteobacteria > Xanthomonadales > Xanthomonadaceae > Arenimonas. Next base: position 68,728 of record CAVPQV010000019.1, read on the forward strand.
CAGGCTGGCGGTGGTGCTGGCGCTGAAGGCGAGCGGCACCGCCAGCGTGGCGAAGCCCAGCGCCAGCGCGCCGTAGGCTTCGGTGAGCAGGCGTTCGCCGCGGCGCTGGCGCAGCCACCACACCAGGCCCGCATAAAGCAGCGCCACCAGCAGCGCGCTCAGTGCCAACCCCATGCGGTCGTCCTTGAGCAGCGCGGCCTGCAGCGGGAAGGCGACCAGCGGCGTGCCGAACACCAGCGTGCCGTCCACCCAGGGCTTGCGGTGCTCGGTCTGGCGGATCACGTACAGCAGCCCGATGCCGATGTAGAAGACGAAGAACAGCACCAGGAAGGCTTCGACGCTCGCGAACAGCTCCGGGCGGTAGTAGGCGTCGCCCCACATCGCACCGACGCCGAAGGTGAAGAAGAAGCCGATCAGGTTGAGCAGGCGCCAGCTCTGCCTCCAGGAGATCGCGAACACCGCCGCATTGAGCAGCGCGTAGTACGAAAACAGCGCGATGTGGTTGCCGCTGCCGGTGGAGATCAGCACCGGCGCAAGGTAGCCGCCCAGGAATCCGAGCACCGCCAGCCACATCGCCCGCTGCAGCAGCGCGAGCATCGCCGAGCCGGCGACCAGCACCACCACCAGCGCGAAGGCGAGCATCGGCGGCAGCAGGCCGTACAGCTTGAAGGCGGCGAACACCGTCAGCAGCAGCACGCCAATCGCGCCGCCCTGCAGGCTCAGGCCAAAGGCGGGCTTGGCGATGCGCTCGCGCCAGCCGAAGCCCAGGCCCAGCAGCGCACCGCCCGCGATCAGCGCCAGCCGCGCTTCGATCGGCAGGGTGAAGTAACCCTGCGCGGCGGCATAGCGCAGCGCGGCGGCGACGCCGAACAGCAACACCAGCACGCCGATCTTCACCGGCACGTTGCCTTCGGTGAACCAGGCCTTGCCCTTGCCCACCAGGTTGTCCACCCAGCCCGGCTCGGTCGGCGCAGGCGGCGGTCGCACGCGTGGCGAGGGTGGAGGTGGCGGCGTGGCGGGCTCGCGCGCCTCGAACACGGCGGCGCCGGGCGCGCGCTCGCGCGCGGCGGCGGGAATCGGTGGTGGCGTTGGCGCGGCGGACCCCGGCACGGGTGGCAGGGCGGAAGCAGCCGCGGCAGGGGGCTCGCTTACCGCGGCGGCGATGCCAGGGCTTGCGGGCGCGGACTCCGGCGCTTCGGCGGCGGTGACGGCCGCGGCCGGGGCCGCAGCACGCTGGCGCAGGCTGGTGAGTTCGCCGGCCAGCGCATCGATGCGCCGACCCTGGCGCAACAGCGCGCTGGCGAGGAAAGCGATCGCGAAACCGAGCGCGAAGCCGAGCACGCTGCGGTCCTGGGACAAGGCCACGCCGACGATGGCGCCGATCACCCCGAACAACCAGTTCATTCGCGTCCCCGCCCCAGGCTCGCCCCAGGGGATTCACCCGCAGTCTGCCGGATGGCAGCCCGGGTCACAACGCCGGGGGCGCGGCGCGGGCGGCGCCGGACTCAGCCCAGCGCGTCGTAGCCGCCGGGGACACCCTTGCTGGCCACGGCCACCGCATCGTGCGGGTGCAGGCTCTCGAAATGCTCGGCGCGCACCTGGAAGTCGACGATGCGCTCGTCGGCGTCGAGCGCGGCCTGCATGCGCCGCGCCGCGTCCTCGCAGAACATCAGGTTGCGGCCGTTGAGGCGGGCGAAGGCCTGCTCGTCCTCGCGCTTCACTGCCGCCTGCACCGGCGTGCCGAGCGCGGCCTCGATGCGGTCGATCAGTTCGACGAAAGGCAGCTCCTTGAAGCTCGGCAACAGCTTCACGCGCAGCGTGGCCTTGCTGCGCTGGCTGTGCGGGGTGGCGTCGATCGCCGCCTCGGTGCCGAGCCAGGCCAGCACCGCCTCGCGATCGGCGCCCTGGCCGGCCGGGAAAGCCGTGGCGAAGTTGTCCTGCACCAGTTGCCGCGCCAGCGCCGCGGAACACGGGCAGGTGCTCGAATAGCCGAGTTCCACGCCCAGCTCCAGCTCGAAGCGTCCTTCGTGCATCAGCGCGGTGACGCTGACCGGATAGGACTTCCAGCCGCTGTGGTCGCTCACCAGCGCCGGACGGCGCAAGGACAGCTCGAAGGCCACGCGCAGCATCGCGCGGTCGGACAGGCCGGCGTGCGAATCGAGGAATTCCTTCAGCAGCCGACGCAGCATGCAGGCCGACAGCGGTTCGGCGCCGAGCGCCCGGTCCACGTGCAGGTAGAGGCGGGACATGTGGATGCCGCGCGCCTGCGGATCCACCAGGTTGACCTTGGCGCTGACGCGCGCGCCGCTGGCCAGGCCGTCGGCCAGGCGCACCGGCAACTCGATGTTGTCCATGCCGACCCAGTCGAGGCGGCCGGCAACGCCGGGCCGGGCGTCAGAGGCGACGTCGGGCAGGACCCGCGCCGTGTTCTCGTGGATGGGGGACATGGGCATTTCCGTAAGGGTTACCTGAAGCTATCTGGGGGCGTGTGCAGGCGAGGTCAATTGCCCGCGGATTGTCTCATGCGCTCGCGCCGGCCCCGGGCTCGCGGGCCGCGCGCCAGGCGCGCCACAGGCTGGCCGGGGGCGGAGGCTCGTCGAAGCCCCCTGCTCCGCCCCGCCGCGCCAGCCGCTGCAGGCGCGCACGGTCAAAGCGCAGCCGGGCGCGGCGCAGGAAGGCGCCGCCTGGCGCCACCGGCAAAACCGCGAGCAACTCCCCGGCCCAGTCGCGCAGCAGCGCGTCCGCGGCGAGCGGCAGCTGCGCCGCCGTCAGGCCGTGCCGCGCCAGCAGGTGCATCGGCAGGCGCGCGCCATCGGCCTCGGCCAGGCCTGCGGGCAGGCGCTGCAGCAACCAGTGCACGACCAGCGCCTCCGCGGCCGCGGCACCGCCACGCGCGCCGAACAGCGCATCTTCCACCGCCACCACGGCCCCGGCCAGCGGCCGTAGCGCGGCGCGTGCCTGCGCGGCATCGGCGCCGCGTTCCTCGCCAGCACCGCCGACCAGCAGCCGTGACACGTCGCTCCAGGGCGCGACGCGCGCCTCCGCGAATCCGGCCAGCGCCGCGCCCAGCGGATGCCGCGGCCGCCCCTCGCCCAGCGCCTGCATTTCCTCCGCCCACCAGCCGCGCTTGGCGGCGGCCACGCCCGGGTCCGAAAGCTCGAACAACGCCTCGCGCAGCTCATGCAGCAGCGCGCCCCAGGCATTGAAGCGCAGCGCGGCCGCCGTGCCGTCGGTAATGGCGGCCGGTGGCGGATCCGCGCGTGCGCAAAATTCCGCGGCAATACGTAACTCGGGTTCGCGCAGCCACCACTTGTGCACGAAGTGCGCGATCACCGCGGCGTCGGCCTGGCTCATCGCGTCGCGAGCACGCCCGCCGACAGCAGCCCCGCGGGCGCCTCCACCATGACGTCGGCGGCCCAGGCACGCGGGTCCTCGTGCTCGAGGCGGTAGCCCCACAGCGCGGCCACCGATTTCATGCCCGCGCGCTGCGCGGCGACGATGTCGCGCTCGTCGTCGCCGACGTAGACGCATTGCGCCGGCGCCACCGAGAGCGCGGCGCAGGCGGCGAACAACTGGTCCGGGTCGGGCTTGCGCTTCGGCAGCGAATCGCCGCCGAGCAGCACCGCGCAGCGCGCTTCCCAGCCCATCGCCTTGACCACGTCCACGGCCAGGTAATGCGGCTTGTTGCTGACGATGCCCCAGCGTGCGCCCGCCGCCTCGATCGCCGCCAACACCGCCTCGATGCCCTCGAAGGGCGTGCTGTGCGCGCTGACGGCAGCGGCGTAGATTTCCAGGAAGGGTTCGCGCAGCGCTTCGCGCGCATCTTCGTCGCGGCCGGCGAAGGCGACCGCCAGCATCGCGCGCGCGCCTTTCGACACCACCGGGCGGATCGCCGCCAGCGTCGTCGGCGCCTGGCCTTCGCGCAGCGCCAGCGCGTTGAGCGCATTGAGCAGGTCCACCGCGCTGTCCACCAGGGTACCGTCGAGGTCGAACAGCACCAGCGGCGCGATCCGCCCCGCCTCGCTCATTCCTTCACCGCGCAGGCCAGGTAATTGACGTCCGTGCGCGCATTCACCCAGGCCATGCGCCGCAGCGGGTCGTAGGCCAGGCCGCTCAGGTCCTCCAGGCGCAGGCCGGCATCGCGCAGCCAGCCGGCCAGTTCGGATGGCCGGATGAAACTGCGGTACTCGTGCGTGCCCTTCGGCAACAGCTTGGCCAGGTATTCGGCGCCGACGATGGCGACCGCGAAGGCCGCCGGCGTGCGGTTGAGCGTGGAGACGAACAGCCGCCCGCCCGGCTTCAGCAGGGTCGCGCAGGCCTGCAGCACCGAGCCCGGGTCGGGCACGTGCTCGAGCATCTCCATGCAGGTGATGGCGTCGAAGCTGCCGGGCATCTGCTCCGCCAGCGCCTCCACCGACACCAGCCGGTAATCCACCTGCAGGCCGGATTCGAGCAGGTGCAGCTTGGCCACTTCCACCAGCTCCGGCGCCAGGTCGAGCGCGGTGACCAGCGCGCCCTCGCGCGCCAGCGCCTCGCTCAGCAGGCCGGCGCCGCAGCCGACGTCGAGCACGCGCGCGCCGCGCAGCGGCAGCCGTGCGGCGACGTAGCCCAGGCGCGCGGGATTGAGTTCGTGCAGCGGCCGCTGCGGGCCGTTCGGGTCCCACCAGCGGTGCGCGAGCTCGCCGAAACGCGCGATCTCCTCCGCGCTGACATTGGTGGCACTGGCGCCAGCGCCGCTGTTCATCGCCCGCGCACCGCAGCGATCGTCCCGCGCCAGCGCTGCACGCGCTCGAGCAGGCCGACGCTGTCGAAGTCCACCAGTTCGCCATCGCACAGGCGGCATTCGCCGGCGATCCACGACGTCGCTCACCTGGCTGCGGCCGCTGGCGTAGACCAGCTGCGAAATCGCGTTGTACATCGGCTGCGCCTCCAGCGCGCCCATCTGCACGCAGATGAGGTCGGCCTGCTTGCCCGGCTCGAGCGAACCGATGCGCTCGCCCAGACCGATCGCGCGCGCGCCGCCGAGGGTGGCCGTGCGCAGGGTGTGAGCAGCGTCCAGCGCGGTGGCATCGCCGGACACGCCCTTGGCCAGCAGTGCCGCGGTGCGCATTTCGCCGAACATGTCGAGGTCATTGTTGCTGGCGCAGCCGTCGGTGCCGATGGCGAGGTTGACCCCGGCCAGGCGCAGCTCTTCGGTCGGGCAGAAACCGGAGGCGAGCTTGAGGTTGGACTCCGGGCAATGCGCCACCGACACCCCGCGCTCGCCGCACAGGGCGATCTCCGCGTCGGTCAGCTGGGTCATGTGCACGGCGAGCAGGCGTTCGTTGACCAGTCCCAGCCGATCCAGGCGCGCCAACGGCCGCTGCCCGTGCTGCTGCAGCGAATCCTCGATCTCCTGCGCGGTCTCGTGCACATGGCAGTGCACCGGCAGGTCGAGCTGCTCGGCGAGCATGCGGATGCGTTCGAAGCTCTCGTCCGCGACCGTGTACGGCGCGTGCGGGGCGAAGGCGATCGACACCAGCGGATCGCGCCGGTAGTTGTCGTGCACCTCCAGGCCCTTGTCGAAGTACTCGCCGGCGCTGGCGGCCCAGGCGGTCGGGAACTCGATGACGGGCAGGCCGACCACGGCGCGGAAGCCCAGGCGCCGGTAGGTGGCCGCCTGCACATCGGGAAAGAAGTAGTTCTCGTTGCAGCAGGTGGTGCCGCCGCGCAGCATCTCGGCCACCGCGAGCTCGCAGCCGTCGGCGACGAAGGCGGGACTCATCACCGCCGCCTCGATCGGCCAGATGTGCTCGGTGCAGCCAGGGCATCAGCGGCAGGTCGTCGGCCACGCCGCGCATCAGCGTCATCGGGTTGTGCGTGTGGGCGTTGACCAGGCCGGGCAGCAGCACCGCCTGCGGGCGGCTGACGCGCTCGCGCGGCGCGTACTCGGCTTGCGCCTGCGCGCGCGGCAGCAGCGCCAGGATGCGCCCTTCGTCCACCACGATCGCGTGGTCCTCGAGCACCAGCCCGGCCGGCTCGACCGGGACCATCCAGCCGGCCTCGATCACCAGCGCGCAGGCGCGCGGTGCGCCGGCGGCGGCGGGATTACTTGACGCGGCCGACGTACTCACCGGACCGGGTGTCGACGCGGATGATTTCTTCCTGGCCGACGAACAGCGGCACGCGCACGATGGCGCCGGTTTCCAGCTTGGCCGGCTTGCCGCCGCCGCCGGAGGTGTCGCCGCGCACGCCCGGGTCGGTCTCGACGATCTTCAGCTCGACGAAATTGGGCGGCTGCACCGCGATCGGCGAACCGTTCCACAGCGTCACCACGCAGCTCTCTTCGCCCTTCAGCCACTGCCAGGAGTCGCCGACCGCGGCCTTGTCGGCCTGCACCTGCTCGAAGCTTTCGCTCTGCATGAAGTGCCAGTATTCGCCGTCGGCGTACAGGAACTGCATGTCGGTATCCATCACGTCGGCCGCTTCCAGCGAGTCGGTCGCCTTCATGGTCATCTCGACCACGCGGCCCGACTTGATGTTGCGGAACTTGATGCGGGTGAAGGCCTGTCCCTTGCCCGGCTTGACGTACTCGGCCTCGGTGATCACGCACGGATCGCGGTTGACCAGGATCTTGCCGCCGGGTCTTGACGTCGTTCATGCCATAGCTGGCCATTTCGCATGCTCCAATGAAACGTGGCGCCGATGAAACAAAGCCGCCGGTGACAGCGGCTACAATGAGCGGGTGGCGTGACCGCCTGCGCCGCCACGAGCCCGCAATGATACCCGTACCCACCCTTTCCGCCCAAGCGCGACCTGGCGCAGACGACCGTGGCCATGACTGGCGACGGCAGTGGCGCGAGGCCGTGCGCGATCCGCGCGAGTTGCTGCAATCGCTGGGACTGGAGGCCACCGCCGCGCGCCTGTCGCCCGCCGCGGCAGCCGCTTTCCCGCTGCGCGTGCCGCGCGCATTCCTGGCGCGCATGCGCCACGGCGACCCGGCCGACCCCCTGCTCCGGCAGGTGTTGCCGATCCGCGACGAGGAACGGCTGTTGCCCGGATTCGGGCTGGACGCAGTCGGCGATGGCGCCGCACGCGGGGCCGCGGGCGTGCTGCACAAGTACGCCGGCCGCGCGCTGCTGGTCACCACCGGCAGTTGCGCCGTGCATTGCCGCTACTGCTTCCGCCGCCATTTTCCCTACGGCGAGGAGAACGCGGGCGCCGACCGCTGGGCCGGCGCGATCGCCTACCTGCGGGCCGACCCGAGCATTACCGAGGTCCTGCTGTCGGGCGGCGACCCGCTCTCGCTCTCGACGGCGCGGCTGGCGGAGCTGGGCGAGGCGCTGCGTGGCTTGCCGCAGCTGCGCCGCCTGCGTCTGCACACGCGCCTGCCGGTGGTGTTGCCGGCACGCGTGGACGCGGCGCTGTGCGCCTGGCTGGCGGCGCTGCCCTGGCCGGTGACGGTGGTGCTGCATGCCAACCACGGCAATGAATTCGACCCCGCGGTGGACGCCGCCTGCCGCCGCCTGCGCGCCGCCGGCGCCACGCTGCTCAACCAGGCCGTGCTGCTGCGTGGGGTCAACGACAGTGTCGAGGCGCTGGCCGCGCTGTGCGAGCGCGGCTTCGAAGCCGGCGTGCTGCCCTATTACCTGCACCAGCTCGACCGCGTGCAGGGCGCCGCCCACTTCGAAGTCCCGGACGCCGAGGCCCGGGCGCTGCACCGTGCCCTCGCGGCGCGCCTGCCCGGTTACCTGGTGCCGCGCCTCGTGCGGGAAATACCGGGGGAAAGCGGCAAGTCGCCCCTGTGATGGCTTTCACGCTCGCACTTCTGGTATCGTTTCAAGCCGTTGCCGCAAGTCATTGAACAATAAGGACTGGGATAGATGGCACAGGACGCGGTGATCCGCCTCCTGCTGGTCGAAGACCAGCTGGAAGACGCGGAGCAGCTGATCAGCATGCTGCGCAATGGCGGCATGGCGATCCGTCCGCAGCGCCCGGAGTCCGCCGCTGACCTCGATCACCTGCTCGCCACGCAGCCCATCGACATGGTGCTGGCGCGTTGCGACTCGGCCTACCTGCCCCTGGCGCAAGTCGCCAAGCGCGTCGAGGCCACCGGCAAGGACATCCCGGTGCTGGCCACCGCGGACAGCCTCGACGAGGCCACCGTGCTCGGCAACATGGCCGCAGGCGCGCGCGAATCGGCGCTGCGCAGCAAGCCCGAGCACGTGCAGTTCGTGGTCCGCAACGAATTCCAGTCGCTGCTGGCCCGGCGCGGCCTGCGCCACCTGGAAGCGGCGCTACGCGAGACCGAGCGCCGCTGCGACAACCTGATCTCGTCCTCGCGCGATCCGATCGCCTACGTGCACGAGGGCATGCACATCCGCGCCAACCCCGCCTACCTGGAAATATTCGGCTTCGAGGATTTCGAGGAGATCGAGGGCCTGTCGGTGCTCGACCTGATCTCGCCCGAGGACGCCGACAACTTCAAGCAGGTGCTGAAGAAGATGGAAAAGGGCGAGGCCGCGCCCAAGCAGGTCTCGATCAAGGCGCAGCGCGCGGATGGCAGTGCCTTCGACGCCAGCATGGAGTTCACCTCGGCGACCTACGAGGGCGAGCCCTGCCTGCAGCTGGTGTTCCGCCAGCAGACGGTGGACGCGGAGATGGTCAAGGAACTGGACACGCTGCGCCAGCGCGACCCGGTCACCGAACTGTTCAACCGCCAGTTCTTCATGACCGAACTCGAGGGCGCAGTCGCCAGCGCCGCTGACGGCAAGGGCGCGCAGGCGCTGCTGCTGGTGGAGCCCGACAACTACGAAAACCGACTCGGCGAGCTTGGCCTGGCCAACGCCGACAAGCTGCTCAAGCTGCTGGCGCAGCGCCTGGCCGCCAACCTCGACGGCGACGTCGCCGCCGCGCGCTTCACCGACCACTGCTTCGCCGTGCTGCTGCGCAGCCACGACCACAAACAGACGCAGACGCAGGCCGAAAAGCTGCGTGCTGCTTTCGACAGCCACATCCTCGAGCTGCAGGACCAGTCGCTGGTGATGACAGTGAGCATCGGCGGCGTGCAGATCGGCGAGAAGATCGCCAGCATGCCGCAGGTGCTGGCCAAGGCCAGCCAGTGCCTGCAGTCCGCGGAAGGCGTCGGCGGCAACCGCATCGAGATCTTCGATCCCGCCAGCCGCGACCGCGCCGAGGAAGAGCGCATCGAAGCCTGGGTGCAGCGCATCAAGGAAGCGCTGCGCGAAGACCAGTTCGTGCTGAACTTCCAGCCGATGATCAGCCTCACCGGCGACCCGACCGAGAACTACGAGGTGCTGCTGCGCATGAAGGCGCCCAGCGGCGAAATCGTCGCGCCGGAGCAGTTCATGTCGATCGCCGAGGAGCACGGGCTGCTCACCGAACTCGACCGCTGGGTGATCGGGCGCACCATCAGCCTGCTGGCCGAGCGGCGCAAGGCCGGCAAGGAGACCACGCTGTTCGTGAAGGTGTCGCCCTCCTCGCTGGTCGAGGGCGACCTGCACAATTTCATCGGCTCGCAGCTGAAGGCGCATTCGGTGCCCGGCGAGCACCTGGTGCTGCAGCTGCCGGAATCGAAGATCTTCACCTTCCTGCGCCCGCTGCAGGCCTTCCAGAAGATCGTCGCCAGCTTCGGCTGCCGCCTGTGCCTGGAGCAGTTCGGCACCAGCCTGAACTCCTTCCAGATGCTCACCCACTTCGACCCGCAGGTGCTGAAGATCGACCGCAGCTTCATCGTCGACCTGGCCAAGAGCGCCGACAACCAGGCCAAGGTCAAGGAGTTCGTCGCCTCCGCGCGCCAGCTCGGCAAGACCACCATCGCCGAGTTCGTCTCCGATGCCAGCAGCATGACCGTACTGTTCTCGATCGGCGTGGACCTGGTGCAGGGCAACTTCCTCGCCCCGCCGATGGCGACGATGAACTACGAGTTCGGCTGACCCGGGACCGCCTGCCGCGGTCCCGGGCCGCCTTGCCTCAGCCCGCGGTCTGCTGCTGCAGGCGCGCGATGCGCTCTTCCAGCGGCGGGTGGCTCAGGAACAGCCGCTTCATGCCGTGCGCGACCGCGCCGGAAATGCCGAAGGCGGCGATCTGCTTGGGCAGCGTGTTGGCGCCGTAGGTGAGCGAAAGCTTCTGCAGCGCGGCCACCATCTTGCCGCGGCCAGCCAGCTGCGCGCCGCCCGCGTCGGCGCGGAACTCGCGGTGGCGGCTGAACCACATCGCGATCATCGAGGCGAACAGGCCGAACACCAGGTCCAGCACCATCACGATGACGAAATAGCCGATGCCCGGGCCGTCGCGACCGCCGCCGATCATGCCGTCGATGACGCGGCCGACCACGCGCGACAGGAAGATCACGAAGGTGTTGAGCACGCCCTGCAGCAGGGTCATGGTCACCATGTCGCCGTTGGCGACGTGGCTGACTTCATGGCCGAGCACGGCCTCGGCCTCGTCGCGGTTCATCGCGCGCAGCAGCCCGGTGGACACGGCCACCAGCGCGTTGTTGCGGCTGGGACCGGTGGCGAAGGCATTGATCTCGGGCGCGTCGAAAATGCCGACTTCCGGCATCTTGATGCCCGCGGTCACGGCCTGGCGGCGCACGGTGTCCAGCAGCCAGCGCTCGTCGTCGCTGCGCGGCTCGGTGATCAGCTGCATGCCGGTGCTGCGCTTGGCCGCCCACTTGGAGATCGCCAGCGAGAAGAAGGCGCCGCCGAAACCGAAGATCGCCGCCATCACCAGCAAGCCGGTGTTGCCGCCCTCGGCCAGGCGGATGCCAAACAGCGGCAGCACCACGTTGAGGACGATGGACACCAGCACCAGCACGGCGAGGTTGGTGGCCAGGAAGAGGAAAGTGCGTTTCATGGAGTCTCCTTGCGGCCGCGGTTCCGGCACTGTGCCTAATATGTGAGCGAATGCCTGAACATCAAGCCAGCACGGCGCCGCCCCCGCGCGGGCGCTTCGCGCCCTCCCCGACCGGCCCGCTGCACCTGGGCTCGCTCAGCGCCGCGCTCGGCAGCTGGCTGATGGCGCGGCGCGCCGGCGGCGAGTGGCTGCTGCGGGTGGAGGACCTCGACCCGCCACGGGAAAAGCCCGGCGCCGCGCGCCGCCAGCTGGAGACGCTGGCGCGCTTCGGCCTGCTGCCGGATGCACCGGTGCTGTTCCAGAGCCAGCGCGGCGACCTGTATGCCGGCGCGCTGGCGACCCTCGCCGCCGCTGGCGAGGCCTTCGAATGCCTGTGCACCCGCGGCGACCTCGCCGCCAGCGGCGGTATCCATCGCGACTGCGTGCCGCGGCCCTCCGGCCGGCGGCCGGCGTGGCGCCTGCGCGTACCCGCCGGCCCGGTCGGCTTCCAGGACCGCATCCGCGGCCCGCAATCCCAGGACCTGCGCGCCGAGGTCGGCGACGTGGTCCTGCGCCGCTCCGACGGTTACTGGGCCTACCAGCTGGCGGTGGTGGTGGACGACGCGCTGCAGGGCATCAGCGAGGTGGTGCGGGGCGCCGACCTGCTCGACTCCACGCCGCGCCAGATCCTGCTGCAGCGCCGGCTTGGCTTGCCGACGCCGGCCTATGCACACCTGCCCCTGCTGCTCGACGGCGACGGCAAGAAACTGTCGAAATCGCTGCGCAGCGCGCCCGTGGATGCCGCCGACCCGCTGCCGGCGATGCGCGTGGCCTGGTCGCTGCTCGGCCAGGAAGCCGGCGCGCTCGAGGGCGCCGGCGATGCGGGCGCGCGCCTGCGGCGCGCGCTGGCCGCTTTCGATCCGGCGCGCATTCCCCGGCAGGACCGGCGGCTGGCGAAGGAATGAGCCGGCACTACCGGAGTTGCGTGCGGGCGTTCACAATAATTGACACCCGATTCCTTGCACAGTGGCGACGGACCGGCGATGCTCCGGCGTCTTGCGGTCCTTGTTCCACTTGCGGCGCCTGCTCTCGGGGAAATGAATGCCACAGTTGCGCATCATCAAGAAGTACCCGAACCGGCGTCTGTACGACACCGAGATCTCCAGCTACGTCACCCTCGAGGATGTGCGCCAGCTGATCGTCGAGGGCGAGGGCTTCGAGGTGCGCGACGCGCGCACCGGCGCCGACCTCACGCGCGCCGTGCTGCTGCAGATCCTCGCCGAGCACGAGGACATCGGCCAGCCGATCTTCTCCACGCAGCTGCTGACCACGGTGATCCGCTTCTACGGCGATTCGCTGCAGGGAATCATCGGCAGCTACCTGGAGCGCAGCATCCAGGTGTTCAGCGAACAGCAGCAGCAGTTGCGCGGTACGCTCGGCAGCCTGGTGGTGCAGGCGCCCTGGCAGCTGCTCAACCAGCTCGCCGACAAGAACATGGAAATCTGGAAGGGCGTGCAGCAGGGTATCAAGAGCGGGCTGGCCTCGAGCGAAAAGCCCGAGGAGACGCCGGCGCCACCGGCGCGTCCGCGCCCGCGCCGGCGCAAGCTGCGCTGAGGCGCTTCATCGCGGCGCGCCAGCGCCGCGGCATCGCGGCTCTCACAATTCTCGAACCACGCGGAAACCCAGCCGCGCCGTGCTGCTCGACGGGTCCATCGGAATCCTCGCCGCAGCGCGCACCTGCTCCAGGGAACTGCCCCAGGACGCACCGCGCACGGTGCGCGTGTCGCAACCCGGATTCACCCAGGCCGAGCCGTCGCCCGGCGCGCGCCGGTAACTGTCGTGCCAGCAGTCCAGCGTCCACTCCGACACGTTGCCGACCAGGTCGAAGGTGCCGAAGGGCTCGGCGGGGAAATTGCGTACCGGCGCCGGGCCCCAGAACGCGTCGCGGTAACCCGGGATAGCGTTGCCCCAGTGCCGGGCGAGAGAGGACAGGTCACCATCGCCGGCGAGGTTTCCCACCACCCGCGCGGGCTTGCCTTCGCCCCACGGAAAAGGGCCCTGGCGATTCGCGCGCAACGCGTATTCGAACTCCACCTCACTGGGCAAACGGTAACGGGCACCGGTCTGCCGCGACAGCCAGCGCGCGTAGGCGAGCGCATCGGCGAAGCTGACGTGCAGCACCGGCAGCGCGGGCGAGGCGATGCGGCCGACGTGGTCGCGGCGCCAGTCCACGCCCTCGTGTTCGGCGAAAGCGCCGCCCTTCTCGTCGTAGACAGTGGAGCGGCCGGCGCGCGTGGCCTGGCTGCGAAAGCCGGTGGCTTGCACGAAGCGGCCGAAATCCGCCACCGTGGTTTCGTTGCGCGCCAGGGCGAAGCCGCGCTTGAACACGACCTCGTGCGCGGGCAGTTCGTTTTCCTTGTGCCCGGGCTCCTCAGCGTCGGCGCCCATGCGGAAGCGGCCATAGGGAATCACCACCATCTCCGGTGCCTCGCCGCCACCGGCGAGCTTCTCGCTGAAGAACTGGCCGGGTTCGAAACGACCGTAATGGTTGGCAATGTGGATACGTCGACGCAGCGCCTGCACGCCCTCGGGCTGCGCGGCGATGCGCTCGGCGCGCAGCAGCGCGGCCTGCGCGCGCGGCAGGCGCAGGGCGTCGACGGCGGCGTTGCCGGCGGCCAGCGCCGCGTCGGTGCGCGCCTGCCGCAGTTCCAGCACGCGCAGCCGCAGCACGCGCGCCTCCGCACTGGCCGGCGCCAGACGCGCCGATTCCAGCAACCAGGAATCGGCGGCGGCGAAATCCTCGCGTGCCGCGGCCCGCCAGGCACGCGTGAGCAGTTCGCCGTTCCAGCGCCGCTGCGCTTGCGCGATCGGCGCGAAGTCGGCGAAGGCCTCGCGCGCGCCGCGCAGGTGGTCGAGCGCGCTTTTGCCGGCCGGCAGGGTGATGTCACCCTCGCCGCCCGCGCGCTCGGCCAGGGCCAGCGCGCGTTGCGCCGCGCGCGCCTGCGCCAGCCGCTGCCGGTAGCCCGACAAATCCGGGTGTTGCGGCGCGGCGCCCGTGGCGATCGCCTCGACCCGCGTCGCGTCCTCGAGGCGGCCGGCGCGCATCGCCAGGTGGCCGCGCTCGAACAGGGCATCGAGCGCGGCCTGCACGCCGGTGAACGCGCGCGCATTGCCCGGGGCGACGTCGAGCACGGCAAGGTAGAGCTCCAGTGCCCCGGGCCCGGGGCTGCCGGCGCGCTCGAGTTGCCCGCGCGCAAGCGCCGCGTCGGCCTGCGCGAGGGTCGCCTGGACGTCCCCTTCGACGATCGTCGGAACCTGGGCGCGCCATCGCGCCGCCACCGACCCGGGTGCGGGTGTCGCCGCCTCCGGGGCGCGCCTGGGTGCGGGAGCGGGCGCGGCCGGCGTCTGGGCTGGCGCCGCGCGCGCGTCGCGTGCCGGCTCCCCGCCGCCCTGGCCGCAAGCTGCGAGCGCCACGAGCAAGGCGAGGCACAGGCAGGCGACGGGACCAGGCAGGAAACTTCGCGGAAGGGCCATTCGGGTCCAGTGACGGTGCCCGCCGACCGCAGGCGATTGGGACTTAGGCTAACCTGCCCTCTTTTGGCAATCAAACGCATGCATCAGTGGATGGACGACCCGGCCGCGCTGGCGGCGCGACTGGACGCCTGGCGCGGCCAGGCCCTGGTCGGGCTGGACACCGAGTTCATCCGCGAACGCACCTTCTACCCGCAACTCGCGCTCGTGCAGCTGTCGGTACCCGGCGAAATACTGCTGGTGGACCCGCTCGCTGCCGGCATCGCGGCGGTACTCAAGCCGATGCTGGAAGACCGCGGCATGGTCAAGATCATGCACAGCGCCAGCGAGGACCTGCAGGCGCTGGCGCGCGGCTGTGCCGCCCTGCCCGCCCCCGTCTTCGACACCCAGGTCGCGGCGGCGATGGCGGGATTCGGTGCCGGCCTGGGTTACCAGAAGCTGGTCGAGCAGGTCACCGGAGTCGCGCTGGAGAAGGGCGAGACGCGCTCGGACTGGTGGCGACGCCCGCTCAGCGACGCGCAGCTCAAGTACGCCGCCGACGACGTGTTGCACCTGCATGAGCTGCACGCCGCGCTGGATCCGAAGCTGCGCGCGCTCGGCCGCCTCGACTGGCTTGCCGCCGACAGCGAGCGTGCGCTCGCCGCCGCCGCGGTCGAAGGCGACGACCCGATGCCGCACCTGGCCGTACGCGGCGCGCAGTCGCTCGATGCCGCAGGCCAGGCGCGCCTGCGCCGCCTGCTGCGCTGGCGCGATGCCGAGGCGCGGCGCTCCGACAAGCCAAAGAGCTGGGTGCTCGACAACGAACTCGCCGTGCACCTTTGCCGCCGGCCCTGGCCCGCCTTCGCCGCCTTCACCGCCGCGCTCGACGCGCAGCCGAAGGCGCCGCGGCGCGCGCGGCGCGAACTGTTCGAGATGCTGGAGGCGCCGCTGGAGGCCGAGGAGCTGGCGCTGCCGCTGAACCGCGCCGCGGAGGCGATCGACAAGCAGCGCCTGCGCGCGATGCAGGAAGCCGTGGCTGCGGTCGCCGCCACGCTCGACATGCCGGAAGGACTGCTGTGCGCGCGACGCCACCTGGAGGCACTGCTCGAGGGCCGCGGCTGGCCGCCTGCGCTGGAGGGCTGGCGCCGCAGCCTGCTGGAACCGGCCCTGGCGCCACTGCTGCCGTGAAAACGCAGGCGCGCGCCTTCTCGCCTGCGGGCGTGGGCAACGTCGCGGTCGGCTTCGACATCCTCGGCCACAGCCTCGCCGGCGCCGGCGACATCGCCACCGTGCGTCGCATCGCGGCGAGGGAGGTGCGCATCGTGGCGGTGCGTGGCGTGGAATCGCGGATACCGCTCGAGCCCGGGCGCAATACCGCCGGCGTGGCCCTGCTCGCGCTGATGGACGGCCTGGCGCTGGCGCACGGTTTCGAACTCGAGCTCGACAAGGGCATCGCGCTCGGCTCCGGCATGGGCGGCTCGGCGAGCTCCTGCGTAGCCGCGCTGGTGGCGGCCAACGCCCTGCTCGACGCGCCGTTGCCGCGCGAGGCGCTGTATCCCTTCGCGCTGCAGGGCGAGTCGCTGGCCAGCGGCGGCAGCAATGGCGACAACGTCGCGCCGATGCTGCTCGGCGGCCTGGTGCTGGCCACGCCCGGGCGCATGGTGCGCATCCCGGTGCCGGCGCAATGGCATTGCGCGCTGGTGCATCCAGCGCAGGTGCTGGAGACGCTGCGTGCGCGGGAAGTGCTGCGCGGCGGCTGGCAACTGGGCGATTTCGTGGCGCAGAGCGGCAACCTCGGCCTGGTGCTCGCCGGCTGTTTCCGCGGCGACCCGGCACTGGTGCGCGCCGGACTGCGCGACCTGCTGGTGGAGCCGCGGCGCGCGCCGCTGATTCCCGGCTTCGCGGCGGTGCGCGATGCGGCGCTGGCGGCGCAGGCGATGGGCGCCGGCATCTCCGGCGCCGGGCCGAGCGCCTTCGCCTGGTTCGAGTCGAAGCCGGCTGCCGCGGCCGCGCTGCCGGCGATGCGCGCCGCCTTTGCCGCCGCCGGCTTCGACAGCGAAGGCTTCCTCTCGCCGGTGGACGGCCCGGCCGCGACCTTGCTCGATTGAGGCAATTCGCGCGCCTGCGGCCCGCGGGCTTGGTCTGGGCCGCCGCGCCGGGTTATCATCGCCGTCTGTGGGGCGGTAGCTCAGCTGGGAGAGCGTCGCGTTCGCATCGCGAAGGTCGTGGGTTCGATCCCCATCCGCTCCACCACTCGTGCGTTTCCAGGAAGCCCCGGCCTGCCGGGGCTTTCGCTTTTGCGGCCGGCTACCAGACCGACTGCATGGCCTTGAGCGGCTGCGGCCGCGCGTACAGCCAGCCCTGTCCGTAGACGCAACCCAGCCCCAGCAGTGCATCGCGCTGCACCACCGTCTCCACGCCCTCGGCGATCACGTCCAGGCCCTGCGATTTCGCCAACGCCAGGATCGCGCGCACCACCGCCTCGCTCGGCCCGCCGCCGCCCGGCACCAGCGGCGTGACGAAGCTGCGGTCGATCTTCACCGCGTGCAGGTGGAAGCGGTGCAGGTAGCTGAGCGAGGAATAGCCGGTGCCGAAGTCGTCCAGCGAAGTCAGCACGCCGGCCTGGTGCAGGCGGTCGATGATCTCGGCGACCTGGTCGGCATTGTCGATCAGGGTGCCTTCGGTGACCTCGATGCGCACCTGGCTCGTCGCCACGCCGTGCTCGCGCAGCAGCGCCAGCAGGCGCTGGTCCATGTGCTTGTCACGGAAGTGGCGCGGCGAAAAATTCAGGTTCACGTACTGGCCCGGGCGCAACAGCCCCGACACCGCCGCGCAGGTGAGGTCGAACATCTGCCAGTCGATGTCCTCAAGGCTGCCGCTGGCCTCGGCGATGGCCAGGAAAGCGTCCGGCGTCAGCACACCGCGTTCGGGATGGTTCCAGCGCAGCAGCGACTCGTAGCCGATCACCGCGCTGTCGTCGAGGCGCACGATGGCCTGGAAATAGGGCTCGAACTCCTGCCGCGAAACCGCGCGGTGCAGGTCGCCTTCGATCTCGAGCGCGCGGATCGCCTCCAGGTGCAGGCCCTCGTTGAAGATCTCGAAGCGCTGCTCCTCGTTGGCCTTGGCGCGGTACATGGCGATGTCGGCGTCGCGCAGCATCTCCTCGGCCATCCGGTACTCCGGCGCGCTGATGGCGATGCCGATGCTGACCGAGGTGAACAGCTCCTTGCCCTCGACGCAGATCGGCTCCTTGAGGTCCTCGATGATGCGCTGCGCGACCTTCACCGCGGTGTCGACGATGCCGACGTCCTCGATCAGGACCGCGAACTCGTCGCCGCCCAGGCGCGCCACCATGTCCGGCGCGCGCACGCAGCCCTGCAGGCGCCGGCCGACTTCCTTCAGCAGCGCGTCGCCGACGAGGTGGCCGGCGGAGTCGTTGATCACCTTGAAGCGGTCCAGATCCATGAACAGCACCGCGAAGGACTTGTCTTCGTTGCGCGACTGCAGCGCCAGCGAGCGCACCAGCCGGTCGCAGAGGAAGGCGCGGTTGGGCAGGCCGGTGAGGAAGTCGTGCAGGGTCTCGTGCTTGAGCTGCTGCTCGATCTGCTCGCGCGCCTGCATCTGGTTCTGCAACTGCCGGGTGCGCTCGCTGACGCGCTGCTCCAGCGTGGCGTTGGCCTGGCGCAGCGACGCCGCCGCCTGCTGGCGCTCGATCGCGTTGCCGACCTGGTAGGCGAGGAAGGCCAGGCATTCCTCGTCGCGCTCGTCGTAGGGCGGGTCCGGGGCATAGCTCTGAACCGAGACCACGCCGATCACCTCGTTGGCGCAGACCAGCGGCACGCCCAGCCAGGCGCCGGGCTGGCCGCGCACATCCACGATTTCGCCGGCGCTGACCAGCTGCGCCAGCTTCGCGCGCGACTCCGCGTCGCCCAGGTCCACGCACAGCGGAGCACGCTGGCGCATCACGTATTCGTGCAGTCCGCGTCCCGGCGGCCGCGGCGACGGTATCGGCTCGCGGTCGTTGACGTAATAGGGGAACTCCAGCCGCGCGCCATCCTCGGAAAGCTGTGCCACGCACAAGTTGCGGCAGTCGAGCACGTCGCCGATGACATCGTGCACGGCGGCGTAAAAGCGCTGCGGCGTGCCGACGCTGTTGGAAAGCTCGCCGATGCTGAACAGCGCCGCCTGCAGGCGCTCGCTGCGCTGGTGGTCGATCAGCTCCTGCATCAGCTGCTCGGCCCGGTCGGGCGCATCGTCGGACTCCGCGCGCAGGCGCAACGCCACCTGTAGCTGACCGGCGACGAAATCGAGCAGTTGCTGGTCGAGCGCGTTGAAGGGCGCGGCGCGCGCGTGCGACTGCAACACCAGCGCGCCCGCGGGTCCGTCCTCGCCGGGAATGGCGACGGCGAGCCAGGCGCTGCCTTCCATGCCCAGCGGCACCAGGCCCGGGAAACGCGTACCCAGCCGCGTGCCGTCGCCGCAGAAAGGCTCAGGCTCACGCAGCAACTGCCGCGCAAGGGTGACGGCGACTTCGCGCACGTCCGGACCGGGGCCATGGGCTTCGTGCGCCGGTGGCGTGCCGGCGACCACGCGCAACGCCTCCGAATCCGGCTCGCGCAGGGCGATCAGGAACATATCCGTGCCCAGCAGGCCGAGCACCATGCGATGCATTTCCGCGACCATCGCTTCCAGCTCGCGCCCGGAACTGGCCAGGGAGGCGATGGCAAAGATCGCGCCCTGGCGGCCACCGGTGGCGGCAGGCGCAACCACGTCCCCGGCCGCACTGACCGAATCAGTGGCAAGCGCGGCGGACTCGCTGAAGCTGTCTACCGCGTTGGCTTCGGATGGGCCCATGCGTCCGCGTCCCCGAACATTCAAGG
Organism: uncultured Gammaproteobacteria bacterium; assembly: GCA_963707625.1. Classification (GTDB taxonomy): domain Bacteria; phylum Pseudomonadota; class Gammaproteobacteria; order Xanthomonadales; family Xanthomonadaceae; genus Arenimonas. The sequence goes on from CAVPQV010000019.1 coordinate 87,954, forward strand.
CACTTTACTCCAACGCAGGCACGGGTCTGACGGGGCCACAGGCGGCACGCTCCGCGCCGTTCAGCTTGGCGGCGAGGCCATGTCCAGGCAGGCGACCAGTTCCTCGCGCGATTGCGCGCCGTGCACCGGCAGCACCAGCACGTCGCCGGGACGCGCCCAGGCCAGCAGGCTGCGCGCCGCCGCCACTTCGGACAGCTCGACCTGCAGCTGCGAAGGCGCCAGACCGGCGCGACGCAGTTCGTCGCCAAGCAGCGCAGGCACCTCGCCGGGCGCGCGTCCGCGCAGCAGCCCCGGCAGGTCCTTCAGCACCACCCGCGCCGGCGCGGCGGCGGCGGCGGTGCGCGCCAGCGCGCGGATCGCCTCGTCGTCGCGATTGCCGGCCTGCCCCAGCAGCAGCCCGAGCCGCCCGGTCGGCGCCAGTCCGCGCGCAATCCGCAGCAGGCCCTGCAGGCCGTCCGGGTTGTGTGCGTAGTCGAGCAGGATCTCGACGCCATCGCGCTGCCAACGCTGCAGGCGTCCCGGGTTGTCGGCCATGCCGGCGCCGAAGCGCGCCAGCACGTGCGCGATCGCCGCCGGCGCGATGCCCAGCGCCTGCGCCGCCAGCGCGGCGCCGGCGGCGTTGGCGATGTTGTAGCCGGCCGCGCCGCCGAGCGTCAGCGGCATCTCCGCAACCAGGCCAAGATCGTGGCTGCCCGTGCCCGCATCGAGCCGCAGGCGGCCATCGCGCACGCCACAGCTGGCCGCCCCGGCGGCGCGCGCGGCGGCAAGGAAGGGATTGTCGTCGTCGAGCGCGAACCAGGCGGTGCGGCAGCGCAGCCCGGCCGCGGCGGCAACCAGTTCCGCGTCGTCGGCATTGAGCACGAGCACGCCCTGGCGCCCGAGCGCGCGCGCAACGATCAGCTTGACCGCCGCCAGGTGCGTCAGGCTGGTGACCCCGTACTCGCCGAAATGATCGTCGCTGACGTTGGTGACCAGCGCCACGTCCGCGCTTTCGACCGCGAGTCCGCGTCGCAGGATGCCGCCGCGCGCGGTCTCGAGGATGGCGGTGTCCACGCGCGGGTCGCGCAGCACGCGGCGCGCGCCCGCAGGCCCCGACCAGTCGCCCTGCTCGAGGCGCTCGCCAGCCACGAACACGCCGTCGGTGCAGTTGTATCCAGGCGCCCGCCCGTCCTCGGTCGCCATCGCGGCCAGCAGGCGCACGCTGGTGGTCTTGCCGTTGGAACCGGTGATGACCGCCGTTCCGATAGGCCCGAGTGCTGAGAAATCGAGCGCGGCGGTGGTGCGAGTTACATCTTCGACAGCGAACGTAACCCCAAACCTGCCCGCCCCAAAACTCACCGCCTCATCATCCTCATACACCGGCAACCCCCGCCGCCGCGCCTCGGCCACCAGCGCATCCAGCGCCGGCCGCGCCTCCGCCGCCGCCAGCCGGCGCAGCGTTTCGCGCGCCGAATCAGCGTCATGCACTTGCGGATGCGCGGGGCGAATGGCAAGGGCGCGGCCAGCGCTGCGTCGGCCGCGCCCAGCCAGGCCCACTCGTTGAGTTCAGTGGCGACAAACAGGCGCTCGCGCGGCGCCGCCAGCGCCAGCGCCGCGCCGCCGGCATATTCATGCGCGACGATCGCGCCGTCGTCGCTCCAGCCCAGCGCCGCGCGCATGCCTTCGACGCGCTCGCGCCAGGCGCGCAACTGCCCGGGCGAGGCCGCGCGCACTTCCAGCACCGCGCCGGTGCCGGCGAAGTACAGGTTGTGGCCGGTGAGTCGCCGCGAGCTGTCGAAAACCCCAGGCTCGACCGTGCTCAGTCTTCCTCCTCGCGGCCGAGACGCACGCCGCGCTCGTCGCGCACCAGCACGCCGAGGTCGCAGGCTGCTTTCCTCCGCGGCCGCGAAGGCCGGCTCCGGCAGCGCCGGCGGCGCTTCCGGCAGGCGCGCCGCCGGCGCGCCTTCGGGACGGAACTTGATCACCTGCTTCCACGAACGCATCAGCGCGTCGGCGAAGATCAGCACCAGGTCGCCCGGCCGGCCCATGCGCAGCGCAGCGTCGATCGCTTCCTGCTCGTCGGGGATCAGGGTGATCTGCGCCGGCGCCACGCCCGCGGCCTCCAGCGCCGTGCGCCTGAGCATCCGCGGCACCTCGTCGCCGTCGCGCCCGCGCAGGCCGATCGTCGCGGCGGCAGATGTAGTGGTCGAAGCGCCCGGCGACGGCGTCGGCGATCTCGCGCGATGTCCTCGTCGCGGCGGTCGCCGGGCCCGGCCATCACCACGATGCGCCGGCCCGTGCACGTCCAGGCGCTGCGCCAGGTCGGCCATCGCGCCGACCGCGTGCGCGTTGTGGCCGTAGTCGAAGATCACCTTGAACGGGTGCTCGTCGAACACGTTCATGCGCCCCGGCGCCTGGAAGAAGGTGGTGTCGAAGGTGCGCAGGCCCTGGCGGATGGCGTCGAGCTTGATGCCCAGCGAGAAGGCCATCGCCGCCGCGAACATGGCGTTCTGCACGTTGTGCAGCGCGCGTCCTTCCATCGTGGCCGGGATCAGGTGCGTCCACAGCAGCGGGATGTGCGCTGCCCTTGTCGTAGAGCGTGATCATCTGGCCGTTGACGCCGGCCTCGAGCGCGCAGGCGCGGCCGCCGGCGCGGATGTGCTCGCGCACCAGTGCGTGCTGCGGGTTCATGGTCACGTAGCAGATCGACTTCGCCTCGGTGTAGGCGGCCATCTTCAGCACCAGCGGGTCGTCGGCGTTGAGCACCGCGCAGTCGCTGCGCCACCTCGACGACGATGCGCTTGACCTCGGCCAGCTGCTCCAGCGTGTCGATGCCCTTCATGCCGAGGTGGTCGGACGGCGACGTTGAGCACCGCGCCCACGTCCACGAAGGCGCACGCCCATGCCGGCGCGCAGCAGGCCGCCGCGCGCGATTTCCAGCACCGCGATGTCGATCTGCGGGTCGGCCAGCACCATGCGCGTCGCCACCGGCCCGGTCATGTCGCCCTCGACCGTGCGCTGGCCGTCGATGTAGACGCCGTCGGTGGTGGTCAGGCCCGGCGTGTAGCCGGCCATCTTGGTGATGTGCGCGAGCATGCGCGCGGTGGTGGTCTTGCCGTTGGTGCCGGTGACCGCCGCGATCGGCACCCGCGCCGGCGCGCCGGGCGGGAACAGCATGTCGATCACCGGCCCGGCGACGTCGCGCGGCGTGCCTTCGCTCGGCGCCACGTGCATGCGGAAGCCGGGCGCGGCATTGCACTTCGCAGATGCCGCCGCCGTGGGTCTTGTAACTCTCGGCGATGTTGGTCGCTGAGGAAGTCCACGCCGCCGACGTCCAGGCCGATGGCCTTGATCGCGCGCACCGCCATGTCGCGGTTGTCGGGGTGGATGATGTCGGTGACGTCGGTGGCGGTGCCGCCGGTGGACAGGTTGGCGGTGGAGCGCAGGTACACGCGCTCGTCCGCGCGCGGCACCGTGGCCTCGTCGTAGCCGCGCTTGGCCAGCATGCCCAGCGCCTGCGCGTCGAGCTCGAGGCGCGTGAGCACCTTCTCGTGGCCGACGCCGCGGCGCGGGTCCTGGTTCACCATCTCGACCAGCTGCGCGATCGTGTGCACGCCGTCGCCGACCACGTGTCCCGGCGTGCGCCGGGTCGCCGCGACCAGTTCGCCGTTGACCACCAGCAGGCGATGGTCGTCGCCGCTGACGAAGGTCTCGACGATCACCGAGCGCGAGATGCTCGCGCGCGCGCCGGAAGCCCTCGCGCGACTTCCTCGTCGCTGGCGCAGGCCGATGGAAATGCCGCGGCCGTGGTTGCCGTTGTAGGGCTTGGTCACCACCGGGAAGCCGATGCGCCGTGCCGCGCGCACGCGCGGCTTCCTCGCGTCTGCACCAGTTCCTGCTTGCGGCACCGGCAGGCCGAGCGAGCCGAGGATCTTGTTGGTTTCTTCCTTGTCGCTCGCGAGCTCGACCGCGATGTGCGAGGTGCTTGCCGGTGACCGTGGCCTGGATGCGCTGCTGGTACTTGCCGTGGCCCAGCTGCACCAGCGACTGGTCGTTGAGCCGCAGCCAGGGGATGTCGCGCGCCTCGGCGGCGTGCACCAGCGAAGCGGTCGACGGGCCCGAGCGCGCGCCGCTGCGCGTAGCGGATGAACTCGTCGCGCGCGACCGCCCAGTCCCAGTCCTCGGGCAGCAGGCCGGGCGTGCGCAGCTCCGGCGGCAGCAGCGAATCGCAGCAGGCGCATCGCCAGCTCGCCGGCCTCGATGCCCTCCTCGCGCTGCTCGTACTCGTAGACCACGGAGTACACGCCGGGCGTTCGGTGCTGCGCGTCTTGCCGAAGGTCACGTCCTCGCCGGCGACGTTCTGCAGCTCGATGGCCACATGCTCGAGCACGTGGCCGAGCCAGGTGCCCTCGTCCTCGCGCAGCGACGCATGAAGCCGCCGGGCTCGCGGTAGGAGCAGCCATGCTCGGCCAGTCCCGGCAGCGCCGTCGACCAGGCCGTCCGATGAAGGCTTCGCCCAGTTTCGCCGATGGGCCACTGCCTCCAGCTCCCCGAGGTCGAGCTCGAGCCGGATGACCGGGAAATGCGCATACAGCGACGGGCCAACATAGACGGAACGGTCGAGGATGCGCATCCGGAACTCCTAGGCGGTCTGTTTCCCTTTCCTCGCCAGCGCGCCGGCGGAGGCACGGCGGTGCTGCAGGTCGAAGCTGGCGCCCGCGATCAGCACGTGCAGCCGTATCCCGAGCATGCAGACCGGCTCGCCCTCCTCGACCATGTCCATCGAGGAGAACTCGATGCCGCTGGCGTCGACGACGGTGATGCCGCCGCTGCCCTCGACCTCCAGCACGTCGTCGGGACCGATGAAGGCCGCGGTGTCCTCGTCGAGGCCGATGCCGACCGCGAAGGGGTTGTAGGCCAGCGCGGTGAGCAGCCGGCCGAGGCGGTCGCGCTGGCGGAAATGCTGGTCGATGATCACGCGATTGGTCAGGCCCAGCCCGGGCGCCAGGCGCGCGCTGCCGGCGACCGGCGAGGGGCCATCCTCGCCGAAGGCGATCATGTGCTCGCTGAGGAAGGCCGCGCCGGCGCTGGTGCCGGCGACGTGCACGCCGTCGGCATTGCGCAGCCGCATCAGCCGCGCCACCGGCGTGCCGCCCAGGATGGTGGACAGGCGGAGCTGGTTGCCGCCGGTGAAGAAGATGCCGTTGGCCTCGGCCAGGCGCGCGAGACGGGCGGCGTCCTCGCAGTCGGCGCGCGTATCCAGCTCGAGTGCAGCCACGCGGCCGGCGCCGAGCCCGGAAAAGATGCGCTCGTAGCGGGCGCCGGTGTCGGCCAGCCGGCTGGCGGTGGGGATGACGACGATGTCGGCTTCGCTGCCGCCGCAAAGGTCCACGAAGCGCTGCAGGATGCGCGGGTCGTTTTCCTTTTCCTCGCCGCCGCCGATGGGAATGATCCAGCCCCGGGAGGCGCCCGGGGCGATGCGACTGGGACTCATCAGGCCTTCCCGATGAAGTCCTGCTTGCCCAGCTCGACGCCGTTGTGGCGCAGGATCGCGTAGGCCATGCTCATGTGGAAATACAGGTTCGGCAGCGCGTAGGCGACCAGGTAGGGCATGCCCTTGAACTCGAGCGTGCGCGGGCCGGCCTGCAGCACCAGGTCGCGCTCTTCGGCGCCGGCGAAACCGGCCTCCGGCACCGAGGCCACGAAGGCGCGCGTCTTGGCCACGCGCTCGCGCAGTTCGGCGAAGTTGCCCTCGCCGTCCTCGAACTTCGGATTCTCGACCCCGCCCAGGCGCGCCATGGTGCCCTTGCAGAAATCGCAGGCGATCTGCACCTGCCGGCTCAGCGGGAACATGTCGGGGGCCAGGCGCGCGCCGAACAGCACCGCCGGGTCGAACTTGCGCGCCTCGGCCGAGGCCAGCGCCTTGTCGAGGATGCCATCGAGGTTGGCGAGCGCGCGCATGGTGCTGGTGCGGGCGGTGTAGTACATCGAGAACTGCATGGCGGGCGCTTCCGTGGTAGCCAAGCCCGCCATGATACCGGCTCGGATACGCAGGCGGCCGATTCCTGCGATAATTTCGCGCCAGGGCCCTGTAGCTCAGCTGGATAGAGCGGTCCCCTCCTAAGGGACAGGTCGTACGTTCGAATCGTATCGGGGCCACCACCTCCGTCCAGCCCGCCATGCCCGCGCCCCGCGCGGAGCGCGGCCCGGGCCGGCCGACCCGATCAGCATCGAATGGAGTTGCAGATGATCCACCCTGTCCTCAGCGCGCTCGGACTGCGCGAAACCGAATCCGGCGGCTACCTCGGCCACGGCGAATGGTCCACCACGCGCGATGCCGGCGTGATCGAGCCGCTCAATCCCAGCACCGGCGAGGTGCTCGGGCGGGTCATGGCTTCCAGCCAGGCTGACTACGAACTGCTGATGGAGCGCGCCCAGGCCGCCTTCAAAGTGTGGCGCAACGTGCCCGCGCCCAAGCGCGGCGAAGCCATCCGCCTGTGCGCCGATGCATTGCGCGCCAACAAGGATGCGCTCGGTTCGCTGGTGGCGCTGGAGATGGGCAAGATCAAGGCCGAGGGCGACGGCGAAGTGCAGGAGATGATCGACATCGGCGAGTTCGCGGTCGGCCTGTCGCGCCAGCTCTACGGCCTGACCATGCATTCCGAGCGCCCGGGCCACCGCATGTACGAGCAGTACCACCCGCTCGGCATGGTCGGCGTGATCAGCGCCTTCAACTTCCCGGTCGCGGTCTGGGCCTGGAACAGCTTTCCTGGCCGCCGTCTGCGGCGACATCACCATCTGGAAGCCCTCGCCGAAGACCCCGCTGTCGGCGATCGCCTCGATGAAGATCTGCAACGAGGCGCTGCGGGCCGGCGGTTTCCCGGACATCTTCTTCCTGTTCAACGACGCCGGCACCGAGCTGGCGCAGGCCTTCGTCGACGACCATCGCATCCCGCTGATCAGCTTCACCGGCTCGACCGCGGTCGGCCGCATCGGTCGGCGAGCGCGTCGCGCGCCGCATGGGTCGCTCGCTGCTCGAACTGGGCGGCAACAACGCCATCATCGTCGACGACAGCGCCGACCTGAAGCTGGCGATCCCGGCGATCGTGTTCGGCGCGGTCGGCACCGCCGGCCAGCGCTGCACCACCACGCGCCGCCTGCTCATCCACGAAAGCATCTTCGACAACGTCGTGGACACGCTGGTTGCAGGCCTACCAGCAGGTCGAGAAGAAGATCGGCGACCCGACCCGATGCCGGCACCCTGATGGGCCCGCTCAACAGCCAGGACGCGGTGCACGCGTACCTGGACGCGATCGAGCAGGCCAAGGCCGCCGGCGGCAGCGTCCGGACCGGCGGCGCCGCGCATCGAGCGCCCGGGCAACTTCGTGCTGCCGACCATCATCACCGGCCTGTCCAACACCGATCGAAGTGGTGCAGACCGAAACCTTCGCCCCGATCCTGTACGTCGATGCCCTTCAAGACGCTGGACGAAGCCATCGACATGCAGAACGCGCGTGCCGCAGGGCCTGTCGTCGGCGATCTTCACCACCGACCTGCGCGCATGCCGAGCAGTTCCTCGGCCGCAGCCGGCTCGGATTGCGGCATCGCCAACGTCAACATCGGCACCTCCGGCGCCGAGATCGGCGGCGCCTTCGGCGGCGAGAAGGAAACCGGCGGCGGCCGCGAGTCCGGCTCCGACGCCTGGAAGGTCTACATGCGCCGCCAGACCAACACCATCAACTATTCCGACGCGCTGCCGCTGGCCCAGGGCATCAAGTTCGACTTCTGACCCTTCCCCCCGGAGAACGTCGCCGTGAACGCACCGATCAAGCAGACCAATACCCTGGCCGTCGCCAGCCTCATCTGCGGCATCCTGGGCTGGACGCTGGTGCCCTGGCTCGGCAGCATCGCCGCGATCGTCACCGGGCACATGGCGCGCGCGGAACTCCGCCGCAACCCGGATACGCAGGAAGGCGACGGCATGGCCATCGCCGGGCTGATCATGGGCTGGGGCGTGGTCTTGTTCAGCGTGCTCGCGCTGATCGCCATCTTCCTGTTCTTCGGCGGCCTGGCGGTATTCCTCGCCTGGATGGGGGCGAGCGGCCAGCTGAACTGAGCCGCGCCGCGTGTACTCCCTTGCCAAGCCCTTCCTGTTCCGCCTCGATGCGGAGCGGGCGCACGGTCTCGGCCTGAAGGCGATCGAGGCCGCCTACCGCAGCGGCCTCAACCCGCTGCTGTCGGCGCGCCCGCCGAAACTGCTGACCAAGGCCTTCGGCATCGAGTTCGCCAACCCGGTCGGCCTGGCCGCCGGCCTGGACAAGAACGGCGAGCACATCGATGCGCTGATGGCGCTGGGCTTCGGCTTCGTCGAGATCGGCACCACCACGCCGCGGCCGCAGGAAGGCAATCCCAAGCCGCGCATGTTCCGGCTGCCCGGACAAGCAGGCGGTGATCAACCGCCTGGGCTTCAACAACGACGGCGTGGACGCGCTGGTGCGCAATGTCGAAAAGGCGCGCCGCGCAGGGCATGCTGGGCATCAACATCGGCAAGAACAAGGACACGCCCAACGACAAGGCCGCCGACGACTACCTGTATCTGCCTCGAGCGCGTGTATCGCGCTCGCCGACTACGTCACGGTCAACATCTCCTCGCCCAACACCACCGGCCTGCGCGACCTGCAGGAAGAAGAGACGCTGCGCCGCTTGGTCGGCGAACTGCGCGAGCGCGCAGGAGGAGCTGGGCACGCGTGCACGGCCAGCGCATGCCGATGCTGGTGAAGATCGCGCCGGACCTGACCGACGCCGAGCATGGACGGCATGGCCGCGGTGCTCAGCCGACGCGCAGCGTCGACGGCGTGATCGTCAGCAACACCACGCTCGACCGCAGCGCGATCGCCGGCCACCGGCTCGCGGGCGAGGCCGGCGGCCTGTCCGGCGCGCCGCTCTACGGCCAGCGCCACCGCCGTGCTGCGCAAGCTGCGCCTGCGCCTGGACGATTCGATCCCGATCATCGGCGTGGGCGGCATCACTCAGCGGCGCCGACGCCGCCGGCAAGATCACCGCCGGCGCGAAGCTGGTGCAGTTCTACACCGGCATGGTCTACCGCGGCCCGGAACTCGTCGGCGAATGCGTTGCCTCGATCCGCCGCCTGCGCGAAGGCGGGAAGTGAGCGGCGGCTACCAGCTCGCCGAGGACGTTTCCCTGGACGGCCGCAACACCTTCCGGGTGCCGGCGCGCGCGGCGATCATGGCCGACGTCACCCGCGCCGCTGCGCTGGCCGAACTGTTCGACTTCGCGATGCTGCGCGAGGGCCCGGTGCTGGTGCTGGGCGAAGGCAGCAACCTGCTGTTCGCCGGCGACTTCCCCGGCGTGGTGGTGTGCCTGACGATGGCCGGCACGCAGGTGCTGGAGGACGACGGCGAGCACGCGCTGGTGCGCGCCGAGGCCGGCGTCAACTGGAACGACTTCGTGCGCTGGACGCTGGGCAAGGGCCTGGCCGGGCTGGAGAACCTGGCGCTGATTCCCGGCACCGTCGGCGCCTGCCCGATCCAGAACATCGGTGCCTACGGCGTCGAGGTCGGCGAGTTCATCGAGACGGTCGAAGCCTTCCACCGCGGCACCAGCCAGCTGCAAGCGCCTGGCCCGCGCCGACTGCGCCTTCGGCTACCGCGACAGCGTGTTCAAGGCCAGCCCGGATCGACTGGGCGATCACCGCGGTCGAGCTCCGCCTGCCGCGGCAGCGCGAGCTGCGCCTGGACTACGCCGGCGTGCGCGAGGAACTGGCGGCGATGGGCGTCGAGGCGCCGAGCGCCGCGCACGTGGCCGAGGCGATCAGCCGCCTGCGCACGCGCAAGCTGCCGAACCCGGCGCTGATCGGCAATGCCGGCAGCTTTTTCAAGAATCCGGTGCTGCCCGCGAGCAGTCGCCGAAGCCTTGGCCGCGGAACATCCCGGCCTGCCGGTGTTCCCGGCAACGACCCGGCGATGCGCAAGCTTTCCGCCGCCTGGCTGATCGAACAGGCCGGCTGGAAGGGCTTTCGCGAAGGCGACGCCGGCATCGCCGCGCAGCATGCGCTGGTGCTGGTCAACCACGGCCACGCCACCGGTGCGCAGCTGCTGGCGCTGGCGCGCCGCGTCGCCGCCTCGGTGCAGGAGACGCTTCGGCGTGGCGCTGGAGCCGGAGCCGCGCATCATCGGCGCGCGCTGGGACGCCGCGCGTGAACATCGCTGCCGGCGCGCGCCGCGACGACGTGCCGCGCGCGGTGGCTGCTGATGATCGCCAGCACGGTGCTGTTCGGCCTGATGGCGGTGTGCATCCGCCTGGCCTCCGCAGCAGCTGCACGCCTTCGAGATCGCCTTCTTCCGCAACTTGTTCGGCTTCGTCTTCACGCTGCCGCTGCTGCTGCGCCACGGCCCGGGCCTGCTGCGCACGGAACAAGCTGCCGCTGTACTTCCTGCGCTGCTGCATCGGCATCGTGTCGGCATGCTCGCCGGCTTCTGGGCGATCGTGCACCTGCCGCTGGCGCAGGCGGTCGCGCTGTCGTACTCGACCCCGCTGTTCGTCACCATCGGCGCCGTGCTCGTGCTCGGCGAGGTGGTGCGCGCGCGGCGCTGGACCGCGGTGATCGTCGGCTTCATCGGCGTGCTGGTGCTGATCGCACGCCCGGCGCCGACGACTTCACCGCCTGGCCAGCCTGGTGGCGGTGCTGGCGGCGGTGATGAGCGCCAGCGTCGCGATCAGCATCAAGTTCCTGTCGCGCACCGAGACAGGCCGACGCGATCGTGCTCTACACCACGATGCTGTGGGTGCCGATGTCGCTGCTGCCGGCGCTGTTCGTCTGGGAGATGCCGGTGGGCATCACCTGGCTGTGGATCGTGCTGGCCGGCTTCTTCGGCACCACCGCGCACATGTGCTGGACGCGCGCGCTGAAGCTCGGCGACGCCTCGCTGCTGACGCCGATCAGCTTCCTGCAGGTGCTGGTGGTGGCGGTGCTCGGCTGGCTGCTGTTCGACGAGGCGCTCGACCGCTGGACCGTGGCCGGGCGCCGCGATCATCTTCGCCACCAACGTCTACATCGCCCAGCCGCGAAGCGCAGCTGGCGCGCCGCGCGGTCACCGATCCCGACATCAATCCCGAAACGCAACAGCGCTAACCCCGCTGCTTTCCCTGCGCCCCGGCATGGTGTGCGGCGGCCTTGTGCGCGGCGGCGGAATCCTCGATGGCGTCGTGCGCGGCCGGCGCGGCGGCCGGCGACGGCGGTGGCGGTGCGCGCGAGGCCACCAGCCAGTGCATCGCCAGCACCCAGGCCGCGGCGGCGCTCCAGCCGGCGAGGATGTCGGAGGGGTAATGCACACCCAGGAAACTGCGCGACATGCCGACCAGCAGCACGAAGCTGGCGCTGGCCGCCAGCAGCCACCAGCGCAAGCGCGTATGCCAGGCCAGCAGCAGCACGGCGACGCCCAGGGTCATCGAGCCCATGGCGTGGCCGCTGGGGAAGCTGTAGCTGCTCTCCGGCGCGATCGACAGCCACAGCTCCGGACGCGCGCGGCTGAAGCGGCCCTTCGCCGCCAGGTTGACCAGCAGCGAGCCGACCACGGCGAGGGCGAAGAACAGGCCGTCGCGGTAGCGATGGCGCCAGAGCAGGAACACGGCGATGGCGATATCCAGCGGCACCACGCCCCAGGTGTAGCCAAGTTTCGACATCAGCACGAAGAAGGCGTCCACGCCCGGCGTGGCGAGCTGGTGCAGCCCCAGCATGATCGGCTCGTCGAAGAAGAACACGCCATCCTCGCGCAGCTCGTCGGCCAGTCCGGCGAAAGCGAGCAGCGGCACGATGATGGCCAGGAAGGCCAGCAGGATGCGCCAGGCCTCGTGGCTGACAAAGCGGAGTCCATAGCGGACCTCGGCGCCGGTCGCCACCGCGATCTGTTTCGCCGCGGGTTCAGCCGGCTTCGCGGACATATTTCCTGGCGACGTAGTCGTCGATGATGGCGACGAACTCGGCGGCGATGTTGTCGCCGCGCAGCGTCACCGCCTTCTCGCCGTCGATGAACACCGGCGCGCTCGGCGCCTCGCCGGTGCCCGGCAGGGAGATGCCGATGTTGGCGTGGCGCGACTCGCCCGGCCCGTTGACCACGCAGCCCATCACCGCCAGCGTCAGGTTCTCGACGCCGGGATTGCTGACCTTCCAGTACCGGCATGCGTTCGCGCACATGCTCCTGCACGGCCTGCGCCAGCTCCTGGAAGAACTCCGATGTGGTGCGGCCGCAGCCCGGGCAGGCGGTCACCAGCGGCGTGAATGCGCGCAGGCCCATGGTCTGCAGCAGTTCCTGCGCCACCACCACCTCCTGCGTGCGCGCGCCGCCGGGCTCCGGCGTCAGCGAGATGCGGATGGTGTCGCCGATGCCTTCCTGCATCAGCACGGCAAGGGCGGCGCAGGATGCAACGATGCCCTTGCTGCCCATGCCCGCCTCGGTCAGGCCCAGGTGCAGCGGCAGGTCGCGAGCGCGCGGCGAGGTCGCGGTAGACCGCGATCAGTTCCTGCACCCCGCTGACCTTCGCCGACAGGATGATGCGGTCGCTCGGGCAGGCCGAGTTCGATCGGCGCGCTGCGCCGAGTCGAGCGCCGAGCGCACCAGCGCCTCGCGCAGCACGCGGCCGGCCTCCCAGGGTTCGGCGCGCAGGTGCGTTCTCGTCCATCAGCCGCGCCGCCAGCGCCTGGTCGAGCGAGCCCCAGTTGACGCCGATGCGCACCGGCTTGCCGTGGCGCGATCGCCAGCTCGATGAGCGAGGCGAACTGGCTGTCGCGCTTGCGCCCGAAGCCGACGTTGCCAGGGTTGATGCGGTACTTCGCCAGCGCCTGCGCGCAGGCCGGCTCGGCGGCGAGCAGCTGGTGGCCGTTGTAGTGGAAGTCGCCGACGATCGGCACCTCGACGCCCATCATCGCCAGCTTGTCCACGATCCGCGGCACCGCCGCGGCGGACTCGGCATTGTTGACGGTGACGCGCACCAGCTCGGAGCCGGCGCGCCACAGTTCGGCGACCTGCTTCACCGTGGAGGCGACGTCGGCGGTGTCGGTGTTGGTCATGGACTGCACCACCACCGGGTGCGAACCCCCGACCTCGATCGCGCCTATCCGTACCGTCAGGGTCGCGCGCCGCCGCGCGCTCGCCGGCTCGCTCATGAAACCGTCCGTTGCGGCAGCGCCTCGCCCGGATCGGTGCGCAAGGGACGCAGCAGGGCGTAATCGCCGGCATTCAGCAGCAGGTTGATGCCGGCCAGGATTTCTTCCGTCTGCGGCGCCTCCTCGAGCCCGCGCTCGGCGCCGTCGCGCACCACCTCGATGCGCGCCGCACCGGTCTCCATGCTGTTCGGGGCCAGGAAATGCACCTCGCCGCCGCCATCGAGGGCTTCCATCTCCACCGCCCGCACCGGCTCGCCCGCGAAGCCGTCCTTGCCGTGCACGCGCAGGCCGATCGCGGCCGTGCGCCGCGATATCAGTTCGATGCCGGCGGACAGGCCGCCGTCATCCTCGTAGCGCAGCCAGCGCACCACGCCGAGCATCCATTCCGGCCGCAGCTCCGGCTCGTCCAGGCTCAGGCCCACCAGTTCGCCGACCCGCGCGCGGATCTGGCTGGCTTGCGCCCAGGCCATGCGATAGCCGCCCAGGCTCTGGTCGAGCACGCGGCCTTCGTGGATGGGCACGCGCGAGACGTCCGTGTTGGTGCGCGCCCACTCGGCGCGATGCGCATGCGCGACGCGCTGCGCGGCCTGGCGCAGGAAGGCGTCGAAATCGCGCTGCCCCGCCAGGTAGAAATGCAGGCTGCTCAATCCGAACACGGTGCGGATCGCATGCCCGCCCGGCAAGCGCGGGTGCGTGCGCGCCGCGGCGAGGCCAAAGGCGCGCTTGAGCCGCAGCAGCACTTCCACCGGCACGCGCTGGCCGACGCCGCGCGTCGGCACGATGCTGGAGAAGCCGTCGCGTTGTCGCGTCAGCGCCGCGTCCACTTCGGCGACGAAGGCGGAGATGTCGAGCCAGCGCGTCGGCGGCTCGTCGAGCGCGCCCGCGCCCGGGCCGCGATCGGCGTCCTCGGTGAGCGCCGGCGCGCTGGCGGCGGGTTCCTGCCGCGTGACCGCGCAGCGCGTAGCCATGTCGGCGGTGATCTGCCACAGCACGTCCTGCTCGCCCTGGCTGAAGGCAAGCGGGTGCGTCACCGCCATCAGCAGCGCCTGCTGGTACAGCAGCCGCGTTTCGCCGGGAGAACCGGCCAGCGGATCGGCGACCTGGCGCGTGTCGAGCTTGCTCTCCAGCGCGAAGCGCTGCACGCGGTGCAGGCCCTGCCATGTCCCGTCGGCCGGTGCGCGGTATACGCGCCACGCGACCGCCAGCGCCTGGCAGAAATGCCAGGTCGAACGCGCCAGCGCCAGCGCGACCGTGCCGCCGCGCAGCATCGGGATGCCGCCCTCGGGCGCGCACAGCTCGACCGCGGACTGGCGATAGGCCTGCGCAAGGGTGAAGTGGAAGTACTCGACCTGCTGCGCGGCGGCGGCGCGCGCCGCGTCCAGCGGCAAGGGACTGGACGCGTATTCGGATTTCAGCAGGCCGATGGATTCACCGATCGCCGGACGCAGCTCCTCGAGCACGCCCAGGCGCTGGGCGCCATCGAGGCGCCGTCCGGCCAGGCTGTCGAGGGCCTGCGCCAGGCTTTGCTGGGTCGCCAGCGCGTTCGCGCGCGGCAGCGCCGCCACCCACTGCCGCGCCTTGCGCGGGTCGGCGGAAAAGCTGGACAAGCCGGTTCCCCGCGGCGGCGGTATGCCCTCGCTCAGCAGTCGGTAGGCCTTTGCCATGCTTCGCTCCGTCGGCGTGGGCGCCAGTCTAGCGCAGGGGGCGGCCTCCCCGGCACCGCGGGGGCCGGGTCGACGCTTGCTAAACTCGCTGCATGTCCGAACCGATCCAGCGCGAACGCCAGGTGCTCGCCCGTGCAGCTCAACACGCTCGCGCGCGAGCTGCTGGAAGGCGCGTTCGCCCAGGTCTGGGTCGAGGGCGAGATCAGCAATTTCGCGCGCCCCGCCTCCGGGCACGCTGTATTTCACCCTCAAGGACGAGCACGCGCAGGTGCGCTGCGCGATGTTCCGCATGAAGGCCTCCGGCCTGCGCTTCGCGCCGCGCAACGGCCTGAAGGTGCTGGTGCGCGGGCGCCTCACCCTGTACGAGGCGCGCGGCGAGTTCCAGCTCGTGCTCGAACACATGGAAGAGGCCGGCGAAGGCGCGTTGCGCCGCGCCTTCGAGGAACTGAAGGCGAAGCTGGCGGCCGAAGGCCTGTTCGAGGCGGCGCGCAAGCGCCCGCTGCCGCGTTTCGCGCGCCGGCTAGGGCTGATCACTTCGCGCGCGCGGCGCCGCCGTGCGCGACGTGCATCACCGTGCTGTGCGCGGCGCTGGCCGCTGCTCGAGGTGGAGGTGCTGCCGGTGGCGGTGCAGGGCCAGGGCGCGGCCGCCGAGATCCGCGCGATGCTCGAGCGCGCCGCCGGCTGCGGCCGCTACGACGTGCTGCTGCTGACCCGCGGCGGCGGTTCGCTCGAGGACCTGTGGTCCTTCAACGACGAGGCGCTGGTGCGCGCGATCGCCGCCTGTACGGTGCCGGTGGTGTCGGCGGTCGGGCACGAGGTGGACTTCAGCCTTGCCGATTTCGCCGCCGACCTGCGCGCCGCGACGCCTTCCGCCGCGGCGGAGCTGCTGGTGCCCGAGCGCGGCGAACTGCGCGCGCACCTGCGCCAGCTGCGCGCGCGCCTCGACGCCACCATGCAGCGCCGCCTGGTCGCGCTGGCGCAACGCGGGGACCTGGCCGGCCTGCGCCTGCAGGCGCTGCGCCCGCAGGCGCGCCTGCAGCGCGGCCACGATCGCCTCGCGCTGCTGGGTCAACGGCTCGACGGCGCGATCCGCCGTCGTCTGGAACAACGCGCGCTGCGCCTCGACGGACTCGTGCGCACGCTCGAATCGGTGAGCCCGCTGGCGACGCTGGGCCGCGGCTACGCGGTGCTTCGCGATGCCGGCAGCGGCGCCCTGCTGCGGCGCGCGGCGGACGCGCAACCGGGCCAGCGGCTGGAAGCGCAGCTCGCCGAAGGCTGCCTGCAGCTGCGCGTGGAAGCGGATTTGCCGCCCCGCTAACCCCGTTGCCGGGCCTCGCGCGTTCATTTCCGCGACCCCCAACGGAGCTCCGCCATGCGCTTGTCCCCGCTCGCCCTCGCCATCACGCTTTCCCTCGCCGCCTGCACGCCGCCCGGCGCCAATACGCGTAGCGACGCTGACGCAGTGCAAAAAGTCGAGGTGGCCGCCGGGCAGATCAGTCCCGTGGATGTCGCCTCCGTGGAATCCACCACCGTGCTGACGGCCGAGGCCCTGCCCGAGCCGGCGGCGGCCGACGCCGCCTCCCCGCGCCCCCGCGAACTGGAGGCGGTCGCCGCGGCCAAGCTTGCCCGCGGTCAGGCCCAGGGCCGGCGCGACGAAAGCGGCGCGCTGCAGATGCGACAGGAATCGCGCGCGGCGGCCAACGGCGCCTTCGCCTACGCGCCGCCAGCGCCGCCGGCGCCTTCGGTCGGCATGGGCTACGCGCAACCCGTAGTGCCCGAACAAAACACCGAGAACTACGCGCAGCTCGACGACAATCCGGTGCAGCGCACCGGCGAAAATCCGGTCAGCACTTTCTCCATCGACGTCGACACCGGCAGCTACAGCAATGTGCGCCGCATGCTGATGTCCGGCCAGCGTCCGCCGAAGGACGCGGTGCGCATCGAGGAAATGATCAACTACTTCGACTACGGCTACCCCGCGCCGACCGTCGCGCACGCCGCCCTTCCTGGTCAGCACCGAGATCGCGCCGGCGCCGTGGAATTCGCGCCGCCAGCTGCTGCAGGTCGGCATCCAGGGCTACCGCGTCGGAGCAAAGCGAGATCCCGGCCGCCAACCTGGTGTTCCTGATCGACACCTCCGGCTCGATGCAGCCAGCCCGACAAGCTGCCGCTGCTGAAGGAGAGCCTTCCGCGCGCTGGTGGCGCAGCTGCGCGCCGCAGGACCGCGTCAGCATCGTGGTCTACGCCGGCAGCGCCGGCCTGGTGCTGCCGCCGACGCCGGGCGACCGACCACGGCAAGCATCCTCGCCGCGCTCGACCGGCTGCAGGCCGGCGGTTCCACCAACGGCGGCGCCGGCATCGAGCTGGCCTACGCGATGGCGAAGCAGGCCTTCATCGCGGGCGGCGTCAACCGCGTCATCCTGGCCACCGACGGCGACTTCAACGTCGGCATCGTCGACCAGCAGGCGCTGGAGACGATGGTCGGCGACCAGCGCAAGAGCGGCATCGCGCTGACCACGCTCGGCTTCGGCACCGGCAACTACAACGACGCGCATGGCCGAGCAGCCTCGCCGACCTCGGCAACGGCAACCACGCCTACATCGACACCCTGAACGAAGGCCGCAAGGTGCTGGTCGAGGAAATGTCCGCGACCCTGCTCACCATCGCCCAGGACGTGAAGATCCAGGTCGAGTTCAACCCGGCCGTGGTCGCCGAGTACCGCCTGATCGGCTACGAGAACCGCGCGCTTGCGCCGCGAGGATTTCAACAACGACAAGGTGGACGCCGGCGAGATCGGCGCCGGCCACGACGTCACCGCGCTGTACGAGCTGACCCTGGTCGGTTCCGGCGGCGAAGGCGTGGATGCGTTGCGCTACGGCGGCGGCCTGCGCGCGCCGGGCGGCAAGGGCGGCGAGATCGGCCTGCTGAAGCTGCGCTACAAGCAGCCGGGCGCCGAGAGCAGCCGGCTGCTGCAGAAGCCGCTGACGCAGGCGCAGATCCGTCCCGCGGCGAGCCCGCGACTGCGCTGGTCGGCGGCGGTCGCGGCCTATGCCGACCTGCTGCGTGGCGGCACGCACGTCGGCAAGTGGTCCTGGAACGAGGTGCAGGCGCTGGCCGCCGGCGCCGCCGGCGAGGATCGCTGGGGCCACCGCGCCGAATTCCTGCAGCTGGTGGACAAGGCGCGGCAGATCACCGGTGACGCCGCGCCGGTGGCCGTCTCGGAATGAACGTGCAGGCCGGCGCCGGGATCCGGCGCCGGCTACCCCCCGCGGGGAAACTCTCGTACGCTCCGCCACATGCAGGCGGAGCCCACCGACGAACAACTGATGCTTTCCTACGGGACCGGCGATGCCGCGGCATTCGAGCTGCTGTACTCGCGGCATCGCGGGCCGCTGTTCCGCTTCATGCTGCACCAGGTGCGCGAACACGGCACCGCCGAGGAGCTGTACCAGGACGTCTGGCAGCGGGTGATCACCGCCCGCGCCCGCTACACGCCGGAAGCCAAGTTCAGCACCTGGCTATTCCAGATCGCGCACAATCGCCTGACCGACCACTGGCGGGCGCTGCAGCACCGCCCGCCGGCGCCCGCCGATGCCGAGGAGCGCACCGCCCGCGAAGCCGACCCGCACACGCCGGAGCGCACGCTCTCGGCCTTCGAGGAGCGACGGCGACTGCAGCTGGCACTGGAGGAACTGCCGGCAGAGCAGCGCGAAGTCGTGCTGCTGCGCCTGGAGCAGGAGTTGTCGCTGGAACAGATCGGCGAGATCACCGGCGTGGGGCGCGAGACCGTGAAATCGCGGCTGCGCTACGCGCTCGACAAGTTGCGACAGAGGCTTAATCCATGACCACGCCGCGGCCGCCGCAGGAACCGCTGGACGCCCAGGAGCGCGAGTTCGCGCGCATCCTGCGGGCGCTGCCGGGCGGCGAACCGCCGGCGGCGCTCGACGCGGCGATCCTGCGCGCGGCGACCAACGCCGCGGCTTCCTCGCGCCGGCCCGGTGCGCGCGTGCTGGCGTCCATGGGCGCGCTGTGGGGCGTGGGCAGTGCGGCGGCGGCGGTGCTCGCCATCGGCGTGTTCTGGCACCTGCGCTACGGCGTGGACCGGGCACCGGCCGGCGACCAGGCGCCGCGCGTGCAGGCGGTTTCGGAAGTCGCCGAGGATTCCGCCGTGCAGGTGGACCTGGGCGCGCCCGCGGCGGAAGCGCAGGCGGATGCGGCGCCACCGCCTGCCGCTGCGCCGCCGCTCCCCGTCGCCACTGCGCCGGCGGCCAAGGCGATGGCGCCGCCGGCTCGCGCCCGCCAGGAGGCCTTCGCACCCGCGCCGCCGCCGCCCCCGATGATGGCGGCGCCCGAGCCCTTCGCCGCCGATGCGCTGGACGAGCATGTGGCGCGCGATGCCTCGGCGGAAGGCAAGGCCGAGGTGGAAATGGACCGCGAGCAAGCCGGAACGCGGGAACTGGCGGCGAAGAACGTCGCCGCGCAACCGGCCCCTGCGGCCGCGGCGGCGCAATCGCGCGCCGATACCGGCAACGCGGTCGGCGGCATGGCTGCGCCACAGGAGTCGGCGCCGAAGAAGCCGGCGACCTGGCTGGCCGAGATCCGCGTCCTGCGCGACGCGGGCCGGATCGAGGAGGCGCGGGCCCGGCTCGTTGAATTTCGGCGCCAGTACCCCAATTGGGTAATACCGACCGACCTGGCGCCGTTGCTGAGCGAATGAGCGAAACTGACTCCGGACCGCGCCAGCGCCTGCTGTCGCTGCGCGGCCTCGCGCCCTTCCTGCGCCCGCATCGGCCCCTGCTGGCCGGCTGGCTGGGCGCGCTCGCGCTCTCCTCCAGCTCGACGCTGTTCTTTCCCTGGGCTTTCCGCCACGTGATCGATCAGGGCTTCGTCTCCGGCGCTCCCATTGACCGCTGGTTCCTGCTGCTGTTCGCGGTGGCTGTGGTGCTGGCGCTGGCGACCGCCGCGCGCTTCTACTTCGTGTCGCTGCTTGGCGAGCGGGTGATCGCCGACCTGCGCCGCAGCCTGTATTCGCACCTGCTCTCGCTCGACCAGAGCTTCTTCGAGCGCACCCGCAGCGGCGAGCTGCTCTCGCGCCTGTCCGCCGATGCCGAGCTGCTGCGCAGCGTGGTCGGCTCGAGCATGTCCATCGCGCTGCGCAGCGCGATCACCGTGGTCGGCAGCGCGATCATGCTGGCGATCACCAGTCCGCACCTGGCCGCCCTGGCGCTGGTCGGCATCCCGCTGATCGTGCTGCCGATCGCGCTCACGGGCCGGCGCGTGCGCGGGGCCGCGCGCGAAAGCCAGGACCGCGTCGCCGACGCCAACGCGCGGGCCGGCGAGACCTTCAACGCCATGCACACGGTGCAGAGCTACGCGCGCGAGGACTTCGAGCGCGGCCGTTTCGGCGCGGCGGTGACGCTGTCGCTGGGCGCGGCGCGCAAGCGCATCCGCATGCAGTCGCTGCTCACCGCCAGCGCGATGATGCTGGTGATGGGCGCGATCACCGCGGTGCTGTGGGTGGGCGCGCACCAGGTCATCACCGGCGCGCTCAGCGCCGGCACGCTGGCGCAGTTCGTGCTGTACGCGCTGATCGGCGCCGGCTCGGTCGGCGCGCTCACCGAAGTATGGAGCGAGGTGCAGCGCGCCAGCGGCGGCATGGAGCGTATCAACGAGCTGTTTGCCGAGGATTCGCAGCTGCCGGTGCCGGCGCTGCCGACGCCGCTGGCGCTGCCGCTGCGCGGCGAGCTGCGCCTGGAGCACGCCAGCTTCCACTACCCCACCCGGCCCGACACGGCCGCGCTGTCGGACTTCAGCCTGGTGGTGAAGCCCGGCGAGACGGTGGCGCTGGTCGGCCCCTCCGGCGCCGGCAAGAGCACGGTGTTCCACCTGCTGCTGCGCTTCCACGACCCGCAATCCGGGCGCGTGCTGCTCGACGGCGTGGACGTGCGCGAGCTGGACCCGGTGGCGCTGCGCGAGCACATCGCGCTGGTGCCGCAGGACCCGGTGATCTTCGGCACCACCGCGCGCGAAAACCTGCGCTACGGCCGCCTGGCGGCCTCGCCGGAGCAGATCGAGGCGGCCGCGCGCAGCGCCATGGCGCACGAGTTCTTGTCGGCGCTGCCGCAGGGCTACGACAGCGAGCTGGGCGAACACGGGGCGCGCCTGTCCGGCGGCCAGCAGCAGCGCCTGGCGATCGCGCGCGCGCTGCTCAAGGATGCGCCGATCCTGCTGCTCGACGAGGCCACTTCGGCGCTGGACGCGCAGAGCGAGCGCGCGGTGCAGACGGCGCTCGAGCACCTGATGGAGGGCCGCACCACGCTGGTGATCGCGCATCGCCTCGCCACCGTGCTCAAGGCCGACCGCATCGTGGTGATGGAAAATGGCCGCGTCGTCGCCGAAGGCACGCACGCCGAACTGATCGCCCAGAACGGCCTCTACGCCGAACTCGCCCGCCTGCAGTTCGACCACTGATTTCGCGCCGCCTCGCCGACGGCCAAGCGGCCAGATGGTTCTGGAACTCAGCCGGTGGTGACGGCGCGGACGCGGCGGGTGATCGAGCAGGTGAGCTCGTAGCTGATGGTGCCGGCGGCGGCGGCGATTTCCTCGACCGGAAGCTCCGGCCCCCACAGGGTTACTTCATCGCCGACCTTCGCGTGCGGCGCCCCGCGCAGGTCGAGCGTCATCAGGTCCATGGACACACGGCCGATCAGCGGCACGCGCTTGCCTTCCAGCAGCACGGGCGTGCCGGAGGGCACGCTGCGCGGGTAGCCGTCGCCGTAGCCGATCGCGGCGACGCCAACGTCCATGTCCTCGGGGCATTGCCAGGTGGCCGAATAGCCGACGCGCTCGCCCTGCTTGACGCGGTTGACCGCGATCAGGCGCGTGGACAGGCGCATCACCGGTTGCAGGCCGAAATCGGCGCCGGTCTTCCCCTCCGCCACCGACAGCCCGTACAACGCGCCACCGGCGCGCACCCAGTCGCGGTGCGCGGCGGGCCAGCCGAGGATCGCGGCGGAATTCGACAACGAGGCGAGCCCGTCCAGCCCCTGCGTACTGGCGCCGAACAGGCCCAGCTGCGCCGGCGTCTGCGCGCCGGCGAGATCGTCCGAGCTGGCGAAGTGCGTCATCAGCACGATGTCCGGGGCGACGTTCGGCAGCGCGCGCAGGCGCGCGTGCACGCTTGCGGCCTGCGCGATCGGGAAGCCGAGCCGATGCATGCCAGTGTCGAACTTGAGCCAGACGCGCAGCGGCGCGCCGCGGTCAGCTTCCAGCAGCGCCAGCTGCGCTTCGTGGTGCACGACGGTATCCACGTCCAGTTCCCGCAGCAGGTCGAGGTCGGCGGCCTCGTCGAAGCCGGACAGCAGCACGATGCGGTTACGCAGCCCGATCGCGCGCAGGCGCTCGGCGTCGGACAGCGCGGCGACGCCAAAGGCCTCGGCGTCTGCCAGTGCCTCGGCCACCCGTTCCAGGCCATGGCCGTAGCCGTCGGCCTTGACCACCGCCATGACTTTCGACGACGGCGCCAACCCGCGCACGCGCGCCAGGTTGTGCCGCAACGCGGCAAGATCGATGGTGACGGTGGCGGGGCGCGACATGGACCGCGATTCTACCGGAGCTTTCCGCGCTCAGGCGCGGTGCTTTCCGACCTGCCAGTGCGTGTTCTGCAGCCATTGCGCGCCTGATTCAATCGCCGGGCCTTCCAGCGAGGTTGCCATCGAATCGTTCCAGCGATTCAGATAACCGAACAAGGCAATCACGCCCAGAATTTCCACGATCTCGCCCTCATCCCAGTGCTCGCGCAGGGTCTTGGCGATAGCCGCATCCGTCGCATTGGGAACCACACTGGCGGCACGGGCAAAATCCAGCGCTGCCCGCTCGGCGTCGCTGAACGCCGGGTGGGTCTGGTACTCCCAGGCGTTGGCGAGCTTCTCGGCCTCCGCACCGTAGCGCTCGGCAGCGCGAATCGTGTGCGCCTGGCAATAATTGCAGCCTGCGGCGGTGGAGGAGATATAGCCGATCAAGCGCTTGAGCGCGCTGCTTACCCGGCCCTCGTTTTGCATCACCGCCATGTTCAGCTGGATGAAAGCCTTGGCGATGGCCGGCCGGCGCTGCATGGTCAGGACGCTGTTGGGGCAGAAGCCCAGGGTCTCATTGAAGAACTTCGCCAGTTCAGCGACTTCAGGGTTGGCATCGGCAGAAAGCGGGCTAACGAGCGGCATGCGTCGGGCTCCAGAACGAATCACGGGAAAGCACGTTCCATTAGACCCCATCTTGGGATCCCGCAAGCGCCGCGCTCCTCGCCAGAATCGGCGGCGCGCGAGGCGCGAGGCGCGAGGCACAGGTTCGACCGATTCCCTCGCAATCCGCGCCGACGGCGCTACCATCGAGGCATGCGCGCCCTGCGACTCGCCGCCGTCCTTTCCGCCCTGGTCGGCGGCTCGACGACGGCGATCGCGTCCGTGGATCACTACGACGTGCAGCACGGCCTGTCGCAAGGTTCGGTGGTGGCCATCGAAAGCGATGCGCGCGGCTTCGTCTGGATCGGCACCGAGGATGGCCTGAACCGATTCGACGGCCACGCCTTCAAGGTATTCCGCAGCGAACCGGGCCAGCCCGGCCTGCCGGACAGCTTCGTGCAGGCGCTCGCGCGGGTGGACGAAACCCTGTGGATCGGCACCATCGGCGGCGGCCTGGCGCGCATGGACCTGCGCAGCGAGCGCATCGAGGCGCTGGCGCAGCGACTGCCCGCGAGCGTCCCGGCGACGCAAACCATCTTCGCCCTGCTGCCGCTGGGACCGGATCGCGCGCTGGTCGGCACCACGGATGGCGTGCACGAGGTGGTCTGGCCGCTGGACGGCACGGCGGCGCGCAGCCGGCGCCTCGATGCGCCCGGCAAGGCGCCACGACAGCTGGTGCGCGCCTTGGCGCAGTTGCCCGATGGGCAGGTCCTGGTCGGCGGCGCCGAGGGCGTCTGCGTGCTCGACGCCGCCTTCACCGATTGCAGGGACCTGGCGGTGCCCTGGCCGGCCGGCGCACGCCCTGCCGAGGCGATGGCGGCGAGCGCCGATGCCTCCGGCCGGATCTGGGTGGCCTTCGGGACCGTCGGCATCGCGCGCCTGCAACCCGCGGATGGCAGCGCGCAGTGGCTGCAGTTCGGAGGCTTGACGCTACCCGCCCAGGTGTCGCGCGTATCCGCCCTGCGCGCCGTCGGCGACGGCGATCTGTGGATCGGATCGGACGCCGGCACCTACCGCTACCGGGCCGACTGCGACTGCGTGAGCATGCAACTGGACCAGGAGCCCGGTGACGATGCCGGCGCCCGCAAGATCGTTTACGCCCTGCACGCCGATGATGAGCAACGGGTCTGGATCGGAGCCTGGAACCACGGTCTCGACCGCTACGACCCGCAACGCCAGGCGATCGAGCGCTGGTCGCCACGCCTGGAGGAACGGCCGGACGCACGCGGCCGCGGCGTGCGCGCGCTGGTGCCGGATGGCGAACGCGTCTGGCTCGGCGTCTACGGTCTGGGTGTGGTCGAGGCGAAGGATCTGAAGCCGGGTACCGCCGCGTTCACGCAGCCGCCGTCGCTGCGCCCCGCCAGCATTCCACAGTCGCTGGTCTGGGCGCTGGCGAAGGACGCGCGCGGGCAACTGTGGATCGGCAGCGATGGCGGATTGTCGCGCTGGAATCCGCGTGACGGCCTCCGGGTTTTCAGCCGTGACGGCGGCGACTCGACGCCGGCGCGGCCCCTGCGCAGCGTGCGCGCCCTGCTGCTAGATCGCGCACAACGCCTGTGGATCGGTGGCGAAGACGGATTGTTCCGTCTCGATACCGGCGATCCGTCGGCGCGTGTGCAACTGGTCGCCAGCGAGGCCGACGAATTGCCGGACCGGCGCATTTTCGCCCTGCATGAGGACGGTCGCGGACAGCACTGGATCGGTACCTGGCGCGGCGTCTATCCCTTCGACGCGCGCAGCGGACGCGTCGGCGCTGCGCTCGCGCCTGGCGCGCACCTGCGCCTGACCTGGGACATCGCCGATGCCGACGACGGCGGCCTGTGGATCGGCAGCAGCGATGGCCTGGTGCACGTCGCGCCGGATGGACGCTGGCGCCGCTACACGGAGCGCGATGGCTTTCCCAACCGCGTGATCTACAGCATCGAACGCGACCGCGAAGGGCGCCTGTGGCTCAGCACCAATCGCGGCGTGGTGCGCTTCGATCCGCGCGACGGGCATACGGTGAGCTTCGGCCTGCAGGACCAGCTGCAGCACACCGAATTCCTGTTCGGCGCGCATGCGCAGGACAGCGCCGGCCGCCTGCTGTTTGGCGGCCCGGCTGGATTCAACCGCATCGATCCGGCAAAGGTCGCGCAAAGCGGCCAGGTACCCCGGCCGGTGTTGACTGGAATCCGCATCGACCACCACGAGATCGAGCCCGGCGACCGCATCGCGCTGGCCGTGCCGATGCTCGACCGTCTCGTGGTCCGGCCGGGCGACGGTGTCGTCGAACTGCATTACGGCGCCATCGCCCACGACCAGCCGCGTGAAATGCGATTCCGCTACCGGCTGGTCGGCTACGACCCCGGTTGGCAGGATGCCGGCGACCGGCGCTTCGCCACCTATACGAACCTGCCGCCGGGACAGTTCGTGTTCGAAGTCGAGGCCATCGGCCGCTTCGGGCAGCGCAGTACGGCGCCGCGGCGGCTGCAGGTCGAGTCCCTGCCCTGGTGGTGGGAAACCACCGCCTTTCGCCTTGCCCTGGCGCTGCTGCTGCTGCTGGCGCTGGCAGTCGTGGTCCGTTGGCGCCTGGCCGACCTCAATCGCCAGCGCGAGTCCCTGCGCCTGCAGGTGACCGAGCGCACCGCGCAGATCGAGCAGCAACGCGACGAACTGGCGCAAGCCAATGCCGAGCTGGACAAACTCAGCCGGCTTGACACGCTGACCGGCCTGGCCAACCGCCGCGCCCTGCTCGGCTACCTCGCCGATGCTGTGTCCAGCGCGCGCGCGCAGGCGACGTCGCTCGCCGTCGCCCTGGTGGACCTGGATCATTTCAAGCGCATCAACGACAGCCGCGGGCATGCCGTCGGCGACCTGGCGCTGCAGCATCTGGCGCGCCTGTGGCAGTCCGGGCTGCCTGCCGGCGCCCTGTTCGGCCGCTACGGCGGCGAGGAATTCCTGCTCGTGCTGCCGCAGACGGATGCGATCGCCGCTACGGCCGTCATGGATGAACTGCTGATGCGCTTGCGAACCCGGGCCGTGCCCGATATCGAACCGGACCTGCGCCTCAGCGCAAGCGCGGGTGTGGCCATGCTGTTGCCGCAGGATGGCGTCGAAAGCCTGATCCACCGCGCCGACCAGGCCCTGTACCAGGCCAAGGCCAGTGGCCGCGACCGTTGCGCGACGGCCGACTGATCGCAGGCGCGTGGCCTGGCATTGCCTGTGGCCTGAAGCTACTCGAATGAACCGTAGCTATCGCGACTCAGGTTGTCGAAGCGGGTGTACTCGCCGAAGAACTTCAGCTTGCACATGCCGGTCGGGCCGTTTCGCTGCTTGCCGATGATCACCTCGGCCAGGCCCTTGTCCTGCGAATCCTTGTTGTAGTACTCGTCGCGGTAGATGAACATGATGATGTCGGCGTCCTGCTCGATGGCGCCGGATTCGCGCAGGTCGGCCATCACCGGGCGCTTGTCGGTACGCGATTCCAGGCCGCGATTGAGCTGCGACAGGGCCACCACCGGCACGTTCAGTTCCTTGGCCAGCGCCTTGAGCGAGCGCGAGATCTCGGAGATCTCGGTAGCGCGGTTCTCGCCGGTGCCCGGCACGGCCATCAGCTGCAGGTAGTCGATCACGATCAGGCCCAGGTCGTGCTCGCGCTTGATGCGACGTGCCTTGCTTCGCAACACGTCCGGGGACAGCGCGGGCGTGTCGTCGATGAAGATCTTGACCTCCGACAGCATCTTGATCGCCATGTTGACGCGCGCCCAGTCCTCGTCCTCGAGCTGGCCGGTGCGCAGGCGGGTGGCGTTGATGCGGCCGATCGAGGAGATCAGGCGGAAGGCCAGCTGCGAGGCCGACATTTCCATCGAGTACACCGCGACCGCCTTCTTGGTCTTGAGCGCGGCGAACTCGGCGATGTTCAGCGCCAGCGTGGTGTTGTGCACGCAGACGTCGTTGGCGATGAAGTTGTGCGTCCCCGGCACGGTGAGGTCGTAGACCTGCTGCACGCCGGTCGGCACGATCGCCTCGATGCGGTCCCAGACCACGTCGCTGGCGGCCAGTGCGGCCAGGTCGGCGTTGTCGAGCACCATCGCGATGCGCGCCAGGCGCGCGCGCGAAATGCCGCGCTTGCCGACATGCAGGTTGCTTTCGCTGGCGCCGATGCGGCGCGCCAGCTCGGACCAGGGCAGGTCGCCCTTGGCCACGCCGATCCGCTCCCAGACCGAGGCCGGCACCAGGTCGACGTTGCTGTGTGGACGGCGCACCGCCAGGGCCGCGAGCACGCGCTGCAGCGCCGCCTGCTTGCCGTGGATGCCGATTTCGGCGGCGAAGACCCGGATGGACTCCGCGTCGGTGATGTCGAGCTGCCAGCAGGGACGGCGGGCATCGCGGTAACGCACCCAGCGCTGGCGCAGCTTGGCAATGACGCCGAAGCGCAGGAGCAGGTGCTGCAGCTGCCGCGCAAGCCGCTCCGAGACGCTGGAGTAACCCAGCTGCGACTGGCCGCTGGCAAGCAGGCTGGCCCAGCCATCGGTGGCAAAGAGGCGATTGAGGAACAAGGCCAGTTGCGGGCGCGGCAGGCGAAACACCGCGGCCGGCACCGACTTTGCGGCCGCGCCCTGCCCCATCAGGCCGTGCCCGCGCAGCCATTCGCTGAGCGGATTCGCGGCAGCGCCGAGCGAGGCATCCGCTTCGACCGCGAGCAGCGCGCACAGCCTGGCCAATTGCTCCGGGGCCGGCAGCGCCACGCCATGCCGCCACTGGCTCAGGCTCGAGGCGCCCACGCCGAGTTCGCGCGCGAGCGCCACCGCGCGTCCTCGCGCCAGGCGCGGATGCGAGTCCAGGCGCGCGGCGAAATCGGCGCGTTGCGCGCTCGTGTCCTGGCGCCGGCCGCGCAGGCGCCAGGAGTCGGTGAATCCCGCGCGCCGCTCGGTCTGCGTGGCCTGCATTCCGCCGAAGGCGGAAACCGCCGACTCGAAGTCGGCGACGATTTCGGGATTGGCGTTGGTGAATCGCGGCGACGCGCCGGTGAGGCCGCCATCGCCGATCAGGTAGGCGAGCAGCTTCACCTCGCAGTCGCGCATCGCCTCGACGCCGAACACCGGCAGGCAGCGCGGCACGGCGACGAAATCGCCTTCGCGCAGTTCCAGCAGCGGCTTCCAGCCTGCCATGGTCAGGAAGGGATGCGGCGCGGTGGTCTCGACCCGTCGGCCCAGGCGCGTGCGCACCTCGAAGGTCGGCTTCAGGCCGTCGTCGACGAAGTCGGAAGGCGCGGCGCGGCCGATCCGGTGCTGCTCGTCGAGCGTGCCCAGGCTGCCGGCGCGCGCGCGCACGATCTCCTCGATGGTGGCGATGCTGCCATCGTCCTGCACGATCTCGGCATCGGCGCTCAGGCATTTGCCCATGGCCGGGCGCGCCGCCAGGATGATCAGGTCGGAGTTCTGCAGGCCCGCGGTCATCTCGTCGAGGTCGTGGAAGCCTGTGGGCAGGCCGGTGACCGAGCCCTGGTTCTCGTAGCGCTCCTGCAGCAGCTGGAAGGCCTCCTTCATCGCCTCGCGCAGCGGCACGAAGTCGGCGCGGCCGCGGCGGCCCTGCTCGGCGATGCGGAACACCTTCATTTCCGCGCCCGACAGCACCTCCTGGGAATCGCGCCCTTCCGGCTGGAAACCGTCGTTGACGATCTCGGTGCCGGCCTCGATCAGTTGCCGCATCACCGACTTCTCGCGCACGATCTCGGCGTAGGCGCGGATGTTGGCCGCGCTGGGCGTGGTGCTGGCCAGTTCGATCAGGTAGCCGGGGCCGCCGATCTGCTCGGACAGGTTGTTGGCCTCGAACCACTCGCCCAGGGTGACCGCGTCGAAGGGCTTGTTCTTCTCCGACAGCTCGCGGATGCCTCGGTAGATGAGGCGGTGGTCGCGGCGGTAGAAATCGTGCTCGGTGAGGAAATCACCGACCCGGTCGAGCGACTCGGGCGACAGCATCAGGCCGCCAATCACCGCCTGCTCCGCCTCCACCGATTGCGGCGGAACGCGCAGCGCATCCACGCTGTGTTGCGGGCGGAACGATTCGGGACGCGCAGACATCAGTTTCTCGTTTTACTTGCGCGCGCGAATGCGGATGCTCGCGGCGGGGACAGCCATCGTACCGGTCGCGGCGTGGGAGCGTTGCACATAAGCCTGTGGATAACAGGTGTGCATCTCAGCGCCTGCGACTGGCGACTATTTCTGCGGGCAGAAAAAAACCGGCCGCCTTGCGGCGGCCAGTTCTGAACGAGCGTGCTGCGTTAGCGGCTCTTACGCTTCCGGGACGACCGTGACCTTCACTTTCGTCTCGACGTCCGCGTGCAGGTGCACGGTGACTTCGAACTCGCCGGTGCGCCGGAAGGCGCCCTCGCTGAGGATGACTTCCGACTTTTCCAGCTTGTGGCCGGCAGCGGTAAAGGCCTCGGCGATGTCGCGCGCCCCCACCGAGCCGAACAGCTTGCCTTCGGTCGAGGCATTGGCCGGGATGGTGACTTCGGCGCCCTCGAGATCGGCCAGGCGCGCCTGCGCGGCGGCCAGCACGGCGTCGGCCTTGGCCTGGAACTCGGCGCGCTTGGTCTCGAACATGGCGACGTTGGCCGAGGTGGCCGGCACGGCCTTGCCCTGCGGAACGAGGAAGTTGCGGCCGTAGCCGGGCTTGACGACGACGGTGTCGCCGAGGCCGCCCAGGTTGATGACCTTCTGCAGCAGGATAAGCTTCATTGCAATTGCTCCGTTACGTTAGCGCGGCGCGGGCATCGGCCCGCGCCACGCAACTGTGGCTGTCCGTGCGGATCAGACGTTGTGGTTGTCGGTGTACGGGATCAGGGCCAGGAAACGGGCGCGCTTGATCGCGGCCTGCAGCTGGCGCTGGTACTTGGCCTTGGTGCCGGTGATGCGGCTGGGGACGATCTTGCCGTTCTCGCTCAGGTACTGGCGCAGGGTGCCCAGGTCCTTGTAGTCGATGTAGGTGATGCCCTCGGCGGTGAACTTGCAGAACTTGCGGCGGCGGAAGAACTTGGACATGTCTGTGCTCCTCAGGCGGCGTCGACAGCGGCTTCAACGCCGCCTTCGGTGGATTCATCGTCGCGACGGCGACGGTCGCCCTTCTCGTCCTTGCTCTTCAGGATCAGGCTCGGCTCGGTCTCGGCCTCGTCGCGCGAAAGCACGATGTGGCGCAGCACGGCGTCGTTGAAGCGGAAGCCGTCGGTGAGCTCGGTCAGCACCTTCTGGCCGCACTCGATGTTCATGAGCACGTAGTGGGCCTTGACCAGGTTCTCGATCGGATAGGCGAGCTGGCGGCGGCCCCAATCTTCCAGGCGGTGGATCTTGCCCTGGTCGCCTTCGATCAGCGTCTTGTAACGCTCGATCATGGCGGGCACCTGCTCGCTCTGGTCCGGATGGACCATGAACACGATTTCGTAATGACGCATGGATGTTCCTCATGACTTGTGGATGCGGCCCTCGCGGGCCTGGCAGCCCCCGGCCATACCGTCGCAGCGGTGCCGTGGAGCAAGTAACCCCGGACCTCAGCCCGGGGAGCCGCGCATTATGCCAGTAAAATCCGGCACTTGGCTAGCAGGGCGGCTCAGGCGGCCTGGTCGGCGGTGGTGAAGCTCTCGCCGCAGCCGCATTCGGCGGCCATGCGCGGGTTGCGGAACACGAACTGGCGGTTCAGCCCGTTGCGCACGAAATCGATCTCGGTGCCCTCGACCTGGGCCAGGCTGGCGGCGTCCACGAGCACCGACACGCCGTCCTGATCGAAGCGGGTGTCGTCTTCCGCGGCCTGCGTGGCGATGTCCACCACGTACGACCAGCCGGAGCAGCCGCTGCGCCTGACGCCGAAGCGCAGGCCGATGCCGCCCGGGGTCTCGGCCAGGTACTGGCGGACGCGTTCGACGGCGGTGGGAGTGAGCGTGATTGCCATGCCTGCCAGTATATCGCCGATGCCCGCAGTCGCCGGCAACGGTTAAACTCGCGGTTCATATCTGGGCCGAATCGGCAGGGAATCCAAGGCATGGCAGTGGTCAGCGTCCGGCAGGCGCTCGCGGGTTCGGTCGCCGCGGGCAGCGAAGTCACGGTGCGGGGCTGGGTTCGCACCCGCCGCGATTCCAAGGCGGGCCTGAGCTTCGTCAATCTCAGCGACGGTTCCTGCTTCGCGCCGATCCAGGTGGTGGCGCCGGCGGCGCTGGCCAACTACGAGGCCGAGGTCAAGCGCCTGACCGCCGGCTGCGCGGTGGTGGCCACGGGCACGCTGGTGGCCTCGCAGGGCCAGGGCCAGAGCTTCGAGATCCAGGCCTCGGCGATCGAGGTGGTCGGCTGGGTCGAGGACCCGGAGACCTATCCGATCCAGCCCAAGGCGCATTCGCTGGAGTTCCTGCGCGAAGTCGCGCACCTGCGCCCGCGCACCAACCTGTTCGGCGCCGTCACGCGCATCCGCCACTGCATGGCGATGGCCATCCACCGCTTCTTCCACGAGCGCGAGTTCTACTGGGTCAACACGCCGATCATCTCCACCTCGGACGCCGAGGGCGCCGGGCAGATGTTCCGCATTTCCACCCTCGACATGGTCAACGCGCCGCGCGATGCCGCAGGCAACGTGGATTTCTCCAAGGACTTCTTCGGGAAGGAAGCATTCCTTACCGTTTCCGGCCAGCTCAACGTCGAGGGCTTTTGCCTGGCGATGTCCAAGGTCTATACCTTCGGGCCCACGTTCCGGGCAGAAAACTCCAACACGACCCGTCATCTGGCCGAGTTCTGGATGATCGAGCCGGAGATCGCCTTCGCCGACCTCAACGACGACGCCAACCTGGCCGAGGCCTTCCTCAAGTACATCTTCCGCGCGGTGCTGGCCGAGCGCGCCGACGACCTCGCCTTCCTCGCCGAGCGGGTCGAGAAGACCGCGATCAGCAAGCTGGAGAACTTCGTCGCCGCGCCTTTCGAGCGCATCGAGTACACCGAGGCGGTGTCGTTGCTGCAAAAGAGCGGCGTCAAGTTCGACTTCCCGGTGGAATGGGGCCTGGACCTCCAGACGGAGCACGAACGTTGGCTGACTGAAATTCACATCGGCAGGCCCGTAGTCGTCGTGAACTATCCCGAACAGATCAAGTCCTTCTACATGCGCCTCAACGACGACGGCCGCACCGTCGCCGCGATGGACGTACTGGCGCCCGGCATCGGCGAGATCATCGGCGGCAGCCAGCGCGAGGAGCGCCTCGACGTGCTCGACGCGCGCATCGCGCAATTTGGCCTCGATCCCGCGCACTACGAGTGGTACCGCGATTTCCGCCGCTACGGCACCGTGCCGCACGCCGGCTTCGGCCTGGGCTTCGAGCGCCTGCTGGTATACGTCTGCGGCCTGTCGAACATCCGCGACGCGATCCCCTACCCGCGCGCGCCGGGCCTGGCGACCTTCTGATGGGCGCCGGCCGGATGGGTCGCGACTGAGATGGAGACGGCGCTGTTGTTCCTGTTCCTCGGCCTGGCCGGCTCCGCCGGGCCGGCGCACTTCGGCATGCGCGTGCTTTCGCACCGGCAGCAACTCGACCGGCACCTGGCCTTCGCGCCCGGCACCGAGGACGGCGGCCTGTCCTACAGCTGGTGGCTGATGCGCTTTGGACACCAGTCGCTGGGCGATGCCGCCCTGCGCCAGTTCGGCAATATCGCCGGGGTGATGGGCTGGATTACGCTGCTCGGCATCGCCGGCAGCACGGCGGCGATTGCCGCGAGGAGTTTCTGATGGCGCACGACCAGGACCTGTACGCGGGCTACGACATGCCCGAGTACGAGAGCGAGCAGTGGTGGCTGGCGACCCCGGGCGACCTGCTGGTGTGGGCACGGCTGCGGGTGCTGGAGAGCGGCGTCGCGCAGGTCTTCGACAGCCGCGGCGAGACGCTGGTGTACGAAAGCGAAGACGTCGCCCGCGCCGCGCTGATGGACGCGGATTTCCGCTCCCTCGACGGCATGGACGACGAGGACGCGGTAGCGACGACCGGCATGCTGGTGGAAGACCTGCAGCCGCCGCAGGGCGAAAGCGACGAGGACCTGCTGCCGCACATGATCCGTACGCTGGGCCCGCGCCACTGAGCTTGCTTCACCAACCGGAGGGAACCGAATGAACCACTCGCTGGCGGACAGGCAGGCGCTGGTATGCGGGGCCTCCGAAGGCATCGGACGCGCCAGCGCGATCGCACTGGCGGAGCTGGGCGCCAGCGTGACGGTGCTGGCGCGCCGCCAGGTCAAGCTGCAGGAACTGGTGGACGCCCTGCCGCGCCCGAATGCCCGCCAGCAGCATGCCTTCATCACCGCGGACGTCGGCGATGCCGAAGCCCTGCGCGCCAAGCTCGACGCGCACGTGGCGGCGCGGCCGGTGCACATCCTGGTCAACAACACCGCCGGTCCGCCGGGCGGGCCCGCGCATGCGGCCGCGCCGGAGGACTTCCTGGCCGTGTTCCGCCAACATCTGGTTGCGAACCAGATCCTGGTGCAAAGCGTGCTGCCGGGCATGCGCATCGCGAAATGGGGACGCATCGTCAACATCATCTCCACCTCGGTGAAGGAACCGATCGCCAACCTCGGCGTATCCAACACCGTGCGCGGCGCGGTCGCCAGCTGGGCGAAGACGCTGGCGAGCGAACTGGGCGCGGATGGCATCACCGTCAACAACGTGCTGCCCGGCTACACGCGCACGCAGCGCCTGGAGCAGATCCTGGGCGAACGCGCGCAGGCCAGCGGCAGGGACGTGCAGGCGATCGCCGCGGGCATGCTGGCCACCGTGCCGGCGGGGCGCTTCGCCGAGGCCAGCGAGATCGCCGCCGCGGTCGCCTTCCTGTGCACGCCGGACGCGGCCTACATCAACGGCATCAATCTGCCGGTGGACGGCGGACGGACGCGCTCGCTGTGAGTACCGCGCCGCTGACGCTGGCGAACCTGGTCAACGGGCGCGCGGCCGCGGCCGCCGGCGAGCGCTGGCTGGAGGTGTTCGAACCGGCGACCGGCGCGCTGCTCGCACGCTGTCCCGCCAGCGATGCCGCCGACGTCGAGGCCGCGGTCGCGGCGGCGCGCCAGGCCTTCCCCGCCTGGTCGGCGCTGCCGGCGAGCGCGCGCGCGCGCTGGCTCAACCGGCTGGCCGACGCGCTGGAAGCGCGGCTGGACGAGTTCGCCGCCGCCGAGTCTCGCGATGGCGGCAAACCATTGGCGCTCGCGCGCGAGGTCGAGATCCCGCGCGCGGTGAGCAACCTGCGCTTCTTCGCCGCCGCCGCGATGTCCTTCGCCAGCGAGTCGCACCAGGGCGAGGCCGGGCTCAACATCACCCTGCGCCAGCCGCTGGGCGTGGTTGGCTGCATCAGTCCCTGGAACCTGCCGCTGTACCTGTTCACGTGGAAAGTCGCGCCCGCGCTCGCGGCCGGCAACTGCGTGGTCGCCAAGCCCAGCGAAGTGACGCCGGTCAGCGCCTGGATGCTCGGCGAGCTGGCGATCGAAATCGGTTTTCCCGCCGGCGTGTTCAACATCCTGCAGGGACGCGGCGCGGAGGTGGGCGAGGCGCTGGTGCAGCATCCCGGGATCAAAGCGATCAGCTTCACCGGCAGCACCGCGGTCGGCCGCGCAATCGCGCGCCACTGCGCGGATACGCTGAAGAAGGCATCGCTGGAACTGGGCGGGAAGAACCCGACGCTGGTTTTCCACGACGCGCCGCGGGTCGGCCTGCTGGACCTGGTCGCGCGTTCGGCCTTCCAGAATTCCGGACAGATCTGCCTGTGCGGTTCGCGCATCCTGATCGAGCGCCAGTACTACGAGGAATTCCGTGACGCCTTCGTCGAACGCACGCGCCAGCTGCGCGTCGGCGATCCGCTGGATCCGGCCACGCACATGGGGCCGGTGGTGTCGAAGGCGCATTTCGACAAGGTCATGGGCCATATCGAGCTGGCGAAGGCCGAGGGCGGCCGGATCCTGTGCGGTGGCAACGCCGTGCAACCGCCGGGCCGCTGCGAGCACGGCTGGTTCATCGCACCGACCGTCATCGAGGGCCTCGGGCCCTACACGCGCACCAACAGCGAGGAAATCTTCGGGCCGGTGGTGACGCTGCAGCCCTTCGACGACGAGGAAGACGCACTCGCGCTGGCCAATGCCTCGTCCTATGGCCTCGCCGCCAGCATCTTCACCTCCGACCTGCGCCGCGCGCACCGGCTGGCCGCGGGCATCGACGCCGGCATCGTCTGGATCAACACCTGGCTGGAGCGCGACCTGCGCACGCCCTTTGGCGGCATGAAACAATCGGGCCTGGGCCGCGAAGGCGGCCAGGAAGCACTGCGCTTCTTCACCGAAGCCAGGAACGTCTGCATCAACCTCGGGTGAGCCGATGACCGATCTGCGCGAGCTGCTGGAACGCAACCGAGCCTGGGCCGAGCGCGTGCTCAGGGAAGATCCGGACTTCTTCGAGCGCCTGTCCACCCAGCAGGCGCCGAAGTACCTGTGGATCGGCTGTTCCGATTCGCGCGTGCCGGCGAACCAGATCATGGGCCTGGCGCCCGGCGAAGTGTTTGTGCACCGGAACGTCGCCAACGTGGTCGTGCATACCGACCTCAACTGCCTGTCGGCGATCCAGTTCGCGGTGGACCTGCTCAAGGTCGAGCACATCCTGGTGGTCGGCCATTACGGCTGCAGCGGCGTGCACGCGAGCATGACCGGCACCCGCGTCGGCCTGGCCGACAACTGGCTGCGCCATGTCGGCGATGTTGCCAACAAGCACGCGCCCCTGCTGCAGGGCCTCGAACTCGAATCGCTGCGCCACGCGCGCCTGTGCGAGCTCAACGTCATCGAGCAGGTGGAGAACCTGTGCCAGACCACCATCCTCGAAGATGCCTGGGCGCGCGGCCAGCAGGTCTCGGTGCACGGCTGGGTATACAGCCTGCTCGACGGCCGCGTGCGCGAACTGGGCATGGATGTGTCCGGCTCGCAGCAGCTCGGCGCGATCTATGCCGAGGCGGTGGCGCGGGTCGGCCGCCGGACCGCCGAGTGAGCGGCTCGATCCACGCCACCAGCGCCCCGAAAGCCGTCGGCCGCTATCCGCACGCGCGCCGGGTCGGCAACCTGCTGTTCCTGTCGGGCATCGGCCCACGCGACGCGCGCGACGATTCCATTCCCGGCAACCGTGTCGGTGCCGACGGCAGGCTGGCGAGCTACGACATCGTCGCGCAGTGCCACTCGGTGTTCGCCAACGTGCGCGCGGTGCTGGAAGCCAGCGGCGCACGCTGGCAGGACCTGGTGGACGTCACCGTCTACCTCACCGACATGGCGCGCGACTTCCCCGCCTACAACGCGGTGTGGGCGGAGTACTTCCCCGACGCGGCGAGCGCGCCCTGCCGCACCACCCTGGGCATCACCGCGCTGCCCACGCCGATCGCGATCGAACTCAAGTGCCTGGCCGTTTTCCCCGAGGACCGCTGACATGCTCGCGCCCGCCTTCAACCTGCAAGCCTGGATCGAGGAACACCGACACCTGCTCAAGCCGCCAGTCGGCAACAAATGCATTGTGGACGGCGACTTCATCGTGATGATCGTCGGCGGCCCGAACTCGCGCAGCGACTACCACTGGGACGAAGGCCCGGAGTTCTTCTACCAGCTCGAGGGCCAGGCCATGCTGCGCGTGCAGGAAGATGGGCGCATGCGCGAAATCACCATCGGCCCGGGCGAGGTCTTCTACCTGCCGCCGCGGGTGGCGCATTCGCCACAGCGGGCCGCCGGTTCGGTCGGGCTGGTGATCGAGCGCAAGCGCCTGCCGGGCGAGCGCGACGGCCTGATCTGGTTCTGCGAGCGCTGCAACCACAAGCTGTACGAGGAGTTCTTCCCGCTCGGCAGCATCGAGTCCGACTTCCCGC
This sequence comes from uncultured Gammaproteobacteria bacterium, assembly GCA_963707625.1. GTDB lineage: Bacteria > Pseudomonadota > Gammaproteobacteria > Xanthomonadales > Xanthomonadaceae > Arenimonas. The sequence goes on from CAVPQV010000019.1 coordinate 124,893, forward strand.
CGGTGTTCGAGCGCTTCTACGCCTCCGAGGAGTTGCGCCGCTGCGGCGTGTGCGGGCTGCTCAATCCGCGCCCCGCCCATTACGAAGCCGCCCCCGGGCCTTAGCCCGCGGGCCCACGCATGCCCGACCGCCACCTCTGCATCGTGATGCCCGAGTTCGCCGGCGGCGGCGCCCAGCGCATCGGCGTCAACCTCGCCAACTTCTACTCCCGCGCCGGGATCGCGGTGACCGTGCTGGTGTTCCGCGACCAGGGCCCGCTGCGGCAGGACCTGCTGCCTTCGGTGCGCGTGGCAAGCCTGGATTCGGCCAGCAGCACCCCTTACCGCAAGATCGCGCGGGCGCTGCGCGAGATCCGCCCGGACAGCGTGCTGACCATGTACCGCAACGTCAGCGTGCCGGTGGGGCTGTCGCGGCTGTTCTTCCGCGACTACCGGCTGGTGGTGCGCGAGGCCAACACGCTCAACGCCATCACCGCGAAATCCGCCCTGCGCCGCTGCAAGAACCTGCTGCGACTGCGCCTGGCGTACCGCGGCGCGGCGGCGATCATCTCCAACTCGGGCGATGCCACCGAAGAGCTGGTCAGGCATGGCGTCGCCGAGCGCTCGCGGATCGTGTTCCTGCCCAATCCGGTGGATTTCGAGCGCATCGAGTCGCTGCAGGGGCTGCCGGTCGAACACCGTTGGCTACGCCCGGGACGGCCGGAGACCACCCTGGTCACGTCCGGGCGCCTGCACCCGCAGAAGAACCAGGCGCTGCTGCTGGCCGCCTTTGCCCTCGCGCAGGAGCAAAGTCCGCAGCTTCGCCTGGTGGTGCTGGGCGAAGGCGAACTGCTGCCCGCGCTGCGGGCGCAGGCGAGCGAACTGGGCATCGCCAGCGCGGTGGACTTCCCCGGCTTCGTGGACAACCCCTACCCCTGGGTCGCGAATGCCGACGCCTTCGTATTGCCCTCGTCGTGGGAAGGCTTCCCGAACGTGCTGCTCGAGGCCATGGCCTGCCGCACGCCGGTGATCGCGACCGACTGCCCGGGCGCCGGGGCGGATATCCTCGAGGGCGGCCGTGCCGGCAGGCTGGTGCCGATGGACGACCCGGCCGCGCTGGCCCGGGCCATCCTCGAAACCATATCCGGCGCGCAGTCCGAGATGGTCGAACGCGCGTGGCAGCGCGCCCGCGAGTTCTCCCAGGACGCGGTCGCGCAGCGCTACGCCGAGGTCCTCGGCCTGGCCTGAGCGGTTCCTGGCTGCGGCCGATGCCCGCGGGGAAGTACCATTCCACCCATGCTCAAGATCGACACCCACGCCCACTACCTGCCGCGCGACTGGCCGGACCTCGCCGCGAAGTACGGCGACGATCGCTTTCCGGTGATCCACCACGGCGACGACGGCCGCCACCGCATCTACAAGGACGGCAAGTTCTTCCGCGAGATCTGGCCCAAGACCTGGGACGCGCAGGAGCGCATCGACGACTACGCGCGCTTCGGCGTGCAGGTGCAGGTGATCAGCACCGTGCCGGTGATGTTCTGCTACACCTCCAAGCCGCAGCACGCGCTCGAACTGCACGCGTCGCTCAACGAGCACATGGCCGATACCTGCCGCACGCACCGCAAGCACTACGCCGGCATCGGCACTGTGCCGCTGCAGTCGCCGCGCCTGGCGGTGCAGGAGCTGGAGCGCTGCATGGAGCAGCTCGACCTGCAGGGCGTGCAGATCGGCTCGCACGTCAACGACTGGAACCTCGACGAGGAAGAGCTGCGGCCGTTCTGGGAGGCGGCGGAAGCCCTGGGCGCGGCGATCCTGGTGCACCCCTGGGACATGATGGGCAGCGACACCATGCCGCGCTACTGGATGCCCTGGCTGGTGGGCATGCCGGCCGAGCAGTCGCGCGCCGCCTGCGCGCTGATCTTCGGCGGCGTGCTCGAGCGCCACCCCAAGCTGAAGGTCTGCTTCGCGCATGGAGGCGGTTCCTTCCCCTACACCATCGGCCGCATCGAGCATGGCTTCAACATGCGGCCGGACCTGGTCGCGATCGACAATCCGCGCAATCCGCGCGAGTACTTCGGCCGCATGTACTTCGACTCCTGCGTGCACGACCCGCGCGCGCTGCAGTACCTGATCGACACTGTCGGCATCGATACCGTGATGCTCGGCACCGACTACCCCTTCCCGCTCGGCGAGCAGGAGCCCGGCAGCGGCATTGACGCGCTCAAGCTCGATGAAGCCGGGCGCGCGCGCCTGTTCCACGGCACCGCGCTGGAGTGGCTGGGCCTGAACAAGGCGCGCTTCGACTGACATGCAGGCCTATTCCGAACGCATCGCCGCCGACGCGCGCGGCGCCGATTCCCTTGCCGCCGAGCTCGACGCCGCCGACCCGCTGCGCGCCTTTCGCGCAGAGTTCCACATCCCGCCGCACGGCGACCGGCAGCAACGCTACTTCTGCGGCAACTCGCTGGGCCTGCAGCCGACGGCCGTGCGCGGCGCGCTGCTCGACGAACTCGACGACTGGGCGCGGCTCGGCGTCGAAGCGCATTTCCACGGCAAGCACCCGTGGATGCCCTACCACGGCTTCGTGCGGGAGTCGCTGGCACAGGTGGTGGGGGCGGAGCCGTCCGAAGTGGTGGCGATGAACTCGCTGACCGTGAACCTGCACCTGATGATGGTCAGCTTCTACCGGCCGACGCCGGCGCGCCATGCGATCCTGATCGAGGCCGGCGCCTTCCCCTCCGACCGCTACGCGGTGGAATCGCAGATCCGCTTCCATGGCTTCGATCCGGCGCAGTCGTTGATCGAGCTGGAAGGCGACGAGCCCGATGGCACCATCTCGATGGCCGCGCTGGAGCGGGTGCTGGCCGAACGCGGACGCGAGATCGCGCTGGTGCTGTGGCCGGGCGTGCAGTACCGCACCGGGCAGGCCTTCGACTTGCGGGAAGTCACGCGGCTGGCGCAGGCGCAGGGCGCGACCGTCGGCTTCGACCTGGCGCATGCCGCCGGCAACCTGCGAACTGCAGCTGCACGACAGCGGCGCCGACTTCGCCGCCTGGTGCAGCTACAAGTACCTGAACTCCGGCCCGGGCGCGATCGCCGGCTGCTTCGTGCACGAGCGCCACGCACGACAGCGACCGCCCGCGCTTCGCCGGCTGGTGGGGCCACGACCAGGCCAGCCGCTTCCGCATGGGCCCGGAGTTCGTGCCCACGCCCGGCGCCGACGGCTGGCAGCTGAGCAACCCGCCGATCCTGGCGCTGGCGCCGCTGCGCGCGTCGCTGGAGGTGTTCGCAGCGCGCGGGCATGGCGCGCTGCGCGCGAAGTCCGACCGCAGCTCACCGGCTACCTGGAGGCGCTGATCCGCGCGCGGCTCGCCGACCGGCTGCAGATCGTCACGCCGAGCGAACCCGAGCGCGCGCGGCTGCCAGCTGTCGCTGCGCGTGGTCGGCGGGCGCGAGCGCGGGCGCGCACTGTTCGAACACCTGGGCGCGCAGCGGCGTGATCGGCGACTGGCGCGAGCCCGATGTCATCCGCATTTCGCCGGCGCCGCTGTACAACAGCTTCGACGATGTGCGCGCCTTCGCCGACGCGGTCGCCGCCTGGGCCCCGGCCTGATGCGCCCGGGTTCGGCGGTCATCACCATTGCCGGCGCCGGCCTGGCCGGCGCGCTGCTGGCGGCGCTGCTGGCGCGCCGGGCTGGCCGGTGCAGGTGCTGCGAGCGCCGCCCGGATCCACGCCTGAAGGGCTTCGAGGGCGGCCGCTCGATCAACCTGGCGCTGGCCGAGCGCGGCCTGCACGCGCTGCGCCAGGCCGGGCTGCACCGAGGCGGTGATGGCGCAGGCGGTGATGATGCGCGGGCGCATGGTGCATGCGCTCGAGGGCGAGCCGCAGCTACAGCGCTACGGCCGCGACGACAGCGAGGTGATCTGGTCGGTGCACCGCGGCCGCCTCAACATCAGCCTGCTCGACGCCGCCGAAGCGGCCGGCGCGCGCCTGCACTTCGATGCAGCGCATGCAGCGGCGTGGACTTCGGCCAGCGCCGCCTGCAGCTGCGTCGACGACAGCGACGGCCGCAGCGAATCGCTGCGACTTCGAGTCGCTGGTCGGCGCCGACGGCGCCGGCTCGGCCGTGCGCCAGGCGCTGGCCGGCGCAGATCGAGCTGGGCGAGCGCTTCGAGCCGCTCGACCACGGCTACAAGGAACTGGAGATTCCGCCGGGCGGCGATGGCGGCTTCCTGCTCGAGCCGCAACGCGCTGCACATCTGGCCGCGCGGCAGCTACATGTGCATCGCGCTGCCGAACACCGAGCACACCTTCACGGTCACGCTGTTCCTGCCGCTGCACGGCGCGCCGGGCTTCGACACCCTGCCCGACACCGGCGCCGCGCGGGCGCTGTTCCAGGCGCGAGTTCGGCGACGCGCTGGCGCTGATGCCGGACTTCGACGAGGACTGGTCGCGCAATCCGGTCGGCATGCTCGGCACCCTGCACCTGACGCGCTGGCACCTGGACGAGCGCACGGTGTTGCTCGGCGACGCCGCGCACGCGATGGTGCCCTTCCACGGCCAGGGCATGAACTGCGCCTTCGAGGACTGCATCGCGCTGGCGCGGCACATCGAGCGAGGCCGACGACTGGCAGCGCGCCTTCGCCGGCTTCGAGGCCGAGCGGCGGCCGAATGCCGAGGCGATCCAGGCGATGGCGCTGGAAAACTACGTCGAGATGCGCGATCAAGTAGCTGACGCGGATTTCCTGCTGCAGACGGCAGCTTGAGCAGCTTATTGATGAAGCGCCACCCCGGCCGCTTCGTGCCGCGCTACTCGATGGTCAGCTTCCTGCGCGTGCCCTACGCGGTTGCCTTGCTGCGCGGGGAGATCCAGCGCGGCATCCTGCTCGAGTGCTGCGCCGGCCTCGACGACCTCGCGCAGGTGGACCTGGCCCGCGCGGATGCGCTGGTTCTGGCGCGGCTGGAACCGCTAATGGAAGACCCGACGTGAAGGCGGCTTCGTTGGTCGGCGCGGTTACGGAAGGGTCGAGGGCGCTGCAAGCCCCATGACCCATAGTTTTCTCTGGTATGACCTCGAGACCTTCGGGCGCGACCCGCGGCGCACGCGCATCGCGCAGTTCGCCGCGATCCGCACCGACGCGGAACTCAACCCGATCGGCGAGCCGGTGTCGCTGTTCTGCCAGCCCGCGCTCGACCTGCTGCCTTCGCCGGAAGCCACGCTGATCACCGGCATCACCCCGCAGCAGGCGCTGCGCGACGGACTGCGCGAGGCGGAGTTCTTCGCGCGCGTGCACGAGGAAATGGCGGTGCCGGGCACCTGCGCCGTGGGTTACAACTCGCTGCGCTTCGACGACGAGTTCATCCGCTACGGCCTGTACCGCAATTTCCACGATGCCTACGAGCGCGAATGGAAGGACGGCAACTCGCGCTGGGACCTGCTCGACGTCATGCGCCTGATGCGCGCGCTGCGCCCCGAGGGCATCGAGTGGCCGTTGCGCGAGGATGGCGCGCCCTGCATTCAAGCTGGACGACCTGGCGGGCGCCAACGGAACCCGCGAAGGCACCGCCCACGAGGCGCTGTCCGACGTGCGCGCCCTGCTCGGCCTGGCCCGGCGCCTGCGCGCCGCGCAGCCGAAGCTCTGGGACTATGCCCTGCGCCTGCGCGACAAGCGCCATGTCGCCGGGCTGCTCGACATCGCCGGCATGACCCCGGTGCTGCACATTTCCAGCCGCTACCCGGCTTCGCGCCATTGCGCGGCGCTGGTGCTGCCGCTGGCGCGCCACCCGCGCATCGAAACGCGGGTGATCGCCTGCGACCTGGACGAGGAGCCGGACGCCCTGCTGGCGCTGGAGGCAGCCGACATCGCCGATCGCCTGTACACCCCGGTCGCCGACCTGCCCGAGGGCGAGCGCCGCATCGGCCTGAAGGAAATCCACGGCAACAAGTGCCCGGTGCTGGTGCCGCTGGCGCACCTGCGCGAGGCCGACTTCGCGCGCCTGGGCATCGACCGCGCCGCGGCCGAGCGCCGCGCGCAGCGACTGCGCGAGGCGCCTGGCCTGGCCGAGAAAGTGCGCCGCGTGTTCGCCAGCGAAGGCCACCGCGAGCCCGGCGACGCCGATGCCGCGCTCTACGACGGCTTCATCGCCGACGGCGACCGCCGCCAGTTCGCGCGCATCCGCAGCAGCGCGCCGCAGGCGCTGCGCGCCTTCGCCGCCGAACTGCGCGACCCGCGCTGCCCGGAGCTGTTGCTGCGCTACCGCGCGCGCAACTGGCCGGAATCGCTCGACGCCGGCGAGCGCGCGCAGTGGAACGACTACCGCCGGCGCCGGCTCGGCCGCGACAGCGGCCTGTCCGAATACGATTTCGACAGCTACGCCGCCAGCATCGCGGCGCTGCGCGCGCAACACGGACCGGGCCCGGCGCAGGCGTTGCTCGATGCGCTCGAAGACTGGGGCGCGCGCATCGCGGCGGACCTGGAGCGCTGAGTGCCGCACCGCCTGCGCAGCCACTCCTCGTTCTACTTCTTCTACTACGCCGGGCTCGGCGCCTTCTCGCCCTATATCGGACGCTTCGTGGACGCGCTCGGCCATTCCGGCTGGGTGCTCGGCGCAATGATGGCGCTGTGGTACGGCACGCGCGTGCTCGGGCCGCCGGCCTGGACCGCGGCGATTTCGCGCGGCGACCGTCCCGGCGCCTGGCTGCTGCTCGGCAGCGCGCTGACGCTGCTGCTGTTCGGCGGCTTCACCCTGTTCCAGGGCGCGATCGGACTGTGCGTGGTGATGGCGCTGTTCGGGCTGGTGTACAACCCGCTGCTGCCGCAATTCGAAGCGATGACGCTGACCGCGCTGGGCGAGCGCAGCGCGGAATACGGCCGCATCCGCGTCTGGGGCTCGATCGGCTTCCTGCTGGTGGCCTCCAGCTACGGCTGGCTGCTCGACCGTTTCGGCGCGACGAACTTCCCCTGGCTGGTACTGCCGCTGTTCGCGCTGATGCTGCTGGCGGCGCTGCCGCACCGCGACGCGCGTTCCCCGCACGACGAGCGCCCGCACCTGGACAGGGCGCAGCTGTGGCGGCGGCCGGGGATACGCCGCTTCCTGCTGGTCGCCTTGCTCATGCAGATGGGCTTCGGCGCCTTCTACGTCTTCTACACCCTGCACCTGCAGGCGGCCGGGCACTCGGGACTGGCGATCGGGCTGCTGTGGGGAGCGGGCGTGCTCAGCGAGATCCTGATGTTCCAGTGGTCGCCGCGCCTGTTCGCGCGTTATGGCGCGCCGGCGCTGATGTCGCTGTGCCTGGCGCTGAGCGTGCTGCGCTGGACCGCGACGGCGCTGCTGCCGGGCGAACTGGCGCTGATGTTCGCGGTGCAATTGCTGCACGCCTTCAGCTTCGCGGTCTTCCACAGCTGCTGCATTCGGCAGATGGCGGCCTCCTTCCCCGGCCGCGAGGCCGCCGCCGGGCAGAGCCTGCTGTACAGCGTCAGCTCCGGCGTCGGCGGCGTGCTCGGCGCGGTGCTGGCCTCGGCGTTGTGGGAATGGCGCGGCGGCGCGGCCAGCTTCCTGGGCGCGGCGGTGGTGGTCGCGCTGGCCTGGCTGGTTTACGCGGGACGGCGCCCGGTTACAGCCCCAGCTGCCGGTTGAGCGTGCCGGTGTCGTAATAGATCGCGACCTGCACGATGCGGCCTTCGCGCACGCGCATCAGGCCGACGCCCTTGAGGTTGATCTGCTGGCGCGTGGCCTGGATACCGCCCCAGGTACCGGTGTTGGTGCCGGTCAGCGTCCACTCCCAGGCGATCGCGTCGGCGCCCACGATGGGCTCGCCGCGCAGTTCCCAGCGCAGGTTTGGCAGCCCGCGCAGGAACACCGACACGCCGTTCTCGATCGCCGCATCGCGGCCGCGCTGGATGCCGGAGAAGCCTGCGTCGAAATACTCGACGTCGTCGGCGAGCAGCAGTCCGAGGCGCCGCTGGTCGTGCGCGTTCCAGGCCGCTAGCCAGGCCTGCAGCAGTTGCCGCGGCGCCGTTTCGCCCGCCGCCGCCGCTGGCGCAGCGGCAACCGCCGCGATCGCGGGCGGCGTCGCGGCCGCCGGCGCCGGGGGCGCATCGGCGCCGGCGCCATCGCCATTGCAGGCGCACAGGCCCAGACAAGTCAGCGCGGCGAGGTATTGGTTTCGATGCTTCATCAGTCTTCCCTGGAACAGGAGTTTGCGATCACGGCGCTGCCAGCAAGGCCAGGTAGTCGCGGGTCCAGCGACTGTAGGGAACGCAGGTGCGTTTGCCGCAACGCGCGCGCGGCACCTGCCGCAGGTGCAGGCGCGGCAGCAGCGCCATGCCATCGCGCGCGCAGGCGTTGACGGCGGCGAGCGGCTCGATCGCGCAGGCGGCGGCCACCGCCGGCAGCGCGCCGGCAGCGGCGGCCAGCTGCGCCTGCGCCGCAGGCGACAGCGTCCACTCAAACCAGGCCCGCGCGCACTCGGGGTGGCTGGCGCCGGCATGCAGCATCGCAACTTCGACCTGTGCGCTGCCGCCTTCGGCGGGCAGGGTCCAGGCCACCGGCAGCGATTGCGCCTGCATCGCCTGCACCATCGCCGGCGTGGAAGCGCTGGCGGAAACGCCGTTGCGGAATCCTTCCAGCTGCGAGTCGAGGTCGCGCCAGGTGCCGCGCGAGGCGGCTTTCTGTGCGCGCAGCAGCGCCAGCGCGGCCGCGTATTGCCGCGCATCGAGCGCGTAGGGATCGACGATGCCCAGCTCCGGGCGCGAGGCGGCCAGCAGCAAGGCCGCGTCGGCGATCAGCAGCGGATCGTCCCCCACCAGCACCTGCGGCAGCGGGTCGCCGGCCGGGACGTACAACTCGGACCAGCTTGCCGGCGGCGCCGGATAGCGTGCGCTGTCGTAGGCCAGCACCACCGGTTGCCAGCGCCAGGGCACGCCGTAGCGGCGGCCATCGACCAGCGCCCCCGGCAGTGCCCGCAAGCGCGCTTCGACGCTGGCCAGGGATGGCAGCCGCGAGGCATCGAGCGCGCGTACCCGGCCCGAGGCGACCAGGCTGTCGGCGATGTCGCCGCCGGCGAGCACGACGTCGGCGTCCACCTGTGCCGCCAGCGCCAGCAGCTCGGCGGCGTCCGCCGCGGTGCGCAACTGCAGCTTGCACGCGGTCTGCGTCTCGAAGGCGCGCAGGATGGGACTGTTGGCCGGCAGGGTGCCCGCCACGGCGAGCACTTCCAGGCGCCCCTCGCGCTGGCGTGCCGGCGCGTCCGCATCCTGCGCGACGCCTGCGCCCGCGGGCTTGTCGCCGCCGCCGCAGGCGCTCAGCGCGAACAGCATCACGGCCAGCCAGGCCTGCCTCATCGGAAACGCGGTTCCAGCCATGCACCACTCCTGCGACCGAGGCCGCAGGATAGCAACCCCGGGCTCAGGCCGGCGGCGCCCGCAACAGCACCTCGTGCTCGCCGCCGTCATCCAGCAGCGGCACGCCATCCTCCATCGCCACGCCGTCCAGGCTCAGCAACGCCGTTTCGCCGGCTTCGCCGGCGTGCACGCGGATGCGGTAGCGGCTGCCGCCGTGGCGGTAGTCGATGCGGTAATCGCTCCAGCCGGGGCGCAGCAGCGGCGCGATGCGCAGGCGGCCGTGCTCGACGCGCAGCCCGAGCAGCGATTCCACCATCAGCCGGTACATCCAGCCGGCGGAGCCGGTGTACCAGGTCCAGCCGCCGCGGCCCACGTGCGGCTCGACGCCATAGACGTCGGCGGCGACGACGTAGGGCTCGACTTTGTAGATCGTCCAGCGATTCGGGCCTGGTGCCGTGGCGCACGGGATTGATCAGCTCGAACAGCTCCCAGGCGCGTTCGGCGTCGCCGAGCTCGGCGAAGGCCATCGCCGCCCAGACCGCCGCGTGCGTGTACTGGCCGCCGTTCTCGCGCACGCCGGGCACGTAGCCCTGGATGTAGCCCGGGCTCGGGCGCATGTGGTCGAAGGGCGGCTCCAGCAGCTGTACCAGCCCGGCTTCGCGGTTGACCAGGTGGCGGTCGAGCGAATCCATCGCCTGGCGCGCGCGCGCCGGGTCAGCGGCGCCGGACAGCACCGACCAGCTCTGCGCGATCGAGTCGATGCGGCACTCCTCGTTGGCGGCGCAGCCCAGCGGCATGCCGTCGTCGAAATAGGCGCGGCGGATACCAGTCGCCGTCCCAGGCGCGCGGAGTCCAGCGCGCCGCGCAACTGTTCGGCCTCGGCGAGCAGCGCGTGGCGAGTGTCGTCGTCGCCACGCATGCGCGCGACCGGCTCGAAGCGGCTCAGCACCTCGTGCAGGAAGAAGCCCAGCCACACGCTCTCGCCGCGGCCGTGCTCGCCGACCAGGTTCATGCCGTCGTTCCAGTCGCCGCAGCCGATCAGCGGCAGCCCGTGCACGCCACGCGCACGCGCATTGGCCAGCGCGCGCAGGCAATGCTCGTACAGCGACTCGCGTTGCGCCGAGCGCGCCGGCAGGTCGTAGTAGCGACTCCTCGTCCATGTTCAGCCGGCCGGCCCTCGACGAAGGGCACCGTCTCGTCGAGCACGGCGCGGTCGCCGGTGACCTCGACGTAGCGGCCGACCGCCAGCGGCAGCCACAGGTAGTCGTCCGAGCAGCGCGTGCGCACGCCGCGGTCGAGCGGCGGATGCCACCAGTGCTGCACGTCACCTTCTGGAAACTGGTGCGCGGCGCACAGCAGCAGGTGCGCGCGCACCCGCGCCGGATCTGCCATGCAGCATCGCCATGCTGTCCTGCAGCTGGTCGCGGAAACCGTAGGCGCCGCCCGACTGGTAGTAGCCGCTGCGCGCCCAGAAGCGGCAGGCGATGGTCTGGTACAGCAGCCAGCCGTTGGCCAGCACGTCGAGCGCAGGATCGGGCGTCTGCACCTGCACCACGCCCAGCGTCGCCTGCCAGTGAGCGCGCACCTGCTGCAGCGACTGCGCCGCGGCGCCGCCAGCGCGGAAGCGCTGCAGCAGTGTGCGCGCGTCGTTGAGGTCGCGCCCCAGGCCCAGGCGGAAGACCATCTCGCGCGTCTCGCCGTCCTCCAGTTCGAAGGCGACCTGCAGCGCGCCGCAGGGATCGAGCCCGGCGCCCACGCGCCCGGACAGGCGCGCGCGGCCGAGCGCAGCGGGACTGCGCAGGCTGCCGTTGCGGCCGAGGAACTCGATGCGGTCGCCGGTGGCGCTACGGGTGGATCTGGCTTCGTCGTGGTCCACGTCGAAGAAGGCGACGCGGCCCGGGAACTCGATGTTGTAGGCGTTGCGCGCGAGCAGCGCGCCGCTGCCCGGGTCGGACTCGGTGACCACGTGCATCGCGGTCTTCGCGCGCAGGTCGCCGAGCACCCATTCGACGTAGCCGGTGAGCGAGAGCCGGCGCGGCGCGCCCGGACAGGTTGCGCACGCGCAGCACCGAGAACTTCACCGAGGCGTCGAGCGCGACGTACACCCAGAGCTCGCTGGAAATGCCGTCCTCGCTGTGCTCGAACACGCTGTAGCCAAAGCCGTGGCGGGTGGTGTAGCGCGCCCTGCCCGCGCGAAGGCAGCGGCGTCGGCGACCAGAAGCGGCCGCTTTCCTCGTCGCGCAGATCAGAAGGCCTCGCCGCTGCGGATCGCTCGACCGGGTCGTTGTGCCACGGCGTCGAGCCGGAACTCGTGCGCGTTCTCGCCCCAGGTGTAGGCGCCGCCGCTCTCGGTCACCACGCGTGCCGAAGCAGGGATTGGCGAGCACGTTGCACCAGGGCGCCGGCGTCGCCTGTCCCGGCGACAAGCGGATCACGTACTCGCTGCCGTCGGCGCTGAAGCCGCCGTATTCGTTGCGTAGCTGCAGGCCTTCGCGCAGCGCGATGTCCTGCGCCGATTCGCCGGAGACGACCGTTTCGTGGCGGCGCGGCTCGATCTCGCAGCGCACGCGGCAGCGGCGTCTCCAGCGGTCGGCGCACGACCTGCTCGGCCAGCGTGCCGCGGTCGTCGCTCAGCACCACCCGCGCCACCGCCTGCATCAGCATGCGGTCCTCGCTGGAAATCTGCTGCGCGGGCCGCACGAAGATGCCGCCCGGGCTGGTCGATCAGCCTCGCCTCGCATGCCGCCGGCGATCAGGCCCATGATCTGGTCCTGCAGGTGCTGTCGATAGCCGGCGTGATCCTCGTTCCAGATCACCAGGTCCACCGCCAGGCCCTTGAGGCGCCAGTAGGCGTGCGCCTGCACCAGTTGCCGCACCAGTTCGATGTTGGCGCCAGTCGGCGATCTGCAGCAGCACGATCGGCAGGTCGCCGGAGATCGGACTGTCCCCACAGTCCCGACTGGCCGCGGCGGTTGCGCGCCAGCATGCCGGGATCGGCGCGCAGCGCCGGCGTTGGCGTACAGCACGCGAGCCGGCGAGGCGTTCGTACAGCTGCGCATCGGCCTGCGTCGCGTTGAGCTGGCGCAGCAACACCTGGCTGTGCGTCCACGCCAGGTCGAACACGCGGTCGGCCAGGTGGCGGTCGCGGTACTTGTCCGACCAGGCCGCAGGCACTCCTCGCGCGTTTCCGCCATGCCGGTGACGACGTCGATGATGGCGCTCTGGTCGGGCTCCAGGATGATCCGCAGCGGATCGCGACGACGGGATCGAGCACCGAGCCGGCGCTGTCGGACAGCCGGTCCGCGCGATCATCGCCGCCGGCCGCGACGGCTGCGGCCGCGCCCGATGAAGCGCGCGCGATCGGTTTCGTAGGAGACCGCACCGGATGTCGGCCTCGTGCACCGCCATCAGGTGGCACATCCACGGCGTCGAGCTCGCTCTCCGAGCGCGGCCGGCGCGTGCACAGGATCGCCTGCAGCTCGGGCACCAGCTCGGTCTGCACGAACAGCTTGCCGAAGGCCGGGTGCAGCGCGTCGGCCATCGGCCGGCGCCAGCACCACCTCGGCGTAGCTGGTCACTTCGATCGTGCGGCGCACGCGTGAACGATTGCGTGATGGTGGTGCGGCGCAGCTCGATGTCGTCTTCGGGCGAGACGACGATCTCGGCGTGCATCTCGATGTCCTGCTCGCGGCCGCGGAACTCGGCGCGCGCGTCGGAGAAGATCGCCTCGTAACCGGCCGGCTTGCGCAGCGTGGGTTGGTACGCAGTCGACCAGAACTCGCCGCCGCTCGACGTCGCGCAGGTACAGGAAGCTGCCCCAGTGGTCGCTGGTGGCGTCCTCGCGCCAGCGGGTGACGGCGAGGTCGCGCCAGCGGCTGTAGCCGCCGCCGGCGCTGGTCAGCATCACGTGGTAGCGGCCGTTGGAAAGCAGCTGCACGGCCGGGCGCGCGGTGTCGGGATCGGTGAGCACGCGCAGCTCGCGTCTCGGCATTGCGCGCGCCGGCATCGAGCGCCGGCAACTCGGTCGCGTGCAGGTACTGCACCGCGGTGCGCGGCACGCGCTCCTGCAGCAGCAGCATGGTGGCCTGGAACTGCGGGTCGGACTCGAAGCGGCGCTGCATCGGCCGGTCCAGCAGCACATGCGCGCAGCGCCAGCAAGCTCATGCCCTGGTGGTGCGCCATGAATAACTGCACGATCAGTGCGCGCTCCTGGCCGCGCGGCAGCCGCGCCGGCGGTGTAGTCGATCGCCTCGTACAGCCCGAAATCGCCCTCCGCGCCCTCCTGCGACCAGCCGCTGCAGGTTCTGCGCCGCCGCCACCGGCGCCACCATCAGCGCCAGCGCGCTGGCGTAGGGCGCCACCACCAGGTCGTCGCCGACAGGCCGCGCTTGAGGCCGAGCCCGGGCACGCCGAAGGCGCGGTACTGGTAGTTGAGGTGCACGTCGACGATGTTGTAGCCGGATTCCGACACGCCCCAGGGCACGCCGCGCTCGGCTGCCGTAGTCAATCTGGCGCGCGACCGCGGCGCGCGCAGGTCTGGTCCAGCAGCGTGCCGGCGAAGCTCGGCATCACCAGCGTGGGCATCAGGTACTCGAACATCGAGCCGCTCCAGGACAGCAGCACCGGCTCGCCGCTGCCGGTCACCGTCAGCAGGCGACCCAGCGCGAACCAGCCTTCCTGCGGCAACTGCCCCTGCGCGATCGCGACGAAACTCGCCAGTCGCGCTTCGGACGCCAGCAGGTCGTAGAAGCTGGCGTCGAGGCGACGCTCGTCCACGTTGTAGCCGATCGCCAGCAGATGCGCGCGAGCTGTCGTAGAGGAACTGGTACTGCATGCGCGCAAACTCGCCTGCCAGTTCCGCCTGCGCCTCGATCTCGGCCAGTCGGCTCCGCGCCAGCTCGCGCGCCGGCGCCACCGCCTCGCGCTGCGCCTCCGGCAGCGCCTCCAGGTCGGTCGCGGCCAGCACGCGCAGGTTCGCGGGCGCGACCTGCTCGCTGCCGGCATCGGGCCACAGCCAGGGGTGCAGCAGTTCCAGGTCCTCGAGCTGCGAATCGCATTGCCGCAACAGCGACTGCGCCCAGTCCTCGGCCTCGGCCTTGCCCGCGGCGCGCGCCGCAGCCAGCTGCTCCTCGGCCAGCATGCGCGTGCGCTGCAGCAGCGACTGCGCGTCGCTCCGCGCCGGCCGGGGCGGCGGCAAGCTGCTCGCGCAAGGCGAGGACGGTGGCGGGAAGCGCTTCGCCGAAGGCGGTCTGCGAGCACGGCCAGCGTATCGAGCAGGCCCTCGCCGATGCGCGCATGCAACAGCGGCGCGTCGGCGAGCGCGAGCAGCCCCGCGCGCAACATCAGCAGGTGGCCGGCGAGGTTGCCGCTGTCCACCGAGGAGACGTAGCGCGGCGGCAGCGGCTGCAGCGTCTGCGTGTCGTACCAGTTGTAGAAATGCCCGCGATGCCGCTCGAGCCTGGCCATGCGTCGCAGGGTGTTGCCGCCGCGCAGCAGCAATTCGCCGGCGCCGATGTAGCCGAAGTCGTGCGCAGCCAGGTTGGCCAGCAGCGCCAGTCCGATGTTGGTCGGCGAGGTGCGGTGCGCGATGATCGGCGCCGGCACTTCCTGCAGGTTGTCCGGCGGCAGCCAGTTGTCCTGCTGCGCTGACGTGGCGCTCGAAGAAGCGCCAGGTCTTGCGCGCGCAACCTGCGCAGCTCTTGCTGCTGCTGGCCGGAAAGCGTGCCTTCCGCCGCGGCTACCGGCCGCCCCGAGGCCCAGGCGAGCGAGGGTGCAGCCAGCCAGAGCAGCAGCAGCGGCAAGGCTATCGGGCAGGACTTCCGGCCGCTGCCACGCGCAGCAGGGCCCCGGTGGCGAGTGCAAGCGCCGGCGCAATCGCCATGCGCCGCCAGCTCGAGGCATGGTCGTCGCCACCGGCGCGCTCGACTTCGCCGGAGCTTTGCCATTCCAGCAGCCCGCGCCGCGTCACCGCCATCCGCCACAGCGTGCGCGCGATCGCATCGCAGCGCCACCCAGGACTCGTGCGGCAGCCAGGACAGGAACAGCGCCGCGCGCGCGAGCTGGCGCGACACCGAATCGGCGACTGCACCCAGGTGTGCGCGCAAGCGCAGCTCGCCCGGCTTGCCGACCAGTTCCTGCAGCAGGGACAGCAGCACCGGCAGCAGCGGCACGGCCAGCAGCGCCAGCGTCCAGGCCAGCGGCGCGCGCATCGCCAGCCAGGCCGTCAGCAGCAGCCCCAGCAGCGCCGGCGCGACCAGGCTGCGGCGCAGGTTGTCGAAGATCTTCCAGGCCGAGAGCGCGCCGATCGGGTTGCGCCGCCAGCGTCCATCCTCTGCCCGCGCCCAGGGCAGCAGCCAGGGCAGCAACTGCCAGTCGCCGCGGATCCAGCGCTCGCGGCGGCTGGCATCGGCGCGGTAGGTGCTTGGATAGTCCTCGTACAGCTGAACGTCGCTGACCAGGCCCGAGCGTGCATGGCAACCCTCGACCAGGTCGTGGCTGAGGATCGCGGTTCTCCGGGAAACGGCCCGCGAGCGCGCGCTCGAAGGCATCCACGTCGTAGATGCCCTTGCCGATGAAGGAGCCTTCCTCGAAGACATCCTGGTACACGATCGGAAACCGCACGCGTGTAGGGATCGATGCCGGCGTCGCTGCCGAACAGGCGCGCGTAGCCCGAGCGCGGCCCGCTCGACAGGCTGATGCCCACGCGCGGCTGCAGGATGCCGTAGCCGCCGATCACCAGGCCGGTAGCCGGATCGCGGCGTGGCCGGTTGAGCGGATGCTCCATGGTGCCGACCAGCTCCGCGGCGGCGTCGCGCGGCAGCAGGGTGTCGGTGTCGAGGGTGATCACGTAGCGGACACCGGCGAGCACGCCGATGTCGCCAACCACGCGCGAGAAGCGCTCCCAGCCGGCGCCGCGCAGCAGCGCGTTCAACTCGCCGAGCTTGCCGCGCTTGCGTTCGTGGCCCATCCACTTGCGTTCGCGTTCGTTCCAGCGGCGCGGACGGTGGAACAGGAAGAAGCGGTCCTCGTCCTCGGCGGCGTAGCGGCGGTTGAGCTGCTCGATGCCGCGCCCGGCGCGCTCGAGCAGGGCCTCGTCGCCGGGCAGGTTCTCGTGCGCGGCGTCGTGGAAGTCGCCAAGCAGGCCGAAATACAGGTGCGCGTCGCGGTTGGCCAGGTAACGCACCTCGAGGCCTTCGACCAGCGCATCCACGCCGGCCTCGTCGCCCAGCAGCGTCGGCACCACCACCAGCGTGCGCGCCTGCACCGGGAGGCCCTTGCTCATGTCCAGGCGCGGCAGCAGGCCGGGTTGCACGAACCAGGTCGCAACCTGGTTGACCACTGACTGGGCGAGTTGGCTCGCCGCTACCAGCAGCGCGAACGCAAGCAGCGCCAGCGGCCAGGCCCCGAGGCCCTGGCCATGCGCCGCCGCGAGCAGCGGCCAGGCAAAGGCCAGGGTCAGCAACAATTTGGGCCCGAGGTACAGCGCCAGCGGATGCCGAGCCGCGGCCCGGCGCAGCCGCCGCAGCCAGGACACCCTGGCCTGCACCAGTTCTTCCAGGCCCTGCTGGCCGAGGTCCACGAGGTAATGACCGACATGGCGCAGGCGCACGTCGTCCTCGTCGCGCGGCGCCGCCCGCGCCAGCGCCACCGCCGCGCGCGCCACCTCCGGCTCGCTGCGTTCGCTGCGCCGCGCCAGCGACTCCACCGCATGCCGGTAGCGATCGCGACTGCCGAAGTCCATGCGCGGGTACACGCCGGCCGGATCCATGCGCAGCGCCCGCTCGACCAGGCTCATGTCCTCGACGAACTCGCGCCAGTCGATCGCCGACAGTGCGCGCAGGCTTCCGATGCTGTTGCCGATCGAAACCTGGTCGGCAGCCTGCTGCTGCGCTTCCTGCTGCACCAGGTACTCGATGCTATGGCCGGACTCGGCCAGCCACTGCTCAATCCAGGCCAACGGCAGGGCCAGCGCCACGCTCTGGCCCTGCAGCTTGCGCGTGAACTCGGCCACGAAGGCCGTGCTCATCGGCGGCTCGGAGCGCGCCATGTCGGCCACTTCCAGCACCACGTTGCGCGGCTCGCGCTCGGCCATGTCCATCAGGCGCCCGGCCCAGTGCGCGGCCAGCGCGCGGTCCTGGCGCTCGGAGATCACCCGCGCGGCGACCCGCCGCAGGTTCTCGATCAGCGCCAGCCGCAGCATGATCGGCACCGCCCACAACTCACCGAGCTTCAACGGCGACACCGACTGGTAGGCGGCGACGAAACGGTGCAGGCCTTCCGCGTCCACGCGGCCGTCGCCGTGGGCGATCGCCTCCAGCGCGATGTCGTAGACGCGCGGCAGGCCGGCCGAGGGGCCGCGCGCGAGCCGCGGCAGTTCGCGGCTGTAGCCGCGCGGAAGGTGCCGTTGCGCGATGCGCACCTGCTCCTCGACCAGGTAGAAGTTGTCGAGCAGCCATTCGCCCGCCGGCGAGATGCGCAAGCCTTCCGCGCTCGCCGTCGCCAGCTCCTGCGAGGCTTCGGCAAGCAGCGTCTCGTTGTCGGCAAGCCGCGCCAGCAGCAGCTCCGCGGCCGGCCGCTCGGGACCGAGGCGATGCGCCGCCGCCAGCGACTGCCCGTGCCGCTCCATCTGGTCGGCGCTGTACAGCGCCGCGCGCAGGGCCGGCTCGGTGACGATCGGGCGCGGGCGCAGGCTGCCGCGCAGGCGCAGCCACGCACGCACCCGCCCCAGGCTGGGCAGTTCGAATCTTCGGGTCATCCGGACAAGGATGAACGCTGAACGGGCAATGCGGATGAACCGCGACGAACCGGCGCGTTCAACCGGCACTCAGGCGCTACTCCAGGTTGGAGATCCCGTGCGGCACGTGCCCGGTGGCCACGTGCAGCCGGGCATTGGAGATGTTGTGCTGGGAGTCGTCGAAGAAGATGTCGGCGCCGAAAGTGGCGAGGAACGGCCCCTTGTCGCGGCCGCCCAGGAACATCGCCTCGTCCAGGCGCACGCCCCATTCGCGCAGCGTCAGGATCACCCGCTTGTGCGCCGGCGCCGAGCGCGCGGTGACCAGCGCCGTGCGGATCGGCGAGTCCTCGAGCGGGGAAGGCGCCCTGCAGGCGGTGCAGCGCGGCCAGGAAGCCGCGGAAGGGGCCACCGCGAAGCGGCTCGTGAGCGCGCTCGCTCTCGTGCGCATGGAAGGCCGCAAGGCCGTCTCAGCTGCGACACGCGCTCGGATTCGTCGCCGAAGATCACCGCGTCGCCGTCGAAGGCGATGCGCAGTTGATCGTGCACCTGCGCGGCCGCCTTCGCCGGCAGGATGGTGGCGGCGGCGACGCCGCTCGCGCAGCGCCCGGCGCACCGAGTCGGGATTGGCGGACAGGAACAGCTGCGCGCCGAAAGGCTGGATGTAGGGCGTGGTCGGCTCGCCGCAGGTGAAGACGGCGCGCGCGATCTGCAGCCCGTAGTGCTCGATCGAATTGAAGATGCGCAGGCCGGTGTCGGAGGAATTGCGCGACAGCAGCACCACCTCGACCCGCGGCGCGTCCGCCGGTGCACCTGCGTTGAGCGCCAGCAGCTTGCTGCACCAGCGGAAAGGCGATGCCCGGCTCGAGCACCTCGTCCTCGTGCGTGCGCTGGAGCCGCGCGTAGGCCTCCAGGCCCTCGTCCTCGAACAGGGCGTGGCCTCTCTCGAGGTCGAACAGCGCGCGCGCGGTGATGGCGACGACCAGGCCGGTCGGAACGCTCACGCCTCGGCCGCCGGCACGCTCACGTCACGAACTGTTCGTTGAGGATGCGTTCCTCGAGGTTGTGCTCGGGATCGAACAGCAGCGTCACCGTGCGGTCACGCGACTCGCGCACGCGCACTTCGACCACGTTGCGCACCTCGTGCGAATCGGCGGTGGCGCTGACCGGGCGCTTGTAGGGATCCAGCACTTCCAGCTTCACCTCGGTGTCGGCGCGCAGGATCGCGCCGCGCCAGCGGCGCGGGCGGAAGGCCGCGATCGGGGTCAGCGCGATCACCGCCGAACCCAGCGGCAGGATCGGTCCGTGGGCGGAGAAGTTGTAGGCGGTACTGCCGGCCGGCGTGGCCACCAGCGCGCCGTCGCAGACCAACTCGTCAAGGC
Organism: uncultured Gammaproteobacteria bacterium; assembly: GCA_963707625.1. GTDB lineage: Bacteria > Pseudomonadota > Gammaproteobacteria > Xanthomonadales > Xanthomonadaceae > Arenimonas. The sequence continues at coordinate 144,329 of CAVPQV010000019.1, forward strand.
GCGCCTTCCCGTTGAGGTAGATGCGCAGGTGCGCCGTCTGCCGCGTCTGCCGCAGCAGCGACACCTCGTTGTAGGCCAGCGCATCGAAGCTGGTCCCCGCCTCGGTCATCGCCCGCATCTCCAGCGGCCGCAGCACCGCCGGCTCGGCGGCGTGCAGCCGGCGCAGCAGCATGTCGCCGTGGTAGTGGTTCAACAGGAAACCGACGCTGCCCAGCTTCATGCCGTACACCGGCAGGCCATGGCCGCCGTGCTGGTGCAAGGTCTGCAGCATGAAGCCGTCGCCGCCCAGGGCGCAGATCACGTCCGCCTCGGCGACCTCGTGCTGGCGGTGCGTGGCTGCCAGCGCGGCCAGCACCGCCAGCGCTTCCGGCGTGCCGCTGGACACGAACGCGATCCTCGGGTCCTGGGGGAGGTTCATGGTGTGAGATTAACCCAACTCTTGCGCCGCTGGCCCCGGCAGGCATGCCAGTTTCTCGCTACGCATTCGCTAGGCGCGCGAAACAGGCATGCCCGCCGAGGCCATCGCCTCGGAGTGCGCCCTCTCCGCCCCTATTGGTTGGGAAAAGCTCGAGGCTCTCGCGACCCCGCTACGTAGCGAAGTTCCGCCGCACACGGGCCAGCTGGCGCTGCGAGCGAAGCGAGGCAGCCAAGCGAGGGCCGCAGGGCGTGGGTTATTTTTTGGCGCGCCGCTTCTCCCGCGCCAAAAAAGAACACACGCCCGAAAGGCCCTCGCAACGCGCTAGTGAATCCTCGCTCCCGCAGCAGCAATCTGCGCGAGACGACGGACAGCAACGGAAAGGGTCGCGAAATCCATCGAGCGCAGGTTGCGCATGTCGGCGAACATGTTCAGCGTGTACTTCAGCCCGGCATCGTCACGTCCCAGCCACTGCCGCACCAGCGCCTCGGGCTTGTCGCCCTTGCCTCCCGCGGCCAGCACGTTGCCGACCAGAGCGCGCTGCTGCGCCTGCAACTCGTCGCGCAGCACGCCACGGGCCTGCGCATGCCAGCGCCCGTCGACCGACAGCTTCTCGACGCTGTCCATCAGCCACTTGCTGTGCAGGGCCTCGGACAGCGCGAAGTACACCGTCGCCACGTCCGCCACCGGCAGGCCGCGCTCGAGCGCGACTTCGACGATGTCGAAGCCGTAGCTCAACCACGGCAAGCAGGCCAGGCCGAGCGCGAGCTCGTCCGGGAAGCCCAGCTTCTTCCAGTTGCCAAGGTCCGCCTGCAGTTGTGCGCGCCCGGGCCCGGGCAGGATGCCCGGCAGCACGTCGCGCAATTTCCGCATCGGCGCCGCGTAGCGCTCGACCATGGTGGCGATCACCAGCTGCTCGCCCGGACGGTTGAGCAGCCAGCGGGTCATGTTGCGCTGCAGGTGCCAGAGCGCGGTCAGCGCCGACAGCTGCGCGCGCTCGGACACCGCCAGGTCGAGCTCGTCGATCCCGGTCCAGACGTCGCGCGCGTCCAGCACTTCGCGGCTGATGGTGTAGGCCTTGGCGATCTGCGCCGGCGTCTCGCCGGTGTCCTCCTGCATGCGCAGCAGGAAGGTCGAGCCCATGCGGTTGACCATGGAGTTGGTGACCGCGGTGGCGATGATCTCGCGGCGCAGGCGGTGCTGCTCCATGTCCGTGGCGTAACGCTCCTGCAGCGCGGTCGGGAAGTAGCGCACCAGTTCCTTCGACAGGTGCGGGTCTTCGGGCACGTCCGAGTCCAGCAGCTGGTTGAAGATCACGATCTTGTCGTAGGACAGCAGCACCGACAGCTCCGGCCGGGTCAGGCCGGCGCCGCGCGACTTGCGCTCGGCCAGCTCGGCGTCGCTGGGCAGGAACTCGATCGCGCGGTCGAGCAGGCCCTGCGCCTCGAGGGTGCGGATGAAATGGCCGAAGGAGCCCAGGCGCGAGGCGCTCATGCGATTCCATCAGGCTGATCGCCTGGTTCTGCCGGTAGTTGTCGTTCAGCACCAGTTCGCCGACCTCGTCGGTCATGCTCGCCAGCAGCGTGTTGCGCTGCTCCATGGTCAGCTCGCCGCGCTTGACCGGCGCACCCAGCAGGATCTTGATGTTGACCTCGTGGTCGGAGGTGTCCACGCCGGCGGAGTTGTCGATGAAGTCGGTGTTGAGCAGCACGCCGTGCTGTGCCGCCTCGATGCGGCCCTTCTGGGTCATGCCCAGGTTGCCGCCCTCGCCCACCATCTTGCAGCGCAGCTCGTGGCCGTTCACGCGCAGGCCGTTGTTGGCGCGGTCGCCGACCTCGGCATGGCTCTCGGAGGCGGCCTTGACGTAGGTGCCGATGCCGCCGTTCCACAGCAGGTCCACCGGCGCCTTGAGGATCGCGTTCATCAGCTCGTTCGGCGACAGTTGCTCGGCGTCGCCGTCGATGCCCAGCGCCGCGCGCACCTGCGCCGATACCGGGATCGATTTGGCCGCGCGCGGGTACACGCCGCCGCCCTCGCTGATCAGCGCCTTGTCGTAGTCCTCCCAGCTCGAGCGCGGCAGCGCGAACAGGCGCTGGCGTTCGGCATAGGAACGCGCCGTATCCGGGTTCGGGATCCAGGAAGATGTGCCGGTGGTCGAAGGCGGCCAGCAGACGGATGTGCTCCGAAAGCAGCATGCCGTTGCCGAACACGTCGCCGGACATGTCGCCGATGCCGACCGTGGTGAAGTCCTGCGACTGCGAATCGCGGCCGAGCGCGCGGAAGTGGCGCTTCACCGATTCCCAGGCGCCTTTGGCGGTGATGCCCATGCCCTTGTGGTCGTAGCCGACCGAGCCGCCGGAGGCGAAGGCGTCGCCGAGCCAGAAGCCGTGCTCGGCGCTGATGCCGTTGGCGATGTCGGAGAAGGTCGCGGTGCCCTTGTCGGCGGCGACCACCAGGTAGGGGTCGTCGCCGTCGTGGCGCACCACGTCCACGCGGGTGCACGACCTTGCCGTCCACCAGGTTGTCGGTGATGTCGAGCAGGCCGTTGATGAAGCGCTTGTAGCAGGCCACGCCCTCGGCGAACACGGCGTCGCGGTCGCCACCGGCGGGCGGGCGCTTGACGAAGAAGCCGCCCTTGGAGCCGACCGGCACGATCACGGTGTTCTTGACCATCTGCGCCTTCACCAGGCCCAGCACCTCGGTGCGGAAATCCTCGCGCCGGTCGGACCAGCGCAGGCCGCCGCGCGCTACCGGGCCGAAGCGCAGGTGCACGCCCTCGACGCACGGCGAGTACACGAAGATCTCGCGATAGGGGCGCGGCTTGGGCAGGTCGGGCACCAGCGCGGGGTCGAACTTGAAGCTGATGTAGTCCTTGTGCGTGCCGCCGGCGCCCTTCTTCTGGAAGTAGGTGGTGCGCAGGGTGGCGTTGATGACGGCTTCGAAGGCGCGCAGGATGCGGTCCTCGTCCAGGCTCTGCACCTTTTCCATGGTGATCGCCAGCGCATCGCCGCAGGCGTCGATCTGCGCCTCGCGGTCGAGCGCGCGATCGGCGCCCATTTCCTCGAGGATGGTGCCGAGGGCCTGGCGATCGGGAATCGGCACGATCGCGGTCAGGTCCTGGCGCAGCGCTTCGCAGGTGCGCGCGTCGGCCTTGATTTCGCGACCAGGCTCGAAGCGCGCCTCGAACAGCTCGACCAGCAGCCTGGCCACCAATGGATAGCGTGAAAGGGTTTCCTCCATGTAGGCCTGCGAGAAGGTCACGCCGGTCTGTAGCAGGAACTTGCAGTAACCACGCAGCATCGCGACCTGGCGCCAGTCCAGCCCCGCGGCCAGCACCAGCCGGTTGAAGCCGTCGTTCTCCGCGTCACCACGCCAGACTGCTGCGAAGGCGTCCTCGAATCGCACGCGCGCGGTCTCGACCTCGACCAGCGCGGACAGCGGCTCGACCTCGAAGTCCTGGATCACCACGCGGCCGTCGTCGAGCTCGATCTCGTAGGGATGCTCGCTGTTGATGCGCAGGCCGAGGTTCTCCAGCATCGGCAATGCGTCCGACAGCGCGATCTCCTTGCCCGGCCGCATCAGCTTGAAGCGCATGCCGTCATCCGCGCGATACAGCGAGCGGTGCAGGTCACCCTCACTCGTCAGCGTGGCGGCAACACCGATGTCGATGGCCGCCTCGTCGGGCGAGCTCGACTCGACGTAGCCTGCCGGCAGCGCCTTGCCGTAGCGGTTGGCCATGCGGATGCCCTGCTCTTCGCCATGCATCTGCACGAGCTTGTCGCGCAGCTGGTCCTGCCAGTTGCGCACGATGTGCACCAGCTCGGCCTCGAGCTGCGCCACGTCCACGGAAACGCTTTCGCCGGCGCGCGGACGCACCAGCAGGTGCAGCTGTGCCAGCGGGCTCTCTCCGATCTGCACGGAGGTATCGAGGCGATCGCCCTTGAGCTCGCGCATCAGCATCGCCTCGATGCGCTCGCGCACCTCCGTGCTGAAACGGTCGCGCGGGATGTAGGCCAGCGCGGACCAGAAGCGGCCGTGCCGGTCCTTGCGCAGGAACAAACGCGTGCGTGCGCGCTCCTGCAGGCCGAGGATGCCCATCGCGGTCGTGGCAAGTTCGTCGGCGCCGGACTGGAACAGCTCGTCGCGCGGCAGCGTCTCCAGGATATGGCGCAGGGCCTTGCCACTGTGGCTGGCCTCGCCGAGGCCGGAGGCGGCCATCACCTCGGCATGGCGCCGGCGCACCAGCGGGATTTCCCAGGGCCGCCGGTTGTAGGCGCTGGAGGTGTACAGACCGAGGAAGCGCTGCTCGGCGACGGCGTTGCCGGCGGCATCGAAGCACAGCACGCCGATGTAATCCATGTAACCGGGCCGGTGCACGGTGGAACGCGAGTTGGTCTTGGTCAGGATCAATGGGTCGATGCTGACGCCCGGCGTGAGCCCGGCGCCGGCCAGGCCGGTCAACGGGCGCGGCTTGAGCTCGCCGTCGGCGCGCATGATGCCCAGCCCCGTGCCCGGCTTGGCGGCGAGCACGCGCTGGCCCTCGCGCTCTGTGACCTCGTACTCGCGGTAGCCGAGGAAGGTGAAATGGTTGTCCGCGGCCCAGCGCAGGAATTCCTGCGCCTCGGCGCGCATGGCGTCGCTGGCGGGCATGCGCCGCGACCCCAGTTCGTCGGCGACCGCTTCCATCCTGCCGCGCATCGCTTGCCAGTCGCCATAGGCCGCGCGCACATCGTCGATCGCGCGGTCGATGCCATCCTGCAGCGCCTGCAGTTCGGGGTCGCCGCCCAGCCGGTCCACGTCCACGTGGATCAGCGACTCGGCATGGCCTGCGCCGACCGATTGCAGCATGCCCGCTGCGTCGCGCGTCACCTGGAAGACGGGGTGCACGATGCCGTGCGTGGCCAGTCCCTGCGCAGCCAGCGCCATGCCCACCGAGTCCACCAGGAAGGACATGTCGTCGTTGACCATCTGCACGACCGTCGCGCCGGCACCGAAGCCGGCATCCGCCGCCGGGTTGAACACGCGCACGCGTGCACGGCCGGGCGTGCGCTGCATCGAGAACTCGAGGTTGGAGCGCAGGATCGCTGCCCACTCCGCCGCGCTGCGCGTGTCCAGCTCGTCGGCCGGCACGCGCGCGAAGAAGGCGCGGGCGAAGTCCATGGCGAGCGCGCGCCCGTCGGCGGGCGCCTGCTGCTGCAGCTCGGCGAGGATCGAATCCAGGGTGACCAGGGGGACGGCTTGGGCGCTCATTCGACGCAGTCTCGGAAAAGGGCGTGAGAAAGCGCGAATTGTAGCCCGCGGGGGCACCGGAGGGCGACTTCGGCGGGGCGTCAGCGCCCGCTTTCCGCGCCCCGGCCGGCGCCCTGCGCGGCGATGAAACGGTCCACCTCGGCGGTGTAGGCCGGGAGCTTGCCGAGCTCTTTGTTGATCTCGCCGTGGTCCAGGTCCAGCGGCAGCACCGACGCCGCCACGCCCAGCTGCAGGGAGCGGCGCGCGTAGGCCTGCGCCTGCTCGCAGGGACGGTCGGGGCGTTGCGTCGAGCACACTGCCAGCAGCGGCACCGCGCGCGCACCGAGCGCATGCAGCGGCGACAGCTGTCGCCAGCTGGCCGGCTGCGCGCCGAAGGCGCGGTCGTACAGGCGCAGGTGCGGCCGCGCCATCACCGCGGCGACGTCGAGCGCGGCACTGTCCAGCGCCACGGTGGCGCGCCAGCGATGCGCGCCGAAGGCCTCCGCGCGCGCCGGATCGGCCGAGAGCAACGCCGCCAGGTGCGCGCCGGCCGAATGGCCGACCAGGGTCAGCCGCGAGGGGTCCGCGCCCCATTCGTGCGCATGCCGCTGCACGTAGGCAAGCGCGCGCGCCACGTCCCCGGCCTGGCCGGCAACGTCCTGGTCCGGCAGCAGGCGGTAGTTGACCGACACGAACACGTTGCCGCGCGGCAGCCAGTGCGCGGCCTTGCCCTCGACCACGCCCTTGTACTGCTTGTCGCCCGCGACCCAGGCGCCGCCGTGCACCATCACGATCAGCGGCCGCGCGCCGCCGCCGGGCAGCGAATAGACATCGAGCGCCTGCGCCGGGTCCGGACCGTAGGCGAGGTCGCGGCGCAGCTGCGCGCCCTCGGGCAGATCGGGCGCGCGGCGCAGCCAGCTCGCGCCAAGCGCGAGCGGCAACAGGAGCAGCAGCAGGAGCCAATACCTGGACATGGCGATTCCGACGATGGCGCTAACGGCGTTAACGCCGCGTCGCGATCGGGGTTGACCGGGCGGCCCGCGTCAGCGCAGGCCGGTCTCGTTGCGGGCGATGACCAGGCGCTGGATCTCGCTGGTGCCCTCGTAGATCTCGGTGATCTTGGCGTCGCGGAAATAGCGCTCCAGCGGCATCTCCTTCGAGTAGCCCATGCCGCCGTGGATCTGCACCGCCTGGTGGGTGATCCACATCGCCGCCTCGGAGGCGACCAGCTTGGCGATCGCGGCCTCGTTGCCGAACTTTGCGCCACCGGCTTCGAACTGTCCCTTCTGCCATGCCGCGCGCAGCGTCAGCAGCATCGCTGCGTCCAGCTTGCACTTCATGTCGGCGATCTTGGCCTGGGTCATCTGGAAGCTGCCGATGGGCGCGCCGAAGGCCTTGCGCTCCTTCACATAAGCAAGCGTGGCCTCGTAGGCCGCGCGCGCGATACCGATCGCCTGCGAGGCGATGCCGATGCGGCCGGCGTCGAGCACGCCCATGGCGATCTTGAAGCCCTGGCCGTCGGCGCCCAGCACTTCCTCCGGCGCGGCCACGTAATCCTGGAATTCGATCTCGCAGGTGGCGGAGGCACGGATGCCGAGCTTGGGTTCGGTCTTGCCCTTGTGGAAGCCGGGCTTGGCAGTGTCCACCACGAAGGCGGTGATGCCGCGCGCGCCCTTGTCCGGATCGCTCATCGCGAACAGCACGATATATTTTGCAACCGGCCCCGAAGTGATCCAGCTCTTCTTGCCGTTGATCACGTAGCTGCCGTCGGCCTGCCGGGTGGCGCGACAGCGCATCGCGGTGGCGTCGGAGCCGGACTGCGGTTCGGTCAGCGCGAAGGCGCCGATCTCGCGGCCTTCGGCGATGGCGCGCACGTAAAGCTGCTTCTGCGCCTCGGTGCCGAACTTCAGGATGCCGTTGCAGAACAGGGAATTGTTGACGGACATGATGGTCGAGTGCGCGGCATCGGCCGCGGCCACCTCGATCATCGCCAGCACGTAGCTGATCGGGTCCATGCCGGCGCCGCCGTATTCGGCCGGCACCTCGACGCCCATCAGGCCGTTCTCGCCGATCAGCTTCATGTTCGCCATCGGGAACTCGCCGGTGCGGTCGTGGTGCTCGGCGCTGGGCGCGATCTTTTCCTGCGCGATGCGGCGCGCGACGTCCTGGATCAGCAACTGCTCTTCGGTGAACTGGAAATCCACGGCGGTCCTCGGGGCGTTGAACTCAGGCCGCCATTCTACCGGCTCGGCCGTGAGCGCGGGGTCGACAAGCGCTTGCGCGCTCCCTGGGCGCCTAACCCGTCGCGCGCTGGCTCGGCGTGCCGGCGCGACCGTCAAGCCAGCGCTGGAAGGCTTCGTTGCTCATCGGCTTGCCGTAAAGGTAGCCTTGCCCGACGTCGCATCGGCGCTGCACCAGCATGCGCGCGGTCTCCTCGTCCTCCACGCCCTCGCCCACCACGGTCAGGCCGAAGCGGTGCGCCAGGTCGATGATCACGCTGGCGATCTCCGCGCAGGCCGGGTCGGACACCAGCCCGGAGACGAAGCTCTTGTCGATCTTCAACTCGTCCGCGGGAATGTTGCGGAAATAGGCCAGGCAGGAATAGCCGGTGCCGAAGTCGTCGATGGACACCTTCACGCCCAGCTCGCGGATGCACGACAGGATGCTGAAGCTGTGTTCCGGCGAGGCGACCAGCGAGCGCTCGGTGATCTCCAGCGCCAGCTGCACATGCTCCTTTCCCCACAGGCGCAGCGCGTTCTCCACCAGGTCCGGAAGGTCGTGCTGCACGACCAGCTCGGCCGGAACGTTCACCGCCACCTGCATCTGGCCGAAGTCGTGCGTCCAGCCGCTGGCCTGGCGCAGCGCGGTGTTCATGGCCCAGATCGTGATCGGCTTGATCTGGCCGGTGCGCTCGGCCACGGGGATGAACAGGTCGGGCGACAGCAGGCCGCGGCTGCGATGCTCCCAGCGCAGCAGGGCCTCGGCGCCGACGGGTCGCTGGTCCACGCAGCGCAGCTTGGGCTGGTAGAGCAGGTGCATCTCGCCGCGCTGCACCGCGCCGACCAGGTCCATCTCGATGTCCCAAAGCTCGGAGATGAGCTCGTCCTGGCGCAGGTCCGGAGGGAACTGGCAACGGCGGCCGGCGGCACGGCCGGTCGCGAGCGCGCGCTCGGCCAGGCGCAGCAGGTACTCGGCGTGCGTGGCGTGCAGGGGGCACAGCGCGACCCCGACGCTCACCCCCAGCTTGACCCGCGCGGCTCCAACCTCGTAGGGCTGCTCGAGCAGGCGCAGCAGCTTTTGCACCGCCAGCTCGGCGTGCCCGGTATTCATGATCCGCGGCAGGATCAGTGCGAAGCGGTTGTCGCCGATGCGAGCGACGTAGTCCTGCGCGCGCGCCACTTCCCCCAGCTTCTGCGCCAGGAATTTCAGCACTTTGTCGCCGAACTCGTAGCCGTGCACGCCGTTGATGGTGGAGAAGCCGTCGATATCCACGACGGCGAGCGCAAGGCTGCCCTGCTGCTCGTTCGCCTGCGTGAGCTGGCGGCGCAGCGCCAGCGCGAAGGCGCGGCGGTCATGCAGGCCGGTGAGCGGGTCCTGGCTCATGCGCTCAGTCGAGGAAGAGTTCTTTCAGGTTGATGTTGAAGGCGCCGGCAGGCAGGCCGCCCTTGACCGTCAGCGGCGCACCGGCGGCGTCGGTCTCCACCTCGCTCAGATCGATGGTGCGGAAGCCGGGCAAGGGCGCCTTGTCGGGTCCGAGCAGCAGCATCACGCTCGGGCGCAGGCGCTTGAGGCTGTGCACCGACACCACCACGCCGACTTCGCCGCTGCTCAACTCCACCAGCGTGCCGGTGGGATAGATGCCGCAGGTCTGGATGAACTGCTCGACCAGCTCCGCCTGGAACAGGGTGCCGCGCAGTGCGTACAGCTCGGCGACGGCCTTGTGCGCCGAGCGGGTGCGCGCGTGCGGCCGCACGCAGGTCATCGCGTTGTAGCTGTCCACCAGGCCCATGATGCGTCCGTAGACGGGGATCATCTCGCCCTGCAGGCCCTTCGGATAGCCGCTGCCGTCGTGGCGTTCGTGGTGGGTGGCGACGATCTCGACGATTTCCTCCGGGATTCCCGGCGTGCGGTCGAGGATCTCCAGGCCGTGCGCCACGTGCCGGTGCACCAGCTCGGCCTCTTCCTCGCTGAGCTTGCCCTGGCGCCCGAGCACCTCCGGCGGCAGCTTGGTCATGCCGATGTCGCAGAGCAGACCGCCCAGCGCCAGCTTCTGCACCTCGGCCTTCTCGAGCCCGAGCTGGCGACCGAAGCTGGCGGCCCAGATCGAGCAGGCCAGCGCGTGGTGGTAACCGTAGTTGTCGCGCCGCTTCATCTCCTTGATCCAGGTGAAGGCGGCAGGATTGCGCAGGATCGAGTCCACCATGGCATCCACGCCGTCCTTGAGCCGGCCCAGGTCCAGGTTGCGGCCCTTCTGCAGGTCGCTCATCACCTCTTCTATGTCCACCTCGATGCGCGCATGCAGCTCGCCCGCCACCGTGCGCTCGGCGTCGAATTCGGTCTGGATGGTCCACTGCTGCGTCTTCAGCGCGAGCAGTTCGTCGCGACCGCGCGAGTCCTCCACCAGCGCGCCGGTCTCGTATTCGACGAAGCGCATCTCCGGCGTGGTGCCGCGGCTGGTGTCGACGAACACATAGCTGCAGATCCGCCGCAGCTTTTCGATCTCCTCGTCGTCCTGGACCTGCAGGCCCTCGAGCGGAAAAGGCGTCTCGATCCATGGACGGTCCAGGCGGCACACGAACATGCCACGGGTCAGACCCCGCACGCTGATGCGCAATTCGCTGCTGAACTGCATCTTCGCTCCCTCCCGCGCAACCATGCCCACCTTAACGCAATACGGCCGCAGGAGCGGCTTGACCCCCGTGGAGGCCGGGCACACAATGCTTCATCTTTGAATCGCGATGGAAGGATGCATGGATCTCGACGCCTGGTCCGCCTGCCTGAAGGTGCTCGCCGATCCGACCCGGGTGCGGCTGCTGGCCCTGCTCGAACGCGAGGAGCTCACCGTGGCCGAACTGGCCGCGGTCACCCGCCTGGCGCAGCCACGCGTTTCCACGCACCTGGCCAAGCTCAAGGACGCCGAGCTGGTGCTCGACCGCCGCGCCGGCGTCTCCGCCTACTACCGCTTCAACGGCGATCGCATGGAGCCGGCCGAGCGCGCGCTGTGGGAGGCACTGCGCACCGGCGCCGACGACCCGCTGCTGCGCCAGGACGCCGAGCGCCTGCCCGAGGTGCTGGCCACGCGCGCGGCCGAGCACAACTGGGCTGACGCGGTCGCCGGCGACATGGAGCGGCACTATTCGCCCGGCCGCACCTGGGAAGCACTGGCGCGCGCCGCGCTGCCGATGCTCAACCCGGGCGACGTGCTCGACGTGGCCTCCGGCGACGGCGTGCTGGCCGAGCTGCTGGCTCCGCACGCAAACCGCTACGTGTGCATAGACAACAGCTCCAAGGTAGTGCTGGCGGCGAGCGAGCGCCTGCGCAGGCTCGACCAGGTCGAGGTGCGCGAGGGCGACATGCAGGCGCTGCCCTTCGACAAGCCGCAGTTCGACCTGGTGCTGCTGATGCATGCACTCACTTATGCCGACAAGCCGGCGCTGGCGATTTCCGAGGCCGCGCGCGTGCTGCGCAAGGGCGGGCAGTTGCTGCTCACCTGCCTTGCCAAGCACGAACACGCGGGCGCGGTGACGCCCTTCGGCCACGTCAACCTCGGCTTCACCGAAAAGGAACTGCGCCGCTTCGCCACCAAGGCCGGGCTCACCGTGCAGGTGTGCCAGGTGGTGACGCAGGAAAAGCGCCCGCCGCACTTCGAAGTGCTGGCGCTGCAGGCGCGCAAGGAATGAGCGAGTTGCCGTGGAAGCACCCGGCGCGCGCCGAGTCGCTGCTGCGCGCGCTGTCCGAGCGCATCCTGGTGATCGACGGCGCCATGGGCACGATGATCCAGCAACACGCGCTGGACGAGGCCGGTTACCGCGGCGCGCGCTTCGCCAATGCGCCGGCCGAGGTGCATTTCGCCGAGGGCGAGGCGCACCGGCATGCGCCGGGCGAAGAATGCGCCGGGCAGGATGCCCAAGTGCCCCGGAGGGCAGGATGCCCGGGAGGGGCCCCGGGCGAGGTCAAGGGCAACAACGACCTGCTGACGCTGAGCCGGCCGGAACTGATCCGCGCGATCCACGAGGCCTACCTCGCCGCCGGCGCCGACCTGCTCGAGACCAACACCTTCAACTCCACGCGCGTCTCGCAGTCGGACTACAGGCTCGAGCACCTGGTGCCCGAGCTCAACCGCGAGGCCGCGCGCCTGGCGCGTGAGTGCTGCGATGCCGCCGAGGCGCGCGATCCTTCGAAGCCGCGCTTCGCGGTCGGCGTGCTGGGCCCGACCATCGCGCACCGCTTCGATCAGCCCGGACGTCAACGATCCGGGCTTCCGCAATATCAGCTTCGACGAACTGCGCGACGACTACCTCGGGCGCGGCGCGGGCGCTGGTCGAGGGCGGCGCCGACGCGATCATGGTCGAGACCGTGTTCGACACGCTCAACGCCAAGGCGGCGGTGTTCGCGCTGGAGATGCTGTTCGAGGAACTGGGCGCGCGCGTGCCGGTGATGCTCTCGGGCACGATCACCGACCGCTCCGGGCGCACGCTGTCCGGGCAGACGGCCGAGGCCTTCTGGTACTCGCTCCGCCACGCGCGCCCGCTGTCCGTCGGCCTGAACTGCGCGCTCGGCGCGCGCGACCTGCGACCACACGTGGACATGCTCTCGCAGGTGTCGGAAGTGGCGATCAGCTGCCATCCCAACGCCGGCCTGCCCAATGCCTTCGGCGGCTACGACGAAGGCCCGTCGGAAATGGCCGTCGATGCTGCGGCGAATTCGCCCGACGCCGGCCTGCTCAACATGGTCGGCGGCTGCTGCGGCACCACGCCCGCGCACATCCGCGCCATCGCCGACGCCGTCGCCGGCCTGCCGCCGCGCGCCCCTGCCCTCGCCCGCGCCCTACACGCGCCTGGCCGGGCTGGAGCCCTTCGTCATCACGCCGGAGACCAACTTCGTCAACGTCGGCGAGCGCACCAACGTCACCGGCTCGGCGCAGTTCAAGAAGCTGATCCTGGAGAACCGCTACGACGAGGCGCTGGTGGTGGCGCGCCAGCAGGTCGAGAGCGGCGCGCAGGTCATCGACGTCAACATGGACGAGGGCATGCTCGACGCCGAGGCGGCGATGACCCGCTTCCTGCACCTGATCGCCGCCGAGCCGGACATCGCCCGGGTGCCGCTGATGATCGACTCCTCGAAGTGGAGCGTGATCGAGGCGGGCCTGAAGTGCGTGCAGGGCAAGGCGATCGTCAACTCCATCTCGCTGAAGGAAGGCGAAGCAGGCGTTCCTGCGAGCAGGCCGCGCTAGGTGCGCCGCTACGGCGCCGCGGTGGTGGTGATGGCCTTCGACGAGCAGGGCCAGGCCGACACGCTCGAGCGCAAGGTCGCGATCTGCTCGCGCGCCTTTCGGCTGCTGACGGAGCAGGCGGGATTCGCGCCCGAGGACATCATCTTCGACCCCAACATCTTCGCCATCGCCACCGGCATCGAGGAGCATGCCGACTACGCGGTCGCCTTCATCGAGGCCGACGCGCGAACTGCGGCGGCGCTTCCCGCTTTCGCACGTCTCCGGCGGCGTCTCCAACGTGTCCTTCTCCTTCCGCGGCAACAACACCGTGCGCGAGGCGATCCACGCCGTGTTCCTGTACCACGCCATCCGCGCCGGCATGGACATGGGCATCGTCAATGCCGGCGCGCTGCCGATCCTTACGACGACCTCGCGCCCGATCTGCGCGACCGCGGTCGAGGACGTGGTGCTGGCGCGCGCGAGGACTCCACCGAGCGCTTGCTGGCCGAGGCGGACAAGCACAAGGGCAAGCGCGCGAAGGAAGAAGGCAGCGTGCTGGCCTGGCGCGAGGCGCCGGTGTCGCTGCGCATCCAGCATGCGCTGGTGCACGGCATCGATGAGTTCATCGAGGCTCGACACCGAGGAGGCGCGCGTGGGTTCCACGCGCCCGCTCGACGTGATCGAGGGCCCGCTGATGGCGGGCATGAACGTGGTCGGCGACCTCTTCGGCGCCGGCAAGATGTTCCTGCCGCAGGTGGTGAAGTCCGCTCGCGTGATGAAGAAGGCGGTCGCGCACCTGATTCCCTACATCGAGGCCGAAAAGCTGCGCAGCGGCGACGCCGGCAAGCCCACGGCAAGGTGCTGATGGCCACGGTCAAGGGCGACGTGCACGACATCGGCAAGAACATCGTCGGCGTGGTGCTGGCCTGCAACAACTTCGAGGTCGTGGACCTCGGCGTGATGGTGCCCAGCCAGATGATCATCGACCGCGCGATCGAGGAGAAGGTGGACATCATCGGCCTGTCCGGCCTGATCACGCCCTCGCTCGAGGAAATGGGCCATGTCGCCCGCGAGATGCGCAAGCAGGGCGTGACGCTGCCGCTGCTGATCGGCGGCGCCACCACCTCGCGCGCGCACACCGCGCTGCAGCATCGCCCCGCACTACGCCGAGCCGGTGGTGTGGGTGAAGGACGCCTCGCGCGCGGTCGGCGTCATGCAGAGCCTGCTCAGCGCCGACCTGCGCGCCCCGTTCGTGGCGTCCGTGGAAGCGGACTACGCCGAAGTGCGCTCGCGCCACGCCAACCGTGGCGACGCCAAGCCGCTGCTGTCGCTGGCGCGCTCGCGCGAGAAGAAATTCGACGGCGGCTGGGACGAGTACGCGCCGCCGGCGCCGCTGCGAGCCGGGCGTGACGGTGTTCGACGACGTACCCGCTGGCACGACCTGCGCGCGATCATCGACTGGACGCCCTTCTTCCAGACCTGGGAGCTGTCCGGCCGCTATCCGCAGATCCTCGACGACGCCGTGGTCGGCGCGCAGGCGCGCGAGCTGTTCGCCGATGCGCAAGCGATGCTGGACCAGATCATTGCGGAGAAGTGGCTCACGGCGAAGGCCGTGGCCGGCCTATGGCCCGCGCATTCGATCGGCGACGATGTGCACCTGGACTCGGCAGCCAGACCGCTGCACTTCCTGCGCCAGCAGGCCGACAAGCCCGACGACCGCGCCAACTTCAGCCTGGCCGACTTCGTCGCGCCGCGCGGACAGCGACCGCGCAGGACTGGATCGGCGGCTTCGCGGTCAACGCCGGCATCGGCATCGAGCCGCACCTGGCGCGCTTCGAGACGCAGCACGACGACTACAACGCTCGATCCTGCTGAAGTCGCTCGCCGACCGCTTCGCGGAAGCCTGCGCGGAGTGGCTGCACCAGCAAGGTGCGCACCGAGCTGTGGGGCTACGCGCCGGACGAGGCGCTCGACAAGGAGGCGCTGGTGAAGCGAACAGTACCGCGGCATCCGCCCTGCCCCGGGCTATCCCGCCTGCCCCGAGCACAGCGAGAAGGCGACGCTGTTTTCGCTGCTGGGCGCGGAAGCAGCTATCGGACCTCACGCTCACCGAGAGCTACGCGATGTACCCGGCTTCGTCGGTGAGCGGCCTGTACTTCTCGCACCCGAAGAGCCAGTACTTCGTGGTCGGCCGACTGTCGCGCGAACAGGTCGCCGACTACGCGCGCGCAAGGGCGTGCCGGTGGCGCAGGCCGAGCGCTGGCTGGCCTCGAACCTCGACTACGACCCCGACTGACCAAGCCCCCTTGTAGGAGGGCCTTCAGGCCCGATGCCCTTCGGCCTAGAGCATCGGGCCTGAAGGCCCTCCTGCAGGGCTTGGGTTACCAGATCAGGTCGTCGGGCACCTGGTAGGCCGGATCGGAATAGGGATCGTCGCGACGCCGGCGCGTTCGGATCGACCTTGAGCGCGATCGCCGGCGGAAAGATCGCTTCGGCTTCGGCCAGCACTTCGGCGCTGACCAGCAGGTAGCGACCGTCCGACTGCAGCACGCCCAGCTCGCCGCGGTTCGAGGCCGCGAGCTGCTCCGGCGTCACGTGCACGCGCTTGATCTTGCCGCCGTATTCGAAGTGGCGGGCGTGTTCGGCGTTCGCGTCGTTGAGCGCCTTGCCTTCGAGCAGCACGGTGAGCTTGGCGCGCGCTTCGCGGCGCAGGCGCGCTTCTTCCTGCTTGGCCTTTTCGGCAGCGATGCGCTCGTCCTTTTCCGTCTGCGCGCGCAGCGCGTAGGCCTTGCCGAGGTCGAATTCGGAGCCGCCTGCGGGACGCGTGCGCTGGCCTGCCAGCAGCGCGCGGGGCCGTACTGGCGGCCGGGCGCGGGCCGCCACGGTTGGCGCTGGTCGCGGTGATCGGGCCGTTGGCCCGGCTTGCCGGGCGCGCCCTGGCGCGCCGGCGCGCCGCCAGCCGGACGCTGGCCGCCGCGAGGGCGCTCTGCACTACCGGGGCGCTCGCCGCCGCGCGGGCGATCACCACCCGGGCGTTCCGCACCACCCGGACGCGCGTCACGCCGCGGCCGCTCGCTACCCTGCGGGCGCGCGTCGTTGCGGGGTGGCTTGGGGGTCTCCGCCGGCGGCTTGTAGCCCAGGCCCAGCAGCTGGTCACGCAGGGAATTGCTCATTCGACGAACTCAGAAATGCGGGGGCGGCGGTTCCTGCGAGGGGTCCGCGTAGAGCAGCGTGCGCAGCTGCTTGAGGTCTTCCAGCGCGCGCTGCAGCAGCTCGTGGTTGCGCGCCGCCTCGGCGCGCGCCGCGGCGAGCGCATCGCTCATCTCCGACAGCGCGTGCTCCTGGAAGGCGAAGCGCGACTCCAGCTCGGTGAAGCGCCGGTCGAACTGGAACTCCAGGGTTTCGTCGGGCGGCGCGGGCATGGCGTCAGTTGGCGCCGGCAATGGTCCGGCCGCGGCCGATGCCGTAGTAGGCCAGGCCCGCGGCTTCGACTTCGGCCGGGTCGTAGATGTTGCGGCCGTCGAACACCACGCGGCGTCTTCAGCGCCGCCTTGCAGCTGCGGCGAAATCCGGGCTCCAGAAGGCCTTCCACTCGGTGACCACGAACAGCGCGTCCGCGCCTTCCAGCGCGGCCGCCGGCGTGTCGCACCAGCACCAGATCGTCGCTGCTCGACCGTAGATGCGGCCGGCCTCTTCCATCGCTTCCGGATCGTAGGCGCGCACTTTCGCACCGGCTTCCCACAGCCGCGCCAGCAGCGCGCGGCTGGAGGCTTCGCGCATGTCGTCGGTGTTGGGCTTGAAGGCCAGGCCCCAGACCGCGAAGGTCTTGCCGCGCCAGCTCGCCGTCGAAGTGGCGCGAGGCCAGTTCGAACAGCTTGTCCTTCTGGCGCGTCGTTGACCGCTTCCACCGCTTCCAGGATCTGCGCGGTGTAGCCGTACTGCCTGGCGGTCTGCTCCAGCGCCTGCACGTCCTTCGGGAAACACGAGCCGCCGTAACCGGCGCCCGGGTAGATGAAGGTGTAGCCGATGCGCGGATCCGAGCCGATGCCGTGGCGGACCATTTCGATGTCCGCGCCGACGCGCTCGGCGATGTTCGCCATCTCGTTCATGAAGCTGATCTTGGTCGCCAGCATGGCGTTGGCGGCGTACTTGGTCAGCTCCGCCGAGCGCACGTCCATCGCGATGATGCGTTCGTGGTTGCGGTTGAAGGGCGCGTACAGCCGCTTCATCTGCTCCAGCGCGTGCTGGCTGTCGGTGCCGATGACGATGCGGTCCGGGCGCATGCAGTCCTTGACCGCGTCGCCTTCCTTGAGGAATTCCGGGTTGGAAACCACCTCGAAGGCAACCTCGCTGCCACGCTTCTGCAGCTCGGCGGCGATCGCCGCGCGCACCTTGTCCGCGGTGCCGACCGGCACCGTGGACTTGTTCACCACCACCGCCGGCCGCTTCAGGTGCTGGCCGATGCGTGCGCGCCACCGCCAGCACGTACTGCAGGTCGGCGCTGCCGTCCTCGTCGGGCGGCGTGCCCACGGCGATGAAGATGATGTCGCCGTGCTCGATCGGCGCGGCGACGTCGGTGGTGAAGCTCAGGCGTCCGCTGGCGTGGTTGGCCAGCACCATGTCCTCCAGCCCCGGCTCGTAGATCGGGATCACGCCCTTGTTCAGGCCCTCGACCTTGGCCGCGTCGATGTCCACGCACACGACCTGGTTGCCGACCTCGGCCAGGCAGGTGCCGGTGACCAGGCCGACGTAGCCGGTGCCGAAGACGGTGACTCGCATCATTCCGTGCCGGGATGACCCATCAGCTTCGACTTCGAACACCAGCGTGCGAGTTCGGGCCGATCGGCGCCTGGCCGTTGGGGCCGTAGGCGAGGCTGGACGGGATCCAGAACTTGTACTTGCTGTTGACCGACATCAGCGCCACGCCCTCGGACCAGCCCGGGATGACCTGGTTGAGCGCGAATTCCGCCGGCTCGCCGCGATCGTAGGAGCTGTCGAACTTGGTGCCATCCAGCAGCGTGCCGGAGTAGTGCACGCGCACCTTGTCGGTGGGCTTGGGCGTCGGGCCGGCGCCCTGGCGGATCACCTGGTACTGCAGGCCGCTGTCGGTGGTGCGCACGCCCGGTTTGCTCTTGTTGGCGGCGAGGAAGGCTTCGCCCTCGCGCAGGTTCTTCTGCCCGGCCTCGGCGGCCTTCTTCGCCATCTTCTCCTGCATCTTGGCGCCGAACTCGGTGCGCACCTTCTCGGCCTCGGCGGCGGTGAGCTTGGTCGGCTTGCCGGCGAAGCTGGCCTTCATGGCCGCGGCCAGCGCGTCCACGTCAACCTCGTCCTTGATCGCATCGAGCGACTTGGCGATGTCCATGCCGATCATGGTGCTGTTGCGCTGCTTCTCGCTCAGCGCCGAGGCGGTCGGGCTCAGGCCCGGCGTCGCCGCTTTCGCGTCGGCGGCCTTTTCCGGCGCGGGCGCCTCAGCGGTGCAGGACATGCTGCAGGCAATCGCCGTCAGCAGGACGGCGGAACGAATGACCGATGGCATCGCGATGAAACTCCTGGGGGAAAGCCGGAATCGCCGGCACAAGCCCCCATTGTCGCGGCCTTGGCGGGCCGCGGCAATGGCCGCAGTGGCAGCGGAAAGTTCCCCGGATTCAGCCCTTCGTCACCGGAATCGGCGCCGCCAGCAGTTTTTCCAGGGCCGCCACCAGCGCCGGGTCATCGGGCGTGGTCTTGCTGTTGAAGTTGGCGACCACCCTGCCCTGGCGATCGATCAGGTACTTGTGGAAGTTCCAGCCCGGCGTGGCGCCGGTGGCCTTGGCAAGCGCGCGGTACAGCGGCGTGGCATCGCGCCCCTTCACGTGCACCTTCTGGAACATGGGGAATTTCACCCCGTAGGTAAGCGTGCAGAACTCGGCGATCTGCTTCTCACTGCCGGGGTCTTGGCCCATGAAATCGTTCGAGGGAAAGCCCAGCACCGCGAAGCCGCGGGTCTGGTATTTGGCGTGCAGGCGCTCAAGGGACTCGAATTGCGGGGTGATAGCCGCATTTGCTGGCGGTATTGACCACCAGCAGCACCTTGCCACCGTATTCCTGGCGCAGATTGACCGTCTCCGTGCCCGCCAGGCGGCGGTAGTCGAGGTCCAGCAGGGCCTTCCCGGCCGGGGCCGGGGCGCCCGCGGCGGCCAGGGAGAGCAACAGGATTGCCAATGTTTTCATAGGGTTGCTCTCGTCGTGGCGGGTCAGGACCCGGACTATGCCATCAGTTGGGTGGAGATTTCGTGCAGACCCTGTTGACAGGGCGAAACGTAGTGTTATAGTTACCTACAACACCAACGGGTTACCTCACCAACACGGGAGGCTGTCATGTACCACAAAGTCAAGAACACCCTGGCCAGCCTGGCGATCGCGATGACGATGCTTGGCGTGAGCTATTCAGTCGGACAGCCGCCGATGCAGGCCACCGCCGCCGCGCCGCAGCTCGACCTGGGTGCGTCCCGGATCGAGGCCAGCCTGGACCGCGTGCAGATCGAGCGCAAGCGCGCCCGCGGCATGCAGAGCCAGCTGTCCATGCCCTTCTATTCGTTCGCGCCGCTGCTGCCGCGCAGGGAGTCCTGAGATGACGATCGCCTGGAGCGACAACGCGCCGATCTACCGCCAGCTCAAGGAGCGGGTGGTCGGCATGATGCTGGACGGATTGCTGAAGCCGGGCGATGCACTGCCCTCGGTCCGGCAGATCGCCGCCGAATACCAGCTCAACCCTATCACCGTCTCCCGCGCCTACCAGGAGCTGGCGGACGAAGACTTGGTCGAAAAACGAAGGGGACTTGGCATGTACGTGACCGACGGAGCGCGCGAGAAGCTGCTGGCCAGCGAGCGGGAGCGCTTCCTCAAGGAAGAGTGGCCGGCGATGGTCGAGCGCATCAACCGCCTCGGCCTGGATATCGAGAAGCTGCTGCGCGCCAGCGCCGGAGGTGCCCAGTGACCGCTGCCATTTCCGCCCGCGGCCTGACCAAGCGCTACGGCAAGTCCCTGGCCGTGGACAACGTCAGCTTCGAGATCCCCTCCGGCCGCATTGTCGGCCTGATCGGCCCCAACGGTTCCGGCAAGACTTCCACCCTGAAGGCGGCCCTGGGCCTGATTCCCTTCGAGGGCGAGTTGCGCGTGCTCGGCCTGGACCCGCGCACACAGCGCGACCAGCTGATGGAGCAGGTCTGCTTCATCGCCGACGTCGCCGTGCTGCCGCGCTGGCTGCGCGTCTCCGAGGCGATCGATTTCGTCGCCGGCGTGCATCCGAAGTTCGACCGCAGCAAGGCCGAACGCTACATCGCCCACACCAAGCTCAAGCCCTCGATGAAGGTCAAGGAAATGAGCAAGGGCATGATCGTGCAGCTGCACCTGGCACTGGTCATGGCGATCGACGCCAGGCTGCTGGTGCTGGACGAGCCGACCCTCGGCCTCGACATCCTGTACCGCAAGCAGTTCTACCAGAACCTGCTCGAGGACTATTTCGACGAGGACAAGACCATCGTCGTCACCACGCATCAGGTCGAGGAGATCGAACACATCCTCAGCGACCTGATGTTCATCCGCGAGGGCAAGATCACGCTTTCGGCGACGATGGACGAGGTCGGCGAGCGCTTCGTCGAGGTGATGGTGCCGAGCGAGAACATCGCCGCCGCCAAGGCACTGAAGCCGATCGACGAGCGCCAGGTGTTCGGCAAGTCGGTGATGCTGTTCGACGGCGTGCCACGCGCGCAGGTCGCCCAGCTCGGTGAAACCCGCAACGTCGGCATCGCCGACCTGTTCGTGGCCCAGATGAAAGGAACCTACGCATGAACACCTACAAGTGGCTTCTGAAGCGCGAATTCTGGGAGCACAAGGGCGGCTTCTTCTGGACCCCGGCCGTGGTCGGCGCCCTGATGACGCTGTTCCTGGCGGTGTCGATGATCATCGGCGTCACGGTGAAGAACGAAAAGGGCATGCAGATCAACGGCCAGCAGGTCACCAACCTGTCGGAAGTGGTCAGCCCCGAGCAGAAGCTGCGCATCGTCGAGGCGATCAGCCAGGGCTACATCGGC
This sequence comes from uncultured Gammaproteobacteria bacterium, assembly GCA_963707625.1. Lineage (GTDB taxonomy): Bacteria > Pseudomonadota > Gammaproteobacteria > Xanthomonadales > Xanthomonadaceae > Arenimonas. The sequence continues at coordinate 165,477 of CAVPQV010000019.1, forward strand.
ATGTCGGCACCGCTGTTCTTCGTGATGGGCGTCGTGATCTTCTTCTTCTGCCTCGGCTGCCTGTTCGACGAGCGCAAGGACCGCAGCATCCTGTTCTGGAAGTCGCTGCCGGTGTCCGACACCGAGACGGTGCTGAGCAAGGCGGCGATGGCGCTGCTGGCGGCGCCGCTGATCACCCTGGCCTTCGCGGTGGTGGTGAGCATCCTGGCGCTGCTGATCATCCTCATCGGCGCGGCGGCCTCGGGCCTGAACCTGTTCGGTGCGGTTCTGGCAACTCCGGCGGTCTACACGGCACCCTTCATGGTGGCGGCAACGATCCCGGTGTACATGGTGTGGGCGCTGCCAACCGTGGGCTGGCTGATGATGGTCTCGTCCTGGGCGCGCACCAAGGTGTTCCTCTGGGCCGTGGGCGTGCCGGTGCTGACCGCGGTGCTGCTGAGCTGGTTCGACGCCATGTTCGACTTCAACTGGAACGTTGAGTGGTTCTGGAAGAACATCGTCGGCCGCGGCCTGCTCAGCGTGCTGCCCGGTTCCTGGTTCGCTTTCGTGGAACCCGCGAATGGCATGCGGGTGAGCGGCAACGATGTGGACGTCGGCATCCTGGTGGCGCGCAGCTGGCAGACCCTTGCCTCGGCGCACGCAGCGATCGGTGCGGTGGCGGGCGCGGCGATGATCTTCGTCGCCACGCGCATCCGCCGCTGGAAGGACGAAGGCTGATCCACCGCGCTTCGTAGCCTGAAAAGCAACGCCCCGGGAAACCGGGGCGTTTTTCGTTGCACGCTGGCCTGTAGGAGCGGCTTTCAGCCGCGACTGCCTTTCCGTGAGAGCAGTCGCGGCTAAAAGCCGCTCCTACAAATGGCTCAGCCGCCACCGGAGCCGATGCCGCCCTTCGTCAACGCAGAAGGATCGAGCAGCTTGCGCAGTTGCTTCTCCGACAGTGACGTCATCTCCTTCGCCACCTCCAGCACCGGCCGTCCTTCCTTGTAGGCGCGCTTGGCGATCTTCGCCGCCGCTTCGTAGCCGATCACCGGATTGAGCGCGGTGACCAGGATCGGGTTGCGGGCGAGCGTTTCATCGAGGCGATCGCGGCGCACCGTGAACCCGGCGATGGCGCGATCGGCCAGCAGCCGCGAGGACGTCGCCAGCAGTTCGATGGACTGCAGCAGGTTGTGCGCGATCACCGGCAGCATCACGTTCAACTGGAAATTGCCGCTGGCGCCGGCGAAGGTGATCGTGGTGTGGTTGCCGATCACCTGCGCGCAGACCATCGCCACCGCTTCCGGGATCACCGGATTGACCTTGCCGGGCATGATCGAGCTGCCCGGTTGCAGCGCCGGCAGTTCGATCTCGCCCAGGCCGGCCAGCGGCCCGGAGTTCATCCAGCGCAGGTCGTTGGCGATCTTGATCAGCGCCACCGCCAGCGCGTTGAGCTGCCCGGAAAACTCCACCGCCGCATCCTGTGAGGCGATGCCCTCGAACAGGTTGTCGGCCTGCGAGAATTTCACCCCCGAAAGCGAACGCAGGCGCGCCACCGCGCGCCTGGCGTAGCGCCGGTCGGCATTGATGCCGGTACCGATGGCGGTGCCGCCCAGCGGCAGGCGCTGCAGGCGCAGCGCGCTGTCGTCCAGGCGCGCGATCGCCGAGGCCAGTTGCGCCGACCACGCGGACAACTCCTGCCCGAGCGTCAGCGGCATCGCGTCCATCAGGTGCGTGCGTCCGGTCTTGAGCACGCGCGCGGTGTCCTTCGCGCGCTTGTCGATGCCCTTGCGCAGGTGCAGCAGCGCAGGCCGCAGTTGCTCGCGCCACAGCAGCGCCGCCGCGACCTGGATCGCGGTGGGTATGACGTCGTTGGAACTCTGCCCGAGGTTGACGTGGTCGTTGGGGTGCACCGGGTCTGGCTGTGCGCGCGAAGCCAGGGTGGCGATCACCTCGTTGGCATTCATGTTGCTGGAGGTGCCAGAGCCGGTCTGGAACAGGTCGATCGGGAACTGCTCGTCGTGGCGGCCCTCGGCGACCTCGCCGGCGGCGCCGGCGATCGCCTCGGCCATGGCCGGCGGCAGCAGCCCGAGCTCGCCGTTGGCCTGGGCGGCCGCCGCCTTCACCAGGCCGAGCGCGCGCAGCAAGGCGCGCGGCATGCGCAGGCCGGAGATGGGGAAGTTCTCCACCGCGCGCTGCGTCTGCGCGCCGTACAAGCGCGTCGGCGGGAACGCGCAGCTCGCCCATGCTGTCGTGCACGATGCGGGTCTCGGGCAGCCATGTCCACTCCTTGGGTTGCAGGCCGGATCATAGCCCGCCGGCCGTGTAGAATGTCGGGGCTCCAACGGCAGCCCGCGCCGCCGATGTCCGAACACAGCCCTGCTCGCCCTGTCCCCGCTCGATGGCCGCTACGCCGGCAAGGTCGACGCGCTGCGGCCGATCTTCTCCGAGTTCGGCCTGATCCGGGCGCGCGTCCGCGTCGAGATCGAGTGGCTGGCGGCGCTGGCCGCCGAGCCCGGGCATCGTCGAGCTGCAGCCCTTTCGAGCGCCGTGGCCCGCCAGCGCCTGCGACGCGCTTTTCAACGACTTCGACCTCAAGGCCGCGCAAGCGCGTCAAGGAAATCGAGCGCACCACCAACCACGACGTCAAGGCGGTCGAGTACTTCATCAAGGAGCGCCTGCACGACGACGCCGAGCTGGCGCCGGCGCTGGAGTTCGTGCACTTCGCCTGCACCTCCGAGGACATCAACAACCTGGCCTACGCGCTGATGCTGGGCGAGGCGCGCGAGCAGGTGATGCTGCCGGCGCTGGACAGGCTCATCGCCACGCTGCGCGCGCTGGCGCAACGAGCACGCGGCGCTGCCGATGCTGTCGCGCACCCACGGCCAGACCGCCTCGCCCACCACGGTGGGCAAGGAAATCGCCAACGTCGTTGCGCCGCCTGGCAGCGCCAGCGCGTGCAGCTGCACGGCGTGTCGCTGCCCGGCAAGATCAACGGCGCGGTCGGCAACTACAACGCGCACGTGGTCGCCTATCCGGAGGTGGACTGGCCGGCGCTGGCGCAGCGCTTCGTCGAGTCGCTGGGCCTGGAGTTCAACGCCTACACCACGCAGATCGAACCGCACGACTGCATCGCCGAGTTCTGCGACGCGCAGCGCCGCATCAACACCATCGCTGATCGACCTGTGCCGCGACGTCTGGGGCTACATCTCGCTCGGCTATTTCAGCCAGGCGGTGAAGGCCGGCGAAGTCGGCTCCTCGACCATGCCGCACAAGGTCAACCCGATCGATTTCGAGAACGCCGAAGGCAACTTCGGCCTGGCCAACGCGCTGCTTGAGTCATTTCGCCGACCAAGCTGCCGATCAGCCGCTGGCAGCGCGACCTCACCGACTCCACCGTGCTGCGCGCGCTGGGCACGGCCTTCGGCCACGCGCTGGTGGCGCTGGACGCGCTGATGCGCGGCCTGGGCAAGCTGAGCGTCGATCCCGATGCGCCTGGCCGCCGACCTCGACGCCGCCTGGGAAGTGCTGGCCGAACCGGTGCAGACGGTGATGCGCCGCCACGGCCTGCCCAATCCCTACGAACAGCTCAAGGCGCTGACGCGCGGCCAGGGCATCGATGCCGAGGCCATGCGCAGCTTCATCGACGGGCTCGACCTGCCGCCGGCAGCGAAGGCGCGGCTGCGGCGCTGACCCCGGCGCAATACATCGGCCTGGCCGAATCGCTGGCCCGGGAAGGTTGAGCCGCGCGATGCTGGAGATCCGCGCCAGCAAGCAACATTTCCTCGGCATGCCGGCGGAAGAGTTCCTGCGCGACTACTGGCAGAAGCAGCCGCTGCTGGTCCGCCAGGCCTTCCCGGCCTACCAGTCGCCGCTGACCCCGGAAGACCTCGCTGGCCTCGCCTGCGAGGAAAGCGCGCGCTCGCGCCTGGTGCAGCATGACCGCGCGCGCGACCAGTGGCTGGTGCGCAGCGGACCTTTCGCGGAAGAAGAATTCCCGAAACTGGGCGAGCGCGACTGGACCCTGCTGGTGCAGGACATGGACAAGTGGGACGTCGACGTGCGCGCCCTGCTCGACCGCTTCCGTTTCCTGCCGGCCTGGCGCATCGACGACGTCATGATCAGCTTCGCCGCGCCGGGCGGCTCGGTCGGCCCGCACGTGGACCAGTACGACGTGTTCCTGCTGCAGGCGCAGGGCCAGCGGCGCTGGCAGATCGATGCCGACCCGGATGCGCCGCGCGGCTTCCGCCCCGACCTCGAGCTCAAGCTGCTGCAGCGCTTCACGGCTTCGACACGAGTGGGTGCTGGACCCGGGCGACATGCTCTACCTGCCGCCCGGCGTGCCGAACCACGGCGAAGCGGTGGATGCCTGCCTCACCTTTTCCGTCGGCATGCGCGCGCCTTCGCGCGCAGAGCTGCTGGTTGACCTGGCCGAGGAAGTCGCCGCCGCGCTGCCGGAAGAGTCGCGCTACGCCGACCCCGACCTCGCCGAGCCGCGCGACGCTTTCGAGATCGACGACGCCGCCTTCGCGCGCGTGGACCAGGCCTTGTCGGCGCTGGCCGGGATGGACGAACGCTCGCGCCGGCGCTGGTTCGGCCGCTTCATCACCCGTTACCGCTCGGCCGGCGAAATCACCCCGGGCCCCAGGCCCCCGAGCCTGGCGACGGTGGAAAAATCACTGGGCGCCGGCGGCATGCTGCTGCGCCATCCCTTCGCGCGCAGTGCCTGGGCGCGCGACGGCAAGCAGGCCTGGCTGTTCGTGGACGGCGAGGCCTGGCAGATGGACGCGCGCGCGGCGCACGTACTCGCCGCCTACGAGGCCATTGACGACGCCGCCCTGGCCAAGCTGGGTGATGCCGGCCGCGATGCGCTCGGCTCGCTGCTGCGCCGCGGCCACTACCAGTTGCAGAAACCTGCGAGGAGCCGCCGATGAATACCCTTCCTGATGCCGCCTTCCGGGTCGAGCCGGCCAACTACGGCGTCGATTTCCAGGACCTGCGCGCGGTCCGCGAACCGGTGTTCGTGCAGGAACAGAACGTGCCGCTCGAACTGGAGTGGGATGATCTGGACCCGAAGTGCCGGCACGTCATCGCGCGCGACGACGCGCACCGGCCGATCGGCACCGGACGGCTGACGCCGGAACACAAGATCGGGCGCATGGCGGTGCTGAAGGAATGGCGCGGACGCGGCGTGGGCGAGGCGCTGCTGCTGGCGCTGGTCGAAGAGGCGCGCGCGCTGGGCTTGGCCGAAGTGAGCCTGAACGCGCAGGTGGATGCGATCGGTTTCTATGGCAAGTTCGGCTTCGTGCCCGAAGGCGAGCGCTTCGAGGAGGCCGGCATCCAGCACCAGGCGATGCGCCTGCAACTGCAGCCGAAGGCCGCCGAGCGTCCTTCGCCGGCGCGCCCACGCGGCCCCTCGCAACCGATGACCGATTTCGAGGGACTGGAGGCCACCCGCGCCGCCGTGCTCGCGCTGGTCGTGGACGCCCGCCGCGACATCATGGTCTACACGCGCGAACTGGAACCGGCGGTGTTCGCGTGGCCGCCGATCGTGGAGGCCTTCAAGGACTTCGCCGTTTCCGGGCGCGGCGGCACGGCCCGCTTCGTGATCCAGGATCCGATGGTGGCCCAGCGCACCCCCCATCCGCTGCTGGCAGTCGCGCACCGGCTGTCCAGCGTGTTCCTGTTCCGCACGCCGCAGGACGCGGAGGAGTTGCAATACCCTTCGGTGTTTGTTGCCAACGACGCCGACGGTTACCTGTTCCGGCTGCTGGGCAGCCGCTACGAGGGCGACTGGAGCCGGGCCCTGCCCGGGCGCAACCGGCAGTTGCAGGAGCAGTTCAAGCGCACCTGGGAGCGGGCGCGGGCCTGCACCGAGTTGCGCGCCCTGGGGATCTAGCGTGTCGCTGCCGGGGACAGGACTTAAGTCCTGTCCCCTCCCCGCGCTATAATTCCGGTTCTTTGGCCGCAGACAACGGAAGGCAGCAGCGAACGCCGTGGACAGCCTGATCAAGCAGTTTTCCCGCAGCTCCCAGCTGTCCGGCGGCAACGCCGGCTACATCGAAGACCTCTATGAGCAGTACCTGGCCGATCCGGCCAGCGTGCCTGCGGCCTGGAAGGCGTATTTCGACCAGACCGGCGGCCGCGAGGCCGGCGACCTGCCGCACTCCGCGGTGATGGCACAGGTGCAGGCGGCGGCGCGCGCGGGCGCGCGCGGCGGCAACGGCACTGGCATCGACGAGGAAGCGGCGCGCAAGCAGACCGCCTTCGGCAAGCTGGTTACGGCGTATCGTTCGCGCGGCCACCTGGGCGCAAAGCTCGATCCGCTTGGACTGGCGCCAGCACAGCCGGCCCCGGACCTGGGACTGGAATTCCATGGCCTGGCCGATGCCGACCTCGACCGCGAGTTCGACGTCGCCACCTATTTCGGCAAGCCCAAGCTCAAGCTGCGCGACCTGCTCGCCAGGCTGCAAGGCCACCTACAGCAGCAGCATCGGCGCCGAGTTCATGCACATCTCCGATGCCGCGCAGCGGCACTGGATGCAGGAACGCCTGGAAGCGGCCGCCGGCGGCTTCAGCTTCGACGCCGCCGCACGCAAGCGCATGCTCGAGCGCCTGACGGCCGCCGAGGGCCTGGAGCGCTACCTGCACACCAAGTACGTCGGCCAGAAGCGCTTCTCGCTCGAGGGCGGCGACTCGCTGATCCCGCTGATGGACACGCTGATCCGCCGCGGCGGCGAGCGACGGCGTCAAGGACGTGGTCATCGGCATGGCCCACCGCGGCCGCCTGAACGTGCTGATCAACACGCTCGGCAAGCCGCCGCACAAGCTGTTCGCCGAGTTCGAGGGCAAGTTCGACCATCCGGACGACGACCCGGCGCACTCGGGCGACGTGAAGTACCACATGGGCTTCAGCTCCGACATCGCCACGCCCGGCGGCCCCGTGCACCTGGCGCTGGCTTTCAATCCTTCGCACCTGGAAATCGTCGACCCGGTGGTGGCCGGCTCGGTGCGTGCGCGCCAGATGCGCCGCCAGGACGGCAAGCGCGCAAACAGGTGATGCCGGTGCTGATCCATGGCGACGCCGCCTTCGCCGGCCAGGGCGTGATCATGGAACTGTTCCAGATGTCGCAGGCGCGCGGCTTCGCGCGTCGGCGGCACGCGTGCACATCGTCATCAACAACCAGGTCGGCTTCACCATCAGCCGGCCGGACGACGCGCGCTCGACGCTGTACTGCACCGACCCGGCCAAGATCGTCGGCGCACCGGTGCTGCACGTGAACGGCGACGACCCGGAGGCGGTGGTGTTCTGCGCGCAGCTGGCCTTCGACTTCCGCCAGGCCTTCGAGCGCGACGTCGTCATCGACCTGGTCTGCTACCGCCGCCACGGCCACAACGAGGCCGACGAGCCGGCGGCGACGCAGCCGCTGATGTACCAGAACATCCGCGCCCGCAAGACCACGCGCGAGCTGTACGCCGACGCGCTGGCCGCCGACGGCGTCCTCGACGCCGCAGGCGCCAAGGCAGCTGGTGGACGCCTACCGCGACAAGCTCGACCAGCGGCGAGGTCGACCACCGACCTGGCCCGGTCGGCCGAGGATCCCGTTCGCGGTGGACTGGACGCCCTACCTCAAGGGCAAGCTGGCCGACGCGGTCAAGACCGGGTCTGGCGCGCTTCTCGCTCGACAGCCTCGCCCGCAAGATCAACACGCTGCCCGAATCGCTGCACGCTGCATGCGCGCGTGGCCAAGATCTACGAGGACCGGCGCAAGATGCTGGCGGGCGAGCTGCCGATGGACTGGGGCTTCGCCGAGAACCTGGCCTACGCCACGCTGCTCGCCGAGGGCTACCAGCCTGCGCCTGGTCGGCCAGGATTCCGGCCGCGGCACCTTCTTCCACCGCCACGCGGTGCTGCACGACCAGGCCACCGGCGACGACGTACATGCCGCTGCGCGAGCTGGTCGAAGACGCCCGAGCACGCGATGATCATCGACTCGCTGCTAGCGGAAGAAGCGGTGATGGCCTTCGAATACGGCTACTCCACCGCCGAGCCGATGCACGCTGAACATCTGGGAAGCGCCAGTTCGGCGACTTCGCCAACGGCGCGCAGGTGGTGATCGACCAGTTCATCACCTCCGGCGAGTCCAAGTGGGACCGGCTGTGCGGCCTGGTGCTGTTCCTGCCGCACGGCTACGAGGGCCAGGGCCCCGAGCACAGCTCGGCGCGCCTGGAGCGCTTCCTGCAGCTGTGCGCGCTCAACAACATCCAGGTCTGCACGCCGACCACCCCGGCGCAGATGTTCCACATGCTGCGCCGGCAGATGCTGCGCGCACACGCGCAAGCCGCTGGTGGTGATGACGCCGAAGTCGCATGCTGCGCAACAAGCTGTCGGTGTCCACGCTGGACGAACTGGCCGATGGCCGCTTCCAGGACCTGATCCCGGACAGCTACTGCAAGGACGCCGACGAAGGCGCGTCGCGTGGTGGTCTGCGGCGGCAAGGTCTACTACGACCTGGTCGAGTCGGCGCAGGCGCGCGGCCTCGAGGACGTCGCCATCGTGCGCGTCGAGCAGCTGTATCCCTTCCCGCGCACCGAACTGGCCGCCGAGCTGAAGCGCTTCGCGCACGCCAAGGAAGTCAGTCTGGTGCCAGGAAGAGCCGATGAACCAGGGCGCCTGGTACCAGATGCAGCACCACCTGCGCAGCTGCCTGCAGCCCGGCCAGTCGCTCGAGCTACACCGGCCGCGCGCGCTCGCCGGCGCCGGCCTGCGGCCACCTGAAGACGCACATGGCCGAACAGCAGGCGCTGCTCGACGACGCGCTGGTCAACCCGGCCGACGGCGACCACGTCTTCGAATGATCAACAACCAGAAAAGACACAGGCCATCCCCATGAGCATCGAAGTCAAAGTCCCCGTCCTGCCGGAATCGGTTTCCGACGCCACCATCGCCACCTGGCACAAGAAGGCCGGCGACAGCGGTGCGCCGCGACGAGAACCTGCTCGACCTGGAGACCGACAAGGTCGTGCTGGAAGTGCCCTCGCCGGTGGACGGCGCTGCTCGGAGCTCAAGTTCAAGCAGGGCGACACCGTGACCAGCCAGCAGGTCATGGCGATCATCGAGGAAGGCGCCGTGGCCGCCGCGCCCGCACCGGCCGCCGCTGCGCCGAAGCCCGCCGCACCCGCGGCCGCGCCTGCCGCCGCCGCGCCCTCCGCCGCGCCCGCGCGCGCCGCTACCGCCGCCGCGCTGCCGCCCGGCGCCGCCGCGCACGCCGCGCGCAACGACGTCAATCCCGCCGACGTCGAAGGCACCGGCCGCGGTGGCCGCGTCACCAAGGAAGACGTGGTCAACTACGTCAAGGTCCGGCGGCGGCGCGCGCCCGGAACAGCGCGTGCCGATGACGCGCATCCGCCAGCGCATCGCCGAACGCATGATGCAGGCGAAGAACTCGATCGCCATGCTGACCTCGTTCAACGAGGTCAACCTGACCAAGGTGATGGCGATGCGCAAGGAGCTGGGCGAGGGCTTCGAGAAGTCGCACGGCATCAAGCTCGGCTTCATGAGCTTCTTCGCCAAGGCCGCCGCCAACGCGCTGCAGAAGTACCCGGTGGTGAACGCCTCGGTGGACGGCAGCGACGTGATCTACCACGGCTACGCCGACATCTCGATCGCGGTCGCCACCGAAAAGGGCCTGGTGACGCCGGTGCTGCGCAACGTCGAGAACATGAGCTTCGCCGACGTCGAAGGCGCCATCGCCGGCTACGCCAAGGCGGCGCGCGAGGGCGGCCTCAAGCTCGAGGACCTGCAGGGCGGCACCTTCACCATCACCAACGGCGGCACCTTCGGCTCGCTGATGTCCACGCCGATCGTCAACCCGCCGCAGAGCGGCGATCCTGGGCATGCACGCCATCAAGGAGCGCCCGATCGCCGACAACGGCCAGGTCGTGATCGCGCCGATGATGTACATCGCGCTGAGCTACGACCACCGCATCATCGACGGCAAGGACGCGGTGCTGTTCCTGGTGGACATCAAGAACCAGCTCGAAAATCCGCACCGCATGCTGCTCGGCCTCTGAACCGCGGCGCGCAGGCAACACACAGGAAGCGAAGCAGATGAGCGAGATGCAATTCGACGTGGTCGTGATCGGCGCCGGCCCCGCCGGCTACGTGGCGGCGATCCGCGCCGCGCAGCTGGGCCTGAAGACGGCCTGCGTGGACGCCTTCATCGGCAAGGACGGCAAGCCGGCGCTGGGCGGCACCTGCCTGCAACGTCGGCTGCATCCCGTCCAAGGCGCTGCTCGATTCCTCGCGCCAGTTCCACAACCTGCACGCACAGCTTCGAGGACCACGGCATCACCGCCGACAACGCGAAGATGGACGTGCCAGCGATGATTGGCCGCAAGGACAAGATCGTGAAGCAGTTCACCGGCGGCATCACGATGCTGTTCAAGGCCAACAAGGCCAACCCGGTGACGCCGATCGCCGGCTTCGCCACGCTGCAGCCGGCAACGCGTGGTCAAGATCAAGCGGCCACGACGGCAAGGACGTCGGAAATCAGCGGCAAGCACATCATCCTCGCCGCCGGGCTCGGTGCCGATCGAGTTGCCCTTCGCGAAGTTCGACAGCAAGCTACATCGTCGACAACATCGGCGCGCTGGACTTCGACGCGGTGCCGAAGCGCTGGGCGTGATCGGCGCCGGCGTGATCGGCCTGGAGCTGGGCAGCGTCTGGAAGCCGCCTTGGCGCCGAGGTGGTGATCCTGGAGGCGCTGCCCGAGTTCCTGGCCGCCGCCGACGCCGACATCGCCAAGGTCGCCGCGCGCGAATTCAAGAAGCAGGGCCTGGACATCAAGCTGGGCGCGAAGGTCAGCAAGGCCGAAATCAAGGGCGGCCAGGTGCATGTCAGCTACACCGATGCCAGCGGCGAGCAGACCGCTCGTGGTGGACAAGCTGCTGGTCAGCGTCGGCCGCCGCGCCGCCACCCAGGGCCTGCTCGCGGAAGGCACCGGCGTGCAGCTCGACGAGCGCGGCCGCATCGTCGTGGACGACCACTGCAAGACCGGCGTCGAAAACGTGTGGGCGATCGGCGACTGCGTGCGCGGACCGATGCTCGCGCACAAGGCCTCCGAGGAAGGCATCGCGGTCGCGGAGCTCATTGCCGGCCTGCCCGGCCACGTCAACCTCGACACCGTGCCCTGGGTGATCTACACCGAGCCGGAGATTGCCTGGGTCGGCAAGACCGAGAAGGAACTCAAGGCCGAAGGCATTCCCTTCAAGACCGGCAGCTTCCCCTTCGCGGCGATCGGCCGCGCGGTGGCGATGAACGAGACCGCCGGCCTGGTGAAGATCATCGCGCACGCCGAGACCGACACCATCCTGGGCGTGCACATGTGCGGCGCCAACGTCTCGGAAATGATCCACGAGGCCGTGGTGGCGATGGAATTCCACGGCTCGGCCGAGGACCTGGCGCGCATCTGCCACGCGCACCCGACGCTGTCGGAAGCCGTGCACGAGGCCGCGCTGGCGGTCGACAAGCGCGCCATCCACAAGGCCAACTGACGCAACGCGCGGCATGGACGAATTCCGCGCTTTCCGCATCCGCAGCGACGATGCCGGCTACCGGGCCGGCGTCGAGTCCATGCGCGTGGATGAGCTCAGCGCCGGCGAGGTGCTGGTCAAGGCCGCGTACAGCAGCATCAACTACAAGGACGCGCTCGCCGGCACCGGCCAGGGCAAGATCCTGCGCCGCTTTCCGCTCAACGGCGGCGTCGACGTCGCCGGGCACGTGGTCGCTTCGAGCGATCCGCGCTTCAAGGAAGGCGACGCGGTGCTGTGCACCGGCAGCGGCCTGTCGGAAACGCGCGATGGCGGCTATGGCGAGTACGTGCGCCTGGAAGCGGCGACCACCATCGCCCTGCCCTCGGGCCTGTCGCTGCGCGAGAGCATGATCCTGGGTACCGCCGGTTTCACCGCCGCGCTGGCGCTGTACCGCATGGAGCAGAACGAACAGCACCCCGGCATGGGCCCGATCGCGGTGACCGGCGCCACCGGCGGCGTCGGCATGCTCGCGATCGACATCCTGTCGCGCGCTGGCTACGAGGTGGATGCGATCACTGGAAAGGCCGAGCAGGCCGACTTCCTGCGCAGGCTCGGCGCCAGTACTGTGACGCCGCGCACAGAAGTGGACTGGGGCAACCGGCCGCTGGAGTCGGCGAGCTGGGCGGGCGCGATCGACAACGTCGGCGGCACCACCCTGGCCGGACTGTGCCGGCGCCTGCAGCCCTACGGCAACCTCGCCAGTTGCGGCATGGCCGGAAGCGCCGAGTTCGCCAGCACGGTGATGCCCTTCATCATCCGCGGCGTTTCCATCCTCGGAATCGCCTCCGCCGGCACCGCCATCGCCATCCGCCGGGAAATCTGGCGGCGCCTGGCCACGCAGTGGAAGCCGGCGCATCTGGACACGATCTGCACGCGCGAGCTCGGTTTGGCGGAGTTGCCCGGGGTTTTCCCGGGCATGCTCGCCGGCGGCTCCTTTGGCCGCAGCCTGGTCAAATTGTGAAGTCCTTGTGTATCCGCCGCCCGGCGGGCATACAATCAGCCAACTCCGTGGAGGCACTATGGCACGCATCCTGATTGTTGATGATTCCCCGTCCCAGCTGCTGGGGATGAAGCGCATCGTCGAGAAGCTCGGCCATGAGACGGTCACTGCCGAGGACGGCGCCTCCGGCGTCGAAGTGGCGAAGGCGACCCTGCCGGACCTGATCCTGATGGACGTGGTGATGCCGAACCTCAACGGCTTCCAGGCCACGCGCGCGATTTCCAAGGAACCGACCACGGCGCAGATCCCGGTCGTGCTGGTCACCACCAAGGACCAGGAGACCGACAAGGTCTGGGGCATGCGCCAGGGCGCCAAGGCCTACATCACCAAGCCGTTCACCGAGACGCAGCTGATCGAAGTGATCAACTCGCTGCTGGTTCCGGGTTAAGACAGCAGTCGCGGCTGGCTTTCAACAGCCGCAGGCTGGTCAAGCCGCTCCTACGGTTTCTTGCCGAAGGCCTCGCCGAGTTTGGCGTAGGCTTCGCGCTGCGCGTCATTGTCGGCGCGCGGCGCCGTCACCTCTATCTCCACGATCTGGTCGCCCGCCGCCGGCTTGCCCGGCAGGCCGCGCCCGCGCAGCCGCAACTTCTTCCCCGTATCGGAATCCGGCGGCACGCGCAGGTCCACCTGCCCGCCCAGGGTCGGCACGCTGACGCGCGTGCCCAGTGCCGCTTCCCAGGGCGTGAGCGGCAACGTGTAAAGGATGTTGCGGCCGTCCACTTCGAACTCGCCGTGTGGCTTGTAGTCGATTTCGAGGAGCAGGTCGCTGCGCTTGTTGCCGAAGGCCTGGCCCTGGCCGGCGAGGCGGATCACCTGTCCCGGACGGATTCCCGTCGGGATCTTCACTTCCAGCGTGCGCCCGTCGATGCCGATCTTCTGCACGCCGCCGGAGTGCGCGATCTCCAGCGGGATCGCCAGCTTCGCGCGCGTGTCGCCGGGCGGTGCCGCACCGGCGCCGCCCGCGCTGCCGCGCGCACGCCCGCGCCCGCCACCGAACAGCGATTCGAAGAAGTCGCTGAAGCCCTCGCCGCCACCGCCCTGCTCGAAGCGGAAGCCGCCAGCGCCGAAAGGATTACCGCCGGCGCCCATGTCACCGAAGTCCGGTGGCGGGCGGAAATCCTCGCCCGGGCGGTAGCCGCGCGCGCGCAGCTGGTCGTACTGCGCGCGCTTTTCCTTATCGCGCAGCACCTCGTAGGCCTCGTTGACGGCCTTGAAGCGTTCCTCGGCGCCCGCTTCCTTGCTGACGTCGGGGTGGTACTTGCGCGCCAACCGGCGGTAGGCGGCCTTGATCTCCGCTTCGCCGGCGCCGGATTCGACGCCCAGGGCTTCGTAGTAGTCCTTGAATTCCATCTCTGCTCCGGAGCGCGCTTCGAACGGCTAGTTTACGGCCACGAACCGGGGACAGGACTGAAGTCCTGTCCCCGGGCGCGGCAAATCAGGCGCGGCAGGTCGGGCGCGACCGCTTTACTGGACGTTGATGCGGCGCGGCGAGGACTCGGGACGCATCGGGATGCTGATTTCCAGCACGCCGTTGCGGCCGGTCGCGGCGATGCCGTCCGGATTGGCGCTCTCGGGCAGCGCGAAGCGGCGATAGAACACGCCATGCGCGCGTTCGACGCGCGAGTAGCGCTCGCCCTCGGTCTTCGCCTCGGCCTTGCGCTCGCCCTTGATGGAGAGCACGCCCTTGTCCATGTTGACCTCTATCTGCGCGGGGTCTACGCCGGGCAAGTCGGCGAAAATGACGAAGCGGTCGGCCTCTTCCCTGATGTCCACGCGCGGCACCCACTGCGAGGTGACAACGTTGGACGAGTCGGTGTCGGAGTCGCCGAAGAAGCGCTCGAAGACCTGCTGCAGCTCGTCCTGCAGGGGGTTGTTGTGGTTCTTCCAGCCGGAATGACGAAGGTGGTTCATGGAATGCTCCTGGGTGGTTCGCGCCGGGAACCCTTTCCCGTCGCCGGTGTCCCTGATCTATGTGCGGCATCGGCGGTTTCAAGGGCGCCCGCGGGGGCCCCGGCGCTCGTTTAGAATGCATTTCCCATGGACAGGCGAGGATGCACCCGATGACCATCGCAGTCGGCGACAAGATTCCCGAGGCTACCCTCAACACGCTGAAGGACGGCGTGCAGGCGGTCGATACCCACGAGCTTTTCGACGGCCGCAAGGTGCTGCTGTTCGCCGTCCCCGGCGCCTTCACCCCGACCTGCTCGGCCAAGCACCTGCCCGGCTACGCCGAGAAGATGGAGGAGTTCCGCAAGCGCGGCGTGGAGGTCGCCTGCCTGGCGGTCAACGACGCTTTCGTCATGGGCGCGTGGGCGAAGGACCAGGCCGTGCCCGAGGGCCTGCAGATGCTCGCCGACGGCAATGGCGCATTCACCAAGGCGCTCGGACTGGAGCTCGACGCCACCCCCTTCGGCATGGGCCTGCGCTCCAAGCGCTACGCCCTGTACGCCGAGGACGGCGTGGTCAAGCAGTTGCACGTCGAGGCTCCCGGCGAGTTCCGGGTTTCGGCGGCAGACTACGTGCTGGAACACCTGGGCTGAGGCCCGATTCGGAGAGACCCATGAGCAAGAAAACCCTGATCCTGTTGTTCACCGTATTCCTGGCCGTGCTGGCGCCGATGGCCGCGAGCGCCGACTGCTATCGCTGCGGCGTGATCAAGCGCCTCGAGCCTTACACCACCAGCGGCAATAAGACCGGTGGCGCCGTCGCGGGCGCGGTGGTCGGTGGCCTGCTCGGCAACCAGGTCGGCAAGGGTGACGGCCGCAAGGCCGCGACCGTGGCTGGCGCCGTTGGCGGCGCCTACGCCGGCAAGAAGATCGCGGAGAACTCCGAGCGCACCCGCTGGCGCATCACCGTGCGCATGGACAACGGACGCACCGAAGTCGTGGACCAGGGCAGCGCGAAGAACCTGCATGTCGGCGACTACGTGAAGATCCGCGACGGCAAGGTCTACCGCCGCTAAGACCCCGGGGCCGGCTGCGCTAGCGCAATACGCGCAGGCGCAGTTCGGCCCAGGCGCCGGTGTCGGCCAGCGCGGTGATGCGCTGGTCGCCAGCGACATCGAAGGCGTGCAGGAAGCTGCCGCCGCCTTCACTCTCACCCACGAGCCTGCCATTCACCAGCCAGCGCACGCGCGCGCCGGTGCCCAGCGCGCGTAGCCGCACCTGCGGCGGCCTGGCGCTGTTGGGCGCGCGCGCAATCGCGCTGTCGGGCGCGGGGCCGTCGATCTGCAGCACTTCCGTTGACGCGAGCATGTCCTCGCTGCAATCCGGCGACAGCGGCGGAATGGCGGTGGCGCGGCGTTCCAGCATCGGCAACCACGGGTAACTCGCACTCGGCCAGCGCGCGATTGCCTGCAGGCGCTCGTCGTGATCTGCGCTGCAGTTGGCCGACAGGCGCAGGCCGGTGGCTGCATCCACACGCACCTGCCGGCGACCCGAACTCCACAGGCGCGCGTCGCGCTCGGCGAAAGTCGGCGGCAAGGCGTCCGCCAGCGCCCAGGCCTCGCGGCGTTCGCGGCACAACGCAGGCTCGGCGGGATCGGGCGGCAGTCCGAGCGGCCAGCAGATTTCCACCTTCTGCACCTGCGCTGGTGGCGCGCGCCGCGCCGACGCACGCACGTTGCCCCGCGGCAGGCTGTCCACGACCTCGAACAGCAGCGGCAAGGCGGTGATCGCACCGTACTGCCCGGGCATCGGCGTGCCGTCGGGGCGCCCGACCCACACGCCCACGGTGTAGTCCGGTGTGCTGCCCAGTGCCCAAGCGTCGCGGAAGCCATAGCTGGTGCCGGTCTTCCAGGCCACGTTCGGGCGATTGCCCGGGTCGAAGGCGTCCTCGCCAGCACCATCGCGCACGCGCCGCTCCAGGATGTCGCGCACGATCCAGGCCGCGCCCGGCGACAGCAGGCGCCGATCCTCGAGTGCGCCGCCGGCCTCGTAGCGCACTTCCGCGGCAAGACCCTGGCGCTGCAGGGCCACGTAGGCGCCCACCAGTTCCTCCAGCGTCACGCCGGCGCCGCCGAGGATCATGGACAGGTTCGGCCGCGCGCCACGCGGCAGGCGCAGGCGCAGGCCGCCGTGTTCGAGCCGCGCCGCGAAACGCTCCGGCCCGAGCCGGTCGAGCAGGTCCACCGCCGGCACGTTGAGCGAAAGGCGCAGTGCATCGGAGGCGGCCACGGGGCCGTTGAACACCGGATCGAAGTTGCCCGGCCGGTAGTCGCCGAAGCTTTGCGGCGCGTCCACCAGCAGGCTCTCGGAATGGATCAGGCCATCGTCCATCGCCAGGCCGTAGAGGAAGGGCTTGAGCGTCGAGCCCGGCGAGCGCGTCGCGCGCACCATGTCCACGTGGCCCAGGCGCTGGTCCTGCGCGAAGGCGAGCGAACCCACGTAGGCGCGCGCCTCCAGCGTGCGGTTGTCCACCACCAGCAGCGCCGCCGAGCTGCGTTCGGGCAGGCGCGCGAAATACACCGCGATGCGTTCCTCCAGCAGCCGCTGCAGGTCGGCATCAATGCCGCTGCGGATGCGGCCGACGCCGGGGTGTTGCGCGCGCAGGCGTTCGGCCAGCAGCGGCGCCAGCATCGGCGGCGCCATCCGCCGCGACACCACCGGCTCTACCCTCGCCTCGCGCACCTGCACGCGCGACCAGAAGCCCTGCACCGCCATGCGCCGCAGCAGCTTGTCGCGCGCCGCGCGCGCGGCGGCGTTGTGGCGATCCGGGCGCAGGCGGCTGGGCGACTGCGGCAACACGGCCAGCAACGCCGCCTCCGCATGCGAGAGCTGCCTCGCCGGCTTGCCGAGGTAGGCCCAGCTCGCCGCTTCCACGCCTTCGATGGTGCCGCCGAAAGGCGCGTGGTTGAGGTACAGCGCGAGGATCTCGCGCTTGGACAGGTGCGCCTCCAGCTGCAGCGCGCGCAGCATCTGCAGCGCCTTGCCGCCCAGGCTGCGCCGCCGCGGCTCGAGGATGCGCGCCACCTGCATGCTCAGCGTCGAGCCGCCGGAAACCACGCGCCCATGCCGCAGCCACTGCCCGCCGGCGCGCAGCAGCGCGACCGGGTTGATGCCGGCATGGCGCCAGAACCAGCGGTCCTCGTAGCCGACCAGCGCCTCGATGTAGAGCGGCGACACCTCGTCAGGCGCCACCGGATAGCGCCACACGCCGCCGGCGCCGGCGAAGGCGCGCAGCGGCGTGCCGTCGGCGGCGGTGACGATCACGCTGCCGCCGCGCGATGCCGGCAACGGCAGCGGGAACAGGCGGTCGAGCGCAAACACCGTGGCCACGGCCGCCGACAGCAGCAGGCCGCGGCGGCGCCAGCGCCGCGACCACGACAGCATCCTGTCCTCCGCCACGCCCATCCTCCCGCCTACGGCTGCACGACGCGGATGCTTTCCGGCGAGACCTTGCCGACTGCGCGCAACTCGGGGCGGTACATGTCCTCGAGCTGCGGCGGCGGCACCACGTAGGTGCCGGGCGTCACTGCCCGCACCAGGTAGAACAGCTTGGCCTCGCCGCCCTGCAGCTTCAGCGCGGCCACGTAGCGGTCGTCGCGGTACTCCTCGTGCAGCAGCGTCGCCGCACTGGCGCGATCGTCGAGCGCGACGCCGTCCACGACGATGTCGGCCCACTGCTCGGCCGGCGTGAGGTTGAGGTTCTCGACCTCCAGGCCCGCCGGCAGCAGGTCCACCAGCAACGCGTCGGGCAGGGACAGCGAGGTCTCCACCTTCAGCTGCACGACCAGCGCCTGGCCCTCCTTCAGCACGCCGCCCTTCCAGGGCGTGCCGTCGGTGTTCCAATACGTGCGCGCGACACTCATCTTGCTGGTGTCCACGGCGGGGCGGCTGCGCGGGATGCCGGCGACGTCCACCTGCACGTACAGCGGGCCCTCCGAGGTCGGCGCGTAGCGCAGTTGCTGGCGCAGGTCCTCGTACTCGAAGCGGCGGCTGTCGAGCTTGCCCGGGCCGAGCGAAAGCGTGCGTTCGCCAATCACCAGGCTGCCGGAAAGCGTGCGTGCGCGGTCGATGTCCATGGCCTTGCCCAGGCGCGCGAGCGCGATCTGCTCCTGCGTGCTGTACCAGACCCACTGCCCGGCGTTGCGCGCCGACAGTTCCTTCGACAGCGACAGCAGGCGCGCGTCCGCCGGCGCCTTCAACTGCCAGCGCTTGGCGAGCATCACGATCAGCGCCTCGTCGCGGATGCGCGTGCCGTAGTCGCCCAGGTAGTCGGGGCGCTGGTCCTTCATCGCGAAGGCCTGCGCGACCGACTTCGCGCCGCGCGCCTTGTCGCCCTGCAGGTTCAGCGCCAGCCCCAGGTGCACCAGCGGCAGCGGCGTGATCGCCTTGCCGCGCTCGTTGTCATAGAGCGCGCGCAGCGTGCCCAGCGGCGCGCGGTTGACGCGCGCGAGCACGTAGCCGGCATGCGCCTGGTAGGCCAGGCGCATGTGCTCGCGATGCGTGTATCCGTAGAAAGGCACGCTGCCGGTGAGCAGGTCCTCGCTCAGCCGCTCCAGCGCCTTCTGCAGCACCGCCTCCGGTACCGCGAAGCCGGCGTCGCGCGCTTCCAGCAGGAACTCGGTGATGTAGGGCGTGAGCACCGGGTAGGCCTCGGAATCGCCGCCCCAGAAGGAGAAGTGGCCCGAGCTCGCCTGCATCGCGGCCAAGCGGCTGAAAGCGCCCTCGAGGCGCTTGCGGCGCTCGTCGGCGCCCAGCCCTTTCACGCCCAGCTTCGTCGCGGTTTCCTGATCGAGCAGCAGCGCCGCGTATCCGCGCGACGTCGTCTGCTCGGCGCAGCCATAGGGATAGGCCAGCAGGTCGTCGATCACGCTGGCGAAGGGGATCGGCGGCTGCGTGCCCACGCTGACGCGCACCGACACCGTTTCCGCCATCAGCCCGTCCGCCAGCTCGGTGCCCAGCGACAGCGGCTGCCCGGGTTGCAGCATGCGCAGGCTGGAGCGCGCGACGCTGCCCCAGGCCGGCCGCACCGGCACCTCGAAGCTGCGGTTCACCTGCAGCCCGTTGCCGGAGACCCGGATCTTCACCGTGCCCACGCCCTGCCCGCCCTTGCCCAGCAGGTCGAAGCTCAGCGTTTTCTTGCCTTCCACGCCGAGCTGCAGCGCGCGCCTGGCATCGGCGACCTCGATCGGGCCGCTGGCTTCCAGGCTGACGGTGAAGTCGCCGGCCTTGCCGGTGAAATTCTGCACGTCCAGCGTCAGCATGCTGCGGTCGCCCGGCGCCAGCGCGCGCGGCGCGCTGAGTTCGGCGAGGATCGGCGCGCGCAGCACGCTCTCTTCGCTGTCGTGGCCGTACTGGTCCTCGCTGTAGACCAGGGCCGACACGCGCAAGGTGCCGTTGAAATCGGGCACGCGCACGGGCACGCGCGCCACGCCCTTGGCGTCCAGCAGCACCGGACCCGAATACAGGTCCACGGTCTGCACCCTGGCCGTGGGGCGCCGCGCCTGCGGCAGCGCCTCCAGCGCCATGTCGCCGCCGAACTTCAGCGTGGCGGTGTCGCCCTCGAAGCTCTCGATGACGCGACCGTAGATGTCATAGGCGTCCACGCCGAGGCGACGCTGGCCGAAGAAATGCGCGGTCGCATCGGGCACCGGGAAGCGGGTGATGTTGAGGATGCCCAGGTCCACCGCCGACACCACCACCCAGGCCTTCTTGCCCGCCAGTTGCGGCGCCGCCACGATCACCGGCAACACCTGCTCTGGCTTGGCCAGCTTCGGCGTGCGCACGCTCACCGCCACCTTGCGCTGCGCGCGCTGCATCGGCACATGCGCCACGCCGAGCGCGCGCGCCGGCGTGACCTTCTCCACGGCGGAACCGCCACGGAACACCAGCGCGGTCACGTACACGTCGTGCCGTTCCCAGTCCTTGGTCACCGTCAGTTCGTAAGTGGCGCCGGGCTTGGCGTCGATGGGCTGCACGTGCAGCAGGCGGTCGCTTTCCACCACCAGGATGCCCGGGCCCGGATGCGGCGGCGTCACCGTCACCTTCATCTTGTCGCCGGCGCGGTAGCCGGTGCGGTCGAGCGCAATCTTCACCTTGTCGGGGCGCGCGTCGAGGCCGCGGTTTTCGTTATCCGAATCCCAGCCGGCGACGAAGGGGAAGCGCGTCACCAGGCCGGTGGCCGGATCCTGCACTTCCACGCGATACGCACCCCACTCCACCGCGAAGTCCACGCGCGTGCCGCCCTCGGCGCGCGCCAGCACCGGCTTGCTGTCCACCGCTTCCCAGGTCGAGCTGTAGTCGTAGCCCCAGTGGTTGTCGTCGTAGGTCCAGTGGTAGTCGCGCCGCTCGCGCATCAGCTTCGCCACCAGCTTGCCGCGCCTGCAGGCGGCCGGCGGCGTCGCTGCGCAGCAGCTCGAAGCCGACCGTGGCCTCGTAGGGCGCCGACTCCTTCGGATCGAACAGCGGGCGCACGCCCACCAGTACCGGCGCCGGCCAGTACACGCGCTTGAGGCTGCGATTGACGGGGCGGCCGCCGCTTTCGTACACGCTGCCGGTGACGATCGCCGCGACCGGCGCGCCACGTGTCGCCTCTTCCGGCAATTTCACCGGCGTGCGCAGCTTGCCTTCGGCATCGAGCTCGGCATCGATGATGTCGTCGTCGGTGCGCTTGGGCAGGCTGATCGAGGGATCGCCGAAGAAGTGGTCCGGAAGCTTCTCGACGGGATGTTGTTCGGCAACCAGGCCCAGGCGCGCGGTGAAGCGGTTGCCGCTCGCGGGCGCGCCGTACAGGTAGGCGGCGGCGACTTGCAGATCGAGCGGCTCCTTCGGCTTGATGGTTTGCTGTGGCGAATCCAGCTCGAGCTTCATGCGCTCGGGCAGGAACTCCTCGATGCGCAGGCTCATGCCTTGCACCACGTCGCCCTTGCCGGGCGCGGTGCGGAATTCCACATGCCAGCGCCCGGTCGGCGCGTCCACCGGCACCGCTTGCTGCCATTCGAAGTAGCCGCCTTCGCGCGCGCTGAGCTGCGACTCGATGAAGACCTTGCCGTCCGGCTGGCGCAGGCTGGCGAACAGCGGCTGCGCCTTGATCGGCCGGCCGTCGAAATCGCGCATCAGCGCCGACACGCGCACGGTTTCGCCCGGGCGGTACAGGTCGCGTCCCGACCATGCGAACACGTCGAACCAGGCCTGCGGCCGGCCCGCGACCGCGAACTCGGACAGGTCCACCGCCGGCTGGTTGAAGGCCAGCATGGACACGTCCTTGCCGCGGCGCGCGATGAGCACCTGCTCGGCGTTCAACTTGTAGGCGACCAGCGCATCGCCGCTGGCGTCGGTCGCCGCCTTCACCACCACCTCGCCCTTGCGGTCGAGCACCGACAGCGCGACGTCGCCCAGCGCCTCGCCGCTCTTCAGCGAGGCGGTGTGCACGTAGACCTTGTCCTTGTAGGCGCGCAGGTGCAGGCCGATGTCGCTGACGTAGAAGATCGCCGTCTCGTATTCGTTCTGGTAGCGCGCGACCGGCTTCATCACCGCCATGTACAGGCCAGGCTCGGCGAGCTCGGCGATGTCCTGCACCGGCAGGTAGGTCAGGCGGCGTTCGTTCTGCGCGCCGCCAAGCACGAAACGGTTGAGGTAGACCGAGTCGGCGTAGTCGCGCACGGAACCGCGCGATTCGCTGTCGTAGTCGCCTTCGTCGAGCTGCCAGCCGTCGCGGCGCCCGCCGCGCTGGTACTCGGCGAAGAAACGCGCCACGTCCTTGTCGCGCACGCGCAGGAACTCGACGTCCACTTCCGGCACGTTGACCGACACCACCGGCAGGCCGCGGCTTTCGCGCGCCGGCAGCACGCTGCCCTGGGAAGCGAAGCCCACCGCCGGCTCCATCGGCCCGGTGAAGACCTTGCGCGCCTCGTCGCGACCGAGCGTCTTGCCCGAAGCCGACGCCAGCCCGGCGCGCGCGAGCAGCGCGTAGGTCTGGCTCGGCTGCACGTGCGGGAAGCGGAGCGTCAGGCCGTCCTCGGAAAGCACCCAGCTGCCCTTGACCAGCGCGCCCTTGGCGTCCTTCACCACCAGCAGCTGGTCGAAGTCCTGGCTGCTCACCAGCGGCTGCGAGAAGGCCAGTTCCAGCGCCACTTCGCCGTCGTGCTCGCCGCGCCCGGCGGACAGCAGCGCGAAGCCGCTGACCTTGGCCTGCGCATCCACCGCGGCCTTGCCCTGCAGGTCAGGCACCTGGTTGGGCTGCTTTCGGCAGCCCGGGGCGCCCAGCACCAGCGCGAACAGCAAAACGCAGGCAACAAAAAACGCCGCAATGCGACGTTGGCGTAGTGGATGCAACATGGAGCACCTCCGGGTCTACCGGGATGAACGCAGCGGCGCGCGCCGGGCGGACACGCGCTTAATCTTTTTTTTACATCAGGCTAGCGGACCGCCTGGGCCATCGCCGGCAGCCTGGCGGCCAACTGGGTGGCCGCGGCCACCTTGGCGATCGGGGTCATGTGCAGGGCGGAGTCGGCCATGTCCAGGCCCAGGCCACTGTTGGCGCCGCGCGCCCGCATCAGCTTGGCGAAATCGATGTCCACGTAGCCCATCGGCTCGCCGGCGGCGGAAAAGGCCATGCCGGGCACGCCGTCCACCAGCAGCAGGGTCTTCGGCGTGTGCGTCTCGCCCATCACGAAGCCCTCGCGGAACACCGGCACGCCGCCCCATTCGTCGGAGGTGCGCATCAGCGAGAAAAAGGTCATGCCCGGCTCGGCGCGGATGCCGTGGTCGAGGTCCACGAAGGCGAGCTTGGCCGGCGGATTGCGCAGGCGCAGCCAGGCCAGGCCGAGCTGGGTGTCGCGCGTGACCAGGTCCGCCGGCAGCCAGTCGTCGCTGCCGGCCAGGCGCACGCGGAACTCGCTGGACTTGGCCACCGGC
This sequence comes from uncultured Gammaproteobacteria bacterium, assembly GCA_963707625.1. Taxonomy (GTDB): domain Bacteria; phylum Pseudomonadota; class Gammaproteobacteria; order Xanthomonadales; family Xanthomonadaceae; genus Arenimonas. The sequence goes on from CAVPQV010000019.1 coordinate 188,907, forward strand.
GCGGCGCCCTGCGCCTTGCCGGCGCCGCTGAACTGGCGGAAATCGATGCTCACGGCGCGGTCCGGCACCAGCAGCAGGCCGTCGCTGCTCACCAGCAGCGCCTGGGTGCGGTCCTCGATGCGCTCTTCCTTGCCCGAGGCGGTCACCGACATCACGAACTTCACCGTCACCACCGCCCCGGCGTGCATGTTGGTGAGCTGCTTGTAGACGCTGCGGTAGTCCTGAACCTGCCCCTGTGCGAAGGCGGGCATGGCGGCGGCGCCGGTGGTGGCGGCGAGGAAGACGGACAGCAGCAGCGGATGCAATTTCATCGGGCCTCCGGGCCATCGACATTGAGCCAGTAGCGCTCGAGGTACAGGATGCGCGTCTGGTTGCCGCGAATCACCTGCAGCGGGATCAGCGCCGGTGCCGGGCGCCGCCAGTGCCTTATCCAACGCGGCGGAGAGCTCGGTGGGGTTGCCCACCGGCGATTCGCCCAGGCGCACGATCACGTCGCCGCGCTTCAGGTGCGCCAGGCCGGCGGCGCCGCCGCTCTCGACGCCGTCTATGAACACGCCGGCGCGGTCGGTGGCCAGCTTCATCGCCACGCGGTCGTAGAAGCCCAGCTCGCGCAGCTGCGCGCGCAGGCGCGCCACGCGCCAGGGTGCGCAGGCCGGAGGTGTCCACCGGCGAAGGCGACACCACGATGTCGAGTTCGAGCGGCTTGCCTTCGCGCAGCACCGAAAACTTCGCGCGGGTGCCGACGGTGATGTCGTGCACCTGCTGGTCGAAATCCTCGGCGGAAACGTCGTTGCCGGGCTTGCAGCGGGCGGCCGTCGATCGCCACCAGCAGGTCGCCGAGCTTCGCGCCGGCCTGGCCGAGCGGACTGCCCGGGTAGATGCGTGATACGCGGAAGCCGGGCGTGCCCAGCCCGATTTCCTTCGCCAGCGAACCGGTGAAGGGCTGCACCTCGACGCCCACCCAGGACTGCGGCAGCTCCGGCAGCGGGTCGCGCGCCTGGTCGCCAAACACCGGCTTGAGCAGGCTCAGGCGCTGCTCGCCGTTGACCTCCAGGCGCAGCACCAGCGACTCCCTGGCCTTGGCCCTGGCTGCCTGCGCCGCGGCGGCAAGCTCGTCCACGCTGCCGACCGGCCTGCCGTCCACTGCGGTGATGACCGCGCCGGCCGCGATCTCCGGTCGCGCCACGGCAGCCGGCCCACCCGGGCGCACGCCCGTGACCAGCACGCCTGCGCGCGCGTCGATGTTGCGGCGCTTGCCCATCGCCGCAGTCAACTGCGAGCCGGACAGGCCGAAGGGCGCCAGCGCCTGCTCGCGGCCGCGCTCGGGCGGCTGCGGCGAGGCCAGGACGGTGATCTCGCGCTGCTTGCCGTCGCGCTCGATCTGCAGGCGCACGGTGGAGTCCGCCGGCAACTCCGCAATCAGCTGCTGCACGCGCGGCACGTCCACCGGCTGCGGCGCGTCCACGTCCTTGCCGTTGAGGCTGAGGATGCGGTCGCCGGCCTGAAGGCCGGCCTGCTCGGGCGCGGAGCCGCGCTCGACCGCGTTCACCAGCACGCCACGGGTGAAGGACGTGCCCTTCAGCGAGCGCAAGCGGAAGCCGAGCGAGACGCGGGCGATGCGTCCCTTGGCGATCAGCTCGCGCACGATGTCGCCGGCTTCGGTGCCGGGAATGGCGAAGGCGAGGTCGCCGCCGACGATCATGCCGCGTGTGTTGACGCCGACGATGCGGCCACGCAGGTCCACCAGCGGGCCACCGGAATTCCCGGGGGCGATCGAGGCGTCGTGCTGGATCCAGGCGTAGTAGCGCCCGGTCGGCTCGTCCTCGCTGAGGCTGTCCTCGTACTCGGCTTCGTCGTCGAACAGCGACACCAGCAAGCGGCGCGGGTTGTTGACCACGCCCGCGCTCATCGAGTTCGACAGGCCCCAGGGCGCGCCCATCGCCAGCACGGTGTCGCCTGGCTTGATGTCGAGTTCACGTGCGAATTCGGCGTAGGCGAAGGTCTCCGGCTTCGGCGGCTGCGCCTGCAGCACCGCCAGGTCGGACAGCGTGTCGGTGCCCACCAGCTTCGCCGGCAGTTCGCGGCCGTCGGCGAACACGACCCGGAAGCTCTTGCCGTTCTGGGTCACATGCGCGTTGGTGGCGATGTGTCCCTGCGCGCTGACCACGGTGCCGCTGCCGCTGGATACGCTGAGCGAGGACTCGCCCTGGCGGTAGTCCTGGCGCACGGTGAGGATGCTGACCACGACCGGCAGCACGCGGTCGCGCGCGGCGGCGATGCGGTTGCCGTCCACGGGCGTGGCTTCGGCCGCGACCGCAGCCAGGGCCGTGGCCGTGGCCAGGAGCGAAAGCGACAGGGCCAGCGCGAACAGCGCCGGTCGGAAAAGGCGGGAATCGGGGCGCATGTGGGATCCGGGAAGTAGCGGCCCTAGCTTAGGGGCAAGGGCCGTGACAAATCCATTCACGACAGGTGAAATTCGGATCAGCCCGCGCTTTCCCCGCCGGTTTCGGCCAGCGCGTCCTCGCCCTCGCCGACCAGCACGTCCACGCGCTCCACCGCGATCAGCTTCTCGTCCGCGCCCACGCGCATCAGCGTCACGCCCTGGGTGTTGCGCCCCACCTGCGAGACTTCCGCCGCGCGCGTGCGCACCAGCGTGCCCTGGTCGGAGATCAGCAGGATCTCGTGGCGCTCGGTCAGCTGGATCGCACCGACCAGGCAGCCGTTGCGCTCGCTGGTCTGCAGCGCGATCACGCCCTGGGTGCCGCGGCCCTTGCGCGGGTAGTCCACGTGCGGCGTGCGCTTGCCGAAGCCATTTTCGCTGGCGGTGAGGATGTCGCCCTCGCCGTCCACCACGATCAGGCTCTTGACGCACTCGCCCGCGGCCAGGCGCATGCCGCGCACGCCGGTGGCGGTGCGGCCCATGGAGCGCACCTCGGTTTCGTCGAAGCGCACCGCCTTGCCGTTGGAGGCGAACATCATGATGTCGCGCTCGCCGTTGGTCAGCTGCACGTCCACCAGGCCGTCGCCCTCGTCGAGGTTGATGGCCCAGATGCCGGAGGCGCGCGGCCGCGAGTAGTCGGACAGCGGCGTTTTCTTGACCGTGCCGTTGCGGGTGGCGAAGAACACGAAGCAGTCCGCGCTGAATTCGCGCACCGGCAGCACCGCCTGCACCTTCTCGCCTTCTTCCAGCGGGATCCAGTTCACGATCGGGCGGCCGCGCGAATTCGGGCCGGCGTCCGGCAGCTGGTAGACCTTGAGCCAGAACACGCGCCCGGCGCTGGTGAAGGTGAGCAACGTGTCGTGCGTGTTGACCACCCACAGGCGGTCGATGAAATCCTCTTCCTTCACCGCCGTCGCCGAGCGGCCCTTGCCGCCGCGCTTCTGCGCGCGGTAGGCCGTGGTCGGCTGGCGCTTGGCGTAGCCGGCGTGCGAGAGCGTCACCACCACGTCCTCGGACGCGATCAGGTCGAGGATGTCGAGGTCTTCCTCGCCGGCGCGGATCTCGGTGCGGCGGGCGTCGCCGAACTCCTCGACCAATTCGTTGCAGCTCGGTCCTGATTACATCCAGCAGCACATCCGGATTTTCCAGGATGCGAATCAGCCCGCGGATGGTTTCCAGCAACTGCTTGTATTCGTCGGTCAGCTTTTCCTGTTCCAGCCCGGTCAGGCGGTTCAGGCGCATCTCGAGGATTTCCTTGGCCTGCACTTCGCTCAGGCGGTAGCCCTGCGCGTCGAGGCCGAACTCCAGCGCCAGTTCCTCGGGGCGCGACGCCTCGGCGCCGACTGCGCCGAGCAGTGCGCGCACCAGGCCAGGTTCCCAGCGGCGGGCGAGCAGGCGCTCGCGCGCGATCTGCGGGTTGGCCGAGGTCTTGATCAGCTCGATCATCTCGTCGATGTTGGCCAGCGCGACGGTGAGGCCTTCGAGGATGTGGGCGCGGGCGCGCGCCTTGCGCAGCTCGAAGATGGTGCGGCGCGTGACTACTTCACGGCGGTGGCGGACGAAGGCCTCGAGGATCTGCTTGAGGTTGAGCACCTGCGGTCGGCCGTCGACCAGCGCCACCATGTTGATGCTGAAGATCGCTCTCGAGCGCGCGTCTGCTGGTAGAGGTTGTTGAGCATCACCTCGGCCGACTCGTTGCGCTTGACCTCGATGTAGATGCGCATGCCGTCCTTGTCGGACTCGTCGCGCAGCTCGGCGATGCCTTCGATCTTCTTTTCCTTCACCAGCTCGGCGATCTTTTCGATGAGCCTGGCCTTGTTCACCTGGTAGGGCAGCTCGGTGACGACGATCGCCTCGCGGCCGTTGTCCTCGTTCATCTCGACGCTCGGCGCGCGCGCTTCATGCGCACGCGGCCGCGGCCGGTGTGGTAGGCGGCATGGATGCCGGCGACGCCGTTGATGATGCCGCGGTCGGGAAGTCCGGGCCGGGGATGTACTGCCATCAGCTCGCCGATGCCGATCTCCGGGTCGTCGATCAGCGCGATGGTGGCGTCGCATCACCTCGCCCAGGTTGTGCGGCGGGATGTTGGTGGCCATGCCGACGGCGATGCCGGCCGAGCCGTTGACCAGCAGGTTCGGGAACCGCGTCGGCATGACCGTCGGTTCGAGTTCCTTCTCGTCGTAGTTGGGCTGGAAGTCGACGGTGTCCTTGTCGATGTCGGCCATCAGCTCGTGGGTGAGGCGCGACATGCGCGCCTCGGTGTAGCGCATGGCCGCGGCGGAGTCGCCGTCCACCGAGCCGAAGTTGCCCTGGCCGTCGACCAGCAGGTAGCGCAGCGAGAAGGGCTGCGCCATGCGCACCAGGGTGTCGTACACCGACTGGTCGCCGTGCGGGTGGTACTTGCCGATGACGTCACCGACGATTCGCGCCGACTTGTAGTACGGGCTTGTTGCTGTGCGCGCCGAGTTCGTTCATGGCGAACAGGACGCGCCGGTGCACGGGCTTGAGGCCGTCGCGGACATCCGGGAGCGCACGTCCCACGATCACGCTCATGGCGTAATCGAGGTAGCTCTTGCGCATCTCGTCTTCGAGGTTTACCGGGATGATTTCCTTCGCCAGCTCGCTCATTCGTACTCCGGTCCGATGTTCGCAGCGGCTTCCGAAGCCTCGAATTGTAGCAGGAAGCGCCATCCCCTCGCCGGCGGGAAAGTGCTGGAAATCAAGGACTTTCAGGGCCTTGACAGCGGCCCGAAAACGGCGGCCATTTTCGCCGCATCCGGGCGCTCGATCACGCCCCGCTCGGTGACGAGCGCATCGATCAGCTCGGCCGGCGTGACGTCGAACACCGGGTTGAAGGCCAGACCCCCTCGGCGACGGTGCGGGTGCCGGCAAGGACAGCAGTTCGTCGCCGTCGCGCTTCTCGATGTCGATGTGCGTCGCCATCCGGCGTGGCCATGTCCACGGTCGAGGACGGCGCCACCACCATCACCTTCACGCCGTGGTGGCGGGCGGAGATGGCGTGCGCGTAGGTGCCGATCTTGTTGGCGGTGTCGCCGTTGGCGCAGATGCGGTCGGCGCCGACGATCAGCCACTGCACGGCGCCGGTCTTCATCAGGTGCGCGCCGGCCGCATCGGCGATCAGCGTGGCCGGGATGCCGTCCTGCTGCAGTTCCCACACGGTCAGGCGCGCGCCCTGCAGCCAGGGCCGGGTTTCGCCGGCGTAGACCTTGCCGATGCGCTGCCTCGGCCACGCCGGCGCGGATCACGCCCAGCGCAGTGCCGAAGCCGGCGGTGGCCAGCGAACCGGTGTTGCAGTGGGTGAGCACGCCGCTGCCGGGAGCGATCAGCGCCGCGCCCAGCGCACCCATGTGCCGGTTGGCGGCCAGGTCCTCGGTCTCGATCGCGCGTGCTTCCGCTCCAGCAGCCGCTCGCGCCAGTCGGCGCCGGAATCGGCCAGGCGCCGCGCATGCGCGCGATCGCCCACATCAGGTTCACCGCGGTCGGGCGCGAGGCGTTGAGCTCGGCGATCGCCGGCTGCAGGGCCGCCAGCGCGGCGCCGCCATCGGCCGCCGCCACCTCGCGCGCCGCCAGCACGACGCCCCAGGCGGCGGCGATGCCGATCGCCGGCGCGCCGCGGACCACCAGGGCGCGGATGGCCTCGCTCACCTGGTGGCTGTCGGTGCACTGCACGTACTCGACCACGGAAAGGGAGCAGGCGCTGGTCGAGCAGTTCCAGCAGGCCCGGCTGCCAGCGGATCGGGCGGATGCGGTCGTAGCGGTCGAAATCCATGTCGGTCGCGGTTCCGGTGGAGGCCAGGGTTGACGCGCCAGTTTAAGGCACAGGCGCTATGCTCCCCAGCGATGGTCAACGACGGCAAGCCACGCAAGACCCGCAGCGCGATTGCCGCCCCGGCCGCGCCGCTCACACCGGCTGCGCTGGGCGCGGGCGGCATCGAGCCGATGCTGCACGCGGCCTGCGTCAAGGCCGGCGCCGCCGCCGCGCTGCAGGTCACGCTCGACCGCCTGCCGATGCTCAAGCCCTTCCTGCCGCTGGCGATCACCCACCATGCCCGCGGCGACGCGCCCGAGCACATCCAGCGCCTGCTGGTGAAGGAAATCTACGCGCGATACCACGTGCGCCCGGCGGCCTGGGAGCTGGAGGGCATCCTCGCGGTTGCGCAGATCACAGAGCGTGCTGACGCCGCTGGCTTCGCAATCCGGACTGCAATCGGTGCTGCGCGCCTGGGTGCCCGACCGCCTGAGCAGCCCGCTGATCCGCTATACGCCGCTGGAACCGCTGGTGACAGCGACCGCGAAGGCGGTGGCGGCGACCTGGGCCGCCGGGCGCTACGCCGACAGCGTCTGCCGGCTGCGCCGCGCCGGCGCCGACTGGCTGCCTGCGCCGCTGGCGCAGGCGCTCAACCTCGCCCCTTCCAAGTTGCGCCAGTGGAGTGTGGAAGCGCTCAGCCTGGCGCTGCCGCCGCTGCGCTTCGCCACCAGCTGGGGACTGCGCATCGCCGATGCGACGCGCGCGCCCGCCGCCGCGCCAGTGAAGAAGCGCTCGCCGGCGAAGAAGAGCACAGCCGCGAAAAAGCGCGCCGTAGTGAAGAAAAACGCGGCGGTGAAAACAGCCGCGCCGCGCAAGCGCGGCACGGCCCCGTCCAGGCGCGCGCCGACGGCCTAGTTGCGGTAGTCGTCGCGATATTCGTCGTCGCGATACTCGTTATCGCGGTAATCCTGGTCGCGGTAGTAGCTGTCGTTGTTGACGAACTCGGCGCGGCAGCCGCGGCTCACCCAGACGCTGTTGCGGGTCACGCCCCAGCTGCGCCCCTCGACGCAGGCATTGCGCGAGAGCTGGCGCACCAGGCGCACGCCATAGCGGGTGTCGGTGCTGCAGTACTTGGTGCGATTGTCGGCGGACTCGCAACGGAAGCGGCGACCGTAACGGTAGTCGTAGCCGATCTCGAACTCGGCGCGACAGCCATGGCTCACCCAGATGCCGCGTTCGTTCACGCCCCAGTCCTGCCCGCGCGTGCAGCTATGCTCGGAAAGCCGGCGCAGCAGGCGCACGCCGCCGCGGGTATCCACGCTGCAGTATCGCGTGCGGCGATCCTGCGACTCGCAACGCACCAGGCGCCGGGCGCCGTCGTAGCGGCCCTGGTCGCGCTCATCGTAGCGCTCGTCGTAGCGGCGATCGCTTTCGTAGTTGGGATCGTAGGACTGCTGCTGCGCGGCGGCCGGGGCGGCGACGCCGATCAGCAACGCGAACAGGAATCCCAGTTGGCGGATCGGGGTCATGACGTCCTCCGGCAGGGTCGACCCGGCGTCGACGTCCCGACGATAGGACGATGCGGGCGCCACCGCAACGGCGGGCGCTTCCGGCGGCTCAGTCGCGATTCATGCCCAAAGCCGTGACGGGGCGCAGCGTTCGCGGGACGGACTGTGCCTAAGGTGGGCGCATGGACGCTGCGTGGATGCTTCTCCTGGCCGGCACGCTGCTCGCCGCCAGGGGGCTGGCGGCGCTGGCGGCCTGGCGCGTCGCCGCGACGGCGCGGGCGCGGCTGCTGGCGGCCGAAGCCGAGGCGCGAGAGGCGCGCGCCGGCCAGGAGGGGCTGAGCAGCGACCTGGAACTGCTGGGTCGCTACGGCAACCTGCTGATCGGCTGCGCCGACCTGGCCGAGGCGCTGCAGACCAGCGAGCAGATGCTTTCGCAACTGTTGCCGGAGGCGGCAGGCAGCATCTACCCACTCATCGATGGCGAAGGGCTGGCCGAGGCGACGCACCTGTGGGGCCTGCACGCAGCCGAGGCCAAGCCGCAGGCCAGCGCCGAAGAATGCCAGTGCATGCACGACCAGCGCGTGCACCTGGGGCGCGGCGACCTGGCGGAAACGCTCTGCGCGCATGTCGGAGGCAACGACGCGAACTTCAGCTCCGCCTGCATCCCGCTCACCACCCTGGGCGAATCCCTGGGCTGGCTGTACCTGTCCTCGCCCGGCCTCGAGCCGCTGCCCAGGCTCAAGGTCGCGGTCGCGGCCGCCGACCAGCTCGCCTTCGCGCTCGCCAACCTGAAGCTGCGCCAGAGCCTGCGCGACCTGTCCGTGCGCGACCCGCTGACCGGCCTGTTCAACCGCCGCTTCCTCAGCGAATCGCTCGGCCGCGAGATCGCCCGTTGCCGGCGGCGGAGCCTGCCGCTGTCGGTACTGGCCTTCGACCTCGACCACTTCAAGAACTTCAACGACAGCCACGGCCACCCGGCCGGCGACGCGGTGCTGGTCGCCTTCGCACGCGTGCTGATGGCGAGCTCGCGCAGCGAGGACATCGCCTGCCGCCAGGGCGGCGAGGAGTTCGTGGTGATCTGCCCGGAGATGGACCGCGAGGTCGCCTTCCGCCGGGCCGGCGAGATCATGCAGCAGCTGGCCGCGCTGGAACTGGTGCACGAGGGCCGCAGGTTGCCGCGGCTGACCACCTCGATCGGCGTGGCGGTGTTTCCAATGCACGCAACACTGCCCGCGGAACTGCTGGCGCAGGCCGACGCGGCCCTTTACCAGGCCAAGGCGCGCGGCCGCAACCGCGTCGAGGCCATCGACTGAAGCGAAGGACTCAGGCGCGGTCGAAGGGAAAGGCAAGCACCTCGTCGAGGCGTTCGCTGCCGAGCATCGCCATCAGCAGGCGGTCCACCCCGAGCGCGACGCCAGCGCAATCGGGCAGTCCCGACAGCGCCGCCAGCAGGCGTTCGTCCATCGGCGGCTGCGCCGCGCCGCGCTTCTGCCGCCGGCCGAGGTCGCGCTGGAAGCGCTCGCGCTGCTCCTGCGGATCGTCGAGTTCGCGATAGCCATTGGCCAGTTCCACCGGCCCCAGGTACAGCTCGAAGCGCTCGGCCACCGGCACGTCACCCTGGCGGATGCGCGCCAGCGCCGCCTGGCTGTTCGGATAGTCGTACACCATCAGCACGCGGTTGCCGGGAATGGTCGGCTGGATCATGTGCGTCATCAGCAGGTCCAGCCAGTCGTCGCGCGTCAGTCCGTCCGCGTCGATGTCGAACACCGCCAGCGGCGCGCGCAACTCCGCTTCGCTCGCAGTCATCGGATCCAGGCCAAGGCTGTCGTGGTAGAGCTGGCGGAAACTGCTCTCGCGCACGCTGACGCTGCGCCCGGCCATGCGCATCGCATCGCGCACCAGTTCGGCGCACTCGTCCATCAGCTGGTGGTGGCTCCAGCCGATGCGGTACCACTCGAGCATGCTGAATTCGGGGTTGTGCATGCGCCCCGCCTCGCCGTCGCGGAACACTCGGCCGAGTTCGTAGCAGTTGCCGACCCCGGCCGCGAGCAGGCGCTTGAGCGCGAATTCCGGCGAGGTACGCAGCCAGCGCCGCGCGGGTCCGGCATCGCGGTGGCCGTGGAACTCGAGCGAGAAGCTCTCGATGTTGGCATCGGTGTTGCCGGCCACGGACAGGATCGGCGTTTCCACCTCGAGCACGCCGCGCTCGGCAAAGAAGCGGCGGATCAGCGCGTTCAGGCGCGCCCGCAGGTGCAGGGCCTTGTTGGCGGCGGTGGGCTTCCAGTCCTTCATCGGCGGGTCGTCAACGGCGGAAGCTGATCATGGCGCGTTCGCGGCCAGGAATTCCAGCAGCCTGGCCTCGTCCCAGACCTCGAGCTTGAGTTCCCTGGCCTTCTCCAGCTTGGACCCGGCCGCCTCGCCGGCAACCACGAAGCTGGTCTTTTTCGACACGCTGCCCGCCACTTTCGCGCCCAGGGCCTGCAGGCGGTCGCCAGCCTCGTCCCGGCTCATGGCGGCCAGCGAGCCGGTCAGCACCACGGTCTGGCCGGCCAGCGGTCCTTCCGCGGCGCGCCGGGGCGCGCCCTCCGGCCAGCGCACGCCGGCGGCGCGCAGGGCGGCGATCACCTCGCGGTTGTGGCTTTCGGCGAAGAAGGCGGCGATGCGCCGCGCCACCACCGGGCCGACGTCCGGCACTTCCAGCAGTTGCGCCTCGTCCGCGGCCATCAGCGCGTCCAGCGCGCCGAAGTGCCTGGCCAGGGTACGCGCGGTGGACTCGCCGACGTCGCGGATGCCCAGCGCGAACAGCAGGCGCTCGAGGCTGGTGTCGCGGCTGCGGGCGATCGCCTCGAGCAGGTTCTCCGCCCACTTGCTGGCGACCTTGCCCGCCTTCGCCGTCTCCGGCACGGTGCCGTCGCGCTCGTCGGCGCGCCGGCGCATCTCCAGGAAATCGTCCAGGCGCAGGGAATAGATGTCGGCGATCGTGTCCAGGTAACCAAGCTCGACGAGATCGCTCGATCAGGCGATCGCCGAGCCCTTCGATATCCATCGCGCGGCGCGAGGCGAAATGGATCAGCGCCTGCTTGCGCTGCGCCGGGCAGATACAGGCCGCCGCTGCAGCGCGAGGCCGATTCGCCCTCCTCGCGGACCACGTGCGAGCCGCAGACCGGGCAGGATGCGGGCATCGCAAAGGGCGGATTGAGCGGCTGTCCGTGCCGGTCCAGCGGCCGCGCCTCCGCCACCACGCGCGACCACCTCCGGGATCACGTCGCCAGCGCGGCGCACGATCACGGTGTCGCCGACGCGCACATCCAGGCGCGCGATCTGGTCGGCGTTGTGCAGCGTGGCGCGCGTCACCGTCACGCCGGCGACGCTGACCGGCGCCAGCCATGCCACCGGCGTCACCGCCCCGGTGCGGCCGACCTGCACTTCGATGGACTCGATGGTCGTGGTCTGCTCCTGCGCCGGGAACTTGTGCGCCAGCGCCCAGCGCGGCGCGCGCGAGACGAAGCCCATCGCGTCCTGCTGCGCCAGCGAGTCCAGCTTGTAGACGACGCCATCGATGTCGTAGGGCAGCGCGTCGCGTTGCGCGGCGATGCGCGCGAAATAGGCGAGCAGGCCGTCTGCGCCGCGGGCGACGTCCACCTGCGGGCTGACCGGGAAGCCGAAGCCGCGCAGCGCGCGCAGCACCTGCGAGTGCCGCGCCGGCGGCGCCCAGCCTTCGGTCGCACCCAGCGCATAGGCGTAGAAGGCCAGCGGCCGCGCGGCCGTGACCCGCGCATCGAGCTGGCGCAGCGAGCCGGCGGCGCCGTTGCGCGGATTGGCCAGCGTGCGCTCGCCGCGTTCGCGCGCGCGCTCGTTGAAGGCCTCGAAGCCGGCGCGCGGCATGTACACCTCGCCGCGGACCTCCAGCAGCGCCGGTGCCACCTGCCCCTTGCCCTGGCCCTGGCGCAGGCGCAGGCGCAGCGGGATGGCGCGCACGGTGCGCAGGTTGGCGGTGACGTCCTCGCCGGTGCGCCATCGCCGCGGGTGGCGCCGCGCACGAACAGCCCGTCCTCGTAGCGCAGGCTGGTCGCCAGTCCGTCGAGCTTGGGTTCGACCGAGAATTCCGGCTCGGCCTCGCCGAGCGCGGCGGCGATGCGCTCGACGAAGTCACGCACTTCCGCCTCGCTGAAGGCATTGGCGAGCGAGAGCATCGGCCTGGCATGCGCGACCGGCGCGAAGTCGCCGCGGGCGGCCGCGCCGACGCGCTGGGTCGGCGAATCGGCGCCGCGCAGCTCCGGGTGCGCGGCCTCGATGGATTCGAGCTCGCGCAGCAGCGCGTCGTAGTCGGCGTCGGTGATCGCCGGCTCGTCGAGCACGTGGTAGCGGTGGTTGGCGTCCTCGATCTGCTCGCGCAGCCTGGCGGCGCGTTGGGCGGCGCTGGGCATCTGCGTGCGCGCCGGTGCCGCTTAGCGCCCGGGGCGGATCTGCTGCTTCTCGCGCGCGCGGTCGTACGCTCGGAGCTCGTCACGAATATTCGCGATGCGCTGGCGGCCGAGCGCATTGCGCTCCTCGTCCAGCAGCACTGCATCGAGCAGCTCGGCCATGCGCTGCGCGGTCGGCAACAGGGTATCCCAGGCGTCGAGCGCGGACATCGGGCCCGGCAGCGTGATGAAGAAATTGATGCCCGGCGTCTGCAGCTCGCGGATCGCGCGCAGGTCGAAGTAGCCCGGCTTGACCAGGTTGGCGACGCTGAACATCGGGCCGAGCTCGGGGTGGTTGTCCACCAGGCGGTGGAAGATGTTCATGTGGCCGTAGACCAGGCCGGCCTTCTCGGCCGCGACCACCAGGTCGGAGCCGGCGAGCGCGGCGCCTGCGCGCGCGACCAGGTACACGGAAACGATCTTGTCGAAGTCCGCGTTCGGGCGCATGCCCGGCTGCGGCGCCGGCGGCGCCGCCTCGGCGGCCGGGGCGGCCTCGACTTCCAGGGTCGTGCGCGCGTATGGCGCGCCCACCGCAGCGACCGGCGCCGGCTGCGCCTGGCCGGTTTCGATCAGTTCGCGCAGCGTGGGCTCGGTGCGCTCGTTGCGCTCCGGTGCGCCCTCGCGGTCGGCCATCGGCTTGCCCCGCGCGGACTTCCGGCGCGCGCCGAACCAGATCACCAGGAACAGGATCAGCGCGGCGACGGCGATGCCGATGCGCAACAGGGCGGTGTCGCTGAGGCCTTCGATCATGGTCTGGCTCCGATTCTTCTACTCGGACTCGGCGCCATGCCGGTCCGAGGGATTATGCCGCAGCGGGCTCAGGCAGCGCCAACCAGGCGCGAGGCCTCCGCCAGGTCCACCGACACCAGCCGGCTCACGCCGGGCTCGCGCATGGTCACGCCGGACAGCTGCCGGGCTGCTTCCATGGTCGCCTTGTTGTGGGTGACGAACAGGAATTGCACCTTCTCGCTCATTTCCGTGACCATCTTGGAGAAGCGGCCGACGTTGGCCTCGTCGAGCGGCGCGTCCACCTCGTCGAGCAGGCAGAAGGGCGCCGGGTTGAGGCGGAAGATCGCGAACACCAGCGCCACCGCGGTCAGCGCCTTCTCGCCGCCCGACAGCAGCGAGATGTTGGAAACGCGCTTGCCGGGCGGACGCGCCATGATCGACACGCCGGTGTCGAGCAGGTCCTCGCCGGTAAGCTCGAGGTAGGCGTGGCCGCCGCCGAACAGCTGCGGATACAGCTCCTGCACGCCGGCGTTGACGCGATCGAAGGTTTCCTTGAAACGTCCGCGCGTTTCCTTGTCGATCTTCTTGATGGCGGTCTCGAGGGTGTTGAGGGCGTCGCAGAGGTCGGCGTTCTGCGCATCCAGGTAGGTCTTGCGCTCCTTCTGCTCGCCGTACTCCTGGATCGCGGCCAGGTTCACCGGCTCGAGCCGGCGCAGCTTCGCGTCCATGTCGGCGATCGCCTTGCTCCAGGCGTCGAAGTCGGCCTCGTCCGGCAGCGCCGCGAGCACGTCGGCGAGCTCGAGGCCGGCGGCGGCGATCGCCTCCGACAGCTGCGCCGATTTCAGCCCCAGCGCCTGCTCCTCGAGCCTGCGCCCGGAAATCGCCTCGCGCTGCGCCAGCGACTGCTGGTCGCGCTGCTGCCGCGTCTGCTCGTACTTGCGCAGCTCGTTCTCGACGCCGTCCAGCGCCGAGCGCGCGGCCGCCAGGTCCTTCTCCACCACCACGCGCTGGTCGAGCACGGTCTGGCGTTCTGCCTGCAAGCGCTCGACCGGGGCGTCGCCCTCGGCCAGCTGCGCCTTGAACTCGTTGAGGCGCATTTCCAGCTGCGCGCGCTGGCTGCCCATGCGCGCCAGCGACGCGGTCAGCGCCAGCACGCTCGCGCGCTGCGACTCCAGCGACAGCGCCAGCGCGTGCGCGTCCTCGCGCGCCTGCCGGGCGGTGTTGCGCGCAGCCTCGCGCACCTCGCCGAAGCTGCGGCGCTGCTGATCGAGCTGCTGGCGCTCGCCCTCATGCACGGACATGCGTCCGACCGCTTCGCCCAGCCGCGCCCGCGCTTCGCGCGCCTGCGTCTGTGCATCCTCGAAGCTGCCGCCGAGCAGCGACAGCTCGGCCTCGATCGCGGCGCCGCGCGCCTGCGCGTTGTCCAGGCGGCCGCGCAGGCCCTGCAGCTGGCCGGCGAGCTCGGAAACGCCGCGGTGCGCCAGGTACAGCGCGCGCTGCGCATCCTCGCGCAGCTGCTCGGCCTCGAGCAGCTTGTCGCGCAGGCCGGTGAGGGTTTCGTTGCCGCGCGTTTCCGCCTTCGACAGCGCGTCGATCTGCGCGCGAAGCTGCTTGATCTCCGCTTCGCGTGCCAGCGCACCCTGCTGCGATTCACCACTGCGCAGCACGCGCAGCCAGCCCTGGCCGAGCCACTCGCCCTGGCGGGTGATCACCGATTCGTCCTCGCCGAGCGAGGGCAGCAGCGCGCGCGCCGCGTCGGCGTCCTCGGCGGTGCGCACGCGCGCCAGCAGGCCGCGCAGCGGCGCCGGCCCGCGCACGCGCGCGGCCAGCGAACCGGCGGGCGCGGGCGCGCCGTTGGCAGCGGCGGCGACCAGCGCCACGCGCCCCTGCGCCAGGCTGGCAAGATCGCCCAGGCGCGACTCCGGAGCGTCCACCAGCACCGCCTCCAGCATGCTGCCGAGCACGGTCTCCACCGCGCTTTCCCAGCCGGCGTCCACGTCCAGGGCTTCGCCCAGGCGCTCGTTGCCGGCCAGGCCCTGCGCACGCAGCCACTCCAGCGCCACGTTCTTTTCCTGGCCCAGCGCCGCGTGTTGCAGCGCCTCCAGCGAGGACAGGCGTCCGCGCGCGGCCTGCGCCTGCTTGCGCGTTTCCGACAGCTCGGCCTGCGCCAGCCGCTGGCGCTCCTGCTGCTGCGCCAGCGCGGCCTTCTTGGCTTCCAGCGTTTCCGCCAGCGTGTCGAGGCCGGCCTTGTTGCGGTCGTGCTCGGCCTGCGCCTCGGCCAGCGCAGCGGCGAGCGCGGCCATGTCGAGCGTGGCCGTCTCCGCCACCAGGCTTTCGCGACGCCGGGAGTGCTCGCTGCCTTGCTTCTCGAGGTATTCGATCTTGGTGCGTTCGACGTCTGCCCAGCGCGCGGACTCGGCCTGCGCGACCGCGTAGGCGTCCCAACGCTGTTGCCAGTCGTGCAGCGCGGCCTCGGCCAAGCGCAGCGCCTCCTGCCGTTGCGTGTCCTCGGCCTTGAGCGCCTCCAGCTTCGGCTCCGCCGCGGCGATGCCGCTGCGCAGCTCGCCGAGCTGGCGCTCGTCGCCGGTGATGTGCTCGCCGATCTGCGCGAACGCGGCGTCCGCTTCCACGCGCGCGGTCTCCAGGCGCTGGCGCAGTTCGCGCTGGTGCCCGATCTGCTGCTCGATGCGCGCCAGCTCACCGCTGACGCGGTAGCCCTCAGCCTGCACTGCGCCAAGCTTCTCGCTGGCCTCGTGCTGCTGCACCCGGCAGGCCTCGATCTGCGCCTCGGCGGCGCGTTGCTCGGACAGGATCTGCTGCAGCTTGAGCTCGTCCCTGGTCAGCAGCTCGCGCAGCGCGCCGAGCCCGGCGTCGAGCTGCGGTACTCGAGCGCCTTGAGCTGCGCGTCCTTGTTCAGCCGCTCGGCCTGGATCGCCTGGTACTGCTCGGCGGCGCGCGCCTGCCGGCGCAGGTGCTCGATCTGCTTGTCCACTTCCTCGCGCAGGTCGTTCAGCCGCTCGAGGTTCTCGCGCGTGTGCTTGATGCGCGTCTCGGTTTCCTTGCGCCGCTCCTTGTACTTGGAGATGCCGGCGGCTTCCTCCAGGTACACGCGCAGGTCTTCGGGCCGCGCCTCGATGATCTGCGAAATCATGCCCTGCTCGATGATCGAGTAGCTGCGCGCGCCCAGGCCGGTGCCCAGGAACAGGTCGGTGATGTCGCGGCGGCGGCAGCGCGCGCCGTTGAGGTAGTAATTCGACTGCCCGTCGCGGCTGACCGAGCGCTTGACCGAGATCTCGGCGTAGCGCGCGTACTCGCCGCCGATCGCGCCCTCGGAATTGTCGAAGACCAGTTCGACCGTGGCCTGGCTGACCGGCTTGCGGGTCGAGGAGCCGGAGAAGATCACGTCGGTCAGGCTGTCGCCGCGCAGGCGGCTCGCCGAACTCTCGCCCATCACCCAGCGCACCGCGTCGATGATGTTCGACTTGCCGCAACCGTTCGGACCGACCACGCCGGTCATGTTGGTCGGCAGGTGCAGCACGGTGGGATCGACGAAGGATTTGAAACCGGCGAGCTTGATGGTCGAAAGGCGCATCTTATTGATTCACAAGGCTAAGCGCGGAGTATATCAGTCGCTCCGTAGCGGCGGCCCGGAGCGTGCGCGCCGGGCCTTTCCCGGGGCCTTCGCTCTGCGGGGGACCCCCTGCCCCCGCGCCGCGAAGGCCCCGGCGGCCCTTGGCTGGCGCGCTCCGTGCCGGCGCGACGACCGACGGCTTCGCTGCGCTCGCCTCGCGATCGGCGCGCCGCTCCTCGCCACGAAGGCGTCCTTCGCCAGTCCACTTGGGTAGTTGGGAAAAGCTCGCTCCGACCGTCGCGCCGGCAGGCAACGCACTGCGCCGCACCCGCACTACGAAGCCAAGACAGCGCAGGGGGCGGACGCCGGGGGTGAGGGGGAGGAGTCGAAGCGGGCAGGAGCAGGAGCGGCCGGGTGTAACGGGCAGGACGCCCGTTCCACCCGGGCGACTCCTCCCCCTCACCCCCCGGCGGCCGCGCGCCGCAGAAAATCGGAGCGCTTAGTCGTGCGGGTGCTCGGACGGGGCAGGACCGTCGGAGGATTCGAGGCGGTCGAGGAAGTCGACGGCGCGGCGCAGGTGCGGAATGACGATGCTGCCGCCGACGACGAGCGCGACGGAGAAGGTCTCGAAGAATTCGGCGCGGGAGACGCCGGCTTCCCGGCATTGCCCGACGTGGTAGGCGATGCAGTCGTCGCAGCGCAGCACCATCGAGGCCACCAGCCCCAGCAGCTCCTTGGTCTTCACCTCGAGCGCGCCGGCGCGATAGGTCTGCGTGTCGAGCGCGAAGAAGCGGCGGATGACCTGGTTGTCCTCGCCCAGGATGCGTTCGTTCATGCGCGCGCGGAAGGCATCGAACTCGGCGACGCGGTCGCCGCCCGCGCCCTCCCCGCCACCGCTCACGAGTTGCCTTCCAGCAGCGGCCGGAGGCCGCCGCCACGATCCAGCGCCACCAGGTCGTCGTAGCCGCCGACATGGGTATCGCCGATGAAGATCTGCGGCACCGAGCTGCGCCGCGTCTTCTCCCACATCAACGCGCGCTGCGAGGCATCCACGTCCACCCGGATCTCGGTCCAGGCGGCGCCGCGGGACTTGAGGAAATTCTTGGCCGCCACGCAATAGGGGCACATGGCGGTGGTATACATGAGCACTTCGGTCACGGGGAACTCCTTTTCCCCGTAACTGGGGCCGGCGGGAACATTTTACAGCCCGGACCGGTCCCATCCGCAGGACGGCATCCAGCCGCCGAACACGCCGCCGCCAACGCGCGGCGCCCCATCCGGAGTTTCCGTGCGCATCGTCCTTCCGCTTGCCGCCGCCCTGACCCTCGCCCTCGGGCTGGCCGCCCCCGCGCGCGGACAGGACAACCGCCTCCCCGACATCGGTTCTTCCGCCGCCGAGCTGCTGTCTCCGCAGGAAGAAGCGGAATACGGCGAGTACGTCCTGTTCCAGTTGCGCCACTACGGCTACGTGCTCGAGGACCCGCTGGTTGACGAGTGGCTGGATTCGATGGGGCACCGCCTCGCCGCGACCTCGGATCGTCCCGAGCAACCCTTCACTTTCTTCATGATGCGGGAACGGCAGATCAACGCCTTCGCCACCCTCGGCGGCCTGGTCGGCATGAACGCGGGCACCATCCTCGCCGCGCGCAACGAGGACGAACTGGCCGGCGTGCTCGCGCACGAAATCTCGCACGTCACCCAGCGGCACGTGCTGCGCGGGGTCGAGCGCGCGCAGAAGGACCGCATCCCGATCCTGCTGGCGACCCTCGGCGTGATCATCGCCGCCCAGGGCGCGGGCAAGGACGCCTATGGCAACAGCAAGGGCGACGACGCCATCCAGGCCGCGGTGATCGGCGGCCAGGCGCTGGCGGCGCAGCGGCAGATCAACTACACCCGCACCAGCGAGGCAGAGGCCGACCGGGTCGGCATCCAGACCCTGCATCGCTCCGGCTACCGCGCCGAAGGCATGGCCGACTTCTTCGAGCGAATGGAGCGCGTCAACCGCGGCGATTCCGGCGACCGCGCGCCCTCCTACCTGCAGACCCACCCGGTCACCACCACCCGCATCAGCGAGGCGCGCGAGCGCGCCGACCGCCTGCGCCGCGAGAGCCCGCCGCTGGCGGCGGCGCCGCGCACGGGGGCGAGCGCCAATCCGCTGCTGCCCTTCGGCATGAGTCCCGGGGCCGCCATCGCCCCGGCGGCCCCGGTGCGCATGTTCGACTGGGCGCGCGAGCGCCTGCGCGTGCTCACCGCGACGAGCCCGGAAGCGGCCGTGCGCGAAACCCGCGAACTGATTCAGAAGGCTGGCGGCGGCGCCAGCCCCGCGCAGCGCTACGGCGTGGCGCTGGCCTTGTCGCGCAACGGCTACCCGGCCGCGGCGGAAGACCCGCTGCAGGCGCTGGCGAAAGCGCACCCGCAAAACCTGTTCGTGTCCATCGCCCTGGCCGAAAATGCCTGGTCGGCGCGGAACGAGGCGCTGGCGCGCAAGCGCTACGAGGACCTGCTGCTGCGGCTGCCGGACGACCGCACGGTGCTGCTCAGCTACGCCGCCACGCTCAATGCGATCGGCAACGCCGACGCCGGCAAGCGGGCGCAGGCGGTGCTGCGCCCGATCCTGGCCGCCAACGGCGACGATCCCCTGTTCCAGAAGCTGTACGGCCGCGCCAGCGAGCTGGCCGGCGACATGACCCGGGCCGGCGAAGCCTTCGCCGAGGCGGCCTGGCTGAACGGCCGCGCCGAGGACGCGCTCAACCAGCTCAACGCCCTGCTCAAGCGCAGCGACCTCAGCTACGTGCAGCGCGCCCGTATCGAGGCCCGCATCGCGGTGATGACGCCGGTGGTCTACGAGTACCAGCGCCGCAAGATCCGCCCCCAGGACCTGCCGCGCGACCCGGGCTGAGGCCGCCGTCACAGCTGTCACGCGACGGTCACGAAAATGTTGCCTACTTGTGGCCCATGCAGTCAGGTGACACGGTAGGCCGGTGCAGAAGCGAATCCTGATTGTCGATGACGAGCCCGCGATCCGGGACATGGTGGCCTTTGCCCTGCGCAAGGCCGAGTACCTGCCCGTGCACGCCGGGGACGGCCGCGAGGCCGCGGAGGCGATCGCCGAGAAGGTGCCCGACCTCATCCTGCTGGACTGGATGCTGCCGGGGGCCAGCGGGCTGGAGCTTGCCCGGCGCTGGCGCCGCGAGGAGCTGACCCGCGACGTGCCGATCATCATGCTCACCGCCCGCGGCGAGGAGAACGACCGGGTCAGCGGCCTGGAATCGGGCATTGACGACTACGTGGTCAAGCCCTTTTCCGCCCGCGAGCTGCTGGCCCGCATCAAGGCGGTGCTGCGGCGCTCGCGCGACGACGAGGATGACGGTTCGGTGACGGTCGGCGCGCTGCGCATCGACGGCGCGGCGCACCGCGTGTTCGCGCGCGACGAGCCCCTGCACGTGGGCCCGACCGAATACCGACTGCTGCACTTCTTCATGACCCATGCCGACCGCGTCTACACGCGCGCGCAGCTGCTCGACCACGTCTGGGGCGGCAATGTCTACGTCGAGGAGCGCACCATCGACGTGCATATCCGCCGACTGCGCAAGGCGCTGGAGCCGGCCAAGCTGGAGGACATGGTGCAGACCGTGCGCGGCTCCGGCTACCGGTTCTCGGCGGCCTGAGGCAGCAAGGTGCGCCGCTCGCTGCTGATGCGGCTGGCCTGGCGACAGTCGCTGCTGCGACTGGCGCTGTTATATGCGCTCGCGCTCGCGGTCGGCTGGTGGAGCGGCCACATGGCCTGGGTGCTGCTGGCGGCGACCGCGGCCGTGGCGGCGCGCGGCTACTGGCGGCTGCTGCGCATCCTGCGCTACCTCGACTGGCGGCGGCAGTTGCGCACCGTGCACGGCCAGGGCCTGTGGGCCGCGCTGGACACGCTGGTGTACCGGCGGCAGACCGAAACACGCGCGCGCACCCGCCGCCTGGTCGGGCTGCTGCGCGGCTATCGCCAGGCCGCGACCGCGATGCCGGACGGCGCGCTGGTGCTCGACCGTCGCGATGCGCGCATGGTCTGGTTCAACAAGTCCGCGCGCTGGCTGCTCGGCCTGCAATACCCGCATAGCCTGGAGCGGCCGCTAACCGAAGCGTGGCCTTCGCCACGACTGGCCGAGTGGCTGCAGGGCGGTGATGCCGAGGAGGCCACGCTGGAACTGCCCTCGCCGCTGGATGACTCCCTTCGCCTGAGCCTGCGCCTGTTGCGCTACTCGCCGGACCAGTGGCTGCTGGTGGTGCGCGACGTCACCCAGCTGGCGCGCCTGGAACAAGTCCGTCGCGATTTCGTCGCCAACGTCTCGCACGAACTGCGCACCCCGCTGACCGTGGTGCACGGCTACCTCGACATGATGGATCCGGAGGACAACCCCGCGTGGGCGCCGATGGTCGAGGAGATGCGCCGGCAGTCGCAGCGCATGAACGACCTGCTGGAGGACCTGCTGACGCTGTCCCGGCTCGAGGCCCGCGATCGCAGCGTGGACGAGCCGGTGCCGATGGCGGCGCTGCTGGTCACCCTGCGCCGCGAGGCCGAGGCGCTGAGCCAGGGACGGCACCGGATCGAGGTCGAGGACGAGGCCCTCGTCGACCTGTCGGGCTCGGCCAAGGAACTGCACAGCGCCTTCTCGAACCTGGTGTCCAACGCCGTGCGCTACACGCCCACCGGCGGGCGCATCGGCGTGCACTTCGCGCGTGTCGCCGGCGGCGGCGCCGAGCTGTCGGTGCAGGATTCGGGCCAGGGCATCCCGGCGCAGCACCTGTCGCGCATCACCGAGCGCTTCTACCGGGTCTCGACCAGCCGCTCGCGCGAAACCGGCGGCACCGGCCTGGGCCTGTCCATCGTCAAACATGTACTGAACCTGCACCAGGCGCAGCTGCGCATCGAAAGCGAGGTCGGACGCGGCAGTCGTTTCAGCTGCGTGTTCGGCCCGGAGCGGGTGCTTGCGCGCCGGCAAGCGACGGACTAGCCGTATCATCGACGGCATGGACGCCCCCATCACGCATTCCGACAGCGAGCTCTTCCTCAATCGGGAACTGGCGCAGCTCGAGTTCAACTTCCGCGTGCTGGCGCAGGCGGCCGACCCGACCGTGCCGCTGCTCGAACGGCTGCGCTACCTGTGCATCTCCTGCACCAACCTCGACGAGTTCTTCGAGGTGCGCGTGGCCACGGTGCTCACCGCGCTGGAGTTCGGCGCGCCGCTGCTGCCCGACCGCACCCCGCCCTCGCTGGTGCTCGAGCGCCTGCACCGGATGGCCGGCAAGCTGGTCGAGGAGCAGTACCGTCTGTGGAACGAGGACCTGCGGCCGGCGCTCAACAAGGCCGGCATCCGCGTGCTCACCCGCGAAAGCTGGAACGCGCGGCAGACGCGCTGGTTGCAGAAGTACTTCAGCAACGAGGTGCTGCCGGTGCTGTCGCCGCTGGGCCTGGACCCGGCGCATCCCGTTCCCGCGCATCCTCAACAAGAGCCTCAACGTGGTGGTGGTGCTGGAGGGCAAGGACGCCTTCGGCCGCAAGGGCGGCATGGCGATCGTGCGCGCGCCGCGCTCGCTGCCGCGCATCATCCAGCTGCCCCGAGGAAATTTCCGGCGGCAAGCACGACTTCGTGTTCCTGTCGGCGGTGCTGACCGCATTCGTGGACGACCTGTTCCCGGGCATGAAGGTCAAGGGCGCCTACCAGTTCCGCGTCACCCGCAACTCCGAGCTGTTCGTGGACGAGGAGGAAGTGGAGAACCTGGCCAGCGCGCTGAAGGAGCGAACTGCTCAGCCGCGGCTTCCGCCCGGCGGTGCGGCTGGAGATCGCGCAGAACTGCCCGAAGACCATCGTCAACACGCTGTTGCGCAATTTCGACCTGGAGCCGTCGGCGGCCTATCGCATCAATGGCCCGGTCAACCTCAACCGCGTCAACCCAGGTGTATGACCTGGCGCAACGTCCGGACCTCAAGTTCCCGTCCTTCGAACCGCGCCCCTCCGCGCTCGACGAGGACGCGCCTTTCGAAACCCTGCGCGACCACGACGTGCTGCTGCACCATCCCTACCAGGGCTTCGGCGCGGTGATCGACCTGCTGCAGGCGGCCTCGGTGGACCCGAAGGTGCTGGCGATCAAGCAGACCCTGTACCGCACGGGCCGGGACTCGCGGGTGATCGAGCACCTGATCGCGGCGGCGCGCAACGGCAAGGACGTCACCGTGGTGGTCGAGTTGCGCGCGCGTTTCGACGAGGAGGCCAACCTCAACCTCGCCGACCGCCTGCAGGAAGCCGGCGTGCAGGTGATGTACGGCGTGGTCGGCTACAAGACGCACGCCAAGATGCTGCTGATCGTGCGCCGCGAAGGCAGCACGCTGCGCCGCTACGTGCACCTGGGCACTGGCAACTACCATGCCGGCACCGCCAAGGCCTATACCGACATCGGGCTGATGACCTCGCGACCCGGAGATCTGCGCCGATGTGCACGGGCTGTTCCAGCAGCTCAGCGGGCTCGCCCCGGTGATGAAGCTGAAGCAGCTTGATGCATTCGCCCTTCACCCTGCACGCGGGGCTGCTCAAGCGCATCGAGCGCGAGGCGGGCGCTGGCGCGCGCCGGCAAGGGCGGGCACATCATCGCCAAGATGAACGCGCTCAACGAAGCCGGCGTGATCATGGCGCTGTACAAGGCCTCGCAGGCCGGCGCGCAGCATCGAGCTGATCGTGCGCGGCGCCTGCTGCCTGCGGCCCGGCGTACCGGGCCTGTCCGAGAACATCCGTCGTGCGCTCGGTGGTCGGCCGTTTCCTCGAGCACAGCCGCGTGTACTGGTTCGGCAACGGCGGCAAGCCGGAGACCTTCTGCTCCAGCGCCGACTGGATGGAGCGCAACCTGCTGCGCCGCATCGAGACCTGCTTTCCGATCCTCGACCCGGAGCTGGCGCAGCGCGTCTTCGACGAGGAGCTGGCCAACTACCTGCGCGACAACCAGCAGGCCTGGCGCCTGCATGCCGGATGGCCGTTATTCGCGCATCGGGCCGGAAAAGGGCGAGGCGCCCTACTCGGCGCAGGGCGCGCTGCTGCAGAAGCTGGCGCGGTGAGCGCGAAGCGCGCCGCCGCCCGCGACACCCTGCCCGAGGGCGAACTGCTGGCGGCGGTGGACCTGGGTTCCAACAGCTTCCACATGGTGGTGGCGCGCTCGGTGCTCGGGCAGCTGCGCATCGTCGACCGCATCAAGGAGCACGTGCGCCTGGCCGAGGGCCTCGACGGCGAGCGGCGGACTGAGCCGAAGAGGCGATGATCGCGCGCCCACGACTGCCTGGCACGCTTCGGGCAGCGGCTGGCGACGGCTCCCGCGCGAACCGCGTGCGCGCGATCGCCACCAACACCGTGCGCGCGCTGCGCCAGCCGCAGAACTTCCTGATCCCGGCGGAAGCAGCGCTCGGGCACGACATCGAGGTCGTATCCGGCCGCGAGGAAGCGCGCCTGATCTACCTGGGCGTCGCGCACGGCAACCCGCCGGGCGACAAGCAGCGCCTGGTCATCGACATCGGCGGCGGCTCCACCGAGTTCATCATCGGCGCCGGCTTCGGAAGCGCTGGAGCGCGAAAGCCTGCAGATGGGCTGCATCGCCACCACGCGCCGCTTCTTCGCCGACGGCAAGCTGTCGAAGAAGCGCTGGAAGGAAGCGCGCATCGAGATCACCGCCGAGTTCCAGCAGTTCGCCGCCGCCTACCGCTACCTGGGCTGGCAGGAGGAGTTCGGTTCCTCCGGCACCATCAAGGCGATCTGCGATGTCGCGCAGGCGATGAAGCTGACCCGCGGCTCGATCACCGAGGCCGCGCTGGACACCATCCGCGACCGCCTGCTCGGCTTCGACGCCATCGCCGACATCAAGCTGCCCGGGCTGCCCTCCGACCGCCGGCCGGTGATCGCCGGTGGCCTGCTGATCCTCGACGCCGCCTTCGCCGAGCTCGAGATCAAGCGCATGCAGGTGAGCGACTACGCGCTGCGCGAGGGCGCGTTGTACGACATCCTCGGCCGCGGCGGCGAGCACGATCCGCGCGACGCCTCGATCCTTGCCCTGTCGGAACGCTACGGCGCCGACAGCGAGCAGGCCGCGCGCGTGGAGCACACCGCGCTGGCGCTGTTCGACCAGGTCGCCGACGCCTGGAGCCTGAATGCCGACGACCGCCGGTTGCTGGCGTGGGCGGCGCGCATCCACGAGATCGGCCTGGCCGTCGCCCACAGCCAGTACCACCAGCACGGCGCCTACCTGGTCGAGCACTCCGACATCGCAGGCTTCTCGCGCAGCGAGCAGCAGTTCCTCGCCGCGCTGGTGCGCAACCAGCGCCGCGGCCTCAACCTCGACATCATCGAGGCGCTGCCGGATCGCCAGGCGGAGGCGGCCCTGCACTGCGCGCAACTGCTGCGGCTGTCGGTGCTGCTGCACCGCAGCCACGCGCGCGAGCCCATTCCGCTCGGGCGGCTGCGCGCCGGCGACGGCGCGCTGAAGCTGGAACTGCCCGGGGCCTGGCTGGTTTCGCACCCGCTCACCCAGGCCGACCTCGCCACCGAGATCGACTACCTGCGCGAGAAGGAACGCAAGCTGGAGATCGCCGCGCGCTGAGGCCGCTCACGGGCATCCTGCCCTCCGCGGCACTCGGGCATCCTGCCCATCGGCCTACAGCAGGCCGTCGATCGGCAGCAGCTTGAACAACATCACCCCGCTGCGGCGCAGCAGACCGGCTTCCGGCTCGCTGTCCAGGGTCTTGGGCTTTCCGTCTTCCTCGCCGATCCACAGCAATTGACCGCTGCCGCCATCGTCGCCCTTGTCCTCGATCGCGACGCGCCAGGCATTGGCCGGCTGCGTCGCGCTGGCGAAGTACTGCGCCAGTGCCTTCGCCAGCGCCGGCGAATCCACCACGATGCCCTGCTCGGTGTTGAGCAGCGCCGAACGCAGGTCCATGTTCATGGAACCGACGAAGACGTAGCGGCCGTCCACGACGAAGGACTTGGCGTGCAGGCTCACGCCCTTGTCGTGGTCCTGCGTCGCGGTCTGCGCCACGCCCGCGCGCGGCTTCAGTTCGAAAAGCTGCACGCCACCGGCCAGCAGCTCCTTGCGCACCGGCCCGTAGGCCGAGTGCACGGCGGGCTGGTCGGTGGAGGCCAGCGAGTTGGTGAGGATCTTGGTCGCCACGCCGCGCGAGGCCAGCGCCACCAGCGACTGCCGGTCGGACTCGCCGGGCACGAAGTAGGGCGTGACCACCAGCAGCTCCGAGGCGGCGCCGTACATCAGCTCCTTCACCTTCGGGTCGATGCTCAACTGCGGTTGGTCGTCGCCTTCCGCGGCCTTCTCCGGCCGGTCGGCGATCATCACCGCGTTGCCCCAGAACCACTGTCCCTGGCGGTCGGCGGTCGGGCCGTCCGGCAGCTCCTGCATCGCCGCCAGCGCGTATTCGGAATCGGCGAAGGCGCGCACGCTCTTGCCGATCTCGGCGCGCGCCCGTGCCAGGTCTTCCGGCGAATCCTTCGCGGTCTTCCAGGCCGAGGCCGGCCACGCGGCCTGGTCGTTCCAGTAGCGGTCGAAAGCCTGCGAGGACTGCGCCACCACCGGTCCGATCGCCAGCAGGTCCAGGTCGCGGTAGTTGCTGTCGCCACTGGCGTCGAAGTAGTCGTCACCGATGTTGCGTCCGCCGATCACCGCGATGCGGTTGTCCACGATGAAGCTCTTGTTGTGCATGCGCCGGTTCAGGCGCCGGAACTCGACCAGCATCTGCGCCGCCTTCGACAACAGGCCCGGGCTGCGCGAGTTGAAGGGGTTGAACATCCGCACCTCGATGTTCGCGTGCGCCTCCAGCGCGTCGAACAGACGGGCCGAGCCCGTCTCCTTGGTGAAATCGTCCACCAGCAGGCGCACGCGCACGCCGCGATCGGCGGCCTTCAGCAGCGCCTGGGCCAGCAAGCGGCCGGTGTCGTCGTTCTCGAAGATGTAGGTCTGCAGGTCGATCGACTGCTCGGCCTTGTCGGCGAGCGCGACGCGGCTGAGCAGCGCATTGGTGTTGAGCGTCAGCAGCCGGAAGCCGGACTGCTCCGGCGGGCGCGTCGCCTGCGCGGGCGCCACCGATTGCGCGATCGAGGTATCGGGCGCCGGCGCCAGCGCTTCGGAATGCTTCTTCACCACGTCCCTGCGCACGTTGCCGGCGCAGCCGGCCAGCAGGGCGAGCAGCAACGCAGCAGCGATTCTTTGCCAAGTCCGGCCGTCCATGCCTGGGCTCCATCCGCGGGGGGTTCCGCCCTTCATGCTACGGCGAGCCGTGCGTACTGCGGTGCGGCGCCGCGCCGGCGATTTAGGATCGCGTCAGCTACGGCGCCGCGTGGGCACTTCAGTCACTGGCGGGAAGCGGCGGCGGGGCCGTCGCGTACCAGTCGATACGGCGGGTCGCGAGCATGATCGCCGCGAGGATCGCGAACAGCATCAGCGAGCCCAGCACCAGCGCGTTGTCCTCGGAGACGAGCAGGCCGTACAGGGCCGCATAAAGCAGGGTCAGGCCGCCGGCGAAGCCCCAGCCGCGCGCCGCGCTGCGCAGCACGCCGCCCAGGTAGGTGCCGAGCAGGCCCAGGCAGGCGCCGGCCGCGATCAGGTAGGCGGCGAGGAAGGGCATGTGCTCGGACAGGCTGAGCAGCAGCAGGAAGAAGATCGCCAGCGCCAGGCCGACCAGCCCGTACTGGATCGGGTGTATGGCCAGGCGCTTGAGCAGTTCGAACATGAAGAAGCCGACGAAGGTCAGCAGCACGAACAGCACGCCGTACTTGCTGGCGCGGTCGGCCTGTGTGTACACGTTCACCGGCTCGACCAGTCCCAGCCGCAGCGTTTCGATCGCGCCCTCCTCCGCGCCCTGCGCGTACTGCGCCTGCGCGGCTGAGGCCAGCGAGGAGATGTCCCAGCTGGCGGTGAAGCCGGCCGCGCCGACCTCGCGCTCGCGCGGCAGGAAGCGGCCTTCGAACTGCGGGTGCGGCCAGCTGGACGCGAGCGCGATGTGGTTGCTGTCGGCGATCGGCGCGATCGCCAGCGACTCCGTGCCGGCGAGCGTGCCCGCGAACTGCAGGTCCAGTTGCAGGCGTTCGCCGCTGGCCGCGGCCGCGGGCAGCGGCGCGTGCAGGCCGCGCCCCGCGCGGTGGCCGCCATTGCCCTGCCTGAGCGCCACCGCGGCGCCGCCGACCCGCAGCGACGGCGTGCCGACCAGGCCGCGCACGTCGGCGATGGAAAAGCTGAGGTAGGGCACGCCGACGTCGCGCACGCCGTTCGGATCCGGCGGCAGGGTCGCATCGAAGCGCGCGTCCAGGCGCGCGTGCAGTTCGTACACGCGCACCTCGTGCAGTCCGCGCTTGCGTATCGAAGGCATGATGCGGCCGTCCACGGCCATGCGGCGGGGGAAGAACAGCCAGTGCCGCGGCTCCCGCTTGGTGGTCTCGACCAGCTTGCCGAAGGCGTCGAGCGCCTGCTCCTTGCGCGTCTCCACGTAGGGCACCACCAGCACCGGGCCGGTCAGCACCTGCGGGCCGGCATAACTCTCGGCCACCGAGGCGACCGCCTGCTGCCGGTACCCCGCCCGCTCACCTATGGTGGCGTTGATCATCGCCAGCGGCACCAGCAGCACCAGCATGAGCACCGCCACCACTGCCGCCTTCAACACGTATCGCGCGGACATCGCCACTTCCCCCGGCCGGCCGGGTGCCGGCGCCTTCGGGCACAGGCTGCGGCGGCCAGGTGACGGGCGCAGGGGGCGGATGTGTGGCCGCGGTGAAGCCGCTCAGCGCAGGGGCAGGTCCAGTTCGGCCACGGCGCCGCCGCCGTCGCGGTTGCGCAGGCGCACTTCGCCGCCGTGCAGGCCCGCCACCTCGCGCACGAAGCTCAGGCCGATGCCGCTGCTGCGCGCGCCATCCGGGCGCGGCAGCGAATAGAAGCGCTCGAACACGCGCGCCAGGGCGAAGTCGGGGATGCCCGGCCCGCGATCGGCGATGGCCAACCGCAGGCCCCCGGGGTCACGCCGCAGCCGCACTTCGATCTCGCTGCCGGCGGGCGCAAAGTCCACCGCGTTCTCCAGCAGGTTGGCGATGGCCTGGCCGAGCAGGAAGGCATTGCCAGGCAGGCTCTCGCCGGCGGGCGCATCCAGCGCCACGCGCAGCTGCTGGCGTTCCAGCCTCGGCGCAAGGTCGGCCACGGCGTCCGCGACCAGCGCCGCGACGTCCACCGATTCCAGGCGGTCGAGCGCCTGCCGGTACTCGACCGCAGCCAGGCCCAGCACCTTGTCGAGCATTCCCGACAGGCGCGCGGACTGGCTGGCGATGTTGGCGAGGAAGCGCTGGCGCTCGGCTTCCGGAGGATGGTCACCAAGAATTTCGGTGGCAGCGCGGATCGCGGCCAGCGGGCTCTTCATCTCGTGCGCGAGCGTCTGCACGTACTGCTCGACGTACTGCTTGCCGTCGAGCTTGTCGCGCATGGTCGCCAGCGCGCGGCCCAGCTCGCCGATTTCGTTGCGGCCCAGGTCGGGCGCCGGCACGCGCTCGCCGCTGGTCACCGCGCGCGCGAAGCGTCCCAGCGCTGCCAGCGAACGCGACAGCCAGGCGGTGACGGCGATGCCGATCAGGAAGGACAGCCCCAGCAGCCACCAGCCCTGGCGCAGGATCGCGCGCTGGCTGTCGGCGATGAACGGCTCCATGCGTTCGTTCGGCTTGGCGACGGTGAGCACGCCGATGATGCGCTGACCGTCGCGGATCGGCGCCGCCACGTGCATGACGCTGGTGCGCTCGTCGGCGGGGTCGGCGCGGGTGGAGCGCGCGCCGTATTTGCCGCGCAGGGTCAGGTAGACGTCGTTCCAGCGCGAGAAATCGCGGCCCACATCGCGGTGCGCGGAGTCGTAGACCACGATGCCGCGCGCATCGGTGACATAGATGCGGTAGTCGGCGCGCTGCTTGCGGAAGTTCCAGATGGTGGCGTCCACGTTGCGGCGCGCGAGCGCGTCCACGCCGGCAGCGAAATCGCCGGTGGCGATACGGCCGGTGCGCAGGTCGGGCGCGGCCAGCTCGGCCAGCGCGTTGGCGGTATCCACCAGCGTGTCCTCCATCGCCTGGCGCACGCCCGGCTTCACCTCGTTGACGAACACGCGCATCACGAAGAAGCCGGCCAGGCCGACGATGAGGAAATAGCCCAGGAAGATGCGCAGCCCGATCTTCATGGCGGGCCGGCGATCACGCTCATGGCTGCAGGCTGTAGCCGAGGCCGCGGTGCGTCTGGATCGGGTCCTCGGCGGCGGCTATCGCGCGCAGCTTGGAGCGCAGCGTCTTCACGTGCGTGTCCACGGTGCGGTCCACCGTGTCCGGCGCCTCCCGCCAGACGTCGTCCATCAGCTGCTCGCGACTCAGGATCGCGCCCGGCCGCTTGAGCAGGGCCGCGAGCAACCGATATTCGTAGCGCGTCAGCGTCAGCAGCGCGCCGTGATAGCGGATGCGCTGCCCGGCCGCGTCAACGGCGAAGACCCCGCGCTCGCGCCAGCCATCCACGCCGCCCCCGCCTTCCCCGCTGCGCCGCAGGCGGGCGCGCACCCGCGCCACCAGTTCGCGCGGTGAGAAGGGCTTGACCACGTAGTCGTCCGCGCCCAGCTCCAGTCCGAGCACGCGGTCGATCTCGCCGCCGCGCGCGGTCAGGAAGATCACCGGCACCTCCGAGAAGCCGCGCAGCTCGCGGCACAGCTCGAAACCGGTGATGTCCGGCAGGCCGACGTCCAGGATCAGCACCTCCCAGGGCTCGGTGCGCAGGCGCTGCAGGGCCTCGCGACCGAGCAGGCAGTGCTCCGCCTGCAGGCCGTCCGCCCGCAGCGCGTACAGCACCGCGTCGGCGATTGCGCTTTCGTCTTCCACCACCAGGATGCGCGGCATCGTTCCCATCCGGCCCTGCCGGTGTCCAAGCTACCGGCAAGACTATATCCTCGGCGAAGATGAATTACCGCCACGCCTTCCATGCCGGCAACCACGCCGACGTGCTCAAGCACGTGGTGCTGCTCGCGCTGGTCGAGGCCTTCAAGCGCAAGTCGGCGCCCTTCTTCGTGCTCGACACCCACGCCGGCCGCGGCCGCTACCTGCTGCAGGGCGAGCAGTCCGACAAGACCGGCGAGGCGCGCGCAGGCATCTTCCGCCTGCTCGTGCTCGGCAACCTGCCCGGCGCCGTGCAGCGCTACCTGAAGCGGGTGCAGGCCGACAATCCGGTCGGCGCGATGGTCTGCTATCCGGGCTCGCCGATGCTGGTGGCGCAGGCCATGCGCGCGCAGGACCGGCTGGTCGCCTGCGAACTGCAACCGGAGGAAGCGCGCGCGCTGGAGGCGCTGTTTCGCGGCGACGCGCGCGTGGCGACCCACGCCCGCGACGGCTACGGCGCAGTCAAGGCGTTGTTGCCGCCGAAGGAAAAGCGCGGCTTCGTGCTGATCGACCCGCCCTACGAGGCGCAGGAAGAGGAGTATCCGCGCGTGCTGGAAGCGCTGGCCGACGGCCTCGCGCGCTGGCCCACCGGCTGCTACGCGGTCTGGTACCCGATCAAGCAGCGGCGCACGCTGCAGCCCTTCATGCGCAAGCTCGCCGCCCTGCCCTGCAAGTCGGTGCTGCGCGCCGAGCTGCTGGTACGCCCCGATGACACGCCGCTGCGCCTCAACGGCAGCGGCATGGTGATCCTCAATCCGCCCTGGAAACTCGACCAGGAACTGGCGCATGCGTTGCCGGTGCTGGCGAAACTGCTGGGGGACGGCGAACCCGACTCCCGGCTCGACTGGCTGCGCCGGGAAGGCGAATGAAGGCGAACACCGCCTCGACGCGCATCCTGCTCGCGCTGCTCGTCGGCCTGGCTCTCGGGATTGCCTGCGCCGGCGCGCCCTGGGTGCAATCCGCGATCGGCGTCGCCGATCCGGTCGGCGCGCTGTGGCTCAATGCCCTGCGCATGACCATCGTGCCGCTGGTGTTCGCCCTGCTGGTCACCGGCGTCGCCTCCAGCGCCTCGGCGGCCAGCGCCGGCGGTCTGGCGGCGCGTGCGCTGGCAACCTTTGCGATCCTGCTGTTCCTCGCTGGCATCTTCGGCGAACTCGCCACCGAAGCCTTCCTTGCGCTGTGGCCGATCCCGCCGGAGGCCGCGGCCGCGCTGCATGCCGCCATCGTCGGCGGCAGCGAGGTGCCAGCCGGCGCGCCGCTGGCGCAATGGCTGGCCGCGCTGGTGCCGAGCAACCCGGTCAAGGCAGCCGCGGAGGGCGAGATGCTGCCGCTGGTGCTGTTCGCGATCCTGTTTGGTTTCGCGGTGATCCGCATCCAGGCGACACGCGGCCGCATGCTGGTGGAATTCTTCCAGGCGATCGTGGACACCATGCTGGTGATCGTGCACTGGGTGATCCTGGTAGCGCCGATCGGCGTGTTCGCGCTCGCCTTCGTGGTCGGGGCGCGCGCCGGCGCCGGCGCCGCGCATGCGCTGGCGCACTACCTGGCGCTGCTGGTATCGGTGCAGGTGCTGCTGATCGTGCTGATCTATCCCGCCGTCTGGCTGTGGGCGCGGGTGCCGGTGGGCGCCTTCGCCCGCGCGGTGGCGCCGCCGCAGGCGGTGGCGACCAGCACGCAGTCCTCGCTGGCCTCGCTGCCGGCGATGCTGGAAGCGACGCAACGCCTGCAGGTACCCGCACGGGTGTCGGCGATGGTGCTGCCGCTGGCGGTTTCGGTGTTCCGCCTCACCTCGCCGGTGGCCAATCTCGCGGTGGTGCTCTACTGCGCCTCCCTGTTCGGGGTCGAGCCCTCGCTCGCGCAGTACCTGGCCGGCGCCGCGCTGGCCGTGGCGATGAGCTTCGCCGCGGTCGGCCTGCCCGGCCAGATCACCTTCTTCGCCTCGATCGTGCCGATCAGCGGGGCGATGGGCGTTCCGGTCGGGGCGCTGCCGCTGCTGCTGGCGGTGGAGACCATCCCCGACATCTTCCGCACCATCGGCAATGTCACCGCCGATGTCGGCATCACCGCCGCGCTGGCGCGCACCAATGCGGCGACGGAGATGGTGGCCGCCGACGTCGAGCCCGGGAGCGCGCCATGAGCCAACGGGCGCTCGCCGTGTGGCTGGCGCTGCTGGTCGCGGTGCCGGCCGCTTCCGCCGCCGCTGCGCCCGCCGCGCCGGAGCAGCCGGCGGTCGAGCGCCGCATCGCCATCACCATTGACGACCTGCCCTTCGCAAGCATGGGCGATGCCGCGGCGCCGCCCACGCTGGCGCAGTTCCATCCGAAACTGATGGCGGCGCTGAAGGCCGGCGGCGCGCCGGTAACCGGCTTCGTCAACGAAGGCAAGCTGGCGGTCGGCGGCAGGATCGACACCGCGCGCGTACACATGCTGCGCGACTGGCTCGACGCCGGCGCCGCGCTCGGCAACCACACCCAGGACCATGGCGACCTGCACGCGATCGGCCTGGACGAATACCAGTCGCAGATCCTGCGCGGGGAAACCTTCCTGCGTCCGCTGCTGGCCGAGCGCGGGCAGGTGCCGCAGTGGTTCCGCCATCCCTACCTGCGCGCCGGCCGCACGCTGGAGGACAAGGCCGCGCTCGGCGCCTTCCTGCAGGAAAACGGCTATCGCATCGCGCCGGTCACCGTGGACACCTCCGACTGGGTCTGGGCTGCCGCCTACCGCAAGGCGCTGGCGGCGAAGGACGAGGCCGCGCTGGCGCGCCTGCATGCCGAATACGTCCCCTACATGCTCGCCAAGGTGGATTACTTCGAGCAGCAGTCGATCGCCCTGCTCGGCTACAACCTGCCGCAGATCCTGCTGATGCACGCCAACGAGCTCAACGCCGACAGCTACGACGCGCTGCTCGAAGGTCTGCGCAAGCGCGAATACGCGTTCGTGGACCTGGAGACGGCGCTGAAGGATCCGGCCTACAAGCGCGCCGACACCTATACCGGGCGCTGGGGGCCGAGCTGGGTCCATCGCTGGGCGATCGGCGAGGGCAAGCCGAAGGAATTCTTCGCCGGCGAGCCAAGGGTCGCGCAGTGGGTCCTGGATTACGCCGGCATCGCTTCCGAATGATTTTCGAAGTCAGCCGCCGATTCCCACGCGATCACGGCGAGTCGTCCGGCTCGAAGAAGACCCATCGCACGTCCGGGAAAGCCGCCCGCAACGCCACCTCGGAGGCATTGATGCGGGTGATCGTCTCCGATACCGGCAGTTGCGGATCGGTCATCTCCGCCTGCACCGACACCATCACGTCGCTGCCCAGTTGCAGGGTGATGAGGTTGAACACGCGCTTGACCTCGGGACGGCCGGTGATGAAGGCCAGGATCGCTTCGCGCTGGACGCTGTCCACGCTCTGGCCGATCAGCATCGCCTTGATCTCGACCGCGATGAACACCGCCACCACCACCAGCAGCACGCCGATCGCCATGCTGCCGAGGGCGTCGTATAGCGGGTTGCCGGTGATCATGGTGGCGACCACCGCCAGCAGCGCGAATACCAGGCCGAGCAGCGCCGCCAGGTCTTCGCCGAAGATCACCACCAGTTCGGCCTGACGGCTGCTGCGGAACCACCGCCACAGGCTCATCGTGCCGCGCGCCTTGTTGACCTCGATCATGCAGGCGCGCATGGAAACCGACTCGGCGGCGATGCCGAAGCCGAGCACGCCGATCGCGACCCAGGGCGAGGTCAGTCCTTCCTGCGAATGCAGCTTGTGCCAGCCCTCCCACAACGAGAACATGCCGCCGACCGAGAACAGCATCAGCGCGACCAGGAAGGACCAGAAGTAGATCTCCTTGCCGTAGCCAAGCGGGTAGTCGGGTGTGGGCGGGCGCTTTGCGCGCTGGAGCCCGAACAAGAGCAGGACCTGGTTGCCGCAGTCTGCGAGCGAATGCACCGCCTCGGCGAGCATGGCGCTGGATCCGGTGATCCAGGCGGCGACCGCCTTGGCCATGAATATGGCGAAATTCGCGCCCAGCGCGTAGAAGATCGCTCGTACCGTATTCGCCTTGCCGGCCATGCGCGTGCAACGTCTTATGGAGAGGGCGCGAGTTTAGCAGAGGCTCATGGCGAGCCTCGTGGGCCTGCTAAAATCAGCGGTCAATGTCCGCATCCTTTCCCGTTCCGCCGCGACCGCGTGCCGGCCAACAGCGCGCCTTCTGGCGCGCGCCGGCCTCGGCCAGCGCGCTCGCGCTCGGCCTGGCCGGGCTGGCGCGCAGTCACGCGGGCCTGGTATTGGCGGTCGCGCGCGACAGCCATTCGGCGCAGGCGCTGGAAAACGACCTGCGCGTGCTCGCCGGCGAGCTGCCGATCGCTGCATTTCCCGGACTGGGAAACCCTGCCCTACGACCTGTTCAGCCCGCACCCCGACATCGTCTCGCAGCGCGTTGCCGCGCTGTACCGCCTGCCGGGCGTCACGCGCGGCGTGCTGGTGGTGCCGGTGTCCTCGCTGATGCAGCGCCTGCCGCCGCCGGACTGGATCGCCGGCAACGCGCTCGACCTGAAGCGTGGCGACCGGCTCGACCTGGACGACGAAAAGCGCCGCCTCGAGTCGGCCGGCTACCGCAACGTGCCGCAGGTGCTGGACCCGGGCGATTTCGCCGTGCGCGGCGCGCTGCTCGACCTGTTCCCGATGGGCTCGGACCTGCCCTACCGCATCGAGCTGTTCGACGACGAGATCGACACGCTGCGCAGCTTCGACCCGGAAACGCAGCGCTCCGGGCACACGGTCGATGCGGTGAAGCTGCTGCCGGCGCGCGAGATTCCCGCTCGACTGGCCGCGACGCGACGCGTGCGCGAGACGCTGCGCGAGCGCTTCGACTTCGACCCGCGCCGCTGCCCGCTTTACCAGGATCTCAAGGAAGGCGGCGCGCCGGCCGGCATCGAGTACTACCTGCCGCTGTTTTTCGAGCGTACCGCCAGCCTGTTCGAGCACCTGCGCAAGGACACGCTGCTGGTGCTGGGCGAAGGCGTGCCCGCGGCGGCGGCCGCCTTCTGGGCGCAGACCAGCGACCGCTACGAGCAGCGCCGCCACGACCTCGAGCGGCCGGTGCTGCCGCCGCAGGAAATCTTCCTGCCGCCGGACGCGCTGCGCGAAGCCATGAACCGCGTGCCGCGCATCGAGGTGTGCGCGCCCGAACACCCTTCGCTTCGCCGATGCGCAGGGCATCGGCGATCTGCCCGCGCCGGCGCTGCCCTGGATCGCCCGCGGCGAAGAGCCCGGCGCCGCCCTGTCGGCCTTCCTTTCGAACTATCCCGGGCCGGGTGCTGCTCGCCGCCGATTCGGCCGGCCGCCGCGAGGCCTTGCTGGAACTGCTGGAGTCGGGCGGACCTGAAGCCCGCGGTGGCCGCCGGCTGGCCCGGTTTCCTGGCCGCCGAAGGCGAGGCGGCCCGCTTCGCCATCGCGGTGGCGCCGCTCGACGACGGCTTCGCGCTGCAGGAACCGCCGATCGCGCTGCTGACCGAGCGCCAGCTGTTCCCGGAACGCGCCGAGCAGAGCCGCCGCCGCAAGCGCGCCACGCGCGATCCGGACAGCGGTGCTGCGCGACCTCAGCGAAATCACCATCGGCGCGCCGATCGTGCACGAGGACCACGGCGTCGGCCGCTACCAGGGCCTGGTGGCGCTGGACATCGGCGGCGTGCCCGGCGAGTTCCTGTGCATCGAGTACGCCAAGCGGCGACAAGCTGTACGTGCCGGTGGCGCAGCTGCAGCTGGTCAGCCGTTACTCTGGCGCATCGCCGGAGCTGGCGCCACTGCATTCACTCGGTGGCGACGCCTGGGAGAAGGCCAAGCGCAAGGCGCGCGGAAAAGGTGCGCGACGTCGCCGCCGAACTGCTCGAGATCCAGGCGCGCCGGCACGCGCGCCAGGGCGTGGCGCTGCGCGTGGACCGCGCCATGTATGAGCCCTTCGCCGCCACCTTCCCGTTCGAGGAAACCGCCGACCAGGCCGCCGCCATCGAGGCGGTGATCGCCGACCTCGGCAAGCCGACGCCGATGGACCGCGTGGTCTGCGGCGACGTCGGCTTCGGCAAGACCGAGGTGGCGGTGCGCGCCGCCTTCGTCGCCGCGGTCGCCGGCAAGCAGGTGGCGGTGCTGGTGCCCACCACGCTGCTCGCCGAGCAGCACTACCGCAATTTCCGCGACCGCTACGCCGACTGGCCGATACGCGTCGAGGTGCTGTCGCGCTTCAAGACCGCGAAGGAAATCAAGGCGGCGCTGGCAGCGCTCGAGGCCGGCCAGATCGACGTCATCGTCGGCACCCACAAGCTGCTGCAGGGCGACGTCCGCTTCAAGGACCTGGGGCTGGTGATCGTCGACGAGGAGCAGCGCTTCGGCGTGCGCCAGAAGGAGGCGCTGAAGGCGCTGCGCGCCGAGGTGCACCTGCTGACGCTGACCGCGACGCCGATCCCGCGCACCCTCAACATGGCGATGAGCGGGCTGCGCGAGCTGTCCATCATCGCCACGCCGCCGGCAACACCGCCTCGCGGTGAAGACCTTCATCGCGCAGTGGGACGCGGCGCTGATCCGCGAGGCCTTCCAGCGCGAGCTGGCGCGCGGCGGCCAGGTCTACTTCCTGCACAACGAAGTGGACACGCATCGAGAAGATGGCGCGCGAGCTGGCCGAGCTGGTGCCCGAGGCGCGCATCCGCATCGCCCATGGCCAGATGCCCGAGCGCGAACTCGAGCAGGTCATGCTCGACTTCCATCGCCAGCGCTTCAACGTGCTGGTGTGCACGACGATCATCGAATCCGGGCATCGACATTCCCAGCGCCAACACGATCATCATCAATCGCGCCGATCGATTCGGCCTGGCCCAGTTGCACCAGCTGCGCGGCCGCGTCGGCCGCTCGCACCACCGCGCCTATGCCTACCTGGTCGTGCCCGACAAGAAGGCGATGACCGCCGACGCCGAGAAGCGGCTGGAGGCGCTGGCCTCGCTGGAGGAACTCGGCGCCGGCTTCACCCTCGCCACCCACGACCTGGAAATCCGCGGCGCCGGCGAGCTGCTCGGCGAGGGCCAGTCCGGGCAGATCGCCGAGATCGGCTTTTCGCTCTACACCGAACTGCTGGCGCGCGCGGTCGCCTCGATCCGCAGCGGCAAGCTCCCCGACCTGGATCCTTCCGTGCGCCACGGCGCCGAGGTGGAGCTGCACGTGCCGGCGCTGATCCCCGAGGACTACCTGCCCGACGTGCACGCGCGGCTGATGCTGTACAAGCGCATCGCCTCGGCGCCGCGACGAGGAGGCCCTGAAGGAGCTGCAGGTGGAGATGGTGGACCGCTTCGGCCTGCTGCCGGAGCCGACCAAGCAGCTGTTCGCCGTGGCCGTGCTGCAGCCTGGAGGCGACACGCCTGGGCCTGCGCAAGCTCGACCTGGGCGGCAGCGGCGGGCGCGTGCATTTCCAGTCGCAACCCAACGTCGACCCGATGTCGGTGATCCGCCTGATCCAGTCGCAGCCGCGCGTCTACACCATGGACGGGCCGGACAAGTTGCGCATCCGCATGGACCTGCCCGACGCGGCCTCGCGCCTGCGCACCGCCCGCGGCCTGCTGCAGTTGCTGAAAACCGGCTGAAAAGGGTCTAGCCTGCCGGGGGATGCCGGAATTCCACGCCCCGAAGACGCACGACCTGGGCGGTTTCACCGTCCAGCGCCTGCTGCCCAACGCGCGCCGCCGCAGCGTCGGCCCCTTTGTCTTCTTCGACCACATCGGGCCGGTCCTGCTGGACGGCCCGGAGCCGATCGCGGTGCGCCCGCATCCGCACATCGGCCTGGCCACCGTCACTTACCTGTGGGAAGGCGCGATGACCCATCGCGACAGCCTTGGCTCGATGCAGGACATCGCCCCGGGCGACGTCAACTGGATGACCGCGGGCCGCGGCATCGTGCACTCCGAACGCACGCCGGAGCGACTGCGCGGCGTGCCGCACCGCTTCCACGGCCTGCAGACCTGGGTCGCGTTGCCGCAGGCGCACGAGGAGGACGAGCCCGACTTCGCGCACCATCCGGCCGCGGTGCTGCCGATGGTGGCCGTTGACGGAGTGGAAATGAGCGTGGTCGCCGGCCATGCCTTCGGCGAGCGTTCGCCGGTGCTGGTGCGCGCCGACACGCTCTATGTCTCGATGCGGTTCGAAGCCGGGGCCGGCGTGCGCCTGCCGGCGGAGCATGCAGAACGCGCGCTGTTTCCGGTCGAGGGCCACCTGGACCTCGACGGCCTGCCGCTGCCGCTCAATACCCTGGCCGTGCTCGAGCCGGGCAGCACTCCGATGCTGCGTGCGCAGACCCGGGCGCGCGTGATGCTGCTCGGCGGCGCGCCGCTCGACGGCCCGCGTTATATCTGGTGGAACTTCGTCTCCAGCTCGCGCGAGCGCATCGAGCGGGCCAAGCGCGACTGGAGCGCCGGCCGCTTCGACGTCGTGCCGGGCGAAAGCGAATTCATCCCGCTGCCGGACTGAGCCCGCTCAGGGCGTGACGGCCTGCCCGGCCGCGGTCCAGCGCATGCCGCCGGCGAGCAGGGCGCCAAAGTCGTTCGCCGCCACCGCCTTGCTGTACAGGAATCCCTGCAGCAGCTGACAACCCGAAGCACGCAGCAGGTCCGCCTGCGCCGGCGTCTCCACGCCTTCGGCCACGACGGTGAAGTGCAGTTGCTGGCTCATCGCGATGATGGCGCGGCACAGGGTCGCGGCGTAGCTGTCGGTGACGATGTCGCGCACGAAGCTCTGGTCGATCTTGATCTCGTCGATGGGCAGCCGGCGCAGGTAGCCCAGGCTGGAATAGCCGGTGCCGAAGTCGTCCAGCGAGATGCGCACGCCCAGGCGCTTGAGCCGCGACATCTTCTCCACCGCGGCCTCGGCGTCGTCCATCACCGTGCTTTCGGTGAGCTCGATCTTGAGCAGGCCCGGCGCGACGCCGGCGCTGCGCAGCGCGTCCTCGATCTCGGCGATGAATTCCGGTCGCTGGAACTGCCAGGCGGAGACGTTGACCGACACCGGCACCGCGCGACCGCCTTCGCGCTCCCAGGTGCGCACCTGCGCGATCGCCGTGCGCAACGCGTAGTCCCCGAGGCGGATGATCATGCCCGTGTCCTCGGCCACCGGGATGAAGCGCCCGGGCGCCACCGCGCCCAGCCGCGAATTGGTCCAGCGCATCAGCGCCTCGGCGCCGGCGATGCTGCCGTCGACCGCGTCCACCAGCGGCTGGTAGTCGAGGCGGATCTCCTCGCGCTGCAGCGCCTCGCGCATCTCCGCCCCGACCACGATGCGCTCGGCCATGTCGGCGGAGCGCTCGCGAGAATGCAGCACCACGCGGTTGCGGCCCTGCTGCTTGGCCTGGTTGAGCGCGAGATCGGCCTGGCCGAGCAGCTGCGCGGCATCGTGCCCGGCCTCGGGCGACCAGCTGACGCCGGCGCTGCAGGTCAGGTACACGGTCTGCGCACCGAACGCGTAGGGCTGCGCGAGCATGCGCGCGGCCTCCTCGGCGATGCGCGGGAAGGAGTCCTCGCCCTCGCAAGGCTCGGTCAGCAGCAGGAATTCGTCGCCGGCGATGCGGCCGACGCTGCAGCGCTCGCGCGCCGCCAGATCGCGCAGGCGCCGCGAGGCTTCCACCAGCACCTGGTCGCCGACCGCATAGCCAAGCGTGTCGTTGACATGGTGCAGGCGGTCGAGGTTGAGCACCACCAGCCCGATGCGGCCGCCGCGCTCTATCGCGGCCAGCAGCGCGACCTCCAGCGCATCGCGCATCGCGCGGCGGTTCTCCAGGCCGGTGAGCTCGTCGTGGTAGGCGCGGTAGGTAAGTTCCTGCTGCTGGCGCAGGCGCTCGGTGATGTCGATGGAATAACCGAGCGTGCCGACGGGATTGCCGGCGTCGTCGCGCAGCAGCGACAGCGACAGGTGCACCCAGACGCTGCGGCCATCCTTGCACCGGTGCTCGACCTCGACCTCGTGCTGCCCCTTGCGCAGCACCGGCTCGATCACGTGCTCGCGCCGCCACTCCAGCATCCCGGGCGGGTACACGCCGTCGATCGGACGCCCGAGCATTTCTTCCTTTGTGTAGCCGAGCATGCGCTCCGAGCCCTTGTTCCAGCTGCGTACGATGCCGCCCATGTCCACTTCCGCGACGGCGTCGTGGATCTGGTCGATGATGTGCGATTGCCGCTCGAGGTCGCGGCGGTCGCGCTCGCGCTCGCTGATGTCGGTGACGGTACCGACATAGCCGCGCAACAGCCCGGCTTCGGTGACGTCGGGCAGGCCCTGGCCCAGCACGCGTCGCACCTGCCCGTCGGGATGCAGGTAGCGGAACTCGGCCTGGAATTCCTCGCCGGCGGTCACCGCCGCGTACCAGGCCGCGGACACCCGCTCCCGGTCCTCCGGATGCAGCGCCTTCAGCCAGCCGCGGCCGAGCCCCTTGGCCGAGGCGTAGCCCGCGATCTCGGCGCAGCGCTGGTTCATGTAGTTGAGGTCGCCCGCGGCGTCGGTGCGGAAGATGCCGACTGGCGAGGCCCGGGCGAGGGTGTGGAACAACGCCTCGCTCTCGCGCAATTGCGCATCCACGCGCTCGTGCTCGTCCTGCAGGCGGCGGTTCTCCAGCACCACGGCGATGGTCTGCGGCAGGCGCTGGATGTGCCGCGGCGTCTTGATCACGTAGTCGGCGGCGCCCCGCTTCATCGCCTCGACGCCGGTTTCCTCCGACCCGGTGCCAGTGACGATCACCACCGGCAGTTGCGGGTCGACCGCGCGCACGGCATCGATCACCTGCAGCCCGGTGTAGCCGAGGATGTTGAAATCGCTCAGCACCAGGTCCAGGTCGCCCGCCGCCAGCGCCAGTTCGAACTCGGCGCGCGAACTGGCCTCGGTGAGGCTGAATCCGTCGTGCTCGTGCTCGAGCGCATCGCGGACCAGCGCCCGGTCGTGCGCGTTGTCGTCTACGTACAGGACGCGGATCTTCGCCATCGCGCTCAATCGCCGTGGGGAAGCTTCAGGCCGAGCCCGCAGGCGTGCACCTCGCGCGAGGAAGTCAGCACCACCACCGGCAGGCGCTTGAGCCCCGGCGTGGACTTCACCTGCCGCAGCTCCTCGCGGCCGTCGATGGCGGGCAGCTTGGGGTCCAGCAGCACCAGGTCGGGGATGGCGTGGCGCTCGCGCTCGCCGGACTCGCCGCGGCCGAACCGGTAGTCGAGCGCCTGCTCGCCGTTCCAGGCCACGTGCACGGTGTCGTTGAGCCTGGCCTCGCGGAAGGCATCCAGGGTCAACTCGACTTCCATGCGCCGGTCCTCCACCAGCAGGATGTGTGCGGCTCGGCTCATGCTTCCCTCATTGCGCGTCGGTGCCGGCGTCCTCGGTCCCGGGCAGGGGCAACGCCACCATGAATGTACTACCTTTGCCGGGCTCCGAAAGCAGCCAGGCCGATGCCCGT
The DNA here is from genome assembly GCA_963707625.1 of uncultured Gammaproteobacteria bacterium. Taxonomy (GTDB): domain Bacteria; phylum Pseudomonadota; class Gammaproteobacteria; order Xanthomonadales; family Xanthomonadaceae; genus Arenimonas. The sequence continues at coordinate 230,807 of CAVPQV010000019.1, forward strand.
CCCGGCAAATTCCTCGTCGCCGTGCGGGCGCTGGAACACGTCGAATGCCTTGCCCTGGAGCTCGGCCGCGATGCCGATGCCGCTGTCGCTTGCCGACTGCTGCCTTTCCAGCCTTCGGCGCCTGCTGGTGTGCGCGCGAGCGAGGCGGTTTGCAGGAGATGGTGCCGGAAACAGGAGTCGAACCTGCGACCTACGCATTACGAATGCGCCGCTCTACCAACTGAGCTATTCCGGCACGGGAATCCGTAATTCTAGGCGCCCCCCCCGGCGCGGTCAATTTGACGCGGGCGAATGCTAGAGTTTGCCTTTGTAAACCACCGATTCGGCGAGCATGCAGCCGTCATCCGGGAGTCCTTCGCCTTTGTCGCGCCTGTCCACCCGCCTGCTCGCATTCGTCGCCGGTCCACGCTCGCCCCTGCAACGGGCCCGCAACTTCCTGCTCCGCCCCGCCCGCCACGAGCTGGCCGACCTTCGGCGGGAAACCGAGGCGCTGCGCGTCGAACTGGCGGCGATGAGCGCGCGCGAGTGCGCCCGCGGCGATGACAACGCCCGCCTGCACGCGGCGATCGCCACCATGCAGGCCCCGGAGCACGGCGAACTGGGGGGACAGCTGCAGGTATTGCACGCGGAGCTGCAGGCCCGCCGGCGCCACGGCGCACTGCTCGAGCGCCTGCTGGTCAGCGCGCAGCCGCCGGCCGCCCCGCGCGTCGCGCGCGTCTCCGGGCGCCCGGCGCGCGCCAGCGTCGTGCTTCCCACCCGCAACCGCGCCGCCCTCGTCACCGAGGCGATCCAGAGCGTGCAGGCGCAATCCTTCCAGGACTGGGAACTGATCGTCGTGGACGATGGCAGCAGCGACGACACCCGCGAGGCGGTCTCCGGATTCCTGGCGGATACGCGCATCCGCCTGGAAAGCGTCGAGCACGCCGGCTCCGGTGCCGCGCGCAGTCACGCCATGGCGCTGGCGCGCGGTGAGTTCTTCGCCTACATCGACAGCGACAACCTGTGGTTTCCCGGCTTCCTCGCCGCCGCGGTCGCCGCCTTCGATGCCGATCCGGGCCTGGACCTGCTGTACGGCGCGCTGGTGACCGATGCGCACGGCCTGGCCGACAGCTGCCTGCTGCTGCAGGAATTCGACCGGACGCGGCTGCTGCAAGGCAACTACATCGACATGAGCACGGTGGTGCACCGCCGGGCGCTGTATGACGAACTGGGCGGCTTCGAAAGGTCGATCAATCGGGTGGAGGACTGGGACCTGGTGCTGCGCTACACGGCAGGACACGCCGCGCGCGCGCTGCCCGTGCTGGCCGCCCGCTATCGCGTCTGCGACGCGATCCGCACGACCGACAACGTGCCGATCGGCCCCAATTGGCTGTCCGTGCGCAGGCGCGCCGACCCTGTAACGGTACCCGGCCGGCCGCCGCGCATCCTCTACGTGGTCTGGCATTACCCGCAACTGAGCGAAACCTACCTCGAGGGCGAGATCCGCTGCATGCGCCGCTGGGGCGTGGAGATCGAGGTATGGCGCGCGGTGCCCCCGGCCTCGGGTTACGAGCCCCAGGTAACCGTGCACGACGGCGAACTGGCCGAGGCGGTGCGCCGCTTCCGTCCGGACGCGATCCACGTGCACTGGATGAGCTTCGCGCTGTCGCAGGGCGACGCCCTGGCCACGCTCGGCCTGCCGGTCACCCTGCGCATGCACGGCTTCGACGTCACCGCCCCGGAGTTCGAGCGTCTGCTCGAGCAGCCCTGGCTGCACCGCGTCTACGCCTTCCCCGCGCAACTGCAATTGCTGGCCGCGCCCGACGCGCGCGTGGTGGCGATGTGCGCGGCTTTCGACTCCTCGGTCATCAACCACTCGGCGGACAAGGACCGACGCCTCGTCCTGCGCGCGGGCTCCTGCCTGCCGAGCAAGGACATCGGCTTTTTCTTCGAACTGGCCAGGCGCCTGCCGGAGTACCGCTTCGTATTCGCCGGGGTCACCTGCAACGAGTTCGAGCATTTCCCGGAGCAACTGCGGCGCCTGGCCGCGGAGATGGATTCGCCCGTGGAGCTGCGCTTCGACCTGCCGCGCGAGCCGATGGCGGCATTGCTTGGACGCGCCGCCATCTACCTGCACACCATCAATCCCCCCGAAGCGCCTTTCGGCGCGCCAATCGGCATGCCCATTTCCATCGCCGAGGCGCTGGCCAGCGGCGCGTACGTGCTGGTACGCGACCTGCCAGAACTCGCGGCCTGCGTGGGCACGGCCGGCGCCACCTATTCCGGCCTGGATGACGCGCAGGGCCTGATCGCCGCGACCGCCAGCTGGAGCGAGGCGCAGTGGCGGGCGGTGCGCATCCATGCCTCCGACCGCGGCTACCTGAATCACGCAGACGAGCTGGTCCTGCGCCCGCTGTACGAAGACTGGTGCCGGCTCATCGGGCCGGCGTGAACCGGCGCCGAACGCGCAGGACTGCCGCGGACGCGCCTTCACCTGCGGCACCACCTCGCCACGGCACAATCGCCGCCATGAGTATCTTTCCAGCCCAGCTCGCCCTGTCCCTGTCGGCACTGCTGTTCGCCCCGGGCGCGCAGGCCGAAGTGCACGAGTCGCTCGACTACAGCGATTACCAGGTGCGTGCCAAACCCGGCCGCCCGCTCTCGCAGGCACTCAACGACGCCTCTCCCTTCCGCCCGGGCGACAGGATCTTCCACAGCGCCACCGCCTGGAACCTGGACTGGCAGGTGCGGCCCGCGCCCACCAGCGACGGGCGTTGCCGGGTCGCTGAGGTGCGGGTCAGCCTGCAGGGAAGCATGGTCTTGCCGCGCCTGGTGGAAGGCGACGGCGTGCAGCGCAAGCGCTTTGCCGAATACCTGCCGCGACTGCGCGAGCACGAGCTGGGCCATTTCGAGATCGGCCGCGACGCGGCGCGCGAGCTGGAGGCAAGCTTCCACGCGCTCGCTCCCGCGCGCAGCTGTTCCGAGCTGCAGTCGGCCGCGCGCGACGCGGGCGCGCGGCTGCTGCCGAAATACGAGGCGATGGGCGATGCCTACGACCTGCAGACCCAGCATGGACGCACGCAGGGCGCCTGGCTGACCGACTGAGGGTCAGTCCAGCAGGGTCAGCCGCAGTTCCTTCGGCAACGCGAACACCATGTCCTCGGGCTCGCCATGCAGTTCGCGCACGGCACCGCCACCGAGTTCCTGCAGGCGCGCGACCACGCCCCGCACCAGCACCTCGGGCGCGGAAGCGCCGGCAGTGACGCCGATGCGCCTCTTGCCGTCCAGCCAGGCCGGATCGATGTGCTCGGCACCGTCCACCAGGTAGGCACTCGCGCCCTGCTTCTGCGCGAGCTCGCGCAGGCGGTTCGAGTTTGAACTGTTGACCGAGCCCACCACCAGCACGAGGTCGCATTCCGCGGCGAGTTCGCGCACCGCGTCCTGGCGGTTCTGGGTGGCGTAGCAGATGTCGTCGTGGCGCGGCCCCTGCAGCGAGGGGAAGCGCCGTTGCAAGGCAGCGATCACGTCGCGCGTGTCGTCCACCGACAGCGTGGTCTGGGTGGTGAACGCCAGGTGGTCCGGCTGCGCCACCTGCAGCGACTCGGCGTCGGCGACGTCCTCGACCAGGTAGATGCGGCCCCGCCCCGCTTCCTGCAACCACTGCCCCATGGTGCCCTCGACCTCGGGATGGCCCTCGTGGCCGATCAGCACCACGTCGCGGCCGGCGCGGCAATGCCGGGCGACCTCGATATGCACCTTGGTCACCAGCGGGCAGGTGGCGTCGAACACGCGCAGCCCGCGCGACTGCGGCCTCGGCGGCGCACTTCCTGCGAGACGCCGTGCGCGCTGAAGATCACCGTCGCGCCGGCCGGGACCTCGTCCAGCTCCTCGACGAACACCGCGCCGCGCTGGCGCAGGTCCTCGACCACGAAGCGGTTGTGCACGACCTCGTGGCGCACGTAGATCGGCGCGCCCAGGGTCTCGATCGCGCGCTTGACGATCTCGATGGCGCGGTCCACGCCGGCGCAGAAGCCGCGCGGGTTGGCCAGCACGATCTCCATCAGGGCGCCGGGTCCTTCTGGGTGAGGCTGAACCACACCATCAGCACCGCGCCGACGACGATGCAGCTGTCGGCGATGTTGAACACCGGCCAGTAGAAACTCGGCGGCATGCCACTCGACGAAGTCCACCACGTAGCCGAAACGCAGGCGGTCGATCAGGTTGCCGACGGCGCCGGCGACGATCAGCGCGAAGGGCAGCGCATTGCGCCAGTCGTCGCGGGCGATGCGGCGCAGCGCCACCGACAGCACCACGCTGATCACCAGCGCAAGGACGACGAAGAAGCCATGTTGCCAGCCGCCGGCGTCGGCCAGAAAGCTGAAGGCGGCGCCGGTGTTGTGGGTGAGGTGCCAGTTCCACACGCCGGGCAGGAACTCCACCCGCTGCTCGTAGGGCAGCGAGGCGGTCGCCAGCCACTTGCTGGCCTGGTCCAGGCCGATCAGCAGCGCCGATAGCCACAGCCAGGACAGCGCGTTCGACTTCGGTATCACCGCGGTGGCCATCAGAAGAATTCCCGTCGTTCGCCGCCGTCGCGCACGTTGTCCACGCAGCGGCCGCACAGTTCCGGATCGTCGGCGAAGCTGCCGACCTCGGGGCGATAGTGCCAGCAGCGCACGCACTTGGCGTGTGCCGAAGGCGCCGCCAGGATCCACGCCTGGCTGCCTTCCGCGCGCGTCGCGTCCGCGGGCCGCGCTGCGGCGGGGTGCAGGCGCAACTGCGAAGTGATGAACAGGAAGCGCAGCTCCTCCGCAGCCCCGGCCGGCAGCGGCGACGCCAGGTCGGCGTAAACCGCCACTTCCGCGGCCAGCGAGGCGCCGATGCGCCCTTCCGCGCGCATCGGCTCGAGCATCTTGCCCACCGCCTCGCGCAGCGACAGCAGCTCGTCCATGGCGGCGCCGTCGGCAGCGCGGTACGTACCGTCGGCGGGCAGCAGCGCATCAATGTCGGCGGTGGTCGCGAACAGCACGTTGCCGACGCGTTCGCCCGGCAGGTAGCTCCAGATCTCGTCGGCGGTGAAGGCCAGGATCGGCGCGATCCAGCGCACGAAGGCCTCGGCGATGCGGAACATCGCCGACTGCGCGGAGCGGCGGCCGGGGCTGTCGGGCTGCATCGTGTACAGCCGATCCTTGGTCACGTCCAGGTACAGCGCGCCCAGGTCGTTGCTGCAGAAGTTCTGCAGCAAAGCCACAACGCGCGCAAAATCACAAGCTTCGTACGCTTCCTGCACTCGCTCGTGCAGGTTCCGCGTCCGCGCCATCGCCCACTGGTCCAGCAAAAGGCAATCGTCGACCGGCACCAGGTGCAACGCCGGATCGAAGCCGTGCAGGTTGCCGAGCAGGAAGCGCACGGTGTTGCGGATGCGGCGGTAGGCGTCGGCGCTGCGCTTGAGGATCTCGTTCGAGACCGAGATCTCGTTGCGGTAGTCGGCCGAGGCCACCCACAGACGCAGGACGTCGGCACCCAGCTGGTCGATCACCTTCTGCGGTTCGACCACGTTGCCGACCGACTTGGACATCTTCTTGCCCTGCTCGTCCACGGCGAAGCCATGGGTGAGGACAGCCTTGAACGGGGCGCGGCCGTCCATCGCCACGCCGGTCAGCAGCGAGCTCTGGAACCAGCCGCGGTGCTGGTCGGAGCCTTCGAGGTAGAAGTCGGCAGGCTTGCGCAGGCCGTCCTGCGGACGCGCGGCCAGCACGCACTCGTGGGTGACGCCGGAATCGAACCAGACGTCGAGGATGTCGGTGATCTTGTAGTAGTCCGGCGCTTCCGCGCCGAGCAGTTCCGCCGCGTCCAGCGCGTACCAGGCATCGGCGCCGACCGCCTGCACGCGATCGGCGACAGCGTGCATCAGCTCCACGCTGCGCGGGTGCGGCAGGCCGCTTTCGCGGTGCACGAACAGGGCGATCGGCACGCCCCAGGTGCGCTGGCGGCTGATGCACCAGTCCGGGCGTCCGTCCACCATGCCGGCGATGCGCGCTTCGCCCCAGTCGGGAATCCAGCGCACGTTCTTGATCGCGGCGAGCGCATCCGCGCGCAGCTGCGCCTGCTCCATCGAGATGAACCATTGCGGCGTAGCGCGGAAGGCCACCGGCGACTTGTGCCGCCAGCAATGCGGGTAGCTGTGCGAGAGCTTCGCGTTGGCGAGCAGCACGCCGCGTTCGGCGAGCAGCGCAGTGATGGTGTCGTTGGCCTTCCAGATGTACTGGCCGGCGAAGATTTCCGTGCCGGGCAGGAACACGCCCTTGCCGTCGATCGGATTGAGTACCTCGAGGCCGTACTTCTGGCCGACCGCGAAGTCCTCCTGGCCGTGGCCGGGCGCAGTGTGCACGGCGCCGGTGCCGGCCTCGACCGTGACATGGTCGCCGAGGATCACCGGCACCACGCGCGCATAGAAGGGGTGCTGCAGTTGCAGGCCCTCGAGCGCGGCGCCAGGCGCGCGGCCAAGCACGCGCGTGCCCTCCGGCAGGCCGTAGCGGCGCGCGCAGTCCTCCCACAGCGCCTCGGCCAGCACCAGCAACTGGCGCCGACCGGCGCGCGCCGGGCCCTCGCACCAGCACGTAGTCGAGTTCGCCACCAAGCGTCACCGCCAGGCTCGCCGGCAGCGTCCACGGCGTGGTTGTCCAGATCGGCACCGCCACGATCGCGTCGCCGGCATCGACGCCGAAGCGCGCGGCCAGCGCCTGCGCGTCGAGCGCGTCGTAGGCCACGTCCACCGCCGGCGACACCTTGTCCTGGTATTCGATTTCCGCTTCCGCCAGCGCCGAGCCGCAGTCGAAACACCAGTGCACCGGCTTCACGCCGCGCGCGAGGTGGCCGCGCTCGACGATCTTCGCCAGCGAACGCAGCATCTCCGCCTCGAAGGCGAAATCCATGGTGCGATACGGATGCTGCCAGTCGCCGAGCACGCCCAGGCGCTGGAAGTCGCGGCTCTGGCCGGCAATCTGTTCCCCGGCGTATTCGCGGCACCTGGCGCGGAAGGCGGCGGCGTCGAGCTTGTCGCCGACCTTGCCGAACTTCTTCTCCACCGCCAGTTCGATCGGCAGGCCATGGCAATCCCAGCCAGGCACGTAGGGTGCATCGAAGCCGGCGACCAGGCTGCGACTTCACCACCAGGTCCTTGAGGATCTTGTTGACCGCGTGGCCGATGTGGATGGACCCGTTCGCGTAGGGCGGGCCGTCGTGCAGCACGAAAACGGGACGGCCCTTCGCCGCCGCGCGCACCTGCGCGTACAGGTCGTCGGCCTGCCAGCCGGCGAGGATGCCGGGCTCGCGCTTGGGCAGGTCGCCGCGCATCGGGAACTGCCGTCTCCGGCAGCGAGATGGTGTGCTTGTAGTCCTGCTTGGCTGCGGCGTCGTTCACGCACTTGCTCCGATCGGTATGCGGTCCTGCCGGAGGATTTTCCTCGCCTGCTCGGCATCCAGGTTCATCTGCCGCACCAGCGCGGGCAGGTCGTCGAACTTTTCCTCGTCGCGCAGCTTGGCGACGAACTCCACCTGCAGGCGGCGACCATAAAGATCGCCATCGAAGTCGAACAGGTGTGCTTCGAGCAATGGCTCGGTTCCGTACACGGTCGGGCGGGTTCCCAGGCTGGAAACGCTGGCCCGGGCCTGTGCGCCGACGCCGTGCACCCAGGTGGCGTAGATGCCGGTGAATGCGGTGCGCTTGCCCATCAGGCGCAGGTTGGCGGTGGGAAAGCCCAGCCGGCGTCCGAGCTGGCGGCCGCGCACCACCTTGCCGTCGATCGCGTAGCGCCGGCCCAGGCCGCGCGCGGCGTCTTCGAACTGGCCCAGCGCCAGTTGCGCGCGCAGCCGCGAACTCGACACACGCTCGCCATCCACCAGCACCGGGGCAATGTCTCCGGCCGCGAATCCGTGGCGGGTGCCGGCCGCCTGCAGGGCGGCAAGGTCGCCCGTGCGCCCCTTGCCGTAGCGGAAATCGGGGCCCACCCACACTTCGCGCGCTGACAGGCGCTGCACCAGGATGCGTTCGACGAAATCCCCGGCCGTCATCGAGGACAGCGCCCCGCTGAAGCGCAGCAGGCCGACGAGGTCCATGCCGAGCGCACGCAGGCCTTCGAACTTGGCTCGCGGCAAGGTCAGCCGTGCCGGTCGCTCGTCGCGCGCGAAATACTCGCGCGGCAGCGGCTCGAAGCTCAGCGCCACCGCCGGCAGCCCCAGTTCGCGCGCACGCAGGCGGACGTGGCCGACCAGCGCCTGATGCCCACGATGCAGGCCGTCGAAAGCTCCGATGCAAACCACGCTGCCCTGCGGGCAGAGGTTCTCGCCCGCGACGTCCCGGAACAGCTTGCTCATGGCGAAAGTATAACGTTCAACGGTCGAAAGCCTGGCTACGGCAGCGCAGGATCAGGCCTCGCGCAGGTGCCGCGGGCGCAGACCGGCGAGCAGCAGGCCGGCGGCATAGGCGCCCGCGCCACCGCCGACGGCGAGCAGCAGCCAGGCCAGCCGCCACGACCAGTGCAGCAAGTTCCAGTCGCCGACGAAATGGCGGATGCCGAGCACCGCCAGCACCATCAGGATGCAGCCGAAGGCGATCTGCGCCGCCAGCCGGCGCCAGCCGGGCTCGGGCCGGTACAGGCCGGCCTTGCGCAGGTAGCGCCACAGCAGCAGCGTGTTGGCGACCCCGGCCAGCGCCGTCGCCAGCGCGATGCCGGCGTGCGCAGCGGCGTAGCCCTGCAGCCACAGCGGCGTGACCAGCAGCACGGTCAGGCCGATGTTGATGAACACGGTGTAGATCGCGGCGCGCATCGGCGTGCGCGTGTCCTGGCGCGCATAGAAGGCGGGCAACAGCACCTTGCTGATCATGAAGGGCGGCGATGCCCAGGCTCATCGCGATCACGCTGGTGGCCACCATGCGCGTGTCCTGCGCGGTGAAGGCGCCGCGGAAGAACAGGGTCGAACACAGCGGTTCGGCCAGCAGCGCCACGCCCAGCGCCGCGGGCACGCCGACCAGCGTCGCCAGGCGCAGGCCCCAGTCGAGCGCGTGCGAGTAGCCGGCCGCGTCGGTGTCGGCATGGCGACGCGACAGGTGCGGCAGGATCACGGTGCCGATCGCGACCCCGAACATGCCCAGCGGGAATTCGATCAGGCGGTCGGTGTAGTACAGCCAGCTCTGCGCGTTGACCACCAGCAGCGAGGCGAACATGGTGCCGACCAGCAGGTTGAGCTGCGACACCGAGGAGGAAAAGATCGTCGGCAGCATCAGCGTGAACACCCGGCGCACGCCTTCGTGCCGGAAGTCGAGCCGGAAGCGCGGCCGCAGGCCGAGCCGGCCGAGCGCCGGCCACAGCAGCAGCAGTTGCGCCAGCCCGGCCAGGAACACGCCCCAGGCCAGTGCAAAGGCAGGCACGTCGAAATAGCGGCGCCAGCACCAGCATCGCGAAGATCACCGCCAGGTTGTGCAGCACCGGCGTGAAGGCGGGCAGCCCGAACTGGCGGAAGCAGTTCAGCACCGCCCCGGACAGCGCGGTCATCGAGATGAAGGCCAGGTACGGGAAAGTGATGCGCAACATGTCGGCGGTCAGCGCCACCTGCTGCGAGTCCTTGTCCGCGAACAGCAGGAACAGGCGCGCGATCCAGGGCGCCAGCAGCATGCCGAGCGCGGTGATCACCAGTACCACCGCCAGCAGCGCGCCCGCCACGTGGTCGAGGAAATCCTTCAGCGCGGCCTCGTCGCCCTGCTGCTTCAGCTCGGAGAGCACCGGCACGAAGGCGGAGGAGAAGGAACCCTCGGCGAACACCCGGCGCAGGTAGTTGGGGATCCGGTAGGCGACGACGAAGGCACTCACGGCCGGTCCGGCGCCGAACAGGGCGGCCTGCAGCAGGTCGCGGGCCAGGCCGGCGACCCGCGAAAGCAGGGTCATGGCGCTGAACACGGCGGTGGAGCGCAGCAGCCCGCCCCGACTCATGCCCGCGCCCCCCGGGTTTGACTCAAGTGCCTGAATCGGCCATACTTTCGGGTCTTTCCACCCGTATTCATCTCAATTTCTCGGAGCTCCACCCCGTGGCCAACATCAAGTCCGCCAAGAAGCGCGCCAAGCAGACCGTGGTCCGCAACGCCCGCAACACCAGCCAGCGCTCGATGCTGCGCACCGCCGTGAAGCGCGTGATCAAGGCGCTGGACGCCAACGACGCCGCTGCCGCCGAGGCCGCGTACAAGACCGCGGTGCCGATCCTCGACCGCTTCTCCGCGCGTGGCCTGATCCACCGCAACAAGGCCGCCCGCCACAAGAGCCGCATCAACGCCCGCATCAAGGCGCTGAAGACCGCCGCCTGATCCGCGCCGCGCGGCAGACATCGAAAGGCCCGCCTCGGCGGGCCTTTTGCTTTCCGGGTCCGCGCGCTGCGGGCGCTCAGCCATCCCGCGCCATCCGCGCGCGCTCGGCCGCATCCAGCGCGGCCTCGACGGCGTCGCGCTTGGTTTCGTCGAAGAACTGCTGCACGCGCAGCATGATCGGCCAGGTGCCTTCGCGCGACAGCGCGGAGGTGGTGAACCAGGGATCGGTCCAGCCGAGCTCGGCGACGATTTCCGCCGCGCGCGCGCTCGCGCTCGTCGTCGGACAGCAGGTCGCCCTTGTTGAGCACCAGCCAGCGCGGCTTTTCCAGCATGCCCGGGTCGTAGCGGCGCAACTCGTCTTCGATTGCCCGCACCTGCTGCGCGGGGCTGATGCCTTCGTCGAAGGGCGCCATGTCCACCAGGTGCAGCAGCAGCCGCGTGCGTTGCACGTGGCGCAGGAACAGCGAGCCCAGGCCCGCGCCCTCGGCCGCGCCTTCGATGATTCCCGGGATGTCCGCGATCACGAAGCTGCGGTAGGGCTCGACGCTGACCACGCCCAGGTGCGGATGCAGGGTGGTGAAGGGATAGTCCGCCACCTTCGGGGTGGCGGCGGAGACCGCGCGCACGAAGGTGCTCTTGCCGGCGTTGGGGAAGCCGAGCAGGCCGACGTCGGCGAGCAGCTTCAGCTCCATGCGCAGCACGCGTTCCTCGCCCGCAGCGCCGGTGGTGGCCTTGCGCGGCGCGCGGTTGAGCGAGCTCTTGAAGTGCACGTTGCCCTTGCCACCCTCGCCGCCGCGCGCGACCAGCAGGCGCTGGCCGTTCTCGGTGAGATCGCCAATGATCTCGTCGGTAGCGACGTTGATCACCTCGGTGCCGACCGGCACCCGGATGGTGACGTCCTCGCCCGACTTGCCGTACATCTCGCGGCCCATGCCGTTCTGGCCGCGCTGGGCGCGGAACTGGCGCATGTGGCGGAAATCCACCAGCGTGTTGAGGTTCTCGTCGGACTGCAGCCAGACGCTGCCGCCGTCGCCGCCGTCGCCGCCGTCGGGGCCGCCGAGCGGGATGAACTTCTCGCGCCGGAAGCTCACGCTGCCGTTGCCGCCGGCGCCGGCCATCACGGTAATCTCTGCCTCGTCGACGAATTTCATGGGGATATTCTAGCTTTCGAAAGTGAAGCGGAAACGAAAAGCCCCGCCGGAGCGGGGCTTCGCGACGCGTTGCCGGGGACGACTACTCGGCCGGGACGACGCTGACGGTGCGGCGCTTCTGCGGGCCCTTGATCGAAAAATCGACCTTGCCGTCCACGAGCGCGAACAGGGTGTGGTCGCGGCCCATGCCGACGCCGGAACCGCGATGGAACTCGGTGCCGCGCTGGCGCACGATGATGTTGCCCGCTTCGATGGCCTGTCCGCCGTAGATCTTGACGCCCAGGTACTTCGGGTTGGAATCGCGGCCGTTGCGCGATGAGCCTACGCCCTTCTTTGATGCCATGACGAGTTCTCCTTCGCGTTAGAGCGTGATGCCGTTGATTTCGATTTCCGTGTAGTGCTGCCGGTGGCCCATCTGCTTGCGATGGTGCTTGCGGCGGCGGAACTTCACGATCTTGATCTTGTCCAGACGACCATGCGACTTGATGGTGGCCTTGACCAGGGCGTTCTCGATGCTCGGTGCGCCGATGGTGATGTTGTCACCGTCGCCGACCATGAGCACGTTGTTGATTTCAAAGGCAGAACCCACGTCGCCGTCGAGCTTCTCGACCTTGAGCGTTTCGCCCGCCATCACGCGGTATTGCTTACCGCCGGTGACGATGACTGCGTACATGACCGGAATTCCTCTAGTAGTTATGATGTAAGAAACCTGCCCGCGGTCACGGACAGAAGCGGAATTGTGGTGGAATTCCCCTGCGCGGTCAATACCTTGGCCTCATTCCCCTTGTCCCTGGAGCGTCGATGTCCTCTACCTTGCTGAACCGCCCGTCCCGTGCCGCCGCCCTGCTGGCGGCCTGCCTTGGCCTGGCGGCCAGCCTCCCGGCCCTGGCCGAATGGCGTGACATCCCCTACGCCGAGGTGGCCAAGATGCCCCTCACCCTGGCCAAGGTCGACCCCCAGAAGGTCTTCACGGTCCGGCTCAGGGCCGCGCCCGGCAAGGGCCAGACCGCGCTGCCGGCCGACTTCAAGCTGCAACTGAAAGTTAAGGGCCAGGTGCTGCCCGTCCCGGTTTCCTCGGACGGCCGAATCGAGCTGCCCTTCCGCCAGGACTGGGCCGACGCCGGCGCGATGCTGCAGACCAACCAGCCCAAGGGCCGGGTCGCCGTGGACCTGCGCTTCGCTTCGCGGGTGCCGGCCGGCACCCGCATGAGCTACGCCCAGCTCACCGAGGCCGCGCCCATCCTCGAAAAGGGCATCAAGGAAATAGCCGGCCTGATGAGCTTCCTGGCGCCGGAGGTGAAGAGCTTCAGCCTGCGCTTCGATCCCGGTCCGCACAGCCTCGTGCTGACGCTGCCGGGCGGCAAGAAGCGCAGCTGGAAGGCCGACGCCAAGGGCGTGATCGTGTTGCCCTGGGAGCCGAAGTGGGCGGCGGGCCTGGTCGAACTGAGCGCGCCCCTGAAAGGGATCGACCAGACCCTGAAGTGAGCCGTCAATCTCCCTGAATTCAATGGCTTGCCAGGTCCGGCGGGCCGGGAGCCGGTGCGTTGCCAGTCATCGGCGGACAAGCCCGGCCTGCTAAACTGCAGTGTTCCCCCACTGCAAACCGGCGCCCCCAAGCCCATGGATTCAATCCGCATCCGCGGTGCCCGCACCCACAACCTCAAGAACATCGACCTCGACCTGCCGCGCAACCGGCTGATCGTGATCACCGGGTTGTCCGGCTCGGGCAAGAGCTCGCTGGCCTTCGACACCATCTACGCGGAAGGCCAGCGCCGCTACGTCGAGTCGCTCTCGGCCTATGCGCGGCAGTTCCTGTCGGTGATGGAAAAGCCGGACGTGGACCACATCGAGGGCCTGTCGCCGGCGATCTCGATCGAGCAGAAGTCCACGTCGCACAACCCGCGCTCGACGGTCGGCACCATCACCGAGATCTACGACTACCTGCGCCTGCTGTACGCGCGCGTGGGTACGCCGCGCTGCCCCGACCACCACTTCCCGCTGGAGGCGCAGACGGTCAGCCAGATGGTGGACCAGGTGCTGGCGCAGCCGGAGGAGTCGCGGCTGATGCTGCTGGCGCCGGTGGTGCGCGAGCGCAAGGGCGAGCACCTGCAGGTGTTCGAGCAGCTGCGCGCGCAGGGCTTCGTGCGCGTGCGCGTGGATGGCGTCGTGCACGACGTCAACGAGGTGCCGGCGCTGCAACTGCGGCAGAAGCACACCATCGAGGCGGTGATCGACCGCTTCAAGCCGCGCGCGGACCTGCGCCAGCGCCTGGCCGAGAGTTTCGAGACCGCGCTCAAGCTCGGCGACGGCATGGCCTCGGTGTCGTCGATGGACGATGCCGACGCTGCGCCGCTGCTGTTCTCCTCCAAGTTCAGTTGCCCGGTGTGCGACTACTCGCTGCCCGAACTGGAACCGCGACTGTTCTCCTTCAACTCGCCGATGGGCGCCTGCCCGTCCTGCGACGGCCTGGGCCTGTCGGAGTTCTTCGACCCGGCGCGAATTGTTGTACATCCGGAGTTGAGTTTGGCCGCCGGCGCGGTGCGCGGCTGGGACCGGCGCAACGCCTACTATTTCCAGCTGATCGCCTCGCTCGCGCGCCACTACGGCTTCGACGTCGACATGGCCTGGAGCGAGCTGTCGGAGAAGACCCGGCAGGCGGTGCTATACGGCAGCGGCGGCGAGATCATCAGCTTCACCTACCTCACCGAATCGGGCGGGCGCACGCAGCGCAAGCACAAGTTCGAGGGCATCGTGCCCAACCTCGAGCGCCGCTACCGCGAGACCGAGTCGCAGGCGGTCAGGGAAGAACTCGCGCGCTTCATCAGCACCCGCGCCTGCCCCGAGTGCGGCGGCGCGCGCCTGAACCGCGCCGCGCGCAACGTCTTCATTGCCGATCGGCCGCTGCCGCATATCACCCGCTTGCCGGTGGACGAGGCGCTGGCCTTCTTCGCGGCGCTGAAGCTGCCCGGCTGGCGCGGCGAGGTAGCGGTGAAGATCGTCAAGGAAATCCACGAGCGCCTGCGCTTCCTGGTCGACGTCGGCCTCGACTACCTGAGCCTGGAGCGCAAGGCCGACACGCTGTCCGGCGGCGAGGCGCAGCGCATCCGCCTGGCCTCGCAGATCGGCGCGGGCCTGGTCGGCGTGCTGTACGTGCTCGACGAGCCCTCGATCGGCCTGCACCAGCGCGACAACGAGCGCCTGCTCGGCACGCTCACGCGCCTGCGCGACATGGGCAACACGGTCATCGTGGTCGAGCACGACGAAGATGCGATCCGCATCGCCGATCACATCGTGGACATCGGGCCGGGCGCAGGCGTGCACGGCGGCGAGATCGTCGCCGAAGGCAAGCTGGCCGACATCCTGAAGGCCCCGCGCTCGCTGACCGGCGCCTACCTGTCGGGCCGACGCCGCATCGAGGTGCCGAAGCAGCGCCACCGCCCGAACCCGAAGATGGCGATGCACCTGCGCGGCGCCAGCGGCAACAACCTCAAGAACGTCGACCTGACCATCCACGCCGGCCTGTTCACCGCGATCACCGGCGTGTCGGGCTCGGGCAAGTCCACGCTGATCAACGACACCCTGTACCACATCGCCGCCAACGAACTGAACGGCGCCTCGCACACCGTCGCCCCCTACCGCGAAGTCGAGGGCATCGAGCTGTTCGACAAGGTGGTGGACATCGACCAGTCGCCGATCGGGCGCACGCCGCGCTCGAACCCGGCGACCTATACCGGCCTGTTCACGCCGCTGCGCGAGCTGTTCGCGCAGGTGCCGGAGGCGCGCGCGCGCGGCTACTCGCCCGGCCGCTTCAGCTTCAACGTGCGCGGCGGGCGCTGCGAGGCCTGCCAGGGCGACGGCCTGATCAAGGTCGAGATGCACTTCCTGCCCGACGTGTACGTGCCCTGCGACGTCTGCCACGGCAAGCGCTACAACCGCGAGACGCTGGAGATCCTGTACAAGGGCTACAACATCAACGACGTGCTGGAAATGACGGTCGAGGATGCGCTGAAGCTGTTCGAGCCGGTGCCGACGCTGGCGCGCAAGCTGGAGACGCTGCTCGACGTCGGCCTGAGCTACATCAAGCTCGGCCAGAGCGCGACCACGCTGTCCGGCGGTGAGGCGCAGCGCGTCAAGTTGTCGAAGGAACTATCGCGGCGCGACACCGGCCGCACCCTGTACATCCTCGACGAGCCGACCACCGGCCTGCACTTCCACGACATCGAGCACCTGCTCGCCGTGCTGCACAAGCTGCGCGACGACGGCAACACCATCGTGGTGATCGAGCACAACCTGGACGTGATCAAGACCGCCGACTGGGTGGTCGACCTGGGCCCCGAGGGTGGACATCGCGGCGGCCAGATCATCGCCGAGGGCACGCCCGAGCAGCTGGCGGCGAACCCGGCCTCGCATACCGGCCAGTTCCTGGCGCGCATGCTGCCGGCGCCGCGCGCGCCCGCGAAGAAGAAGAACGCCGCCTGATTACTTCGGGGCGTCGCGGCGCACGGTGAATTCGGCGGGGATGCTGCCGCCACCGGCAAGCAGCAGCTCGATCCTGACCACCGTGCCGACCGGCAGCGCGCGGCGCGGGTGCATCAGCATCAGGTGGCGCCCGCCGGGCGCGAACAGCAATTCGCCCTTCGCCGGCAGCGGCGAGCGCGCGGCCTTGAGCATGCGGCTGACGCCGTTCTCGATGCGCGTCTCGTGCACCATCACCATGACGAAATCGGGCGACTTCGCGCCGGTTATGGCCAGCGGCAGGTCGCAGTCATTGCGTACGCGCCCGTAGCCGGCCAGCATCGTGGCGCCCGGCGGCGCAGCGCGCACCCAGGCCTGCTCGACCGAAGGCTTGCACGCCCCCGGCGAGGCAACCGCAGCTGAAGCCGGCGCGAACAGCGCCAACCCCACTGCCAATCCGAGCGCGTTTCTGGACCAGGCCTTCATCGGCCTATGATAACCCGCGCCTTCCAGGAGCCAAAACGCATGACCCGCACGCTGCTCGCTTCCGCCCTCGCCACCGCCCTCACCGCCGCCACGCCGGCCGCGCAGGCGGACGGCAAGCTCACCGTCTACAGCGGCAATTTCGACGCCGTCTCGCAGTCGGAGGGCCAGCCCGGTGGACCCGGTTTCGCGCTGGTGGAGCGCCGCATCGGCTTCGACCTCGCCGCCGGCGCCAACACGGTCAGCCTCGGCGGCCTGCCGCGCGCGCTCGACGCCGCCTCCGTGGTGCTGGCGCCGCCGCCGGGTGTGGCGGTACGCGGGCAGCGCTTCGACTTCGCGCTCGCCGACCAGTCCGAACTGCTGCGCCGCGCGCTCGGCCAGCGCGTCAGCGTCGAGCAGTCGGTGGGCAACGAGCGCCAGGTCTACACGGGCACGCTGGTCGCCGCCGGCGACGGACTGACGCTGCGCCTGCCCGATGGCCGCATCAAGGTCCTTTCTTCCTATTCCAGCTTCGAGTTGCCGAGCCTGCCGAGCGGCGTGGTCAACGAACCCACGCTGACCTGGCTGCTGTCCGCCGAGCGCGGCGGCCGGCAGGACTTCAGCCTGGGCTACGCCACCGCCGGCCTGGCGTGGCAAGCCGAGTACCGCATTGACGCGCGCGGCCCGGGCAACGATTGCCGCATGTCGCTCGAGGGCGCGGCGATGGTGGTGAACCGCTCCGGCGCGGATTTCAACGACGTGCAGCTGACCCTGGTGGCCGGCGAGCCCAATCGCACGCAGGCGGCTGGCCCGCCGATGGTGCGCATGCAGAAAGCGGAGATGGCGATGATGGCCGCCGATGGCGCGGTCGCGGCCACGCCTTCGGGGGAGTACCAGTCCTATCGCCTGCCGCTGCCCGGCTCGCTGCCGCAGGGCGCGGTGCAACGCCTGCCGCTGGTGGATGGCGCCAGGGGCGTGGCCTGCGAACGCCGCTACGAGACGCAGTGGCAACAGGGCGACTGGCGCCCGCCCTATCCGATGCTCGACGAGAACTTCAACGCCATGGACAGCCAGGCGCAGCCGGTGCTGGCGACCCTGCGCTTCAAGAACGCCAAGGCCGACGGTCTGGGCGTGCCGCTGCCGGCAGGGCGCGTGCGCATGTTCGACGGCGCCGACTTCCTCGGCGAGTCGCAACTGGCCCACACGCCGGCCAACCAGGACGTGTCGCTGGTGATCGGCAACGTCTTCGACCTCAGCGCCGAACGCACGCGCGAGGATTTCCAGCTCGACCGCGACGGCCGCACCATGACCGAGCGGGTGACGCTGAAGCTGCGCAACGCCAAGTCGCAGGCGGTGACCGTGCGCGTCAGCGAGCGGCTGGCGCGCTGGACGGAGTGGGAGATCACCGGCAGCAGCGTGCCCTTCGCCAAGCGCAGTTCACAGACCGCCAGCTTCGACGTGCCGGTGCCCGCCAGCGGCGAGGCGACCCTCAGCTATACGGTCCGCTATCGCTGGGCGGCGACTGTCAAGATTCCCTGAGCCGCATCCAAGCTTCGACCCGCAGAGGAGACGCACATGATCGCCATCACGCAGCACGGCCCCGTGCAGGAAATCCGCCTGCAGCGCCCGCCGGTCAACGCCTTGAACGACGAACTGCTGGAGGCGCTGGAAGAGGCCGTGCGCGCGGCGCCTCGCAGCGGCGCGCGCGCGCTGGTGATCTCCGGTGGCGAGAAGGCCTTCTCGGGCGGACTCGACGTGCCCTACCTGATGGGCCTGGACCGCGAAGGGCTGCGTCGTTGCTGGTCGAATTTCTTCGCCGCCGCGCGCGCGATCGCCGGCTCGCCGATTCCCACCGCAGCCGCAATCGCCGGCCACAACCCGGCCGGCGGCTGCGTGCTGGCGCTGTGCTGCGATTACCGGGTAATGGCGCGCGGACCCTTCCGCATGGGCCTCAATGAAACCCAGGTCGGCCTCACGGTCCCCGACGCGATCCAGTACCTGCTGCGTCGCGTCGTCGGCCCGCACCGCGCGGAACGGCTGGTGGTCGCCGGCGCGATGCCGGAAGCGCAGCAGTGCCTGGAGTACGGCATGGTGGACGCGCTGACCGACGGCGGCGAAGTGGTCACGCTGGCGGTGAACTGGGCCAACGGACTGCTGGCCTTGCCGCAGGGCCCGATGCTCGCCACGCGCAAGCTCGCGCGCGCAGACGTGGTCGCCGCACTGGACGCCTTCGACGAGGCGCAAATGCTCGACTTCCTGGATGGCTGGTACAGCGCCGACACGCAGGCGGCGCTGGCGGTGGTGATGCAGCGGCTGGGGAAGAAGTAGAGCGCGCTACGTCTGTTCGCCGACGGCGACAGGGCGCGTGGGATCGCTGATCCAGCCGCTCCAGGAACCGGCATAGATGCGCGCGCCATGCAGGCCGGCATGCTCCATCGCCAGCAGGTTGTGGCAGGCGGTCACGCCGGAGCCGCAGCTGAGCACCACGTCGGCAGGCACATGTGCGCCGAGCAGCGGCGCGAAGGCCGCGCGCAGTTCCGCCGGCGGCAGGAACAGTCCGGCGCGGATATTTTCCGAATACGGGCGATTGCGCGCGCCGGGAATGTGCCCGGCGACGCGGTCGAGCGGCTCAACCTCGCCGCGGAAACGTTCCGCCGCGCGCGCGTCCAGCAGCCAGCCGGGTGCTTCGGAAAGTCGCGACTGCAACTCGTCGTCGCCGGCGATCGCCTCGATGTCGTAGCGCGCATCGAAGCGCACCGCCACGGGCGGGTGCACCGGCGTTGCAGCGTCCACGGGCAACCCCAGACCGGTCCAGTGCGCGAATCCGCCGTCGAGCACGGCCACCCGGCGGTGGCCGAGCAGACGCATCAGCCACCAGAACCGGGCCGCCGCCATCGCGCCATCGCCGGCGTCGTAGACCACCACCTGGTGCTCCGGGCCGATGCCCAGGCGCGCGAGCGTGGCGGCGAAATCGGCCGCTTCGGGCAGCGGATGGCGTCCTTGCGAGGCAGGCTTGCGATGGTCGGAAAGGTCGCGGTCCAGGTGCAGGTACGCCGCCCCCGGCAGGTGCGCCTCGCGCCAGGCCGCCTCGCCGGCATCGGGTGCGGCGCCGGCGAGCACGAAGCGCGCGTCCACCAGGCGCAGGCCAGGATCGCCGAGGCGCGGCGCCAGGTCCTGCGCGGAAACGAGGGTGTGCCAGTTCATTTCGTGCGGCCCAGGCGCTCGCGCAGGTTGACCAGCATCATCGCCGTGGCGCCCCACACGCGCCAGTCGCGGAACTGGAACTCCAGCACCTGCCGGCGATAGCCGCGGAACTCGAGTTCCACCAGGCGCGCATTCTCGTGTGCAAGCAGGAAGGCGAGCGGCACCTCGAACACTTCATCCACCTCCGACGGGTCGGGACGCGGCTGGAAATCGGGCGTGATCGTCGCGACTACGGGGAACACGTGGAAGCCGGTGATGGTCACCAGCGAATCCAGGTAGCCCAGCGGCGAAGCCTGCGCCGTGGCCAGGCCGATTTCCTCGCCGGCCTCACGCAGGGCGGCGGCGACCGGGTCGGAGTCGGCGGTTTCGATACGCCCGCCGGGAAAACTGATCTGGCCACCATGGTGGCGCAGGCCCGCGGTGCGCCGGGTCAACACCACCTGCTGGCCCTCGCCACGGTCCACCAGGCCCACCAGCACGGCGGCAGTACGCAGCCCGCGACCTTGGTCGGGCAGCCACGGCAACAGCTCGGCGTGGTTCCAGCCCGGGCCTTGCGGCGGCGCGGACAGCGGATGCAGGGCGCGGGAAAGCCTGGGGTCGAAGCGCACCGCGGTCACCCGCGCTTGGCCTCGCGCAGCGGCAGCACCGATTCCATCAGGTGCAGGCGCTGGTCGTCGTTCATCTGCGGCCAGCGCGATATCTCGCTGGCGCTGCGATGGCAGCCTTCGCACAGGCCCTGCTCGTCCAGGGCGCAGATGCCAACGCAGGGACTGAGGACGGCGCGGAAGGCGGAATTCATTTCGCGATTGGCGAAAGCGCGCCCGCGCCGCCGTCTGGCGGCGCGGGCGTCGGGACTTACTTGCTGCTGACCAGCTTGATGTCGAACACGACGGCCTGCGCCGGGCCGATCGGGGAGCGCGGGTCGTTGCCGTAGGCCTTGTCGGCCGGGATGAAGACTTCCCAGCGCGAGCCCACCGGCATCATCACCACCGCTTCCTTCACGCCCGCGAGCGGGAACTCGTTGACCTTGAACGTGGCCGGCTGCGCGTTCGCGGTCGAGTAGGTGTTGGCGAACTCCTGCCCGGTCGAGACGGAGCCGCGCAGGTGCACCTGCACGGTGCTGTTCGCGGTCGGCTTGGCGCCGGTGCCCGGCTCGATGATGCGGTACTGCACGCCGCTCGGCAGCACGGTCACGCCCGGCTTGGCGCGGTTGCCGCTGAGGAAGGCATCGGACTTGGTCTTGTTCTCGCGTGCAACGCGCTCGAAGTTCGCACGCTCCTGCTCGGCCATCTTCTTCTGGAAGGCGGTCAGCGCAGCGGCCAGCTTCTCGCCCGGCATCGTCGGCGGCTTCTTGGCGTAGCCTTCTTGATGCCGCGGATCAGCGTCGTCAGGTCGAGGTCGACCTTGCGCTCGGCCAGGTCGCGGGCCATGTCGTAGCCGATCGCGTAGCTGAGCGTGGTCTTGTCGGCCGGCGCGGGTGTGCTCGCGGCGGGCTTGGTCTGGGCCAGTACGGCACCCGAGGCAAAGGCGGCAATGGCGGCCACCAGCAAACGCAACTTCATTACGTGATCTCCAGAGGGGATTCGGGGCGCTGTCACGTCCCGCGGGACGCGCTAGGATACCGGCCTCGGCGCACCTACGCCACCGGCGCCGACGCCATTCGCGGGGATACGACCCTGCCCCGTCCGCATAGTTCCCGGAGCCCCGCATGCCGCTGCAAAACCTGATCATCGAAGACCGAGATGCGCATCCGCACGATCACGCTCAATCGGCCCGACAAGTTAAATGCGCTTAACCGCGCGACCATCGGCGAGCTGCACCTCGCCTTCGAAGCCGCGGCTGCGGACGAGTCGGTGCGCGTGGTCGTGCTCACCGGCGCCGGCCCCAAGGCCTTCGTCGCCGGCGCCGACATCGCCGAGATGAACGGCCTGAGCCCGGTGCAGGCGCGCGATTTCTCGCGCCACGGGCAACGGCTGATGTCGCGCATCGAGCAGTTGGGCAAGCCGGTGATCGCCATGGTCAACGGTTTCGCCCTCGGGCGGCGGCATGGAGCTGGCGATGGCCTGCCACCTGCGCATCGCCGCCGACAACACCCGGTTCGGGCAGCCGGAGGTGAACCTGGGCCTGATTCCCGGCTTCGGCGGCACGCAGCGCCTGCTGCGCCTGTGCGGACGCGGCGCGGCGCTCGAGCTGTGCCTGGCCGGCGAGCAGATCGATGCCGCGCGGGCGCTGCAGCTCAACCTGGTGACGCGCGTGGTGGCAAAGGATGCGCTCGAGGCCGAGACCTTCAAGCTGGCGGCGAAGCTGGCCGGATCCGCGCCCCAGGCGCTGCGCGGCATCCTCGACGCGATCATCGCGGGCGGCGAGGCGCCGCTGGAGTCCGCGCTCGAGTTCGAAACCCAGGCCTTCGCCCTCGCCTTCTCCACCGAGGACATGCGCGAGGGCACCGGCGCCTTCCTCGCGCGCCGGCCGCCCGTGTTCACCGGCCGCTGAGGCGCGCGGGCGCGTCCTGATGGAACTGCCGTGCGTGCGTTGCGGCGATTGCGCCGATGCCTGCCCGGCCGGGCTGCAACCACAGGCGCTGCTGCGCGACCTGCTGGCATCGAAGCCGGCCGCGGCGCTCGCGCACGGATTGCTGGACTGCCGCGAATGCGGCGCCTGCGACCGCGCCTGCCCCAGCCGCATCCGCCTGCGCGAACGCTTCGCGGAGGCGAAAGTGGCGACGCTCGCCCGGCGGCGCGTGCTCGAGCTGGCCGACGCGGCGCGTGCGCGCTACGAAGCGCGCGGGCTGCGCCTGCAACGCGAGGCGGCGCAGCAGCGCGAACGCGAAGCCGCGCAGGCGCCGGACGCGACTTCCGCCGATGCCGTCGCGGCCGCGATCGCACGCGCGCAGGCGAAGCGGCGCCCGCCGGCGGAATCGCCGTGAGCGCGCCCGCGGCCGTGCATCTGCCCCGCATGGCGCTGTCGCTGCGCGCGCGCAACGGCCTGCTGCTGCTCGCGCTGGCGCCGGGCGCAGTGCTGATGGGCGCGCGCGGCGACGCCGCGCTGCCGCTGCGCCTCGCAATGGCGATCGCGCTGGCGCTCGCGCTCGAGGCGCTTGCCCTGCGCCTGCGCGGGCAGGCGCTGCGGCCCCTGCTGGGCGAAGGCAGCGCCGTGCTCGCGGCCGTGCTGCTGGTGCTGTGGTTGCCGGCGCTCGCCGGCTGGCGCCTGGCCGCCGCCGTGTTCGTGGCGGTGATCGTGGCGCGGCAGGCCTTCGGCGGACTGGGCGGAAACGTCTTCAACCCGGCCATGGCGGGCGCGGCTTTCGCGCAACTGGCTTTCGCCACGGCGCCGGCTGCGCCCGCGCCCGACCTGCCGCTGGCCCTGCTGTGGGCGGCGGGCGGCGTGGCCTTGCTGGCGCTGCGCGCGTCGCGCTGGCAGGCGCCGCTGGGATTGCTGGCCGGGGCGGCGCTGGCACTGCTCGCGCCGGCCTTGTTCGGGGGTGGCGCCGGTGCCGACGCACTGCTCGCCGCACCCTGGTGGCTGGCTGCCGGCTTCGTGCTCGCCGAGCCTGCCAGTAGCGGCGAACACGCACGCACGCGCCTGCTCTGCGCGGCCTTCGCCGGCGCGCTGTGCGGGTTGTTCGCCGCGCAGGCGCTGGCCGCGCTGCCGTTCGCGCTGCTGGCCGGCAATGCACTGGCGCGGCCGCTGGACGCGCTGTTCGCCGCGCGCGCGCGGGCTCGACACCCATGAGCCCGAACATGCCGCCCGCGGACCGGCGCGAGTTTTTCGTGCGCCTGCAGGAACTCAATCCGCATCCCACCACCGAACTCGCGTACGCCTCGCCCTACGAATTGCTGGTGGCGGTGATCCTGTCGGCGCAGGCGACCGACGTCGGCGTCAACAAGGCCACGCGGCGCCTGTTCCCGCTGGCGAATACGCCGCAGGCGATGCTCGATCTCGGGGAAGCGAAGCTGAAGCAGTGCATCAGCAGCATCGGCCTGTACAACGCCAAGGCGGCCAACGTGATGGCCATGTCGCGGCTGCTGGTCGAGCGGCACGGAGGCGAAGTGCCACGCTCGCGGGAGGCGCTGGAAGCGCTGCCCGGCGTGGGCCGCAAGACCGCGAACGTGGTGCTCAACACCGCCTTCGGCGAGCCCACCATCGCCGTGGACACGCATCTCTTCCGCGTCGCCAACCGCACCGGGCTGGCGCCCGGCGAAAACGTGCGCGCGGTGGAAGACAAGCTGCTCAGGCGCGTGCCACCCGAGTTCCGCCAGGACGCGCACCACTGGCTGATCCTGCACGGGCGTTACACCTGCAAGGCACGCCGCCCGGAATGCCCGCGCTGCCCGGTGCGCGACCTGTGCCGCTACCGCGACAAGACGCCGCCATGAAAAAAGCCCCCGGACCTGCGTCCGGGGGCTGGCTTCCCATCACCAGGTTGCCGGACTCAGAAGCTCCACTGCGTGCGCAGGGCGAGCTGGTCGGTTTCGTCGCCGGTATGCTCGTTGTCGCCCATCGCGTAGTTGGCCATCAGGCGCAGGTTGGAGTTGATGTAGTAGTTCACGCCGAAGATCCAGGTGCTGGCCCGGCGATGATCCGCCAGGTCCTTGTTCTCGATCGTGTCGTAGCGCGCGGTGAGTTCCCACAGGTTCTTGTCCTCGACCTTGGGGCCGGTGAACACGCCGTTGGCAGGCTTGTAGGCCTTGTGGCCGCCGTTGAGCAGCCAGCTGCCCTGCACGTAGAAGGTCTCCACGGTCTGGTCGTCGCCGGTGGTCTGGCCGAACTGCGCGTGCGCGTATTCGGACTGGATGAAGAACTTGCCGATGGAGGCGGCGGCCTCCAGGCCCAGCGCCGTCACCGAGTCGCCGCTGATGCCCGGCGTGGTCGCGACCGTGAGCGAGGGACCGCGGCGGCCGGCGTAGTTCACCGAGGCGACGAGGTTGGGCGTCGCCTCCTCGGTGTTCTCCATGCTGCCCCAGGCACCGAGGTGGAAGGTCTTCGTCTCGGTGTTGACCGGCGACCAGGTGACGCGCGCGGCGACGCCGGTGCCTTCGTTGCGCACGCCATTGGCGCCGCGCAGGTTGAAGGCGGAGATGCCGGCGGTCCAGTCCGGGCCAAGCCTCTGGTAGGCAACGCCCTGCTGGAACTGGCGGTTGCCGAACAGGCCGGTCGCCGAGGAGAAGGGACGCTCCATCATCAAGATGTCATTGGAGCTGGTCAGCTCCTCCATCGAACGGAAGGGCTTGAAGTGGCCGATCATGACGCGGTTGCCGGTGCCCCAGTTCTTGGCGATGTACAGGTCGCGCAGGCCGTCGAGGTTGGTGCCGGCGGCGAAGTCCTGCTCCATCTTGTATTCCCAGCCGTAGGCCTTGCCGGCCAGGGTCAGGCGCGCGCGGCGGAATTCGGTGGTGTTGACGGTGTTGGCAACGTCCTCGTTGAAGAAGTAGGCGTCGGCGTGGATGCGGCCGCTAAGCGCGAACTCGAACTTCTTGTCCGCGGTGGTCGCCTTGAGGCCGCCCTTGGTCTCGACCTTGGCCGAGGAGTTGGCGAGCGTCTCGATCGCCTGCGCGGTATCGATGTTGACGTCGGACTGCGCCTCGGTGCGTTGTTCGAGATCGTCGAGGCGACTGACCAGGGCTTCCACCTGCGCCTTGAGCGCGGCGATTTCCTGGTCGCGGCTGTCCTGCGCCATCGCATCAACGCTCACGCCGGAGAGGGCAACCGCCAGGGCGGCGGCCAGGGGAGAGAAACGCATGTCAGATCTCCTAGATATTGAAAGGTCGACCCCTTCCGGGGCCGCGACGAGACGTTATGGGCTCGTTCAGCCGGCACAGATTGAGGCTTCTTTGTTACAGGCCCTTGGTGGCGGCGTGACCGTTACATGACAGCGATGATGCGACCGGGGCCGCCGGACTGTCATGCAGGTGTCATGTCAGAGCCGCACCCTTGTCACCTGCCCCATGTGCAATGGCGGCACGCCGGGCCCCGCCCGTGCCCGATCCATACCTTCAGGAGTTGTCTCGTGACCAAGTCGCTCAAACTCAGTCTCGCCGCGCTGGCGCTGGCCATGGGCTTCACCGCCTCGGCCCAGGCCGGCGATATCACCGGTGCCGGCGCCACCTTCGTCTATCCGGCGCTTTCCAAGTGGTCGTCCGACTACAACAAGGCCACCGGCCACGAAGTGAACTACCAGTCGATCGGCTCGGGTGGCGGCATCGCCCAGATCAAGGCCAAGACGGTGGATTTCGGTTCCTCCGACGCCCCGATGAAGCCAGCCGAGCTGTCGCAGTTCGGCCTGGGCCAGTTTCCCTCGGTGGTCGGCGGCGTGGTGCCGATCGTCAACCTGAAGGGTATCGCCCCGGGCGCGATCCGCTTCACCGGTCCGCTGCTGGCCGACATCTTCCTGGGCAAGATCAACAAGTGGAACGACCCGGCGATCGTCGCGATCAACCCGGGCCTGCCGCTGCCCGACACCCGCATCACCGTCGTGCATCGCTCGGACGGTTCCGGCACCACCTTCAACTGGGTCAACTACCTGTCCAAGGTCAGCCCGGAGTGGAAGACCAAGGTCGGCGAAGGCACCTCGGTCAAGTGGCCGGCCGGCGTCGGCGGCAAGGGCAATGAAGGCGTCGCCGCCTACACCAAGCAGATCAAGGGCTCGATCGGCTACGTCGAACTGTCCTACGCGTTGGTCAACAAGCTCGTCTACGGTTCGGTGAAGAACAAGAGCGGCAAGTTCATCACCCCGAGCATCGCCAGCTTCCAGGCCGCCGCCGCCAGTGCCGACTGGGCGACGTCAAAGGACTTCTACCTGGTGATGACCGACGCCCCGGGCGCCGATGCCTACCCGATCGCCGCGACCAACTTCATCCTGATGTACAAGAATCCCAAGGACAAGGCGCGCGCGCGCCAGGCCAAGGAGTTCTTCGCCTGGGTGTACGCCAACGGCGACGCCGCCGCGACCTCGCTCGGCTACGTGCCGCTGCCGCCGGCGCTGGTCAAGCAGATCGAAGCCTACTGGGCCGCGAACTTCAAGTTCTGATCGGCTTATTCCAGCCCGGACGCGCGCCCTTTTACCCGGGCGCGCGTTCCGTTTGATAATTACCGAATTAGCGCGGGGAACCGAATGTCCGCTCCGGCCAGCATGATGGCGACCAGCTCCGACCTGCGTTCGCAGGGCGACGCACGCAACGACAAGCTGTTCCGCGCGGCCGTGACCGCCGCCGGGCTTTTTGTGCTGGTGACCCTTCTCGCCGCCGGACTGTCGATGTTCTGGGGCGGTCGCGAGGCCTTCCAGACCTTCGGCTTCGGCTTCCTGACCTCGACCGACTGGGATCCGGTGCAGCAGAAGTTCGGCGCCCTGGTGCCGATCTACGGCACCCTGGTCACCGCCGCGATCGCCCTGATCATCGCCGTGCCAGTCAGTTTCGGCATCGCCCTGTTCCTGACCGAAGTCGCGCCGCCGTGGCTGCGCACGCCGATCGGCGCGGCGATCGAATTGCTGGCCGGCATCCCCTCGATCATCTACGGCATGTGGGGCCTGTTCGTGCTGGTGCCCTACCTGGGCGAATACGTGTTCCCCTGGCTGGACGAAAGCGTGGGCACGTGGCCGGTGATCGGTGCACTGTTCCGTGGCCCGCCGCTGGGCATCGGCATGCTCACCGCCGGACTGGTGCTGGCGATCATGGTCATCCCCTTCATCAGCTCGGTGATGCGCGAGGTCTTCCTCACCGTGCCCAATCGCCTCAAGGAGTCGGCCTATGCGCTGGGCTCCACCACCACCGAAGTGGTCTGGGACATCGTGTTGCCCTACACCCGCTCGGCGGTGATCGGCGGCATCTTCCTGGGCCTGGGCCGCGCGCTGGGCGAGACCATGGCGGTCACCTTCGTGCTCGGCAACGCGCACTTCCTCACCGCCTCGCTGCTCGAGCCGGGCAACTCGATCGCAGCCACCATCGCCAACGAGTTCACCGAGGCAGACTCGCCGCTGTACCTGTCCTCGCTGATTGCACTCGGCTTCCTGCTGTTCGTGGTCACCTTCATCGTGCTGAGCATCGCCAAGTTCATGCTGATGGGCCTGAAGCGCCGGGAGGGCAACTGATGGCCACCGTCGCCGACCGCATCTTCCTGCGCCGCCGCATCGTCAACGTCATTACCCTGCTGCTGTCCGGCGCCGCCACCCTGTTCGGGCTGTTCTGGCTGACCTGGATCCTGTGGACGACCGTCACCAAGGGCATGAACGCCTTCGGGCTGCACCTGTTCACGCAGATGACGCCGCCACCGGGCGAAGTCAGCGGCGGCCTGGCCAACGCCCTGTTCGGCAGCCTGATGATGTGCCTGCTGGCGGTGGCCATGGCCACGCCGATCGGCATCGCTCGCCGGCACCTACCTGGCCGAGTACGCCAACCACCGCAAGCTTGGACGAGACCATCCGCTTCGTCAACGACATCCTGTTGTCGGCGCCGTCCATCGTGCTGGGCCTGTTCGTCTACACCCTGATCGTCGAGCCGCTGGGCGGATTCTCGGGCTGGTCCGGCGCGATCGCGCTGGGCTTCATCGTGCTGCCGGTGGTGGTGCGCACCACCGACGAAATGCTGCGGCTGGTGCCCGGCACCATGCGCGAGGCGGCGCTGTCGCTCGGCGTGCCGCAGTGGAAGGTCAACGTGCAGGTGCTGTACCGCGCCGCCCTGCCCGGCATCGTCACCGGCGTGCTGCTGGCGCTGGCGCGCATCAGCGGCGAGACCGCGCCGTTGCTGTTCACCGCGCTTCAACAACCAGTACTGGAGCACCGACCTGACCGAGCCGATGGCCAGCATCCCGGTGGTCATCTTCCAGTTCGCCATGAGCCCCTTCGAGTACTGGAATTCGCTGGCCTGGGCCGGCGCCTTCATGATCACGATGTTCGTCCTGCTCACCAGCCTGGCCGCCCGCGCCGTCCTGCTGCGCAAGAAGATGAGCAATGACTGACATGCAGATCAACTTCAACACCTCCGTCCCGTCCGGTCGCTGTCGCTGCCGGCCGCCGATGCCAAGCTGTCCGCGCGCAAGCTCGCCTTCTACTACGGCGACTTCCAGGCGCTGAAGGACATTGACCTGGACGTGCCGGAAAAGCGCGTCACCGCGCTGATCGGGCCGTCCGGCTGCGGCAAGTCCACCCTGCTGCGGATCTTCAACCGGATCTACTCGATCTACCCGAGATGCGCGCCGAGGGCGAGGTCATCCTCGATGGCGAGAACATCCTCGACGCCCACGTATTCGCTGAACAAGCTGCGCAGCAAGATCGGCATGGTGTTCCAGAAGCCGGTGCCGTTCCCGATGTCCATCTACGACAACGTCGCCTACGGCATCGGCCACTACGAGAAGCTGCCGCGCTCGCAGATGGACGCGCGCGTCGAGGAAGCGCTGTCGCCAGGCGGCACTGTGGGACGAGGTCAAGGACAAACTCAAGCAGAACGCGCTGGGCCTGTCCGGCGGCCAGCAGCAGCGCCTGTGCATCGCCCGCGCCGTGGCGCTGAAGCCGGAGGTGCTGCTGTTCGACGAACCCACCTCCGCGCTCGACCCGATCGCGACCGGCAAGATCGAGCAGCTGATCGCCGAGCTGAAGCAGCAGTTCACCATCCTGATCGTCACCCACAACATGCAGCAGGCGGCGCGCTGTTCCGACTTCACCGCCTTCATGTACCTGGGCGAGCTGATCGAGCACGGCGTCACCGGGACCATCTTCACCAAGCCGAGCAAGCAGCAGACCGAGGACTACATCACCGGTCGCTTCGGCTGACCGACGCGCAGCAACCAAGGACATGACCGTGCACGAACACATCGTCAAGAGCTACGACTCCGAACTGGAGCGCCTGTATCGCGAGATCGCCCGCATGGGCGAGATCGCCGCCGCGCAGCTGGATGCCGCGGTGGATGCCCTGCAGCGCCGCGACAGCAAGGCGGCGCAGCGCGTGGTGGAGAACGACGTCGCCATCGACCAGCTCGAGCAGGAAGTCAGCCAGGACGTGCTGCGCCTGCTGGCGCTGCGCCAGCCGATGGCGCGCGACCTGCGCGAGGTCTACGGCGCCCTGCGCATCTCCGCCGACATCGAGCGCATCGGCGACTACGCCGCCAATGTCGCCAAGCGCTCGAAGGTGCTCAACGAAAGCGCCGCCGGTGCGCGCCGCGCACGCCCTGCCGCTGCTGGCCAAGACCGCGAACGCGCTGGTACGCGACTCCCTCGCCGCCTTCGCCGCCCGCGACGCCGATCTTGCCCTCGACGTGCGCCGCCGCGACGCCGAGCTCGACGAGCTCGTACACCGCGCTGTTCCGCGAGCTGCTGACCTACATGGCCGAGGACCCGCGCACACATCACCGCCTGCACGCACCTGCTGTTCATCGCCAAGAACGTCGAGCGCATCGGCGACCACGCCACCAACATCGCCGAGTACACCTGGTTCATCGTGCACGGCGAGTTGCCGCTGGACGCACGGGAAAAGCGCGACACCACCACCCAATCCTGAGGCTCAGGCCGGCGCGTTGGTCAGCACCGGCGCGAAGCCACCGCCGGGCGTGCGGAAGTTCGTGGTCTGCCCCTGGTACATGCGCGCCGCGAACAGCAGTGCTTCGCCGCGCCAGGCATAGCAGCGCAGGTCGAGCTTGAGCGGAGCCGTATCGCTGGCCAGGCGTCGTTCGCTCGGCGGCACGATCTCCTGGGCGACGTAGGTGCCGGCCTGCAGCTGTTCCCAGACCCGACGGGTCAGCTTGTCGCCGCGATAGCTCGCCTTGCTGCCGAATCCGGCGGCGGGCTTGAAGAAATGCCGGTTGCGGTTCGCCCACATCCAGTCGCGATTTTCCGGCGTCAGCAGCCGGGTGCTGGGCACGGCCGCGAGCAGGGCCTGGATCGAAGCCTGGCTGGCGCCCGAGGCGCGCAGGAAAGCCTCGCTGCCAAGCACGCTCAGGTTGCGCTTGTCGGCATACAGCGCATGCGCGCGCGGATGCGGACTCAGCACCACGCCCCGCGCCAGGTACGCGGCACGGATCGCCGCGTGTGCCGGCTCCTGCAAGGCAAAGTCGGTCAACCGGTTGTAGAGGAAATCCACCGGTTCGCTGCCAAGCCATAACTGGCCCCGCTCCCAGGCCAGCTCCTGCGGGGCGCAGATTTCGGCGCGGTAGCCGTTGCGCTCGAACAGCCGCTGATACAGCACGAATTCCGGATACAGGTACTGCTGCGCAGGCGACTCGTCCACGATGGCGATCATCCCGGGGGCGCGGCCACCCCGCTGCAAGCGCCATTCCTCGAGCATCGCGTTCAGGACCGCCTCGTCCAGCCGCTCCGGCGTGGTGGCCGGCAAGCTCATCTCCTCCATGCAGGAACGCTGTGCGTGGCTGAGCAGGCCGTTGAGCAGGACGCCCCCCGGATTGGTATTGATCTCGATGAGCCGGGGACCGTCCGCTCCGAGATGGAAATCCAGGCCGAGCAGGCCGCCCGGCGATCCCGGATCGAAGGCGGCGATCTCCGGCGCCCAGGCGAGCACCGCGGACCGATAGCTGGCCAGCGCCGTCACCTCCTCGATGGCCGCGACCACGTGCTTCACCTGCTCGATGTTGCGGCGCGAAACGTACACCGGCATTGCGGAAAACAGGTTCGCGTGGCTTTCCACCAGGTTCGCCGGCAATCCCTCGGCCTGCAGTTCGGATTCCAGTTCCCGGCGTACTGCCGACGGGTCGACCGCGATGCAATAGCAGTCGCGGTTGAGCGCGTCCGCGCCGGACGCGGGAGAGCAGTTGTTGCTACACGCGTTCGCCGGGGCACTTGCCTTGCCGTTCGTCACCCTCTCCATTCCTCGTCACATTCCCGCAATCGGTTCGGTTTAGCCTATCTTGTCATTATTCCATGTTTCCATCAATATAGAACTATGGATACCAAGACCGCCGTTCCCGCCCTGGCCGCGCTGGCGCAAGACTCGCGCCTGGCCATCTTCCGCTGGCTGGTCGAACTCGGCCCCGACGGCGCCTGCCCGGGCGACATCGCTGCCCGGCTCGAGCTGCCGGCGGCGACCCTGTCCTTCCATCTCAAGGCCCTGCAGCATGCCGGGCTGATCGAAGCCGACCGCGAGGGCCGCAACATCCATTACCGCGCCAACTTCGCCGCGATGCGCGCGCTGGTCGACTTCCTCAGCCAGAACTGCTGCGGCGGCGACCCGTCCCGATGCGCGCCCAAGGCCAAGTCCCCCGCCGCGCCCAGCGCGCGCCGCGCCGCCGCGCGCTAGCGCCGCCGGGCGCCCGCATTCGAATTCCCGATCCGGAGCATTGCAATGACATTGAACGTGGGCATCAACGGCTTCGGCCGCATGGGCCGCCTCGCCCTGCGCGCGGCCTGGGACAATCCCGACGTCGCACTTCGTGCACGATCAACGATCCGGCCGCCGATGCGGCCACCCTGGCGCACCTGCTGAACTTCGACTCGGTGCACGGCCGCTGGAGCGCACGACGGCGGCACGACGGCGATGCGATCTCGATCGACGGCCAGCGCATCCCGCTCAGCCGCAACAAGGAGCATCGCCGCCACCGACTGGTCGGGCTGCGACGTGGTGCATCGAAGCATCCGGCAAGTTCCGCAAGCCCGACCGTGCTGCAGCCCTACCTGGACCAGGGCGTGAAGCGGGTGGTGGTAACCGCGCCGGTCAAGAGCGCCGGCGCGCTCGACGTGGTGATGGGCGTGAACCACCAACGCTTCGATCCGGCCGTGCATCGCATCGTCTCCGCCGCGTCGCTGCACCACCAACTGCCTGGCGCCGGTGGTCAAGGTGATCCACGAAGAACATCGGCATCCGGCACGGCAGCCATCACCACCATCCACAGCCTGACCAACACCCAGACGATCATTGATGCGCCGCACAAGGACCTGCGCCGCGCCCGCTCCTGCGGCAGCAGCCTGATCCCGACCTCCACCGGCTCGGCCACCGCGATCGCCGAGATCTTCCCGGAGCTCAAGGGCCGCCTCGAATGGCCACGCCGTGCGCGTGCCGCTGAGCCAACGCCTCGCTGACCGACTGCGTGTTCGAAGTCGAGCGCGCGACCACCGTCGACGAAGTGAATGCGCTGCTCAAGGCCGCCGCCGAGGGCGAGCTCAAGGACATCCTCGGCTACGAAGAGCGCCCGCTGGTGTCGATCGACTACCTGCACCGACCCGCGCTCGAGCATCGTCGATGCGCTCGTCGACGCTGGTGATCAACGGCACGCAGGTGAAGATCTACGCCTGGTACGACAACGAGTGGGGCTACGTGAACCGCACCGCCGAACTCGTGCGCCTGGTCGGCGCCGCCGCCGTGACCATGGCTCGCGCCTGGCGCCCGAGGTCCGCCAGTACCTGCTGATCACCGGCAACTACTGGGCCTTCACCCTGACCGACGGCGCCCTGCGCATGCTGGTGGTGCTGCACTTCCACCAGCTGGGCTACTCGCCGCTGCAGGTGGCGATGCTGTTCCTGTTCTACGAAATCTTCGGCGTCGTCACCAACCTGGTCGGCGGCTGGCTCGGCGCGCGCATCGGGCCTCAACCGGACCATGAACCTGGGCCTGGCGCTGCAGGTGGTCGCGCTGGCGATGCTGGCGGTGCCGGCGGCGTTGCTGACGGTGCCCTGGGTGATGGCCGCGCAGGCGCTGTCGCGGCATCGCCAAGGACCTGAACAAGATGAGCGCCAAGAGCAGCATCAAGCTGCTGGTGCCCGGCGACCAGCAGGGCGCGCTGTACCGCTGGGTCGCGGCGCTGACGGGATCCAAGAACGCGCTCAAGGGCGTGGGCTTCTTCCTGGGCGGCGCGTTGCTGTCGACCGTTGGGCTTCGGCGCGGCGGTGGCGGGCATGGCCGGCGCGCTGCTGCTGGTGTGGCTGCTCAGCCTGCTGTTGCGCAAGGGACCTGGGCAAGGCAAAGAACAAGCCGAAATTTCGCGAGCTGCTGTCCAAGAGCCGCGCCATCAACCTGCTGTCGGCGGCGCGCTGTTCCTGTTCGGCGCCCGCGATGTCTGGTTCGTGGTGGCCCTTCCGGTTTTCCTCGCCGAGTCGCTGGGCTGGGACTTCTGGAGATCGGCGGCTTCCTGGCCGCTCTGGGTCATCGGCTACGGCGGCGGTGCAATCGCTGGCGCCGTGGATCACCGGCCGACGCAGCGGCCGACTGCCCGACGGTCGCACGGCCTTCGCGTGGGCCGCAGTCCTGGCCATCGTGCCGGCGGTGATGGCGCTGCTGCTGGGCGTGCGATCCGCAGACCGTGGTGATTGCGGGTCTGAGCGTGTTCGGCGTGCTGTTCGCGATCAACTCCTCGCTGCACAGCTACCTGATCGTCAGCTACGCCGCCGAGGACGGCGTCTCGCTCGACGTGGGCTTTTATTACATGGCCAACGCAATGGGCCGGCTGCTCGGCACGGTGCTGTCCGGGTGGGTATTCCAGATCGCGGGGCTGGAGGCATGCCTGTGGATTTCCGCGGCCCTGGTCGCCGCGGCGGCGGCAATTTCCCCCTTGTTGCCCCGGCACCCGTCCGCTGTGCCGCCCGGAAACGCCCTCCCCCGCTGATCGCGGCTGCTATCCTGAGCGCATGAATTCCCCGTCGCCCCGGCCGCGGATGGCCGACCGCTTTCGCGGCTACCTGCCGGTCGTCGTCGACGTGGAGACTGGCGGCTTCGACTGGCAGCGCAACGCGCTGCTGGAGATTGCCGCGGTGCCGATCGTCTACGACGACCAGGGGCGGCTGGTGCCCGGCGAGACCGTCAGCACGCACGTGGATCCCTTTCCCGGCGGCGAGCTCGACCCCAAGTCCATGGAGGTGACCGGCATTGATGTCGGCCATCCCTTCCGCGCCGCCAAGCCCGAGCGCGAGGCGCTCGACCACATCTTCCGGCACGTGCGCCTGGCTGCACGCGCCGCCGAGTGCCAGCGCGCCATCCTGGTCGGCCACAATGCGCCTTTCGACCTCGCCTTTCTCAATGCCGCGGTGGCGCGCGTGGCGCACAAGCGCAATCCCTTCCACCCTTTCAGCACCTTCGACACCGTGACCCTGGCCGGCATGGCTTACGGGCAGACCGTGCTGTCGCGTGCGATGCAGGCAGCGGGGCTGGAATGGGACGGCGCCAGCGCGCATTCGGCGGTATACGATGCCGAACGGACGGCCGAGTTGTTCTGCACGATCCTCAATCGCTGGCAGGCGATGTGCACGGCGCAGCCCGATGGCGGCAATTGCCGCGCGGCCGCGCACGACGCACCCGCCGCTCTGACCCAGGGGGCTTTGCCATGATCCACGACGACATCCTCGGCACGGTGGGCAACACGCCGATCGTGCGCATCAACCAGCTCGCGCCGACGGGCGTCACCATGTACGCCAAGCTCGAGGCCTTCAATCCGATGGCCTCGGTGAAGGACCGGCTGGCGCTGGGCATCATCCTCGACGCCGAGGCGCGCGGCGTGCTCCAGCCCGGGCAGATGGTGGTCGAAGCAACCTCCGGCAACACCGGCATCGCGCTGGCGATGGTGTGCGCGGTGCGCGGCTATCCCTTTGTCGCCTTCATGGCCGACTCCTTCTCGATCGAGCGGCGCAAGCTGATGCGCGCACTCGGCGCGAAGGTGATCCTGACGCCGGCCGCCGAGCGCGGCAGCGGCATGGTGCGGCGCGCGAAGGAGTTCGCCGAGCGGCACGGCGCCTTCCTCACCGAACAGTTCGACAATCCGGCGAATCCGGCCTGGCACCGCGCCACCACCGGGCCGGAGATCCTGCAGGACTTCGCTGGCAAGCGCCTGGACTGGTTCGTCACCGGCTATGGCACCGGCGGCACGCTGACCGGCGTCGGCGAAATGCTGAAGCTGGCGCGTCCGGACATCCGCATCGGCGTGTGCGAACCGGCCGGCGCGGCCCTGCTCTCCGGCCACGAATGGAAGCCGCACAAGATCCAGGGCTGGACGCCGGACTTCGTCGGCTCGGTGGTGAACCGCGAGGTCTACGACCGCATCCTGCTGGTGGACGATGTGGTGGCCCGCGATACCGCGCGTGCGCTGTCCACGCAGGAAGGCATCTTCTGCGGCGTGTCCGGTGGCGGCACCTTCGCCGCGGCCCTGGAAGTGGCGCGCGAGCTGGCGCCCGGCAGCGTCGTGCTGGCGATGATCCCCGACACCGGCGAACGCTATCTCAGCACCTTCCTGTTCGAAGGCGTGGTCGAGGGCTCCGACGACGAATGGCTGGCCAGCCTCGAGGCCGGCCATGGTTGAGATCACGCCCCACGACGGCCTCGACCACGCGGAAGAGCAGGAAATCCTTGGTCGCCTCGAGCGCCTGAACGCGATCGGCGTCGCCCTGTCCTCCGAGCGCGACACCCTGGTGCTGATGGAGCACATCCTCGACGCCGCGCGCGACTTCGCCGACGCCGACGGCGGCACGCTGTATCTGGTCAAGGACGAGGCGCTGGAGTTCGAGGTCATCCGCAACGACACGCTCGGCTTCCGCATGGGCGGCCGCAGCGGCCCCAGGATCGATTTCTCGCCCCTGCCCCTGTACGCGCCCGACGGTAGCGGCAACCACGGCATGGTGGTGGCGCACGCGGCGCTCACAGGCAATACCGTCAACATCCCGGACGCCTACGCCGCCGACGGTTATGACTTCAGCGGCACGCGCGCCTTCGACGCGCGCACCGGCTACCGCTCGCAGTCCTTCCTGACCGTGCCGATGAAGGACCATACCGGCGCGGTGATCGGCGTTTTGCAGCTGATCAACGCCAAGGATTCGGGTGGGCGCGTGCATGCCTTCACGCACGCCGACCAGCAACTGGTCGAGTCGCTGGCCTCGCAGGCGGCGATCGTGCTCACCAACCGCCAGCTGGTCGAGCAGCTGGAAACGCTGTTCGAGTCGCTGATCAACCTGATCAACTCCGCCATCGACGAGAAATCGCCCTACACCGGCGGCCACTGCGATCGCGTGCCGGTGCTGACCATGATGCTGGCCGAGGCGGCCTCGCGCGTGAGCGTAGGCCCGCTGGCCGATTTCAGCATGAGCGAGAAGGACCGCTACGAACTGAAGATCGCCGGCCTGCTGCACGACTGCGGAAAGATCACCACGCCGGTGCACGTGGTGGACAAGGCGACCAAGCTGCAGACCCTGTTCGACCGCATCGAGTTGCTGGACGCGCGCTTCGAGCTGCTGCTGCGCGATGCCGAGATCGCCAGGCTCAAGGGCCAACTCGACGAAGCCGCGTTCGCCGCCGAAGTGGCCGCCATCGACGCCGACCGCACGCTGGTGCGCAAGTCCAATACCGGCGGCGAATTCATGGACGACGCGCAGGTAGCCGCGATCGGCAAGCTGGCGCAGCGCCAGC
This sequence comes from uncultured Gammaproteobacteria bacterium, assembly GCA_963707625.1. GTDB lineage: Bacteria > Pseudomonadota > Gammaproteobacteria > Xanthomonadales > Xanthomonadaceae > Arenimonas. Next base: position 267,730 of record CAVPQV010000019.1, read on the forward strand.
TGACGCGCCGCCGACGGCAGCACGCGGCCGTTCCTGTCGGAAGACGAGCTCGAGAACCTGAGCATCCGCCGCGGCACGCTGACGCAGGCCGAGCGCGAGATCATCAACCACCACATCGTGATGACCATCCGCATGCTGGAGGCGCTGCCCTGGCCCGGGCACCTCACCCAGGTGCCCGAATACGCAGGCGGCCACCACGAGCGCATGGACGGCAAGGGTTATCCACGCGGGCTGACCCGCGGGCAGATGAGCGTGCAGGCGCGGGTGATGGGCATTGCCGACATCTTCGAGGCGCTTACCGCGAAGGACCGTCCCTACAAGAAGGGCATGAGCCTGACGCAGTCGCTGGGCATCCTCGGGCGCATGAAGCTCGACAACCACGTTGACCCCGACCTGTTCGAGGTGTTCCTGCGCGAAGGCGTGTACCGCGAGTACGCCGAGCGCTTCCTCGACGCGCACCAGATCGACGAGGTGGACTGGAGCAAGGTTCCCGGCGTGTCGCCGGAGCTGGCCGCCGAACTCGCCGCCCGCGACCAGCCGTAGGAGCGGCTTTCAGCCGCGACTGCCCCTCGCGCAGCGAGTCGCGGCTGAAAGCCGCTCCTATGGCGGCGGCGAGCGGCGCAGGCCGCGCTTGGTCGCGTTCCACAGGCCGTAGACGCTGATCGCGATCCAGGCCACCTCGATGAACAGCACCGACCAGTTCATCTCTTCGGCGCACACCACCGGCACCAGGATGCCGGCCGCGCCGATCATGTTGATCAGCGAATAGGCAGGCCCGTCGCCGCGCATGCGCCCGGTCTGCAGCAGGAAATAGGCGACGAGCACCAGCAGCACGCCGGCAAAGCCGACGAAATCCCACCAATGTAACTGCAGCATCGCTCGCGCTCCTGGATCAGTTAGTTCCGCGTTGCCTCACGGCCTCGAACAGCGCGATCCCCGCCGCCACCGAGACGTTGAGGCTCTCCATTTCGCCCGGCATGGGAATGCGCACCAGGCCGTCGCAATGCTCGCGCGTCAGCCGGCGCATGCCCTCGCCCTCGCCGCCCAGCACCAGCGCGACGTTGCCACGCAGGTCCACGCCGTGGATCGGCACGCCGGCCTCGCCCTCGAGCCCGTACACCCACACGCCGGCCTCCTTGAGCGAACGCAGCGTGCGCGCCAGGTTGGTGACGCTGATTACCGGGATGCGGTCGGCGGCGCCGGCCGAGGTCTTGCGCACGGTGGCGTTCACCGGCGCGGCCTTGTCCTTGGGGATGATCACCGCCGTCACCGCCGCGGCGGCGGCGCTGCGCAGGCAGGCGCCGAGATTGTGCGGGTCCTGCACGCCGTCGAGCACCAGCAGCAGCGCCTTGCCGGCGGCCGCCTCGAGCAGGCCCGGCAACTCGCTTTCCTCGATACGCCTTGGCGCCTCGTAGCGCGCGATCGCGCCCTGGTGGCGCAGGCCGCCGGCGACGCCGTCCAGCGCCTGCAGCGCAACGCGACGCACCGAGATCTCGTGCCGGCGCGCGGTCTCCTCGATTTCGGTCAGGCGAGGATTGCGGCCGCCCGCTTCCAGCAGCACCTCGCGCACGTTGCCGAGGTCGTGTTCCAGCGCGGAGGCGACGGCATTGATGCCCGCGATCCAGGTGCCCTTGCTCATGCGCTCCCCTTGCCGCCCATGCCGTTCCGACCTACTCCGCCCATGCCTTCTTTTTCTTCGCGGGCTCGTCCAGCACCAGCTTGAAGTCGATGCGCCGGTCCTCGACGCTGGCGCGCATCACCTGCACGCGCACCGGGTCGCCCAGGCGCCAGCCCAGGCCCTTGCGCTCGCCCTTGAGCGACTTGCGCAGCGGATCGAAATGATAATAGTCGTGCGGCAACTGGGTCACGTGCACCAGGCCATTGACCTTGGAGTCGTTGAGCTCGATGAACAGGCCGAAGCTGGTCACGCCGCTGACCACGCCGTCGAACTCGCTGCCGACGTGCTGCTCCATCCAGGCGCTGCGGTAACGCTCGTCGACTTCGCGCTGGGCCTCGTCGGCGCGGCGCTCCTTCTCCGAACACTGCAGGCAGAGCGCGGCCATTTCCGCCAGCGAATAGCGGAAGCCGTCGGCATTGCCCTCGCCTGACTTCGGCGCCAGCAGCGCGTGCTTGATCGAGCGATGCAGCATCAGGTCGGGGTAGCGGCGGATCGGCGAAGTGAAGTGGCCGTAGGCCTCCAGCGCCAGGCCGAAGTGGCCCTTGTTCTCCGGCGAGTACACCGCCATGCTTTGCGAACGCAGCAGCACCGTTTCCAGCAACGCGGCGTCGGGCCGCTCGCGGATCTTCTTCAGCAGCGTGGTGTAGTCCTTGGGCTGGACCTTGCTCCAGGGCGGCAGCTTGAGCCCGAACTCCGACAGGTATTCCAGCAGGTCGGCGTACTTCTGCTCCGGCGGCCGGTCATGCACGCGGAAGGGCGCCGGAATCTGCTTGGCGGTGATGTACCTGGCCGCCTCGACGTTGGCGGCGATCATGCATTCCTCGATCAGCTTGTGCGCGTCGTTGCGCTCCAGCATGCCGCCCTGCACGACTTCGCCGCGGGTGTCGAGCATGAAGCGCACCTCGCTGGAACTGAACTCGATCGCGCCGCGCTGCGCGCGCGCCTTGGCCAGCACCTGGTAGAGCTGGTGCAGACGCTCGACGTGGGACAGCACCGCGCCCATTTGCGCGCGCGCTTCCTCGTCCTTCTCACCGACCGCCTTCCACACCTGGCCGTAGGTCAGGCGCGCCTTGCGAATGCATCACCGCCTCGTAGAACTGCGACTTGGTGACCTTGCCGTCGAAGTCGATCAGCATGTCGCAGACGAAGCACAGGCGGTCCACGTTCGGCTTCAGCGAGCAGATGCCGTTGGAGATCGTCTCCGGCAGCATCGGCACCACGAAGCCGGGGAAATACACCGAGGTCGAGCGCAATACCGCCTCGTCGTCGAGCGCGGTGCCCGGGTGCACGTAATGCGAGACGTCGGCGATGGCGACCAGCAGGCGGAAGCCTTTCTCGCCGACCACGCAATAGACGGCGTCGTCGAAATCCTTGGCATCCTCGCCATCGATGGTCACCAGCGGCAGCCGGCGCAGGTCCTGGCGCCCGGCGACGGCGCTGGCCGGGACGTCCAGCGGCACCGCCGCGGCCTCGTCCAGCACTTCCTGCGGGAACTCATGCGGCAGGTTGTGCCCGTGGATGGCCATCTCGACCACGCGCGAGGGCGTCAGCTTGTCGCCCAGCACCACCAGCACCTTGCCGACCGTGGTGCGGCCGCGCTCGGGCGGGGACACGATTTCGCAGACGACGAGCTGGCCGTCGCGGGCGCCGTTGCGGCCGTCCTCCGGGATCACCAGTTCGGTCTGCACGCGCTTGTCGTCGGGAATGACGATGCCGACGCCGGCGCGCTCGTTGTAGCGGCCGGTGATGCGGCTCATGCGCCGCTCGAGCACTTCGACAATTGCGCCCTGGCGGCGGCCGCGCTGGTCCACGCTGGTGACGCTGGCGAGCACACGGTCGCCATGCAGCGCCTTGCGCATCTCGTTCGGCGGCAGGAACAGGTCCTCGCCGCCGGCGTCGGGCTTGAAGAAGCCGAAGCCGTCCGGGTTGGCGATCACCACGCCCGGCAGCAGGTCGAGCTGCGCGGCGACGGCGAAGCCGCCACGGCGGTTCATCAGCAGCTGGCCGTCGCGCTGCATGGCGTTGAGCCGGCGCGACAGCGCATCCAGGCGATCGGCCTCGGTGAGCTTGAGTGCGCGCGCGATCTCCTCGACCTGCAGCGGCCCGGGCGCTTCCGACAGGAACTCCATCAGCGCTTCGCGGCTGATGATCGGCTGCGCGTACTTGAGTGCTTCACGGGCGGCGTGCGGATCGGCGCGGCGGTGGCCGCGCGGCGGCTTGCCTGCGGCCTTGGCGAGGCCCTTGGCAGGCGCAGGCGGGCCCTTTCCGGGCTTGCCCCCGGGCTTGCCTGTAGGTTTGCCCCCGGGCTTGCCTGCGGACTTGGCGGGTTTCGGCCCGCGGCGGGCCTCGGCGGCGGGTTTCGCGGGAGCGGCATTCCTGAGGTTGTCAGGCATCCATGCCGGCAGCGAGGACGCGCCTCGCGCGGCCTTCTTGGGCTTCTTTTCCATGCGCCCATGGTACACCGGGGCCGCCAGAATGCCGCCCGGGCCAGGTTCGCAGCCGGGCGCGCGTTGACAGCACGCCCGGCCGCCACTAATGTATGCGGCTCCCTCGCCTCGGCGGGGGACGGGCCCTGGTGGCGGAATTGGTAGACGCACTAGTTTCAGGTACTAGCGGGTAAAACCGTGGAGGTTCGAGTCCTCTCCTGGGCACCAAGCTTGGAAAAAGAAACCCGCCTTTCGGCGGGTTTCTTGTTTTCGCGATGCCGCTGCGATCAACCGCGGAAAGGCTTCGGCTGTTGATGTCCATCCAGAACTGACCCACTTAGGGGCCTAATTTCCATCCAAAACTGACCCACCTGACCTCACTACCCTGAGCAATCTTTGCGCAGGGGATAAATGGAGTGATCAATGTGGGCATGTTGGCCAAGATTCGGCGGATGCACTTCCGCGACAAGTTGTCGCTGCGCGAGATTGCCAAGCGCAGCGGCTTATCCCGCAACACCCTGCGCCGCTGGCTGCGGCAGCGAGACGTGACCGAGCCGGTGTACCCGTCGCGGGTCAGCCCCAGCATCCTGGACCCCTACCGCGAGCAGTTGGAAGCGTGGCTGCGCACCGACAGCCACCGGCCCAAGCGCGACCGGCGTACCGCACGGGTACTGTTCCAGCACCTGCAGGCCCAAGGCTATCCCGGCGGCTATGGCCGGGTGGCGGCGTGCGTGCGCCGTTGGCACGTCGCCGGCGGCGCCATTCCCCATCGCTCCGCGTTTGTGCCACTGCGCTTCGGACCCGGCGAGGCCTTCCAGTTCGACTGGAGCTGCGAGTACGCGGTCATCGGCGGCGTGCGCAAGCGGCTGGAGGTGGCGCACGCGAAGCTGGCCGCGAGCCGGGCGTTCCTGGTGGTGGCCTATCCGATGCAGAGCCACGAGATGTTGTTCGATGCCCATGCTCGCGCCTTCGCCGCATTCGGCGGCATCCCGCGCCGCGGTATCTACGACAACATGAAGACCGCAGTGGATCGGGTTGGCCGCGGCAAGGAGCGCGTCGTCAACGCCCGCTTCCAGGCAATGTGCGGGCATTACCTGTTCGAGTCGGAGTTCTGCAATCGCGCCGCCGGCTGGGAGAAGGGCATCGTTGAGAAGAACGTGCAGGACCGGCGCCGGCAGCTGTGGACCGAGGCCGGGCAACGGCACTGGCCCGATCTGGCGACACTCAATGCGTGGCTGGCGACCGAGTGCCGGGCGGCGTGGGACGTCATGGCCCACCCGGACTGGCCGGAACTGACCATCGCCGAAGTCTGGGAGAACGAGCAGCCGCAGTTGATGCCCAACCCCGAGCCCTTTGATGGTTACCTGGAACAGCCGGTGCGGGTGTCGGCCACAGCGCTGATCCACTTCCAGCGCAATCGCTACAGCGTCCCGACCCAGGCCGCGCACCGGGTAATCAGCCTGCACATCTATCCCTTCGAACTGGTGCTGGTGGCCGAAGGCCAGGTGCTGGCGCGGCACGCCCGCTGCTTCGAGCGCTACCAGACCCAGTACGACTGGCAGCATTACATCCAGGTGGTGCAACGCAAGCCCGGTGCGCTGCGCGACGGCGCGCCGTTTGCCCAGATGCCAGCGCCGCTGCGGTCCTTGCAACACCACCTGTTGCGGCGGCTGGGCGGCGATCGGGTGATGGCGCAGGTGTTGGCGGCGGTACCGGTGCACGGGCTGGAGGCGGTGTTGGTGGCGGTCGAGCTGGTGCTGGAGTCGGGCGTGCCCAGCGGCGAGCACGTGCTCAATGTGCTGGCGCGGCTCAACGAGCCGGTGGTCAGCGTCGAGAGCGTGGTCACCGGGCTCACGCTGACCCACGAGCCGCAGGCCAACGTCGATCGGTACGACGCGTTGCGGCCCGCGATTGCCGCGGAGGTGCGCCATGTCTATTGAGCTGATTGCGCGCCTGCGCCAGATGAAGTTGCATGGCATGGCGGCGGCGTGGCCGGAACTGGCCGCCAAGGCCCGGCAGCGCGAGCTCGATCCGGAGCAGTGGTTCGGCGAACTGCTGACCGCCGAGAGCGCCGAGCGTGAGGTCAAGTCGCAGGCCAACCAGATGAAGGCGGCGCGCTTCCCGGCGCACCGCGACCTGGTCGGCTTCGACTTCGCCTACAGCCGGGTCGACGAAGCGCTGGTGCGCCGCCTGCATGGCGGTGAGTTCCTGGACAGCGCACAGAACGTCGTTCTGATCGGCGGGCCCGGTTCCGGCAAGACCCACCTGGCCACAGCGATTGGTATCGAGGCCGTGCAACGCCATCATCGGCGCGTTCGCTTCGTGTCGACGATCGAACTGGTCAACGCGCTGGAGCAGGAGAAGGCCGCAGGACGGCAAGGTCAGATCGCCTTGCGCTTGGGCTATACGGATCTGGTCGTTCTCGACGAGCTTGGCTACTTGCCCTTCAGCCAGGCTGGCGGCGCCTTGCTGTTCCACCTGCTGTCGAAGCTATACGAGCGCACCAGCGTGCTGATCACCACCAACCTGAGCTTTACCGAATGGGCCAGCGTGTTCGGCGACGCCAAGATGACCACGGCCTTGCTCGACCGACTTACCCATCACTGCCACATCGTGGAAACCGGTAACGAGTCCTGGCGCTTCAAGACCAGTTCGGCGGCAGCCACGACACGGCGGCGAACTGCCACCCCAAAGACAGGAGAAAAAACGACAGCCAAGAGCGACTTATCCACAACCGAGTAGCTACACTACGCAAATCGAGGGTGGGTCAATTTTGGTTGGAAACCCTGGGTCAGTTTTGCGTGGAAATCAACATGCCGGTGCAGACCAGGTCCACCGGCGCCGTGCCGGCGACGCAACTGCCGGCGAAGGCGGGGTTCGCCGCTCCCGCGGCGAAGGCAAGTCCGAGGATCGCGCTTCGGATCGCCCGCGTGGTCGGGCTCAGCTTGAGCCGATAGGTGCGGGCGCGGTTGTAGCGGACTTTGGACTTGCGCGTCATGGCCGAATTCCTTGTCATTGAACGCTGCGAACGGGATGTCGATCCCGGTTGCGCCAGATGATTACGGATGACGATGAAGGCTTCGCGACGAATCACGCGAAAAAGATCGCCCCGCATGTTCCGTCACGCGTGCGACAACCCTGATGTACTGCTTGCCCCTTCCCCGCCTCCGTACCGTCTCAGCGACCGGTTCGACTGCCTGCCAAGATTAGGTCCGGTTCAGCTTAAAGGTCAAATCAGGTCACAGTTTGACCAGCGGGGCGGCCCGCCTCGCCGGGTCGGCCCTGGCCGGGTAGCATTCCGGCAGAAAGCAGCCGGCAGGAGCGCCGATGGACCTGAACGCTGAAAACCAGGGCCGCCTCGGGGGCCTCGAGGTGCTCCGGAAGATGATCGCCGACGGCCGCGGCCCGCCGATCGCCGCGACCCTGCAGTTCACCCTGGCGCAGGTTGAGGCTGGCCGGGCGCTGTTCCGGGCCACGCCGGGGCCGCACGCCTACAACCCGATCGGCGTGGTGCATGGCGGCTACGCCGCGACCCTGCTCGACTCGGCCTGCGGTTGCGCCGTGCACTCGACCCTGGCGCCGAACCAGGCCTACACGACGCTGGAACTGAAGATTGCCTACCATCGGGCGCTGACCAACGACACCGGCCCGGTCGAGGCCGAGGGCCGCGTGGTCACGGTCGGGCGCCGGGTGGCCTTCGCCGAGGCCTGGCTCCGGGACGGCAAGGGCAAGTTGCTGGCTTCCGCCACCTCGACCCTGCTGGTCTACGAACTCCCCGCCTGACGGACGGTGCCCCGGAGCCGACGGAAGCGGCTTAGGTCCGATTGAATTCGCCCGCGCCGGCGCAAGCTTGTAATCAAGAAGGTGCAGCATGCGCCGCGCCAGGACGAGGACTCTACGATGAATACTTCCAACTTCCGCAAGCCCGTCGGCGCGCTGGTGCTGGCGCTGGCCATGATCGCCGCCCAGGGCGCGATGGCCCAGGTCTCCACCGGCGGCATCGCCGGCCACGGCGCCACCGGCGACACCGTCACCCTGCGCAATGTGGACACCAACTTCCAGCGCGAGCTGAAGGTGGACGACAAGGGCCGCTTCCGCATGGGCCGGCTGCCGATCGGGCTGTACGAAGTGGTGATCCGCCACGCCGATGGCAGCGAGGAGCGCATCGTCGCGCGGGTTTCGCTCGGCAGCGTCACCCGCGTGAAGTAAGGCCTGCCCTCAGGCGAACGGATCGCGCAGGATCATGGTCGCGTCGCGGTCGGGTCCGGTGGACACGATCGCCAGCGGGCAGCCGACCAGTTCCTCCAGCGCGCGCAGGTAGGCGCGCGCCGCCGGCGGCAACTTCGCGAACTCGGTGATGCCGGCGGTGGTTCTCGCTCCAGCCCGGGAACTCCAGGTACACCGGCTCGCACTCGTCCCAGCCGGCGGCGTCCAGCGGCGCGTACTCGGTGCTGCTTGCCGCGGTACTCGTAGGCGATGCACATCTTCAGCGTGGGCATGCCGTCGAGCACGTCGAGCTTGGTGATGCACAGGCCGGTGATGCCGTTGATCGCCACCGCGCGCTTGAGCGCGACGATGTCGATCCAGCCGCAGCGGCGCGGGCGGCCGGTGGTGGCGCCGAACTCGGCGCCGCGCTTGCGGATGTCCTCGCCGACCGCGTCGTTGAGTTCGGTCGGGAACGGGCCGCCGCCGACGCGGGTGGCGTAGGCCTTGGCGATGCCCAGCACGTAGTCGATCGCGTCGGCGCCGACACCGGTGCCGGCCAGCGCGCCGCCGATGGTGGTGTTGCTGCGAGGTGACGTAGGGATAGGTGCCGTGGTCGATGTCGAGCAGCGAGCCCTGCGCGCCTTCGAACATCACCCGCTCTGCCCTTCTTGCGCAGTTCGTGCAGCAGGCCGGCGACGTCGGCGACCATCGGCTTGACGTAGGCGCCGAATTCGAGCGCCTCGTCGAGCGTCTTCTGGAAATCCACGGCCTCGACCTTCAGGTACTGGGTCAGCACGAAGTTGTGGTAGTCGAGCACCGTCGCGCAGCTTCTCGGCGAGCTCCTTCGGATAGCTGCAGGTCGGCCACGCGCACGCCGCGACGCGCGACCTTGTCCTCGTAGGCCGGGCCGATGCCGCGGCCGGTGGTGCCGATCGCCTTGCCGCCGGCGGCCTTCTCGCGCGCCTGATCCAGGGCGATGTGGTACGGCATGATCAGCGGCGTCGCCGGGCTGATCTTCAGGCGCGAGCGCACTTCGACGCCGGTCGCCTTCGAGCTCGCCGATTTCCTTCTTGCAGCGCCGCCGGCGACAGCACCACGCCGTTGCCGATCAGGCACAGCGCGCCGTCGCGCAGGATGCCGGAGGGAATCAGGTGCAGCACGGTCTTCTTGCCGCCGATGACCAGCGTGTGGCCGGCGTTGTGGCCGCCCTGGAAGCGCACGACCGCGCCGATCTCGCTCGGTGAGCAGGTCGACGATCTTGCCCTTGCCTTCGTCGCCCCACTGCGCGCCGAGCACGACGACTGACTGGCCCATGACTGACTCCGAATGGAATTGGCACTGCCGGTGCGCGTATACGGCGATTCGCTGCAAACACGGAAAAAGCCGGAGGCATCGCCCCGGCTTTGCGAAATTATCACTCGGGCCGCCGGGCTAGCCCGGACCGGCCCGATGGGCCGCGGCTCAGCGCTTCTCGCTGCCGAAGTAGCGCAGGAACTCCGAATCCGGGTCCAGCACCATCACCGTCTTGCCGTCGGCCAGGGTCTGCCGGTAGGCCTCGAGGCTGCGGTAGAAGGCGTAGAACTCGGCGTCCGCGCCGTAAGCGCACGCCGCCGACCTCGCGCCGCGCGGCGTCGCCTTCACCGCGCAGGGTCTGGGCGTCGCGCTCGGCGTCGGCCAGCAGCACCTGGCGCTCGCGCTCGGCCTCGGCCCGGATACTCTCTGCGCCTCGGTCGCCCTCGGCGCGCAGCTGGTTGGCCACCCGCGTGCGCTCGGCGCGCATGCGGTCGAACACCGACATCAGGATGTCGCTGTCCTCGGGCAGGTTGATGCGCTTGATGCGCACGTCCACGCACTTCGATGCCCAGGGTGGCGGCGCCGGCGTTGATGCTCTTCAGCAGGCGGCCGGTCAGGTCGGTGCGTCCGCTCGGACACCACCTGCTTGCAGGTCGAGCTGGCTGATCTCGTTGCGCAGCGCGTTCTTGCACGATCGGCGTCAGCCGCGCCTTGGCCGCGCCCTCGTCGCCGCCGCTGGCGGCGCGGTAGAAGGTGGTGACGTCGTCGATGCGCCACTTGACGAAGAAGTCGACTCTCGACGTCCTTCTTCTCGGAGGTGAGGTAGCGCTCCGGCGCGTCGTCGAGGGAGAGGATGCGGCGGTCGAACTTGCGCACCTCCTCCACCAGCGGCAGCTTGAAGTGCAGGCCGGGCTTCAGGCCGGTGCGCACGATCTTGCCGAGGTTGAGCACGATCGCGGTCTGGCTTTCGTTGACCACGAAGGTCGAGCCCAGGCGCCAGCAGCAATGCCAGCGCGGCGACCAGGGCGATGGATGGTGGTATTGCGGATCATGTCAGCGACCTCCCTCGCGGCCGCTGTCGCGGGCCGGGCGCTCGGGCTGGAGCCGGATTCCGGCGCGCTGGACCGGACCGGCGGCAGCTGCGTGGCCGGCGGCAGCGCCGACGGGGCCGCGGCGCCGTCGAGCGGCAGGTACAGGATGTTGTTGTTGCGGCCGGACAGCACCTTCTGGTTCGTCGACAGCACTTCCTGCATGGTCTCCAGGTACAGGCGCTTGCGCGTGACCTCGGGCGCCTTGCGGTACTCGCTGCACGAGCAGCGGAAGCGGCGGCGTCACCTTCGCGCGCTGGCGATGGTGGCGGCGCGGTAGCCCTCGGACTCGGCCTTGACGCGCAACGCGGCGCCGCGCGCCTCGGGCACGATCTTGCTGGCGTAGGCGTCGGCCTCGTTCTCGATGCGGTTCTTGTCCTCGCGCGCGCTGATGGCGTCGTCGAAGGCCGGCTTGACCTCTTCCGGCGGGCGCGCGTTCTGCAGCGTTGAAACCGGTGACGCGCAAGCCCGTCTGGTACATGTCGAGCGATTCCTGCAGGTGCTCGCGCGCGGCCACGATCAGCTTGCTGCGCTCGAACAGCACCGTGTCCATGCTGTTGTTGCCGACCACTTCGCGCACCGCGCTTTCGGCGGCGTTCTGCAGCGTCTCGCGGCCCTGGGACACGCGCCCGTCCACGCTGAGGTCGTCGCGGAAGCCGAACAGGAACAGGCGCGGGTCGCTGATCGGTGTACTGGGCGTTGAACTTGATGTCGACGATGTTCTCGTCCTTGGTGAGCACCCGCACCTGGTCGTCGAGCGATTCGCACCTTGGTGGCGTCGATCATGGTCACGGTCTCGATCGGCCACGGCCACTTGAAGTTGGGGCCGGGGGTCATGATGCGGTCGAACTTGCCGAAGCGCAGCACCACGCCGCGCTGGCGCTCGTCCATCAGCTTGAAGCTGTTGAACAGCAGCCAGCAGGACCAGTATTGGCAGCAGCGGCAGGCCAGCGCGGTGCCGCCGCCGAACAGGCCGCCGCAGGCGCTGCAGCATGCGCGTCCGATCGCTGCCGTCCGCCAGGGGTCGCTGCTTGCCTTTTCCAGGTTGGTTCCAGGCCATTGCTCCTTCTCCGGGCTGGTTCCAGGCCATGGCGTAAGCTCTTTCAGTCGAAGTCGTCAGGGATTGTAGGTAGGGGCGCCGGGGCCAACAAGCAAGAGCGCGATGCAGGGAATCGCCCCCGGGTTCATCCGCCAGGCGCTCGGCGACCGCCAGCGGCAGCTCCAGGCGCAGCGCGCCAGCCGTGCTCGTCCGAGCGCTCTTCGCGCACCGCGCCCAGCGCGTGCAGGCGGGCGTGCAGGCGGCCGCGGTCGAGGCCGAGCAGGATCTCGCCGGAGAGCATGCGGTCGCCGAAGCGCGTCGCCAGCGCCTCGCGCAGCGCGTCCAGCCCGGCGCCGTCTGCGCGCCGACAGCCACACGCGCTCACGCAGCCCGACGCCGTCGCCGACCGTGTCGCGGCGCGGCTGCGCGCCCTCGACGCGGTCGATCTTGTTGAACACCAGCAACTGCGGGATCGTCGCCGGCGCCGATTTCGGCCAGCACTTCGTCCACCTGGCCGCACGCGCTCGCTCGCGGCGCGGGTCGGCCGCGTCGACGACATGCAGCAGCAGGTCGGCCTCACGTGCCTCCGACAGCGTGGACCGGAACGCGGCGACCAGGTCGTGCGGCAGGTCGCGGACGAAGCCGACGGTGTCGGAGAGCGCCAGCGGCGCCGGCCGGACCGTCCATGCGCCGTACGGTGGGGTCGAGGGTCGCGAACAGACTGGTCCGCCGCCAGCACCACCGAGCCCGGTGAGGGCGTTGAACAGGGTGGACTTGCCGGCATTGGTGTAGCCGACCAGCGCGACGCGCGGGCATGGTCGTTGCGCACGCGCGCCCGCCGCATCTGCGTGCGCTGGACTTCGACTTTCTCCAGCCGCGCCTCCAGCGCCTCGACGACGCTTCTGCAGCAGCCGCCGGTCGGTTCGAGCTGCGTTTCGCCAGGGCCGCGCAGGCCGATGGAGCCGCCGCGCTGGCTGTCCAGGATGGGTCCAGCCGCGCACCAGGCGCGCGCCGAGGTGGCTGCAGCTGCGCCAGTTCGACCTGCAGCTTGCCTTCGTGCGAGGTCGCGCGCTGGGCGAAGATGTCGAGGATCAGGCCGGTGCGGTCGACCACGCGCGCGGTCGAGGTCCTTCGACAGGTTGCGTTCCTGCACCGGGCTCAGGGTGTGGTTGAACAGCACCAGGTCGCGCATCGGTGGCGTCGCAGGCGGCGCGCAGTTCCTCGACCTTGCCGGTGCCCAGGTAATGCGAGGCGTTCGGCCGCTCGATGCGCGCGCTCATCTGGCCAACGACGATCGCGCCGGCGGAGCGCGCGAGTTCGCCGAATTCCTCCAGCACGCCTTCGTCGAGGCGGCCGGGGGCATGCGGTTGCACGAGCAGCGCGCGTTCGCCACCGGCGCCGCGCGCGGGATCAGCGGGAGGCAAAAACCTACTCGTCCCGGCCGTCGTCGGCGTCGGCGTCGGCGTCGGCGGCACCCGCGGCAGGCGCGGCATCGCTGCCGGGCGGGCCCATGCGCACGTTGCGCGCCGGCACCACGGTGGAGATGGCGTGCTTGTAGACCATCTGGCTGACGGTGTTGCGCAGCAGCACCACGAACTGGTCGAAACTTTCGATGGTGCCCTGCAGCTTGATGCCGTTGACCAGGTAAATGGACACCGGCATGCGCTCGCGGCGCAGGGCGTTGAGGAAGGGATCCTGCAGGGACTGGCCTTTGGACATGGTGGACTCCGGTCCATCTTGTTAGGTCGTCTACTTTACACGGCCCCCGCGCCGCCGAGGAACTGCCGGAAGGCATGCTCCAGCGCATCGCGATCACGTTCCGGGTCCAGCCAGCGCGCTTCGGGGCGTGAACGCAGCCAGGTGAGCTGGCGCTTGGCCAACTGGCGCGTCGCCGCCAGCGCCTGTTCACGAAAGCCATCGGCATCGGTTTCGCCGGCGAGATGCCGCCAGGCCTGGCGATAACCGACCGCGCGCATCGCCGGCAGCTCGGCGTGCAGGCGCGGGTCGGCGCGCAGCGCGCGCACCTCGTCCAGGAAGCCGGCGGCGAGCATGGCGTCGAAGCGCAGCTCAATGCGCTCGTGCAGCAGTGCACGATCGCGCGGGCACAGCACCAGCCGCAGCACCCTGAAGGGGAAGCGGCGCGGCACGCGTCGCGCCTGCCAGGCGCTGATCGGCTCGCCGGTGAGGCGAAATACCTCCAGCGCCCGCGAGATGCGCTGCGGATCGTTGGCGTGGATGCGCGCACCGGCCTGCGGGTCCACCGCGGCCAGCTCCGCATGCAGGGCCGCCCAGCCTCGCTCCCCGGCTTCCGTGCGCAGCTGCGCGCGCACCTGCGCGTCGGCCGCGGGCATGCCCGACAGGCCTTCCAGCAGGGCCTCGAAGTACAGGCCGGTGCCCCCGGCCAGGATCGGCACAAGGCCGCGCGCCTGCAGCGACTGCATCGCCAGCAGCGCTTCGCTGGCGAAATCGGCGGCGGAAAAAACCTGATGCGGTTCGCGCACGTCCACCAGGTGATGGCGCACGCGAGCCAGCGTCGCCAGGTCGGGTTTGGCGCTGCCGATGTCGAGGCCGCGGTAGACCAGCGCCGAATCCACGCTGACGATTTCCGTGTCCAGCCGCTGCGCCCACTGCAGCGCCAGCGCGGTCTTGCCCGAGGCGGTCGGGCCCATCAGCGCGATCGCCAGCGGCCTCGCATCCTCTCGAGGATCGGGCGCGCCGGGCCCGCTGCTCAATCCTCGTCTCCCCACTTCGGCATCGCCGGCTTCGACGGCCGCGCCGGCAGCGCGGGCTGCGCGGCAAGCGCCTGCCACACCGCCAGCGCGTCGGCGGTGGCGGCGACCTCGTGCACGCGTACGATCGCGGCGCCGTTCTGCACCGCGATCAGCGCCGCCGCCACCGAGCCGTGCACGCGCTGGTCCACGGCCCGCCCGGTGAGCGTGCCGATCATGCCCTTGCGCGAGAGCCCGGCCAGCACCGGCACGCCGAGTTCGGCGAAGCGCGACAACTGCTTCAGCAGGGCGAGGTTGTGCTGCAGGGTCTTGCCGAATCCGAAGCCGGGATCCACCAGCAGCTGCTTCTTCGCAATGCCGGCCATCTCGCAGGCGAACAGGCGCTGCGCAAAAAACGAATGCACTTCCGCGACCACGTCCTCGTAGCGGGGATCGTCCTGCATGTCAGGCGGCGTTCCCTGCATGTGCATCAGGCACACCGGCACGCCCAGCGCCGCGGCCGCCTCGAGCGCGCCGTCGCGGCGCAAGGCGAAGGGATCGTTGATCATGCCCGCGCCCGCGGCGACGGCGGCGCGCATCACTTCCGGCTTCGAGGTGTCGATCGAGACCGGCAGCGCGCACTCGCGCGCCAGGCGTTCGATTACCGGAATCACGCGGCGCAGTTCCTCCTCGACCGACACCTCGGCTGCACCAGGCCGCGTGGATTCGCCGCCGACGTCGAGCAGGTCCGCGCCCTCCTCCGCCAGCCGCAAGCCGTGCGCGACCGCGGCGTCCACGTCCGCGTGCTCGCCGCCATCCGAAAACGAATCCGGCGTCACGTTGACGATACCCATGATGCGCGCGCGGTCGAGCAGCAACCTGCGCCCGCCGCAATCAATAAACGGAGTCGTATCGAACATCCCGCAAGAATACTGTAGGAGCGGCGTTAAGCCGCGACTGCGCTTCTCGCTCCGTAGCAGCGCGCCGGAGCGTGCGCGTCCGGCCGCCGGGGGCGGGGGAGGAGGCGGCCCCTCGGTCGGGGGCGTCCTGCCCCCGACTCGGGTCCGCTCCTGCTCCTGCCCGCTCCGCCTCCTCCCCCGCCCCCGACGTCCTCTAGCCTGACGTTGCGCGCTACGTAGCGCGGCTGTGCGGCGCGTGGCGCCGGCGCGCCCGCGAATCGAAGCGCGCTGCTCGCGCTTTTCTATCGGCGCGAAGCGGAGTGGTGTTGTGAGGACGTCGGGGGTGAGGGGTGGAGTCGAAGCGGGCAGGAGCAGGAGCGGCCGGTTGTAACGGGCAGGACGCCCGTTCCAACCGGGCGACTCCACCCCTCACCCCCGGCGGCCGCGCGGCGAGAAAACTACCGGCTCTAAGTTTGCGGGGCGGCGCCGCCGAGGGTGCCGCCGGCGGGACCGATCTCGTCCTTGGAGGTGCGCCCGGTCTTCGCCCAGTCCGCGGGCGGCCCGGGGCGACGGCCTTCCATGACCGCGTCGATCTGCGTCACGTCGATGGTCTCGTAGGCCAGCAGGGCCTCCGCCATGATGTGCAGCTTGTCGACGTTCTCGGTCAGGATCGCCTTGGTGCGCGCGTAGGCACGGTCGAGGATGCTGCGCACGACCTCGTCGATCTTGCGCGCGGTGTCGTCGGACACGCTCTTGGTCTGCGACACCGAGCGGCCGAGGAAAACTTCTTCTTCCTCGTCGCCGTAGGCGATCGGTCCGAGTTCCTCCGACAGGCCCCACTTGGTGACCATGTTGCGCGCCATCTTGGTCGCGCGCTCGATGTCGTTGGAGGCGCCGGTGGTGACGTGCTCGGGGCCGAAGATCAGCTCCTCGGCGACGCGGCCGCCATACAGCGAGCACAGCCTGCTCTCGATGTTGACCTTGTCGTAGCTGTAGCGGTCGCCTTCGGGAAGGTACATGGTCACGCCCAGCGCACGGCCGCGCGGAATGATTGTCACCTTGTAGACCGGATCATGGTCCGGCACCAGCCGGCCGACGATGGCGTGGCCTGCCTCGTGGTAGGCAGTGTTGCGCTTCTCGGCCTCGCTCATTGCCATCGAGCGGCGCTCGGCGCCCATCAGGATCTTGTCGCGCGCCTTGTCGAAGTGCTCCATGCGCACGTCCTTGGCGTTCTCGCGCGCCGCGAACAGCGCCGCCTCGTTGACGAGGTTGGCCAGGTCCGCGCCGGAGAAGCCGGGCGTGCCGCGGGCGATGGTCATCGCGTCGACGTCAGCGTCGAGCGGCACCTTGCGCATGTGCACCTTGAGGATCTGCTCGCGGCCGCGCACGTCCGGCAGGCCGACGGTGACCTGGCGATCGAAGCGGCCGGGGCGCAGCAGCGCCGGATCGAGCACGTCGGGACGGTTGGTCGCCGCGATCACGATCACGCCCTCGCCGCCCTCGAAGCCGTCCATCTCGACCAGCAGCTGGTTGAGGGTCTGCTCGCGCTCGTCGTGGCCGCCGCCCAGGCCGGCGCCGCGATGGCGGCCGACGGCGTCGATCTCGTCGATGAAGATGATGCACGGCGCGTGCTTCTTGGCCTGCTCGAACATGTCGCGCACGCGCGAGGCGCCGACGCCGACGAACATCTCGACGAAGTCGGAGCCCGAAATCGAGAAGAACGGTACCTTGGCCTCGCCCGCGATGGCCCTCGCGAGCAGCGTCTTGCCCGTGCCCGGCGAGCCCACCATCAGCACGCCGCGCGGGATGCGCGCCGCCCAGCTTCTGGAAGCGGCCCGGGTCGCGCAGGAACTCGACCAGCTCGGCCACTTCCTCCTTGGCCTCGTCGCAACCGGCGACGTCGGCGAAGGTGACCTTCACCTCGTTCTCGCCCTGCAGCTTGGCGCGCGAGCGCCCGAAGGTCATGGCGCCGCGGCTGCCGCCCTGCTGCATCTGCCGGATGAAGTAGATGAAGATGCCGATGAACAGCACGTAGGGCAGGAAGGTGGCGATGATCGCCCACAACGAAGGCGTGTTGTTCGGCTTCGCCTGCACGATCTCGACCTTGTGCCGCACCAGCTCGTTGACCAGGTCGCGGTCGTAGGGATCGAAGGTGACGCCCTTCTTGTCATCCACGCGGACGAAGTTCGCACCGTGGTGCCCGCGCCCGGCGAAGACTCGGTGAACTCGACCTTCTTCACGCGGTCGGCGCTGACTTCGCCCAGGAAGGTGGAATAGGTGACCTCCTCCGGAGCGCCCCCGACCGGCTTGGAGAAGCTCTGGAAGACGGTGACCAGGACCAGTGCCACGGCCAGGACCACCAGCAGGTTTTTCACCAAATCGTTCATCCAGCTTCCTTGAGACCAATGCTTGGAGGCGTCAGCGCTTGCCGGTAGCCAGCGCGTAGACCTCGTTGGAACGCCGCCGGGACGCCGCGGGCTTGCGGATCACCAGCTTGGTGTAGCCCTTGCGCAGGTCCGCGATGTAAGCGTCGGAACCCTCGCCCTGAAACAGCTTGATCAGGAAATCGCCGCCGGGCTTCAGGTGCTCGGCGGCGAAATCGCGGGCCAGTTCGGCCAGGTGCATCGCGCGCGCCTGGTCGACCGTGTCCACACCGGTCATATTGGGGGCCATGTCGGAAAGCACAAGATCCACGGGCGCGCCGCCCAGCAGGGCCTCCAGCCGCGAAAGTGCCTCCGCCTCTCTGAAATCGCCGTGAATGAATTCGACCCCGGCGATCGCCGGCATCTCCAGGATGTCCAGTGCCAGCACCCGGCCGTCGTCCAGCCCGCGGCGGTCGCGTAGCGCCTGCCGCAGCACCTGCGACCAGCCGCCGGGCGCCGCGCCCAGGTCCACCACCACCATGCCCGGGCGCAGCAGCTGGCCCCGCTCGACCAGCTCCTCGAGCTTGTAGGCGGCCCGCGAGCGCATGCCATCGGCCTGGGCGCGCTTCACGAAGGGATCCGAGAAGTGCTCCTTGAGCCAGCGCTGGCTGCTCTTGCTGCGGGTGGCCATGGCAGGGAGAACCGGGTCGTTGCAGGGCCCCATGATACCCTTTCGCTCCTTCGTCCTACCCTTCCGATGGTCATGCCAGAAGCGCTCAGCAACGCCCAGAAACGTTATTTGCGCGGCCTGGCGCACGACCTCAAGCCGGTGGTGATGGTCGGTGCCAAGGGCGTGGGGCCGGCGTTGCTGGCCGAGCTCGACCAGGCGCTGGAACTGCACGAACTGGTCAAGGTGCGGATCGCCGCCGGCGACCGGGACGAGCGCGACGCGATGATCGAGGCCCTGGTCGAACCCTCCGAAGCCAAGCTCGTGGCGCGCATCGGCCACGTCGCGGTGCTGTACCGCCGCCGGCGCGAAAACCCGCTGGTGATCCTGCCGAAGGCCTGAGCCGCGTGCAGCTGACGCTGGAAAGCCCCGGATTCCGCTATTCGCTGCGTGCCGCCGACGCCGTTTCGGCGCTGGTCAACGAGCGCCGCCTCGAGCGCAGCTTCGTGCTGTCTGCGTCCGAGCTGGTCGAGGGCTGGCGGCCGCGGACGGTGGAGGAGCTCGAGCCGGCCGACATGGAGCCACTGCTCGCGCTGCAGCCGGCGGTGGTGCTGCTGGGCAGCGGCGGCAACCTGCGCTTCCCCGCGCCGGCGGTTCTCGCCGCCTGCCTGACCCGCGGCATCGGCATCGAGGTGATGGACAACGCCGCCGCCGCGCGCACCTTCAACGTGCTCGCCGGTGAAGGCCGCCGCGTCGTTGCCGGCTTCCTGCTTTGAGCGCTCCGGTCGCGACCGGGTGGAATCCGATAGAATCCCGCTGTTTGCCCACGCCGGAACGACCATGACCGACATGCCGCTGAAGTATCGCCGCGTCCTGCTCAAGCTTTCCGGCGAAGCCCTGATGGGGCGCGAGGACTACGGCATCGACCCGGTGGTGATCGCCGCGCTGGCGCGCGAGATCATCGAGGCGCAGAAGGCTGGCGCGCAGATCGGGCTGGTGATCGGCGGCGGCAACATCTTCCGCGGCGCCGGCCTGGCCGCGGCCGGCATGGACCGGGTCACCGGCGACCACATGGGCATGCTCGCCACCGTGATCAACTCGCTGGCGATGCAGGACGCGCTGGAGAAGCAGGGCGTCTATGCCCGGGTGATGAGCGCGATCAAGATCAACGAGGTCTGCGAGGACTACATCCGCCGCCGCGCCAGTGCGCCACCTCGAGAAGGGGCGCATCGCCATCTTCGCCGCAGGCACCGGCAACCCCTTCTTCACCACCGATTCCGCGGCCGCGCTGCGCGCCATCGAGATCGGCGCCGACCTGCTGCTCAAGGCCACCAAGGTGGACGGCATCTACGACGCCGACCCGAAGAAGGTACCCGGACGCGAAGCGCTTCGACCGGACCTCAGCTACGACGAGGTGATCAGCGCAACCTGCAGGTGATGGACACCGCCGCCTTCGCGCTGTGCCGCGACAACCGCATGCCGCTGCGCATCTACGACATGATGCAGCCCGGCGCGCTGATGCGGATCCTGCGCGGCGAGCCGCTGGGCACCCTGGTGCACGAGCGCCACGACGGCGTGAACGCCGGCGCAGTCGCGAAGCCGTAGCCGGCCCGGCGGCCTATAATCCCGAACATTGCCGAAATCACGCGGAGCGCACATGCTGAACGACATCAAGAAAGACGCCCAGGCGCGCATGGCAAAGATCCGTGGAGGCGTTCCGGCACGAGCTGACCAAGCTGCGCACCGGCCGCGCCACCACAGCCACTGGTCGATCACCTGAAGGTGAACTACTACGGCTCCGACATGCCGCTGAACGCAGGTCGCCACGGTGTCGATCGCCGACGCGCGCATCGCTGACCATCACGCCGTGGGAAAAGGCCATGGTCGGCCCGATCGAGAAGGCGATCCTGACCTCCGACCTCGGCCTGACCCCGAACACCGCCGGCACGGTGATCCGCATCAACCTGCCGCCGCTGACCGAGGAGCGCCGCAAGGACCTGTCCAAGCACGTGCACGCACGAAGGCGAGAACGCCAAGGTCGCCGATCCGCAACGTGCGCCGCGACGCCATCCAGCAGGTCAAGGAACTGCTCAAGGACAAGACCGATCACCGAAGACGATGCAGCGTCGCGCCGAGGACGATATCCAGAAGCTCACCGACAAATACGTCAAGGAAGTCGACGACGTGGTGAAGGCCAAGGAACAGGAACTGATGGCGGTCTGAGCGCGATGCCGCCCGTGTCCGCACTCCGCCCGCGCCGCAAGCCGCGCCACCTCGCCGTCATCATGGACGGCAACGGACGCTGGGCCGAGCGCCGGCACCGCCCGCGCACCCTCGGCCATCGCGCCGGCGCGCGCGCGGTGCAGGTGTGCATCGACTACTGCCTGACGCGACGGCATCGACGCGCTGACCCTGTTCGCCTTCTCCAGCGAGAACTGGAACCGGCCCGCCGGAGGAAGTGGGCGCGCTGATGAAGCTGTTCCTGCGCATGCTCGACCACGAAGTGGATGAGCTGCACCGGCGCGGCGTGCGCCTGCGTCTTCATCGGCGAGCGCGGCGCGTTTCGCCGCCGATCCTGCGCAGACGCATGGCCGCAGGCCGAGGCGCTGACCGCGGGCAACACGCGCCTGACCGCTGAACATCGCCGCCAGCTACGGCGGCCGCTGGGACATCGTCGCACGCCGCGCGCACGCTCGCGGCCGAGGTCGCGGCCGGGACGCTGCGACCCGGAGCAGATCGACGAGGCGCTGCTCGGCAGCCGCCTCGGCGCTGGCCGACCTGGCCCGACCCGACCTGTTCATCCGCACCGGCGGCGACCTGCGCATCAGCAATTTCCTGCTGTGGCAGCTGGCCTACACCGAGCTGTGGTTCACCGAGACCCTGTGGCCGGACCTCGACGACGCCGACGCTTCGAGCGGCCCTGGCCGACTTCGCCAGCCGCGAGCGCCGCTTCGGCCTGACCCGCGCGCAGATTGCCGGAGGCGGCGCGATGATGAGCGCGCGGCTGACGCGCATCCTGGCGGCGCTGGTGATGTGCGCCGGTGGCGGTCGCTGGCGGTGCTGTACCTGCCCTCACCTGCTCGCGGCGGCGGTCGGCGCGATCATGATGGTGCGGCCTGTGGGAATGGACGCGCGCTGGCCGGCATCGACAGCCTGGTCGCGCGCGCCGCCTACGTGCTGGGCAACGCGATCCTGATGGCGCGCTGGCCTGGGGCGCGCGGGCCGGAGCTGTTGCCCCTGAAGCTGGCGGCGCTGGTCGGCGTGCTGGTTGGCTGCTGGTGCTGCTGTGGCTGTTGCGCTTCGATTTCGCGCGCGAGCAACGGCCGTGGACGCGGGTGCTCAAGCTGCTCGCCGGCACCGCCTGCGTCATTCCGGCGTGGGCGGCGATCTTCTGGCTGCACCACGGCGGCGCCGGGCTGGCGCACGACGGCACGCGCGGCCCGGCCTGGACCCTGTTCGTGCTGCTGATCGTCTGGGCGGCCGACACCGGCGCCTACTTCGCCGGATCGCGCTATCGGCCGCCGCAAGCTGGCGCCGCGCATCAGCCCCGGCAAGAGCTGGGAAGGCCTGTTCGGCGGACTGGCCGGCGCGCTGTTGCTGGCGGCGGCGATGTTGCCGCTGCTCGGCCTGCGCTGGCCGCAACTGCCGCAGTTGCTGCTGCTGACGCTGCTGACCGTGCTGGTCTCGGTGGTCGGCGATCTGTTCGAGAGCCTGATCAAGCGCCACGCCGGCGCCAAGGACTCCGGCGACCTGATCCCGGGCCACGGCGGCGCTGCTCGACCGCATCGACAGCCTGCTGGCGGCACTGCCGGTGTTCGTGCTGGGCAAGATATGGCTGGACCTCTGAAGGGACGCATCGCCTCCTCGGGGCCACCGGTTCGATCGGCGCCTCCACGCTCGACGTCATCGCCCGCCATCCGGATCGCTTCGCGGTCGAGGCGCTCACCGCCGGCAGTCAATGTCGACGCGCTGCTCGGGTTGTGCCTGCGCTTCCGTCCGCGCATCGCCGCGCTCGCCGACGAGCGCGGATTGCCGGCCCTGCGCGAGGGGCTGTCGGCACTCGGGCTGGCGACGCAAGCCCGCGCTGGCGCCGCCGCACTCGACGAGATCGCCGCCGACCCGGGTTCCGACACCGTCGTCGCCGCCATCGTCGGTGCCGCCGGAGTCGCCTCGACGCTGGCGGCGGCGCGCGCCGGCAAGCGCCTGCTGCTGGCCAACAAGGAATCCGTGGTGCTGCGCCGGCCAGCTGCTGGTGCGCGCGGCGGCCGAAGGCGGCGCGCATGCTGCTGCCGATCGACAGCGAGCACAACGCCATCTTCCAGTGCCTGCCCGCCGGGCAACGGCCGCTGGCGGCGTGCGCCGGCTGCTGCTGACCGCCTCCGGCGGCCCGTTCCGCGGCCGCACTCGCGCACAGCTGGCGCGAGGTGACGCCCGAACAGGCCTGCGCGCACCCGAACTGGGTGATGGGCCGCAAGATCTCGGTGGATTCGGCCACGCTGATGAACAAGGGCCTGGAGGTGATCGAGGCACACCACCTGTTCGGCTGTCGCGGCGGACGCGATCGAAGTGGTGGTGCATCCGCAGAGCGTGATCCATTCGCTGGTGGACTACGTGGACGGTTCGGTGCTGGCGCAGCTGGGCAATCCCGACATGCGTACCGCGCTGGCGCACGGCCTGGCCTGGCCGGAGCGCATCGATTCGGGCGTCGCCGCGCTGGACCTCGCCGCGCTGGCTCGATTCGATTTCGAGCCGCCCGACCTGGAGGCCTTCCCCTGCCTGGCGCTCGCCTACGCCGCCCTGCGCGCCGGCGGCAGCGCGCCCGCGACCGCTCAATGCCGCCAATGAGGTCGCGGTGGCCGCCTTCCTCGACGGCCGACTGTCCTTCCCCGGCATCCCGGCGCTGATCGAGGCCACGCTGGCCGCACTGCCTGCGGAACCGGCGGAGGATCTGGAGGTCCTGACTCGGGTGCGACGCCCGGGCGCGGCGCAAGGCGATGGAGATCTGCGCGGAAATGGCACGGGCATGAGCGGATTTTTCGGCGGCACCTTCTGGTTCATCGTCACGCTGGGCGTGCTGGTGACCTTCCACGAACTCGGCCATTTCTGGGTCGCGCGTCGCTTCGGCGTCAAGGTGCTGCGCTTTTCGGTCGGTTTCGGCAAGCCGCTGTGGTCGCGCGTGGACGCCCACGGCACGCGCTGGCAGGTGGCGCTGATCCCGCTCGGCGGCTATGTGCAGTTCCTGGACGAACGCGAGCAGGAGGTGGCGCCGGCCGATCGCGAGCGCGCCTTCAATCGCAAGCCCGCCTGGCAGCGCATCCTGGTGGTGGCCGCCGGCCCGATGGCCAACCTGCTGCTGTGCCTGCTGCTGTTCTGGGCGGCGCTGCAGCTCGGCCGGCCGGAACTGGCGCCGATACTGGGCGAAACCCGCGGCATCGCCGCCGAGGCCGGACTCGCGGCCGGCGACCGCCTGCTGGCGGTTTCCGGGCAGCCGGTGGACAGCTGGGAAGGCGCGATGATCCCGCTGGCACTGGCCGCCATCGACCGCGAGCCGGTCACGGTGGCCGTGCAGGACGCCAAGGGCACACGCCGCGAGGCCCAGCTGCGGCTCGACCGCTTGGGGAGGGATTTCGACCAGGGTGATCCGCTCGCCGCCATCGGCCTGAGCACGGACCTGGCCTCGGACGCGCCGCGGGTGGGCGCCATCAGCCCGGGTTTCCCGGCCGAAGGGCGCCTGCAGGTCGGCGACCGCATCGTGCGCATCGGCGGACGGGACATCACCCGATTCAGCCAGATCCGGCCCGCGATGCGCGCCGCGGCGGCCGGCGGCGGGGCCGTCGGCGTCGACTACGAGCGCGGCGGCGCCCGTGGGCGGGCGGAAATCGTACCGCGCCGGGTCGAGACGGACGCCGGGCCGGCCTGGCAACTGGGCATCGCGCCGCAGCTGAATCAGACCGTGCAGCGCTATGCACCGCTGCCCGCCTTGCGCGAATCGGTCGCCGAAACGCGCAAGCAGACCGGCGAGATGCTCGCTTTCATCGCCCGCCTGGTCACCGGCAAGGCTTCCGCGAAAAATCTTTCCGGGGTCATCGGCATCGCCCAGGTAGTGCATTCCGAGGCCCGCGTAGGCATTTCCAGCCTGCTCTGGATCATGGCCAGCCTGTCCCTGACCCTGTGCGTGATGAACCTGCTGCCCATTCCGGTCTTGGATGGGGGGCACCTGCTGTATTACCTTATCGAACTGATTTCGGGTCGTCCGGTCGGGGAACGCGTGCTGTTGGCCGGGCAATATGCCGGGCTGCTGCTGCTGGCCGGGCTGATCGGCCTGGCCTTCTACAACGACCTGGTTCGAACCTTTACCTGAACAACCACCCGGCGCCACGCGCCACCTGACTGGATCGATGATGACGCGCCCGACTGTACGCCGACGCCTGCTGAGCCTTGCCCTCGCTGCCGCCCTGACCGGACCGGTCCTTGCCCAGAACTACCAGCCCTTCACCGTGGCGGACATCCGCGTGGACGGCCTGCAGCGCATTTCCGCAGGCACCGTGTTCAGCTACCTGCCGGTGGAGCGCGGCGACCTGCTCGACCGCGGCCGCTCGACCGAAGCGATCCGGGCGCTGTTCAAGACCGGCTTCTTCAGCGACGTCCGCCTCGAGCGCCAGGGCGACGTGCTGGTCATCACCGTGGTCGAACGCCCGGCGATCAACACCATCGAGCTGCAGGGCAACAAGGAGCTGAAGACCGAGGAGCTCATGAAGGGCCTGAAGTCGATCGGCCTGTCCGAGGGCGAGACCTACAACCCGCTCAACCTCGACCGCGTGACCCAGGAACTGACCCGCCAGTACAACAACCGCGGCAAGTACGGCGTCACCATCAGCCCGACCATTTCCCAGCTCGACCGCAACCGGGTGGACGTGAAGATCGTGATCGCCGAGGGCAAGCCGGCCAAGATCCGCGACATCAACATCGTCGGCAACGAGACCTTCCCCGACGCGCAGATCCGCGGCGGCTGGGAGTCCTCCACCTCCAACTGGCTGTCCTGGTACCGCCGCGACGACCAGTACTCGCGCGAAAAGGTCTCCGGCGACTTCGAAAAACTGCAGCGCTTCTACCTCGACCGCGGTTACGTGGACTTCAACGTCGAATCCACCCAGCTGGCGATCAGCCCGACCCGCCAGGACATGTTCATCACCGCGAACATTTCCGAGGGCGAGAAGTACACCATCGGCGAAGTCACCGTCACCGGCGAGACCGTGCTGCCGCAAGAGCAGATCGAGAAGCTGTTGATCCCCAAGGCGGGCCAGACCTTCTCGCGCTCGGCGATCGAGCGCACCACCGACGGCATCGCGATCGTGCTTTCCAACATCGGCTACGCCTTCGCCGAAGTGAACCCGATCCCCGAGGTCGACCGCGCCGCGAAAACGGTCGGCCTGAACTTCGTGGTCAAGCCCGGGCCGCGCGTCACCGTGCGCCGCATCGTCTTCAAGGGCAACGCCGTCACCGCCGACGAGGTGCTGCGCCGCGAGATGCGCCAGTTCGAGGGCGCCTGGTATTCGCAGGCCCTGATCGACCGCTCCAAGCTCCGCCTGCGCCGCCTCGGCTACTTCGAGACGGTCGAGATCGAGACGCCGGAAGTCGCCGGCAAGGGCGACCAGGTGGACCTGGTGGTGTCGGTGAAGGAGCGCAATGCCGGCAGCTTCACCTTCGGCCTGGGCTATTCGCAGAACGCCGGACTGGTCACCAGCATCCAGCTGCTGCAGAACAACTTCCTCGGCAGCGGCAACCGCTTCTCGATCGGCTTGCAAAACAACAGCTACTCCAAGAGCGTCAACCTGTCCTACATGGACCCGTACTTCACCGATGACGGCATCAGCGTCGGCTACAACCTCAGCTACAGCGACTACAGCCAGACCACGAACTCCACCGCGCGCTACGGCTCCGGCAACGCCGCCGGCGAAGTCAACTTCGGCATCCCGCTCACCGAAAGCATCATGCTGGGGACCGCCTTCGGCATCTCCCGCAACCAGATCAGCACCTATGACGGCACCACGCCCCCGCAGGTGATCGATTACCTGATCCAGACCATGGGCGACCGCGAGCGGCAGGGCACCTTCACCTACCACATCGACGACGACCGCAACCCGGACACCCCGTCCGAGGACGATGACGCGCTCAACCCCGAGGCAGGCCTCGGCCCGGGCATCCCCGACTTCCTCAACACCAGCCTGGGCAATCAGCGCCAGTGGACCGTGAACTCGTGGACCTGGCGCGCGAACTTCGCCTACGACACCCGCAACGACTACCTGCTACCCACGCGCGGCACCATGCACCGCGTGCTCTTCGAGGCGGCGCTACCCGGCAGCGATCTCGAGTACTACCGCCTGAGCTACGAATTCGAACACTACTGGCCGTTCGCGCCGTGGGTGGTCATGAAGACCGGGGTCAGCCTG
Source organism: uncultured Gammaproteobacteria bacterium (assembly GCA_963707625.1). GTDB lineage: Bacteria > Pseudomonadota > Gammaproteobacteria > Xanthomonadales > Xanthomonadaceae > Arenimonas. The sequence continues at coordinate 294,547 of CAVPQV010000019.1, forward strand.
GGCTACGGTGATTCCTATGGATCGACCAGCGACGCGCTGTGCGACTCCTTCTCGCCTCGCGGCGCGCGCATCCCCGGCAGCGCCGACAAGTGCGGCCTGCCCTTCTTCAAGAACTTCTACGCCGGCGGCCCGGGCTCGGTGCGCGGCTTCACCACCAACACGCTCGGACCGACCTACTCGATCGGCGGCTCGGCGCGCCCGCAGCCGCTCGGCGGCGCCGTCAAGACCACCGGCACCTTCGAGTTCTACTTCCCCAAACTGCTGGGCAGCATCGGCCAGGGCTCGCGCATCTCGGCCTTCGTGGACTACGGCTATGTGTACGCGCGCCCGGGCGACTTCGAGTTGAACAAGTTCCGCATTTCCACCGGCATCGCGCTGCAGTGGCAGTCGCCGGTGGGCCCGATCTCGATCAGTTATGCCTTCCCGATCGACTACGGCCGCTGCAAGGGCGGACCGTGGCCGTCCTGCACCAAGGACGAGATCGAGCAGCTGCAGTTCACCTTCGGCAACCAGCAGTAAGGACCCGGGGCGGGCGGACATGACCGTCCCCGGCTTCGAACTGCACGAGCTCGCGGACCGGTTCGGCCTCGAGCTGCGCGGCCCGCCCGGGACGCGCATCACCGGCGTCGGCACGCTCGCAGGTGCCGGTCCCGGGCAACTGGCTTTCCTCGCCAATCCGGCCTATCGCCGGCAGCTTCCGCACACCCGCGCCGGCGCGGTGCTGCTGCGCGAAGCAGACGCCGCCGCGTCCCCGGCGCCCTGCCTGGTCGCGGCCGATCCGTACGCGGCTTTCGCCCGCGTTGCCTCGCTTTTCGAGCCCGTCCGGGCACCGGTTCCCGGCATCCATCCCAGCGCCGTGGTCGAGCCGGGCGCCGATGTCTCGCCCGCGGCCAGCATCGGCCCGCTGTGCTTTGTGTCGGCGCGCGCGCGCATCGGTGCCGGCGCGGTGCTGGGCCCGGCCTGCATCGTCGGCGAGGATTGCGAGGTCGGCGAAGGCTGCGAACTGCTCGCGCGCGTGACGCTGGTGGCGCGCGTGCGCCTGGGCAAACGCGTACGCCTGCATCCGGGTGCCGTCATCGGCGCCGAGGGCTTCGGCCTGGCCATGGACGCCGGCCGCTGGCTGAAGGTGCCGCAACTCGGTGGCGTGCGCATTGGCGACGACTGCGAGATCGGCGCCAACACCACCATCGACCGCGGCGCCATCGAGGACACCGAGCTCGAGGAGGACGTGCGCCTCGACAACCAGATCCAGGTCGGGCACAACGTGCGCATCGGCGCGCACACGGCCATGGCCGGCTGCGTCGCCGTCGCCGGCTCGACGCGCATCGGCCGCTGGTGCCTGGTCGGCGGCGGCGCCGGCTTCGTCGGCCACATTGAGGTCGGCGACCGCGTCACCGTCACTGCGATGAGCCTGGTGACGCATTCGCTGACCGGCCCCGGCGAGTACTCTTCCGGTACGCCGCTGCAGCCGACGCGGCAGTGGCGCCGCAACGCCGCCCGTTTCAAGCATCTGGACGAACTGGCGCGTAAAATCGCGCCCCTGCCCCCGGCCGAGGATTGACATGACCGAACCCGTTGCGATGCCCGTGGATGTCACCCGCATCCAGGCCCTGCTGCCGCACCGCTACCCGTTCCTGCTGGTGGACCGCGTGCTGGAGCTGGAACCGCACAAGCGCATCCTCGCGGTGAAGAACGTCAGCATCAACGAGCCCTTCTTCCAGGGCCATTTCCCCGGCCACCCGGTGATGCCGGGCGTGCTGGTGCTGGAGGCGCTGGCGCAGGCGGGCGGGCTGCTCACGCAGCTTTCCGCGGGCGCGGGCCGGGCTGGCGACGAAAAACTGTTCTACCTGGTGAAGATAGACAACGCGCGCTTCTCGCGCATGGTCGTGCCCGGCGACCAGCTGATGCTCGCGGTCGGGCTCAAGCGCGTCATCCGCAACATGGCGATGTACGAATGCGCCGCCAGCGTGGCTGGCAAGGTCGTTGCCAGCGCCGACATCCTCTGCGCCGAGGGCGGCGCGTGATCCACCCGACCGCGCAGGTCGATCCGGGCGCACGCCTGGGTGCGCGGGTCAGCGTCGGCGCCTTCAGCATCATCGGCGCGGACGTGGATATCGGCGACGGCACCAGCATCGGCTCGCACTGCGTGATCACCGGACCGACCCGCATCGGCGACAACAACCGCATCCACGCGCACGCCGCGCTCGGCGGCGACCCGCAGGACAAGAAGTTCGCCGGCGAGCGCACCGAACTGGTGATCGGGCACCGCAACTCGATCTTCGAGTTCACCACCTTCAGCCGCGGCACCGGCGACGGCGGCGGCGTGACCCGCATCGGCGACGACAACTGGATCATGGCCTACGTGCACATCGCGCACGATTGCATGGTCGGCTCGAACACGATCATGGCCAACAACGCCACCCTGGGCGGACACGCGGTGGTCGAGGACCACGCCATCCTCGGTGGCTTCGTCGGCGTGCACCAGTTCTGCCGCATCGGCGCGCATGCCTTCGTCGGCATGGGCGCGCTGATCAACGCCGACGTGCCGCCCTTCGTCATGGTCGCCGACCGCTACGCCGAGCCGCGCGGCATCAATTCCGAGGGGCTCAAGCGCCGCGGTTTCAGCCCCGAGCGCATCGCCGCCATCAAGCGCGCCTACCGCAGCGTGTACATGTCCGGGAAGCCGATGGCGGAGGCAAGGCAGGAACTGGCCGCGTCGGCACGCGATTCCGCCGACGTGCGGCAGATGCTCGAATTCATCGAGCGCAGCGAACGCGGGTTGTTGCGCTAGGCATGCGCATCGCCCTGGTCGCCGGGGAGGCCTCGGGTGACCTGCTCGGCGCCGGCCTCGTCACGCAATTGCGCGCCCTCTACCCACAAGCCGAATTCGCCGGCATCGGCGGGCCGAAGATGCGCGCCGCGGGCCTGGACGCCTGGCACGACTGCGGCGAACTGGCGGTGATGGGGCTATCCGAGGTGCTGCTGCACCTGCCGCGCCTGCTGTCGCTGCGCGCCCGCCTGCGCAGGCGCCTGCTCGACTGGCGGCCACAGGTCTTCATCGGTATCGACGCACCCGACTTCAACCTGGGCCTGGAGCGCGCGCTCAAGCGCGCCGGCGTGCGCACGGTGCACTACGTCAGCCCCTCGGTCTGGGCCTGGCGCGAGGGCCGCGCGGCCAAACTGGGCCGCAGCGCGGACCTGGTGCTGTGCCTGTTCCCGATGGAACCGCCGATCTACGCGCGCCTCGGCGTGGACGCCCTGTTCGTCGGCCACCCGCTCGCCGACGATTTCCCGCTGCATCCCGACGCCGGGGCCGCGCGGCGCGCGCTGGATGTCGAGGCCGGCGGCCCCGTGCTGGCGATGCTGCCCGGCAGCCGCGCCAGCGAGATCGAGCGCCTGCTGCCCACCTTCCTCGCCGCTGCGGCGCTGCTGCGCGAGCGACTGCCGGAGTTGCAGGTGCTGCTGCCGGCTGCCGACGCGCGCTGCCGCGCGCAGGTGGAGGCACAGTTGGCCCGCCAGCCGGCGCCGCGTACGCGCGTGCTCGATGGCCGCGCGCACGAGGCCATGATCGCCTCCGACCTGGTCCTGCTGGCCTCCGGCACCGCGGCGCTCGAGGCGCTGCTGGCGAAGCGGCCGATGGTGGTCGGATACCGGATCTCGGCGCTGACCTACCGGCTGGTGACCGGGCTCGGCATGATGCGCAGCAGCGTCTACAGCCTGCCCAACGTGCTCGCCAACGAACCGATCGTGCCGGAACTCATGCAGGGCGATTGCACGCCCGAAAACCTCGTGTCCGCGCTCGAACGCTGGCTGTCCGACCCGGCCGCCTGCGAGACGCTGGAACGGCGCTTCCTCGCCATCCACGAGCGCCTGCGCGGTGGCGGCTCGGCGGCGGCGGCGCGGGCCGTCGCGAACCTGCTGGAGATGCCGCAGTGAGCGCGCGCGCGCCCGCGCTGGTGGCCGGCGTGGACGAAGCCGGGCGCGGTCCGCTGGCCGGCCCGGTGGTGTGCGCGGCGGTGATCCTGCACCCGCGCCGGAGGCCGCGCGGCCTCGACGATTCAAAGGCGCTGTCCGAGGCCGAGCGCGAGCGGCTATTTCCCCAGATCCTGCGCGCGGCGGTGTGCTGGCAGGTGGTGTTCGTGGAACGCGAGGAGATCGACACGCTCAACATCCTGTGGGCGACCATGGAAGGCATGCGCCGCGCGGTGTGCGCGATGGCGCCGGCCGCCACGCGCGTGCTGGTGGACGGCGACCGCGTGCCGCCGGGGCTGCCCTGCCCTGCGCGCGCGCTGGTCGGGGGTGATGCGCTGGAGCCGGCGATCATGGCCGCGTCCATCCTCGCCAAGGTCAGCCGCGACCGGCACATGCGCGAGTTGCATGCGCGCCATCCGGGTTACGGCTTCGACCGGCACAAAGGCTATTCCACGCCGGAACACCTCGCCGCGCTGGCGCGGCTGGGGCCCTGCGAGCAGCACCGGCGCAGCTTCGCGCCGGTGCGCGAGCGCCTGCAAACGCAGCTGTTCGCGCAACCCGCGCCGGCCATTTGACAGCCCGCGCGCGCGGGCGTAAACCGAAAGACGCATCCTGCCAATGCGGCTGCGATCGGCCCCTTTGCCGACCAGAGCCGGCGCAGTTCCCCCTATGGCCGGCAGCGAGGCTCGCCATGCGCCATCCTGCCCCTGCTCCCGCGTTTCCTTCGATCCCCCTGCCGCGCAATCGCGCCGCGCTGCCGCCTGCGCCTTCTCCCGTGCATCCCGATGCGGATGCGATCGCGCGCTTCGACGCACTCGTGCACGAACTGCATCGCGACGCGCCGCGGGTTGACGCCGACGCCATCGCCAGCGTCGCGGCCTGGCTGCAGTCGCAACCGCCGGAGCAGCGCGGGCAACTGCTGCGCGCGCGCCTGGACCGCGTGGCGGAGATGCAGGCGATGCGCGTGGATCGCGACTGGCCGCTGGATCCGGCGCAGGCGCGCCGCATCGACCTGATCCTGGAATACATCGCCGCCGCCGACGACCTGATCCCGGACAGCATGCCGACCTATGGCTACCTCGACGACGCGTTACTGCTGGAGCTGGCCTGGCCGGTGCTGGCGGAGGATGTCGAGGACTACCGCGATTTCTGCGAGTTCCGCCGCGACAACGCCGAGGGCTCCGGCCGCCCGCTGCACCAGCTCGACTGGCTGCGCGCGCGCGCCGAGGAAGGGGCGTTGTGGGAGCACATGCATCGCGTGCATGACCAGGCTTATGTCGAGCATCGAGCCTGGTCCCGCATATTCCGTGTCACTTGAACGGCGCGGGCTGAGACCTCGCTGCTCGGGCCTTTCGGGGCATTCTCCTTTTTCGCCGCGAGAAGCAAGGCGGCGAAAAAGGAGAATGCCCCTGCGGCCCTCGCTCGACTGTTGCGGCCGCGCCGGCCAGTGACTTCCGGCAGGGTGAGGTAGGTCGGAGGTCACGCTTACCTGATGCACGCGCGCGAAAACTTGCAACCTTTCATCATTGGGCTGCATCAATCCAGATGCGCGGGCATTGAGCCCGAATGAGAGGAAGCAATGAATACCGTGTACTCGATTCCGCAAGCCCTGCCGCTGTCGCTGCCGGCAGGAAAGCATGACGCGCGTCGCCAGCAGGTCGCCGGGCTGAAGCTCGAGGACGCGGACCTGCTGGCCTTCAACGGCAAGCTGCAGGCGGTGGACGCGGGCGCGCCCGCGGTGCACGCCGACCAGGTTGCCAGCCTGGCGCGCTGGCTGCAGTCGATCCCGGCCGACACTGCCGAGGCGACCATCGCCCTGCGCATGGCGCGCGCCGACGCGCTCGCGCGCATGCTCGACGATCGCGACTGGAAGGTGCCGGAGGCCACCGCGCGCCGCGGCCGCCACCTCATCGCCGCACTGCGCGGCGGCGAGAACCTCATTCCGGACGCGACGCCGCTGTTCGGCCACCTCGACGAGGCGCTGATGGTGGAGCTGTGCTGGAAGGAGTTCGAGGCCGAGGTCGGCGACTATATCGACTTCTGCCGTTTCCGCGCCGCCAATGCCTTCCGGGGCACCGTCGACGAGCTGCGCGCGGCCTGGGAAGCGGCCTGCGTCGCCGGCGCCAGCGAAATGCTGCACCGCCAGCAGGTGCGCGCGCGCGGCTACGCCCGCCCGGCGCGCATGGAGCAGCCCTTCCGCGTCTGCTGAATCGCAGCGCGCGGGCGCGGAAAAACCGCCGCCGGACCGGGCCTGTCAAGCCTTGTCCGGCCCCGGCCCCCGCCCTAAGCTGGAAGCCTGCCCTGCGCTGCCGCGGGGCCAGGCAACCGGCATGTCCCCCAGCTTCGTCCACCTGCACCTGCACAGCGAATATTCGCTGACCGATTCCACGCTGCGCATCGCGCCGCTGGTACAGCGCTGTGCGGAATTGCAGCTGCCGGCCGTCGCCGTCACCGACACCAGCAACCTGTTCGCGCTGGTGAAGTTCTTCAAGGCCGCGGAGGGCGCGGGCCTCAAGCCCATCGCCGGCGCGGACCTGTGGCTGGCGGAGGAAAACCAGCCGCCGCAGCGGGTGACGGTGCTGTGCCTGGACCGGAGCGGGTTCCTGAGCCTGTCGCGGCTGATCACCCGCGCCTTCCTGGAAGGACACCGCGGCGACTTCGTCGCCTTGCGTCCCGAGTGGCTGCTGGCACGACTGCGCGGGCCTGGTGATCCTCGCCGGTCGTGAGAGCCCGGTCGGGCACCTGCTCGCGGCGGGAAAGCGCGAGGCCGCGCAGGAGCTGCTGCAGCACTGGTCGCACGTGCTGCCGGAGCGCCTGTACCTGGAGCTGGTGCGCAACAACCGCGCCGGCGAGCAAGCCTTCAACGAGGCCGCCGTCGCCCTCGCGGACGCGATGGCGCTGCCGCTCATCGCCAGCAACGACGTGCGCTTCCTGCACCGCGAGGACTTCGACGCGCACGAGGCGCGCGTGTGCATCGCCAGCGGCCGCGTGCTGGACGATCCGCGCCGGCCGCGCGACTACTCGCCCGAGCAGTACCTGAAGTCGCGCGGAGGAAATGGCCGAGCTGTTCGCCGACCTGCCGGAAGCGCTGGACAACACCGTCGAGCTGGCCAAGCGCTGCAACCTGGAGCTCTCGCTCGGCACCTACTTCCTGCCCGACTTCCCGGTGCCGGAAGGCTACACGCTGGAATCCTGGATCGAGGAGTCGGCGCGACTCGGCCTGCAGGGACGGCTGCAGAAGCACGCCATGGCGCAGGGCTTCGAGCGCGCCGACTACGACGCGCGCCTGGCCAGCGAACTGAAAGTCATCGTCTCGATGGGCTTCCCCGGCTACTTCCTGATCGTTGCCGACTTCATCAACTGGGCCAAGCAGAACGACATCCCGGTCGGCCCCGGCCGCGGCTCGGGCGCAGGCTCGCTGGTGGCCTGGGCGCTGGGCATCACCGACCTCGACCCGATGCGCTACGACCTGCTGTTCGAGCGCTTCCTCAATCCCGAGCGCGTGTCGATGCCCGACTTCGACATCGACTTCTGCATGGACCGCCGCGACGAGGTGATCGACTACGTCGCGCAGAAGTACGGCCGCGACAAGGTCAGCCAGATCATCACCTACGGCACCATGGCGGCCAAGGCGGTGGTGCGCGACAGCGGCCGCGTGCTCGGCTATCCCTACGGTTTCGTCGATCGGCCTCGCCAAGCTGATCCCGATGACGCTGGGCGTCAGCCTCGACGACGCCCTGGGCGAGTCGGACGCGGCGCGGCGCGACCACAACCTGGCCTCGCAGGAACTGATCGCGCGCTACCGCGCCGAAGACGACGTGCGCGACCTGATCGACCTGGCGCGCAAGCTCGAGGACCTGACCCGCAATGCCGGCAAGCACGCCGGCGGCGTGGTGATCGCCCCGACCCCGCTCACCGACTTCTCCCCGCTGTTCGCCGAGCACGTGGGCAAGGGCGAGACCGCGCGCAGCATCGTCACCCAGTTCGACAAGGACGACGTCGAGGCGATCGGCCTGGTCAAGTTCGACTTCCTCGGCCTGCGCACGCTGACCATCATCGACTGGGCGGTGAAGGCGATCAACGCCGGGCGCCGTGAAAGCGCGGAGGGCCCGCTCGACATCCTCGACCTGCCGCTGGACGACACGCCGACCTACCGGCTGCTGTCGAAGGGCCTGACCACGGCGGTGTTCCAGTTCGAATCGCGCGGCATGAAGGACTACATCCGCAAGCTCGAGCCCGACTGCTTCGAGGACCTGATCGCACTGGCCGCCTTGTATCGCCCTGGTCCGCTGAACTCGGGCATGGTCGACGACTTCATCAACCGCCGGCATGGCCGCGCGGAAGTGAGCTACCCGCACCCGCTGCTGGAGCCGATCCTGAAGCCGACCTACGGCGTGATCGTGTACCAGGAACAGGTGATGCAGATCGCGCAGGTGCTGGCCGGGTATTCGCTCGGCGGCGCCGACCTGCTGCGCCGCGCCATGGGCAAGAAGAAGCCCGAGGAGATGGCCAAGGAGCGCTTCAAGTTCGAGGACGGCGCCGAGGCCAACGGCATTGCCGCGCGCACCGCCACGTCGATCTTCGACCTGATGGAAAAGTTCGCCGAGTACGGCTTCAACAAGTCGCACTCGGCCGCTTACGCGCTGATCGCCTACCAGACCGCGTGGCTGAAGACGCATTACCCGGCAGAGTTCATGGCGGCGACGCTGTCCTCGGACATGGACAACACCGACAAGGTGGTGAACTTCCTCGAGGACGCGCGCGCGATCGGCCTGAAGGTGCTGCCGCCCGACGTCAACGAATCCGGTTACATGTTCGCGGCACTGGACGCAAAGACGGTGCGTTACGGCCTGGGCGCGGTGAAGGGCGTGGGTCGCGGCGCCTGCGAGGCGATCGTCGAGGCGCGGCGCGGCGGCGGCGAGTACCGCGACCTGCTCGACTTCTGCCAGCGCGTGGATTCCACGCGCCTCAACAAGCGCGTGCTCGAGGCGCTGGTCTGCTCGGGCGCGCTCGACCGGCTCGGCGTCAACCGCGCCTCGCTGATGCTGCAGTTGCCGGAGGCGATCCGTGCCAGCGACCAGCTCGCGCGCGAGCGCGACGCCGGGCAGGCCTCGCTGTTCGGCGGCGACGCGGCCGGGCCGTCCATGCACATCGAGCTGCAGGTGGTGGCGGACTGGCCGCTGGAACAGAAGCTGGTCGGCGAACGCGAGACGCTCGGGCATTTCCTCAGCGGCCACCCGCTTGATCCCTGGGCCGGCGAGTTGCAGGCGCTGGTGGGCACGCACCTGGGCGATCTGGAAAAGATCTTCGCCGAGCGCCGCAACAATCGCGGCGAGGCGCCGGTGGTGCTCGCCGGCCTGGTCACGGCGGTGCGCCGGCGCGGCGACAACCAGGCCTTCGTGCAGCTCGAGGACACCCGCGGCCGCATCGAGTGTGCGTTCTTCAGCGAGGCCTTCACCGAGTTCGGGCCACTGCTGTCGCGCGACCGCATCGTGGTGGTGGAAGGCAACCTGCGCGAGGATGCCTTCAACGGCGGTTTCTCCTTGCGCGCGCGCCAGTGCTGGGACTTCCGCACCCTGTGCGCGCAGTACGGGCGCAGGCTCGCGCTGACCGTGGACCTGCGCCAGGGCGGCACCTGGGAGCGCCTGCAGCAGCTGATGGCGGGCTTCCGCCCCGGTGGCACGCCCTTGCGCATCGACCTGCTGACCGGCGCCACGCGCGGCACCATCGAGCTCAACGGGGCGCAATCCCTGCGCACCGACGCGGAGCTGATTTCCAGCCTGCGCGCCCTGCCGGGGATCAGCGGGGTCAGCCTGTCGCTGCACCGGCCCTGGGCTAATATGGCGCCATGAACCCCAATTTCCTCGATTTCGAACAGCCGATCGCCGACCTCGAGGCGAAGATCGCCGAGCTCGGCCGCGCCAGCACCGGCCAGTCGGTGAACATCGACGTCGAGGTCGAGGGCCTGCGCGAGAAGCTGCGCACGCGCACCGCGGAGATCTTCCACGCGCTCACGCCCTGGCAGATCTCGCAGCTCGCCCGGCATCCGCAGCGCCCCTACACGCTCGACTACCTCGGCCTGATCTGCGACGAGTTCCACGAACTCGCCGGCGACCGCGCCTACGCCGACGACGCCGCCATTGTTGGTGGCCTGGCACGGATTGCCGGGCGTTCCTGCGTGGTCATCGGGCAACAGAAGGGCCGCGACACCAAGAGCAAGATCCGCCGCAACTTCGGCATGCCGCGCCCGGAGGGCTACCGCAAGGCGCTGCGCCTGATGAAACTGGCCGAACGCTTCGGCCTGCCGCTGTTCACCTTCATCGACACGCCGGGCGCATACCCGGGCGTGGGCGCGGAAGAGCGCGGGCAATCGGAGGCGATCGCGCGCAACCTGCTGGAGATGTCCGAACTGCGCATCCCGGTAATCTGCACGGTGATCGGCGAGGGTGGTTCCGGCGGCGCGCTGGCGATCGGCGTCGGCGACCGCACGCTCATGCTGCAATACAGCACCTACTCGGTCATTTCCCCCGAAGGCTGCGCCTCGATCCTGTGGAAAAGCGCCGACAAGGCGCGTGACGCCGCCGAGGCGCTCGGACTCACCGCCACGAGGCTGCTCGAGCACAAGCTGATCGACCGCGTGATTCCGGAGCCGCTGGGCGGCGCGCACCGCGATCCCACCACCATGGCGGGCACGCTCAAACTCGCGCTGATGGAAGAACTCGCCCTGCTCGAACGCATGGACGTGGAGACCCTGCTCGAGAAGCGCTACCAGCGCCTGCGTTCCTACGGGGCCTACGAGACCGCCTGAGATGGCGGACACACCGGCCACCGCGCTGCGCGATGCACCCGATGCGCCGCTGCTGGTCGGCCTGAGCGGCGGACTGGACTCCACCGTCCTGCTGCATGCCCTCGCCGCCGACGCGGCGGTGCGCGCGCGCGGCCTGCGCGCCATCCACGTGCGCCATGACCTCCAACCCGCCGCGGCCGCCTGGGCGCAGCATTGCGTGGAGTTCTGCGCGGCCATGCAAGTAGCGCTCCAGGTCGTGCCTGTGCATGTGCGCCTGGGCAGCGGCCTGGGCCTCGAGGGCGCCGCGCGCGAGGCCCGCCACGCCGCCTTCGCGGCGGCGCTCGCGCCGGCGGAAGTGCTGGTGCTCGCGCATCACCGCGACGACCAGGCCGAGACCGTGCTGCTGCGCCTGCTGCGCGCTTCGGGCAGCGGCGGGCTCGCCGCCATGCGCGGCTCGCGCCTGTTCGCGCAGGGCCGCCTGTGGCGGCCCTTGCTGGAACTGCCGCGCGCGGCGCTGCTCGGCTACGCGCAGGCGCACGAGCTGCGCTGGATCGACGATCCGAGCAATGCCGACGCCGCCTTCGACCGCAACTTCCTGCGCCACCGCGTGCTGCCGGTGCTGCGCACGCGCTGGCCGGGCGCCGACGCGGCGCTGGCGCGCAGTGCCGCGTTGCTGGCCGAGGATGCCGCGCTGCTCGCGGAGGAAGCGCAGGCGCGGCTGCAGCTTGCACGCACCGCGGATCCGCACACCCTGTCCGTGCCCGCGCTGTGCGCGCTGTCGCCGGCGTGGCGCGGCGCGCGTGCTGCGCCACTGGCTCGCCGGCCTCGGGCTGCCGCCGCTGCCCGGTCGCGCCTGTGCGCTGATCGACGCCGAACTGCTGCAGGCGCGCCGTGACGCGCAACCGGAATATCGCTGGGCAGGCGCGCGCCTGCGGCGCTGGCGCGAGCTGCTGCACGCGGACCTGCCCGGGGCGAGCGACGGGCGCGGCTTTTCCTGCAGCTGGGACGGCGCCACGCCGCTGCCGCTGCCCGACGGCGCCAGCCTCGAGCTGCAGGGCACCGATGCGGGCGCGCGCCTGCCGCCAGAGCTGCTGCCCTTGCGCGTGCTTTCGCGCAGCGGCGGCGAGCGCATCCGCCTGCCCGGCCGGACGCACACGCACGCGCTGAAGGATTGCCTGCTGCAGGCGGGCCTGCCGCCGTGGCTGCGCGGGCGCGTGCCGCTGCTGCATGCGCCCGACGCGGAACTGCTGGCCGCAGGCGATACCATCGTCTCCGGTCGCTGGCAGGACGCCTGCGCGGCCAGCGGCTTGCGCCTGCGCTGGCATCCGGGAACCGGCGCGTGATTGACCCCCCGCCGACGAAGCCGGAGAATTTGGCCATGAGCATCCCAGATAACGATCCGGCGCCGGGCGTCGCCAGCTTCGAGCGCGCGCTGGACGACCTCGAGCAGGTCGTGCAGAAGATGGAAAAGGGCGAGCAGAGCCTCGACGAGTCGCTCGCCGCCTACGAACGCGGCATCGCCCTGTACCGCGATTGCCGGCAGGCGCTGGAGCGCGCCGAGCAGCGCGTGCGCCTGCTCGCGGACCCGGCCGACCCGGAGCGCGCGGAAGATTTCCCGCGCGATGCCGACTGAGGCGCTGATCGAAGCCTGGCGCGCGCGCGTGGAAGCGGCGCTGGCGCAGGCACTCTCCCCCGCCGGCCGCGCCCCCCGCCTGGCCGAGGCGATGCGCCATGCCGCCCTGGGCGGCGGCAAGCGCCTGCGGCCGCTGCTGGTGCATGCCGCCGGCCACGCCTTCGGTGCGCCGGCGCAGGCTCTGGACGCCGCCGCCACCGCGGTCGAACTGGTGCATGCCTTCTCGCTGGTGCACGACGACCTGCCGGCGATGGACGACGATGCCCTGCGCCGCGGCCGTCCGACCGTGCACGTGGCCTTCGACGAAGCCACCGCCATCCTCGCCGGCGACGCGCTGCAGGCGCTGGCCTTCGCGCAGCTGGCGCAGGCGGCGCTGCCGGCGGAAACGCGCATCGCGCTGGTGCGCGAACTCGCCGCCGCCAGCGGCGTCGAAGGCATGTGCGCCGGCCAGGCGCTGGACATGGCCGCCACCGGCAGGGCCCTGGCGCTCGACGCGCTCGCGGACCTGCACGCGCTGAAGACCGGTGCGCTGATCCGCGCCGCGGTACGCATGGGCGCGATCTCGGCATCGGCGCCGGCGGCGGCGATGCCGATGCTGGACCGCTACGCGCAGGCACTCGGCCTGGCCTTCCAGATCCGCGACGACATCCTCGACGTCGAAGGCGACGACGCGCAGCTTGGGCAAGACCGCCGGCAAGGACCAGGCGCAGGGCAAGAACACCTATCCCGGGCTGCTGGGAATGGCGGGCTCGCAGGCGCGGCTGCGGGAACTGGCGGAAGAGATGCAGGCGGCGCTGGCGCCGCTGGGCGAAGGCGCGGACGCCTTGCGCGTCCTCGCCGGGTTCGCCCTCGCGCGGGCCAACTGACCCGCGCGAGGGCGTTCCGGGATTACTTGATCAGGCGCAGCGTGGCGGGATAACGGTAGCTCACGCCTTCGTTGGCCTTCATGCCGGCCATGATGCACAGCACCAGGTTGGCGATCAGGATGATCGGGATCATCAGCATGCCGATCAGCACCAGGCTCAGCACGCCGGCGACGACGTAGGCGATGAAGATGGTGATCTGGAAGTTGAGCGCTTCCTTGGCCTGGTCGTTGAGCCAGCCTTTGTCGGACTTGTCCTTGTTGATCAGCCAGATGATCAGCGGGCCGATGAACCCGGCAACGATGCCGGAGAGATGGCCGATCATGGCCATGGTGCGGTCGTCTTGGGATGCTGCTTCGCTCATCTTGTTCCCCTGGAGTTCGAGGACGCACCCTCCGTGCGCCTGCCGGCAATCTCTCCCGCGCGACCCCGGCTGTCAAGCTTCCGGGCGCGGAATCGGGGCTCTCAGGCGGCGCCGGCCACGGTCATGCGCCCGACCAGGAGCGATCCGACCAGCACGTGCGAACGCCGGTCCACGTCGGCGCCAACGGCTTCGATCGCCAGGAACATGTCGCGCAGGTTGCCGGCCACGGTGACCTCGTCGACCGGATGCAGGATCCGCCCGCCCTCCACCCAGAAGCCGGCGGCGCCACGCGAGTAGTCGCCGGTGGTGGTGTTGACGCCCTGGCCCATCAGTTCCGTCACCAGCAGCCCGGTGCCCATGCGCTCGAGCAGCTCGGCGCCGTCGGCGGCATTGCTGGCGACGCGCAGGTTGTGCACCCCGCCCGCGTTGGCGGTGGTTTCCAGACCCAGCTTGCGCGCCGAGTAGCTGCCGAGCACGTAGCGGCGCAGCACGCCTTCGGAAACGAGGTCTTGCGCGCGCGTGGCGACGCCTTCGGCGTCCCAGGCGGCGGAACGGAAGCCGCGCTGCAGGAAAGGATCCTCGGCGATGTGGAACCAGTCCGGGAAGATCTGCTTGCCGGCAGCGTCGAGCAGGAAGCTCGCGCGGCGGTACAGCGCGCCGCCGGAAACCGCGCCGACCAGGTGCCCGATCAGGCTGCGCGCCATCTCCGGCGCGAACAGCACCGGGAATTCGCCGGTCGCCACCGGTTTCGGATCCAGGCGCGCCAGCGTGCGCTGGGCGGCGCGCTTGCCGACGCTGGCCGCCGGCTCGAGCTCGTCGGGATTGAGCGCCGTGGTGTACCAGTAGTCGCGTTGCATGCGGTCGTCGCGGCCGGCGATCAGCGAGCAACTGATCGAGTGGCTGGTGCTGCGCTCGAAGCCCGAGAATCCGTGGCTGTTGGCGTACACCGACAGGCTCTCGCCGGTGTTGACCGCCGCGCCATCGGAATTGGCGATGCGTGGATCGGCCTCGCGGCCGCGCGACTCCGCCGCCAGCGCCAGCGCCAGCGCACCCTCGACGTCAATGCGCCAGGGATGCCACTGGTCGAAATCGCGCGTGGCGGCCGCCATCAGCCCGGCCTCGGCCAGGCCTGCGGCGGGATCGGCTTCGGTGAACTTCGCGATTGCACAGGCCTGCTCGACCGTCGCCACCAGGCTGCCGGGCTGCAGGTCCGCGGTGCTGGCGCTGGCCTTGCGCTGGCCGAAGTACACGGTCAGGGCGACGCCGCGGTCGCGCGTGCGCTCGACCGTCTCCACCTCGCCCAGGCGCACGTTGACCGCCAGGCCGGTGTCCTCGGTGATCGCCACCTCGGCCTGGCTGGCGCCGCGCGCCTTGGCCAGCCGCAGTACTTCCGCGGCCAGGTCCTGCAGCCGCTGCGCGTCCTGCGCGCGTTCCGACGTAGCCAGTTCGGTATCCATTGGCCAATACTATGCGGGAACCGGCGGCAAGGATGAATGGATGCGCGGCACCGACGAGGAAAGCGGCGAGTATTTCGGCCCCAGCCGCGGCGACCTGCGGCGCGAGGCGCTGGCCGTGCTCGAGCTGGCGCACGAGATGGCGGCGACGCCGCTGGCGCGGCTGCAGCAACTGCCCATGCTGAGCGAGGAACTGCTGGCGATCACCGCCGACGCGCAGCGCATCACCGCCCAGATCGCCCGCAAGCGCGCCATCGGCTTCCTGGCCAAGAAGCTGCGCCGCGAGGACGATGAAATTCTGCTCGCACTGCGTGCCGGCCTCGAGCACGACAAGGCCGGCGGCCGGCGCGAGTCGGCGGCGCTGCACCGCATCGAGGCGCTGCGCGACGCGCTCATCGAAGACGGCGACGCCGCCCTCGCGCAACTGCTCGACGAGTACCCGCAGGCCGACCGCCAGCACCTGCGCCAGCTTGCGCGCAATGCCCGCGAGGAACGGCTCAAGAACCGCCCGCCGCACGCCTTCCGCGAACTCTTCCGCGAACTGCGCACCCTGCTTGATTCGCCGCCGCCGGAAGCCGAGGCCGAATAGCGCGCCGCGCCGGCCTTTCGGGGCGTTGCGCTTTTTCGCCGCGAGAAGCAAGGCGGCGAAAAAGCGCAACACCCCTGCGGCCTCTGCATCACGACTTCGCTGCGCTCGTCTTCCGACAGCGCCAATGCCCTTTTAATCAGATCGCTGCACCGGTGGGAGCGGCGCCGATGGCGGGGGTGTCGCGCGCCAAGGCGGCCACGGATGGCCGCCGCCCGAGTCGGGGCAGGAAGCCCCGACCGAGGGAAAAGCGCGACATGCCCGCCGTCGGCGTCGCATCGCGTCGATCAAGAAGCGTTGGTGCCGCCGACGGTCATCGAGTCGATCTTCAGCGAGGGCTGGCCGACGCCGACGGGAACGCTCTGGCCGTCCTTGCCGCACACGCCGACGCCGGCATCGAGCTCGAGGTCGTTGCCGATCATGCTGACGCGGTTCATGGTGTCGGGGCCGTTGCCGATCAGCGTCGCGCCCTTGACCGGGCGCGTGATCCTGCCGTCCTCGATCAGGTAGGCCTCGCTGGCCGAGAACACGAAGCGTGCCGCTGGTGATGTCCACCTGGCCGCCGCCGAAGTTCGGCGCGTACAGGCCCTTCTTCACCGATGCGATCATCTCCGCCGGGTCGTGGTCGCCGGCCAGCATGTAGGTGTTGGTCATGCGCGGCATCGGTCAGGTGCGCGAAGCTTTCGCGACGGCCGTTGCCGGTCGGCTTCATGGCCCATCAGGCGCGCGTTGAGGGTGTCCTGCATGTAGCCGACGCAGGATGCCGTCCTCGATCAGCGTGGTGCACTGCGTGGCGGTGCCCTCGTCGTCCACGTTGAGCGAGCCGCGCCGGCCGGCGAATGGTGCCGTCGTCGACGATGGTGACGCCGGGCGCCGCCACCCGCTGGCCGATGCGGCCAGCGTAGACCGAGGTGCCCTTGCGGTTGAAGTCGCCCTCCAGGCCGTGGCCTACCGCCTCGTGCAGCAGCACGCCGGGCCAGCCCGGGCCGAGCACCACCGGCATGGTGCCGGCCGGCGCATCCACCGCCTCGAGCGTTCGAGCAGCGCCTGCCGCAGCGCCTCGCGCGCGATCGCCTCCGGCTTGCCGCCGGCGAACAGTTCCTCGTAGGAATAGCGGCCGCCGACAGCCGGCATAGCCGGACTCGCGGCGCCCGGCCTGTTCGACGATGACCTGCACGTTGCAGCGCACCAGCGGGCGCACGTCGGCGGCGAGCACGCCATCGCTGCGCGCCACCAGCACCGTGTCCACGGCGCCGCTCAGGCTCACGACCACCTGGCGCACGCGTGGATCGGCGGCGCGCACCAGCGCGTCGAGCGTGCGCAGGGCGGCCATCTTCTGTTCGGCGGGCATGCCTTCGACAGGATCGTGCGGCGCGTAGAGCCTGCGCCCGGCGACGGCGATGCGCTGGCCGGGCGTGTGCGCGTTGCCGTCGCGGCTGATTGCGCGCGCCGCCGCCGCGGAGTCGAGCAGCGCTTCCGCGCGGATGTCGTCCGAATACGCGAAGCCGGTCTTCTCGCCGCTGATCGCGCGCACGCCGACGCCCTGCTCGATCGCATGCGCGCCGTCCTTGACGATGCCGTCCTCGACCGTCCAGCTCTCGCGCCGGCTGTGCTGGAAGTAAAGGTCGCCGGAGTCCACGCCCGGACCGAGCAGGCGCGCGAAGGCGCGGTCGAGCTCATCCAGGCCCAGCCCGGTCGGCGCCAGCAGGCGATGCTGCGCGAGTTCCAGCGAATTGCTCATCTCTTCTCCATGGCGGTGGTCTCGGGCGTCGGCAAGGGGGTGGGTGCGGCGACCGGGGCGCCGGGCTTCGCCGGGCCCTTCTCGATCACCTTCACCACCGGCTTCGCCCACGGCCCGGTGACGCGGTAGACCACGCGCGTGGTTTGCTTCAAGGGCTTGCTCAGCACGCCCTGCGCGACGGCGCCGACCGCGGCGCCGGCCGGGCCACCGACCAGGAAGCCGATCGCGGGCAGCACGCCGCTGGCCTTGGGCAACACTTCCACGCGCTGGTCGTATACCTGGTCACGCAGGCCGGTGCTGCCGCTGACGCGGACCTCCGCAGCCGGGCCATCAATGCGCAGGTTGTCGGTGTGCGCCTGGCCGTCGGCGAAGCGGAAATCGCCCTTGACGGTGTTGAACGCGAAACCCTTCTGGAAGAAATCGCTGAAGTCGAGCGAGAGCCGGCGCGGAATCTCGGCCAGGCTGAGCAGGCCGAGCACGCGGCCGGAGCCGCCCGGCTCGACGTCGAGCAGGCGGCCCTCGCCCACCTCGGCATGCAGCGAGCCGCTGAGCGTGGCGAGGCTGAAGGCGCCCGGCGAGCCGGGCCAGCTGCCCGTCAACGTGGCGCGGGTCGGGCCGCCGTCCACCATCTCGCCATAGCCCAGCGCATCGAGCATCTGCCCGAGGCTGGCGGCGGTGAAGTCCACGCGCAGGCTGGAACGCGAACCCTGTGCGCTCTTCACCCACTCGCCGGCGGCATCCAGGCTGAGGTTCTTCGCCTTGGTCTGGAACTTGTCGATGCGCAGGCCTGAAGGCATCGGCGAGGTCTGCAGTTCGGCCTGGCCCAGCTGCGCAGCGCCGATGCGCAGGTCGACGATCGAGAAGCGCAACGGCGGCAACGCGGCGGGATCGTCCACCACGAGGGCATCGGTCGGCGCCGGCACCGACCCAGCATCGTCCGAGGGCAGGTGCAGGGTGGCGAAGCGGCCCTGCACGGCGCGCGCGCTGTCGTTGGGAATCTCGATCGTGCCGTCTATGCCCTTGCCCTTGAGCTGCACGCGCGTGAGCGCGCCGCCGCGCTCGAGTTGCACGCGCGCATCGGCGAAGGCGCGGTCAATGAACACCATTCGTTCCGCGCGCAGGTCCACCTGCTGGATGGTGGCCTTGGAGTCGCTGCTGCCCTTGCCGGCGAAGGCCACCCAGCCGGTGGCGTCGAGCACCGGCGCCTGCCCGCGCACGACGATGCCCTGCGCGGGTGCGGCCGCCAGCACGCCCTCGCCGAACTGGATCGCGCCGGCGAGCGGCGCGCCCTTGCGCAGCAGCGCGCGCATGCGCATCAGGCTGCCCAGTCGCAGGTTCACCTCGCCCTTGTCCACCGGAATCGAGGCCTGCAGCTCCAGCGGCAGCGCCACCGGCGCCGCCTTGCCCAGCGGCGCAGGCATGCTGATCTCGATGCCCACCAGGTCCGAGTTCACGCGCAGCTGCGCGGGTACCTCGCTGCCCGCGCCGCGCGACGTCGGCACCGCCACCGCGACGCGCCAGTTGGCGATCCCGTTCATCCATGGCTTGAGCCAGGCCAGGTCCGGGTCGCGGTCGGCCAGGGTGGCGGCACTGAAGCGGCCCTCGAGCGTGGCCAGTGCGGCCACGGCCGCATCGCCGGTGGCGTCGCCGACGCGCAGGTTGAAAGTGCCCGGCTCCTCTTGCAGGCGCACCGCCAGGTTTTCGGTGGCGAAGCCGCGCTCGTTGAAGCTGGTGCGGCCGCTGACGCCGGTGAAGCGCAGGTTCCAGCGCGAATCCGCCAGGGTTGCGTCGGCCAGGTCGAGGCTGCCGTCCACGTGCTGGTCGCCCAGACCCTTGCGCAGCGGCAGGTATAGCTGCACGCCCACCTTGGCGGCACCGGCGATCGACAGCGCGCGCAGGTGCTCGCCATATTCCTTGTGCAGGGGACTGGAAAGCATCAGCTGGCGCAGCGCCTCGCCGGGGCTCTCGGCGGCGATGTCCAGTGCCAGCCAGGGCTCGCTGAAGCGGTCGATGCCGCCGCGCACGGACGCGACGCGATTGCCCTGCAGCAGGCCGGCGCCGGCGAGGCGGAAGCCGGGGCCGAAGAACTCCAGGTCCAGTTCGAGCTGTTCGGCCTGCGGCCAGTCGCTGTTGAACTTGAGCGTCGTGTTCGACAGGTGGGCACGCGCATCGAGGCTGCCGCGCGAACCCGCGAAGGGCCAATCGTCGAGGTCGCCGCCGATCGCGATGCGGCCGTCGCCGACCGTGCCCGCGAGCAGCGCCGTGTCCAGCCAGCGCGCGGTGGCGGGCGGCATCTTGTGCAGGATCCAGAAGCGCTTG
Source organism: uncultured Gammaproteobacteria bacterium (assembly GCA_963707625.1). Classification (GTDB taxonomy): domain Bacteria; phylum Pseudomonadota; class Gammaproteobacteria; order Xanthomonadales; family Xanthomonadaceae; genus Arenimonas. The sequence continues at coordinate 314,266 of CAVPQV010000019.1, forward strand.
GCGGTATGCACCAAAGCCGGATCCAGCGCGGCCGCGAGTTCCAGCGTCGGCGCGCTGCCGTCGCCCTGGAATCCGAGCGCCATGCGCAGGCTCGCGCCGAAATCCTCGCCACGCAGGCGCAGCGCACCGGTACCCAGGCTCCAGCCCCTCCCCTCGCGCCACACCGACAGCGAGCCATCCAGGCGTACGCTCTCCGGCCTGCGCAAGGCCACCGGCCAGTCCACGCGCACCGGCCCGGAATCCAGGCGCAGCACGCCGCCGTGCTCGTCGAAGCGCAGCTTGCCGGCGAGGCCGGAAAGGCCCGGGCGCTGCCCGGCAGCCGCGATCGACAGTTGCTCCACCCGCATCGACCCGCGCAGCTGGCCGTTGCGGCGACCGGCGATCGCGACATCGCGCAACACCGCCTGCGGATTGGACTGCAGCAGGAAGCGGCGCATTTCATGCGGCAGCCGGTCGCTGAGCGCGAGCATGGACGCCAGCGGCGACAGGTCGAGTTCGCGTCCGCGCAGGCCGAAGCGCGCGCCACCCTGCACCATCAGGCCGTCGAGGCGCGATACCTGCTTGCCGCGCCTGAGGTTGAGGCGCGGCGCATGCACGGTCCAGCCCGAGGCCGTCGCCGTCCAGCGCGCGCGCGCCTGCAGGCGGTCGAACTCCACCCGCGTGGACAACATCCGTCCGTCGGCGGCGCGCAGCGGCGCGGACGAACGCAGGCGGGCGTCGGCGATGTCGGCACGCACGGTCACTTCACTGATGCGCTGGTCGCGCAGTTGCGCCCACAGGCCGACCGCGCCGCGGCCGCCTTCCGGCAGCACGCCGATGGCGCCCAGCAACGGCGACCAGTGCGCGAGCACCAGTCCCTCGCCGCCCGCCCACAGCAGTCCGTGATGGCTGCGACGGTCGAAGTCGAGCACCGCCGACAGCGGCGGGTCGCCCGGCGCCACGAAGGCGGAGATGCCGGCGAGCAGTCGCGGGCCATTGACGCGCAGGCGCGCGTCCACGCGCGGCACCAGCATCTGCACCTTCAGCAGGGGCGAACGGATCTGCAGGCGCGCCTTCTCTATCTGCAACTCGCCGAAGCCCTCGAGGCGGTCCAGCGGATCGCCGCTCAGGCCCTGCCCGGGCAGGCCGATCACTTCCCAGCGGCCGTCGCCGCGCTGGACCAGCGTCAGCGACAGGTCGCGGATCTTCAGCTCCGTCAGCGGACGCCCGGGCAGCCAGCCGCTGAAGGCCGCGATCTGCAACTGCGCGCGGCCGATCGCGAGGCGGTTCGCGCCCTCGCCGATGTAGAGGTCCTCCAGCACGAAGCGCGGCCCGCGCCGCGCCCACTCGCCGCGCGCGCGCGAGAAGCTCACCGGCTCGCCGACGCGCTCGCTGAGCCAGCGTGCAATCTGCTGCGGGTGGCTTTCCACCGCCGGCAGCAGCTGGTGGAACAGGCTCACCACCAACGCCACCGCGATCAGCCCCATCAGCAAGCCGTAGCCCAGCCAGCGGCGCGCGTGGCGGATCCGTAGGCGCAAGGGCGTGCTCATCGCTGCTACAGCAGCACCACGTCGAACTGTTCCTGCGCGTACTGATCGTCGGCCTGGAAGCGGATCTCCTTGCCGAGGAACTCCTCCAGCTCGGCCACCGACGCCGACTCCTCCTCGGTGATCTTGTTGACCACCACCGTGGCGAGGCGATCACCAGCAGCTGCGAGGCCTCGAACTGGCGCACGGCGCGGGTGATCTCGCGGAATATCTCGTAGGCGATGGTCTCGCAGGTACGCAGGCTGCCGCGGCCGCCGCACTCGTGGCAGGGCTCGCACAACTGCCGCTCGAGGCTCTCCGTGGTGCGCTTGCGGGTCATTTCGACCAGCCCGAGCGGGGAAAAGTCGTACACCGCAGTGCGCGCGTGGTCGCGCGCCAGCCCCTTCTCGAGCGTGCGCAGCACCTGTCGCTTGTGCTCGTCGTCGGTCATGTCGATGAAGTCGATGATGATGATGCCGCCGAGATTGCGCAGGCGCAGCTGCCGCGCCACCGATTGCGCGGCCTCGAGGTTGGTGCGATAGACGGTCTCCTCGAGGTTGCGCTGGCCGAGGAAGGAGCCGGTGTTGACGTCGATGGTGGTCATGGCCTCGGTCTGGTCGACGATCAGGTGCCCACCGCTCTTCAGCGGCACTTCCTTGAGCATGGCGCGCTGGATCTCGTCCTCGACCCCGTACAGGTCGAACACAGGGCGCTCACCCGTGTAATGTTCGACCCTGTCGGCCAAATCAGGCATGAACTGGCGCGCGAAACCCTGGATGCGCTCGAAGCTCTCGCGCGAGTCCACCCGCACCTTGTCCACTTCCCGGCACATCAGGTCGCGCATCGCGCGCAGCGGCAGGCTGAGGTCGTCGTAGATGGGCTGGCCGACGCGGCTGCCGGCGCTGGTTTCGCGGATGATCTGCCAGGCGCGCTGCAGGTAGGCGACGTCCTCCGCCAGCGCCTCGGCGCTCTGCCCTTCCGCGTTGGTGCGCACGATGTAGCCCAGTCCGCTGCCGTTCACCAGCCCCGACATGATCGCCTTCAGCCGCGCCCGCTCGTCCTCGTCCTCGATGCGCGCCGACACCCCGATCACGCGCGAATAGGGCAGCAGCACCAGGTAGCGGGAAGGAATCGAGATCTGCGTGGTCAGGCGCGCGCCTTTGCTGCCGATCGGGTCCTTGACCACCTGCACCACGATTTCCTGGCCCTCGTGCACCAGCGAGGAGATCGATGGGGCAGGCTGCGGCGGCGGCGCCGGCGCCGCCGGCTCGCCGACGCCCTCCGCCACGCCGCCCTCGCGCGGCTCCTGCGGCAGGCGCAGGATGTCGGACGCGTGCAGGAACGCGGCGCGCTCCAGCCCCAGTTCGACGAAGGCGGCCTGCATGCCCGGCATTACCCGCTGCACGCGGCCCTTGTAGACATTGCCGACCACGCCGCGGCGGCTCGCGCGCTCGATGTGCAGCTCCTGCAGCATGCCGTTTTCGACCAGCGCCACGCGTGTTTCCCGCGGGGTGACGTTGATCAGGATTTCCTCGGACACCGCACTCTCCTTCAATGCGGCAGGAAGCGCCGCAGCAACATCCATGTTTCGTGCACGGGCAACCCCATGACCCCGGTGTAGCTGCCCTCGATGCGCGGTACGAAGGCGCCGGCGCGGCCCTGGATGCCATAGGCGCCGGCCTTGCCGCGCCATTCACCGGTGTCGACGTAGCCCGCGATGTCGCTTTCGTCCAGCGCGCAGAACTCGACCGTGGTCTCGCTCAGCAGGTGTTCCTCGCGACCGGCGTCGAGCAGCCATACCGCAGTCAACACGCGATGCGCACGGCCCGAGAGCTCGCGCAGCATGCGCGCGGCATCGGCGCCGTCCACCGGCTTGCCGTAGACGCGGTCGCCGAGCACCACCTCGGTGTCGGCGCCGAGCACCAGCGCGCCGGGGCTGGACATCACCTGCAGCAGACCGGCGCCGGCCTTTTCGCGCGCGACGCGGCTGACGTAATCCTCAGGTGGCTCGCCGGGCTGCCGTTCCTCGATGACGTCCACCTCGAGCACACCGTGTTCGACGCCGAGCTGGGCCAGAAGTTCGCGCCGGCGGGGTGATTTCGAGGCCAGATAGAGCATCGCCCAAGGATAGCCGCTTGTTCAGGCGAAGGGGCTCGACGCGCGACGCGCGGCCTGGGCGATAATCCAGCTTCTTTCGGGAGGTCTGGAATGCTTCGAAGCGCGATAGTACTGGCCGCCTGCCTGTTGGCCGCCTGCGCCGGCACCACGGGGCGCATCCAGGATCCGGGCGTCGCTGCGTCCGGGGCGGGCGAGCGTGCCACGCTGGCGGTGCCGGCGATCACGCGGCCGGGGCAGGAATCCTCCGCGTGGTGGTTCCTGTCCGGCGCGGCCAGCGCGCATGCACGCGGCGCCGGGGGCGAGCCTGCGCGCAACCTGATCCTGTTCGTCGGCGACGGCATGAGCCTGGCCACGGTGTCGGCGGCGCGGGTGTTCGAAGGCCAGCGCGCCGGTGGTGCGGGTGAGGAGCACCGCCTTTCCTTCGAGGAGTTCCCTTACACGGCCCTGGCCCGCACCTACAACACCGACAGCCAGACGCCGGACTCCGCCGCCACCATGACGGCGCTGATCAGCGGCGCGAAGACGCGCATCTCCATGCTCGGCGTCGGGCCGGAGGGCAGGTTTGGCGACTGCGACTCCAGCAAGGGCGCGGAACTGGCCACGCTGCTGGAGATCGCCGAAGCCGCCGGGCTGGCGACCGGCGTGGTGACCACCACCCGCCTGACCCACGCCACGCCCGGCGCGGCCTACGCGCACGCGGCCAGCCGCGACTGGGAACACGATGGCGACCTTTCCGCGGCGGCGCGCGCGGCCGGCTGCGTGGACATAGCGCGGCAACTGGTGGAGTTCCCGGTCGGCGACGGCCTCGACGTCGCGATGGGCGGCGGCCGCCGCCAGTTCCTGAGCTCGACCAGCGTCGATCCCGAGGACGCGCAGGCGCGCGGACTGCGCGGCGATGGCCGCGACCTGGTCGCGGAATGGCAGCGTCGACATCCCGATGGCGCCTACGTCTGGAACGCGCGCCAACTCGCGGCACTCGATCCGTCGAAGTCCGGACCGGTGCTCGGGTTGTTCGAAGCCGACCACATGCGCTACGAACACGATCGCGGCGCCGACGCGGGCGGCGAGCCCAGCCTCGAGCAGATGACGCGCGCTGCGATCATGCGCCTGCGCGGCAACCCGCGCGGCTACGTGCTGGTCGTCGAAGGCGGCCGGATCGACCACGGCCACCACGCCGGCAACGCCTTTCGCGCGTTGAACGAAACCGTCGCCTTCTCCGACGCCGTGCGCGCGGCGCGCGCACTCGCATCCGAGCGCGACACGCTGATCCTGGTCACCGCCGATCACGCGCACACCCTGCATTCGGTCGGCTATCCACGCCGCGGCAATCCGATCCTGGGCAAGGTGGTGGAAGCGGATTCGGCAACGCCAGCGCTGGACGAACTCGGCCTGCCCTACACTGCGCTCGCCTACGCCAGCGGGCCGGGCTACGCGGGTGTCAGCGACAGCCAGCCCGCGGGGCCCAAGCGCTTCCCGCACCGTCCCACCACGTTCAAGCCGGCCGCAGGTCGGCCGGACCTTTCGCAAGTCGACACCACTGCCCCGGACTATCTGCAGGACGCGCCGGTGCCGATGGGCGCGGAAACCCATGGCAGCGAGGACGTGGGCGTGTGGGCCAGCGGCCCCGGGGCGTCGGCGGTGCGCGGCTCGATCGAGCAGCACGAGGTCTTCCACTTGCTGTTGCAGGCGCAGCCGGCGCTACGCGCGCTGATGTGCGACATGGACTACTGCCTGCAGGGCGTACCGGCGAAGCTGCCGTCGCTGGAAAAGCTGCGCGCGCGGCGCCCGACTCAGGCGCGGTGATAAGGGTGGTTGGCGAGCTGGCTGGCGGCACGGTAGAGCTGTTCGGCGACCAGTAGCCGCACCAGCATGTGCGGCAAGGTCAGCGCGCCCAGCGACCACTGTTCCTGCGCCGCCGCGCGCACTTCGGGCGCGTGCCCTTCCGGCCCGCCGATCAGGAACGCGAGCTCGCGTCCCTGCTGGCGCCAGGCTTCCAGCCGCGTCGCCAGTTGCTCCGAACTGTACTGGCGTCCGCTGCCCTCGAGCGCGACCACATGCGCCTGCTTCGGCAATGCCGCCAGCACGCGCGCACCCTCGTCGGCGGTGGCGCGCACGGCATCGCGGCCCTTGCCGCGGACGCCCGGGGCGATCTCATGCAGGGAAAGTGGCAGCCAATGCGACAGCCGCTTCTGGTATTCGCTGAAGCCCTGGGCGACCCAGTCCGGCGCGCGCTCGCCGACGGCGATCAGCACGGCCTTCACGCTCAGCTTTCCGGGTCGTCCCCGGGCGGCTGGTCGCCGACGGTCCACAGGCGCTCGAGCGCGTAGAACTCGCGCACGCGCGGCAGCATCACGTGCACGATCACGTCGCCCAGGTCCACCAGCACCCATTCCGCCTCGCGCTCGCCCTCGACGCCGAGCGGCATCACGCCGCAACGCTTGGCGAACTGCACCACTTCGTCGGCGCAGGATTTCACGTGCCGGGTGGAGGTGCCGGAGGCGATGACGAGGAAATCGGCGATGCTGGTCTTGCCGCGCACGTCGATCTCGACCACGTCCTTGGACTTCATCTCCTCCAGCGCCGCGTGCACCTGTGCGAGCAGGGCCTCGGGGGTGGGGGCCGGCACCGGCATGCGGGTCTTGATGACGTGGGCTTTGCTGGTCAAGTCGCGCTCTCGCAATCGGCGGATGCCGGTTTTCCCAAGATTATACCGCCTCGCCGGAACCGCACCCGTACAGGCCGCGCTCGCGGATGTAGCTCGCCACGCCCGCCGGCAGCAGGCCGGCCCAGTCGCCGCCTTGGGCGATGCGGCGGCGCACCTCCGTGGCCGACTCCTCGCGCAGCGGGCGGATCGGCAGCGACGCGTACAGGCCGGCAGGATGGGCCGCCAGCGCCGCCGGGGCGGACCAGCGCGGCGCCAGTTCCGCATGCACCGCCGGCGCCGCGGCGCGCAGCCAATCGGCGTCGGTCCGGGTCCCGGGGCGCTCGGCGCCGAGCAGGTGCGCCAGTTCGAATATGCGCCGCCAGTCGCGCCACTCGTCGAGCTGGCGCAGCGAGTCGATGCCCAGTATCCAGGCCAGCGGCAGTTCAGGACCGATCTCGGCACGCACCTCGGCCAGCGTATCTATGGTCCAGGAAGGCCCCTCGCGGCGCAGCTCGCGGCGGTCCACGCGCAGGCGCGGATCGCCGGCGACCGCGATGTCGAGCATGTTCGCGCGCTGCTCCGCACTCGCGCCCGGCGGCGCGCGGTGCGGGGGATCGGCAGCCGGCAGCAGGTGCACCTCATGGCCGAGCGCGTCCGCCGCCGCGCACGCGATCGCCAGGTGGCCTGCATGCACGGGATCGAAGGTGCCGCCGTAGAGCAGGCGCATCGCTCAGGCCAGCATCGCGCGCGCCTTGCTGCTCGCGATCGCGGCGAGCAGCCGCTCCAGCGCCAGCCAGGCATCGCCGGCGAGCCGGCCCTTCGACATCAGGTCCACGCGCCCGGCCTCGGCCGCGAAGGCTTCCCAGCGCGCCTCGTCGTGCCGTTCCAGCGCACGCCGATACAGCGCCTGCTTGCTGTCCCACACCCGCGCCTCGCGCATCGCCGAAGCGAGGTTGCCGGCGCGCGCCGCGCGCGCAAGCGCCGCCAGCTTCAGGATTTCCATCGCCAGGATCGGCATCAGCCCGGCACCTGCTCGCCTTCGGCGCGCAGCGAGGCCAGCATCCGTCGCGCGCGCACGAGGTTGCCGGCGAAGGCCGACTCGACCAGCTTGAACACGTCGTAGCGCGCCGAGTCCGCTACCAGCGATTCCATCAGAGTCAGGTCGATGCGTTTCGCCGGCGCCAGCAGCACGATCTTGTCCACTTCCTGCGCCGCCGCCAGCAGGTTGCCCTCGACGCGCTCGGCCAGCAGCTGCAAGGCGTCGGGCCTCGGCGGAAAGGCCGCGCGCGCGCAGGCGCTGCTCGCAGCCAGTCCGGCAGCTCGTTCGGGCTGCACCGGCCACACCGGCACGAGACACGCCGGCCGCGCGATCGCCTCGCTCCACTTGCCGGCGTGCTTGCTTGCTCCAGTCCTGGGTGGTGATCAGCAGCACCGTGTCCGGCGGCGGCTGCTCGCAGTAGCTGCGGATCGCCTCGCTGCCATCCTTGCCGGGCGGCCGCTGGGCAGGCGCAGGTCGAACAGGCGGCGCGGCGAGAACAGGCTCAGTGCGGCCAGCCCCATGCGCAGGTCGTTCCAGTCGAAATCGCGCTCGGCCTCGAAGACTTCGCGTTCGCCGTAGCCCTTCCGCCTTTGCCTTCGCGCGCACCGCGTCGGCGAGTTCCTGCACCACCAGGGCTCGGTGCCGGCGAGCAGGTAGACCGGGCGCAGCGTTTCACCGGCGAGCTGGCGTTCGAATCGCTCGGGCTTGAGTTCCATTACCCGGCCGCGCCGCTCAGGCCTTCGGGCGCAGCACCACGTCCAGGCGGCGCAGGATCGCCGCCTGCATGTCGCGGCGCAGCTCGCGCTGGATCAGTTCCTGCTCGGCGGGACTGCCGGCGGACTGGCGGTGATGTCGTAGGTGTACTCGCGCGACAGCTCGATGCTCTGCGGGTCGATGAGCAGCTTGCCTTCCGCGTCGACCAGCGCGAACTGCACCCGGTAGCGGGTGATGTATTCGCGCACCCGCGCGAACTGGTCCACCGACAGCGGCGCGGTGTGCCAGTGTCTCGGCGGTGATCTTCAGCACGGCGGAGGGCTGCCCTTGACCGCCGCGGTGGCGCCCGCGCGCTCCAGCGCGCTGGCCAGTTCCAGGCCAAGCGGGCTGTAGGGATCCGCGGTCTGCACCGCGATCGGCCCGAGCGATTCCGGCAACAGCAGCTGCGCGCGCGGGTGGAAACCGCAGGCCGACAGGCACAGCGCGGACAGCAGCAGGACGGTGGCGCGCATGCAGGACTCCGGGTTCGCGGATGCGGGGATCATGTTCGCGGGCCGGCTCAGCCGGCGACGATGTTGACGATCTTGCCGGGCACGACGATCACCTTGCGCACGGTCATGCCCTCGAGGAAGTTCTGCACGTTCGGCTCGGCCAGCGCGCAGCGCCTCGAGCTCCTTGCGCGGCGTTCACCGCCACCTCGATGCGTGCGCGCGCAGCTTGCCGTTCACCTGCACCGCCAGCGTGAGCGAGTTCGCGCACCAGCGCCGCCGGATCGGCGACCGGGAAGGCGCTGGTCCTCCAGCGTGGCCTCGGCGTGGCCGAGCAACTGCCAGAGCGCATGCGAGGTGTGCGGCGTGATCGGGTTGAGCAGCAGCGCGATCGCCTCGAAGGCTTCCTGGCGCAGCGCGCTGGCGTTGGTCGCTGGCGTCGTCGAACTTCGCCGAGCGCGTTCAGCAGCTCCATCACCGCGGCGATCGCGGTGTTGAAGGTGTGGCGCCGGCCGTAGTCGTCGCCGACCTTCTGGATGGTCTCGTGCAGCTGCCGGCGCAGCGCTTCTGTGCGGCCGGCGATCAGCGCGGCTCGACGTCCAGCGCCGGCGCCGGCCGGCCCTGCGCCACGTGCCTGTGCACCTGCGCCCAGAGGCGGCGCAGGAAGCGCGACATGCCCTCGACGCCGGACTCGTTCCAGTCCAGCGACTGCTCGGGCGGCGCCGCGAACATCGAGAACAGGCGCACGGTGTCGGCGCCGTAGCGGTCGACCATCGTCTGCGGGTCGACGCCGTTGTTCTTCGACTTCGCCATCTTCTCGGTGCCGCCGATCAGCACCGGCTTGCCGTCGGCGCGCAGCGTCGCGCCGGTGGCGCGGCCCTTGTCGTCGCGCGCCGACCTCGACCTCGGCCGGGTTGATCCAGTCGTTGCGCGCCATCGGCGTTGTCGCGGTAGAAAGTGTCGGCCACCACCATGCCCTGGCACAGCAGGTTGGTCGCCGGCTCGTCGCTGTGCACCAGGCCGGCGTCGCGCATCAGCTTGTGGAAGAAGCGGAAGTACAGCAGGTGCAGGATCGCGTGCTCGATGCCGCCGATGTACTGGTCGACCGGCAGCCAGTAGTTGGCGCGCTCGTCGACCAGGTCGGTCGGCGCCGGGCGAGGTGTAGCGCGCGTAGTACCAGCTCGACTCCATGAAGGTGTCGAAGGTGTCGGTCTCGCGCTCGGCCGGCGCCGCCGCAGTCCGGGCAGGTGGTCTTGCGCCAGTCCGGGATCGGCCTTGATCGGCGAGGCCATGCCGGTGAAGGCGACGTCCTCGGGCAGCACCACCGGCAACTGGTCTTCGGGCACCGGCACCGCGCCGCACTTGTCGCAGTAGATGATCGGGATCGGGCAGCCCCAGTAGCGCTGGCGGCTCACGCCCCAGTCGCGCAGGCGGAAGTTGACCCGGCGCGCGCCCTGGCCTTCGCGCTCGCCAGCCTTTCGGCCGATCGCGTTCGAAGCGCCTGGCGAAGCTCAGGCCGTCGAACTCGCCGGAATTGACCAGCATCGCAGCTCCGGGCGCGCCTTGTCGGCGTACCAGTCCTGCCAGGTGCGTCGCGTCGTAGGTCTCGCCTTCCACGCGCGATCACCTGCCGGATCGGCAGGCCGTACTTGTGCGCGAACTCGAAGTCGCGCTGGTCGTGGCCGGGCACCGCCATCACCGCGCCGGTGCCGTAGCCCATCAGCACGAAGTTGGCGACCCACACCGGCACGCGCGTCGCCGCTGATCGGATGCAGGGCGTGCAGGCCGGTGGCGACGCCCTTCTTTTCCTGCGTCTCGAGCTCGGCCTCGGAGACGCCGCCGCTGCGGCATTCCTGCGACGAAGGCCGCCAGCTCGGGATTGCCCGCCGCCGCCTCCAGCGCCAGCGGATGCTCGGCCGCGACCGCGAGGTAGGTCACGCCCATCAGCGTGTCCGGGCGCGTGGTGAACACCCGCAGGCGACTCTCGGCGCGACCGGTATCCAACGAAGCCCCCTGGACCTCGAAGTCGATCTCCAGGCCTTCGCTGCGGCCGATCCAGTTGCGCTGCATGGTCTTGACCGCATCCGGCCAGCCCGGCAGCGCGTCGAGGCCGTCGAGCAGTTCCTGGGCGTAGTCGGTGATCTTGAGGAACCACTGCGGGATCTCGCGCTTCTCCACGATCGCGCCACGAGCGCCAGCCGCGCCCGTCGACCACCTGCTCGTTGGCCAGCACGGTCTGGTCCACCGGATCCCAGTTCACCACCGAGTTGCTGGCGGTAGACCATGCCCTTGCTTGAACAGCCGGGTGAACATCAGCTGTTCCCAGCGGTAGTAGTCGGGCGGCAGGTGGCGAACTCGCGGGTCCAGTCGATAGGCGAAGCCCAGCGTCTGCAGCTGGCCGCGCATGTGCTCGATGTTGGCGTAGGTCCACTGCGCCGGCGCGGTGTTGTTCTTGATCGCGGCGTTCTCGGCCGGCAGGCCGAAGGCGTCCCAGCCCATCGGCTGCAGCACGTTGAAGCCGTGCATGCGCCGGTAGCGGCTGATCACGTCGCCGATGGTGTAGTTGCGCACGTGGCCCATGTGCAGCGCGCCCGACGGGTACGGCAGCATGGACAGGCAGTAGTACTTGGGCCGCGAGGAGTCCTCGCGGACCTCGTAGGCGCGGGTGGCGCTGCCAATGCGCTTGCGCGGCGGCTTCCACCGCCTTCGGATCGTAGGCGTGCGGGTCGGGGGTGTCTTGCATCGGGAAAAGAGGCGGAAAAAGCGGCCTCCAAGGGTACCTCAGTTGGTGAACCTCCGGCACATGGCCCTGCCAGCTGGCAAGCTTCATGCTGGCGGCCATGAATTCAAGCAGCGCTGCCCCCGCCATCCAGACCCGCGGCCTCACCCGCCTGTTTCCCGGCGGCCATGGCGTGCGCGACCTCGACCTCGACGTGCCCGCGGGCTGCATCTACGGCTTCCTTGGCCCGAACGGCGCCGGCAAGACCACCAGCATCCGGCTCCTGCTCGGCCTGCTTCGACCCGACGCGGGCACGATCGCCCTGTCCGGCCAGGCGCTGGACGGCGGCCGCGCGGCGCTGCGCCATGTCGGCGCGCTGGTCGAATCGCCTTCGCTGTACGGCCACCTGAGCGGCCGCGACAACCTCGAGGTCACGCGTCGCCTGCTGGGTGCGCCGCGCGCCCGCATCGACCAGGTACTGGCGCGCGTGGAGCTGGCCGATGCCGCGCACCGGCGCGTACGCGAATACTCGCTGGGTATGCGCCAGCGCCTGGCGATCGCGCTGGCCTTGCTCGGCGCGCCGCGGCTGCTGCTGCTGGACGAGCCTTCCAACGGACTCGACCCCGCCGGCATCGTCGACCTTCGCCGGCTGTTGCGCGGCCTGGCCGACGAGGGCATCACCGTGTTCGTGTCCAGCCACCTGCTCGCGGAAGTCGAGCAGGTCGCCACCCATGTCGGCGTGCTGCAGGACGGCCGCCTGCGCTTCCAGGGCCACCTGGAGGAACTGCGCGGCCGCGTGCGGCCGCGGCTGCGCCTGCGCTGCGAGCCGCAGCTGCGCGCGACCGAACTGCTGGCCCGCCTGGGCGAGCATCCTGTCGCGCAGGCCGACGGCAGCCTGCTGCTGGAGCTGGGCGTGCGCTGCGAAGCCGAACTCAATCGTTTCCTGGTCGAGCACGGCATCGCTGTCTCGCAGCTGCAGCGGGAGCAGGCTTCGCTGGAATCGCTGTTCTTCGACCTCACCATCGACGCGGCGCTGGAGAAGGCGGCATGAGCGCCCTGCTGCGCGCGCTGTCGGCGGAAGCACTCAAGCTCAAGGGCACGCTGGCGCTGTGGATGTGCCTGATCGCGCCCTCGGTGGTGGCGGTGCTGTACGTGTTGCAGATCACCGCCAGCAAGTTTCCCGCCGCACGCGAGGCGCCGGATCCCGCGCAGGCCTGGCTGGTCTATTGCCAGTCCGTGCTCGGCCTGTGGGCCTTCCTGATGCTGCCGCTGTTCGTGACCCTGGAGGCCGCGCTGCTCGCCGGCCTCGAGCACGCGGACCGCCAGTGGAAGCACCTGCTCGCGTTGCCGCTGCCACGCGGGGCCCATTACCTGGCCAAGCTCGCCGCGCTGGCGGCTTTGGTAGGACTCGCGTTCCTGGCGCTGGTGGCGCTAGTGCCGCTCGGCGGCTACGCACTGATGCTGCTCAAGCCCGAGTTCGGCATCGGCGGCGCGCCGCCCTGGACCTTGCTGCTGCGCAGCGTGGCGCTGTGCTACCTGGCCTCGTTGCTGGTGGTGGCGCTGCAACTGTGGGTTTCGGTGCGCTGGCGCAGCTTCACCATTGCCGTGTCGGTAGGCATGAGCGCAACGGTCATGGGTTTCCTGATCGGACAGTCGGAGCGCTACGGGCACTGGTATCCCTGGTCGATGCCGATGCAGGTGCTGGCCGGCAAGGGCCAATGGATCGAGTTCGTGCTGGTGGCCAGCCTCGCCGGCGGCCTGCTGGTGGCGCTGCTGGCCCTGGCCGACTTCCGCCGCCGCGAATTCGACTGAAGGTCCGCATCGCCGCGGTGGCTTGAACCGGGCCCGGCCGGCACAATCTTGCGTTCATCCCCGCGACGCAGGATTCCCGCCATGGACGGTTCCACCCACGTATTCGACGCCACCCTGGCCGGCTTCGAGCAGGATGTCATCCTGAAATCGAAGACGGTGCCGGTGCTGGTGGACTTCTGGGCCGCCTGGTGCGGACCCTGCAAGTCGCTCGGCCCGGTGCTGGAAAAGCTGGCGCAGGAGTTCGCCGGCGGCTTCCTGCTGGCGAAGGTGGACGTGGACGCCGAGCAGCATCTCGCCGCCTATTTCCAGATCAAGTCCATTCCCACCGTGATGCTGCTCAAGGACGGGCAGATCGTGGACGGCTTCCCGGGCGCGCTTCCCGAGGGCCAGCTACGCGAATTCCTGCGCCACCACGGTGTCGAAGCGGCGGCCGCCGGAGCAGAAGCAAGCGCGCAAGCCGCCGAAGAAGTGGTTCCCGAGCGGCCCGACCCGCACGCGGAGGTCGTGCGCCTGCGCGCCGCGCTGCAGGCCGAGCCCGAACGCGAGGAACTCAAGCTCGAACTGGCGCTGGCGCTGCTCGCGGCCGGCGCGGCCCCCGAAGCCCGGCGGATGCTCGATGCCCTGCCCGCCAACCTGGCCATCGATGAGCGGGTAACGCGCGCGCACGCCCGCCTTGGCTTCCACGACCTGCTGGCCGACGCCCCGCCCCGGCCCACGCTCGAGGCCGCCATCGCGGCCGATGCCGGCGACCTGCAGGCACGCCACCTGCTCGGCGTGCGCCTGCTGCTGGAAGGCGAGGAAGCGGCCGGCCTGGAGCAGTTCCTCGACCTCCTGGCCCGGGACCGGGCCTGGCAGGAGCAGCGCGCCAAGCGCAGCCTGATCGACGCCTTCCGCATCGTCGAGGACGCCGACCTCGTGGGCAGCATGCGCCGGCGCATGGCGTCGCTGCTGTTCTGAGCGGCGCGGCGGTCGCCGCAGCCGGCCTTTCCCCTCGCGTTGCCGCTGGCTTATGCTGACCGACCAGACCCTGTCCCGCCGCGGCCCATGCAATCCGAAGAGCTCAGCCCGGAAGAATTGTCGTCCCTGCTCGGCAGCTACATGCCCGAGATCCCCGGCTATCGGGTGATCCGGCGCATCGGCAAGGGCGGCATGTCCTATGTGTACCTGGGCGTGCAGGTGTCGCTGGACCGGCAGGTGGCGATCAAGGTGATGTCGCCGGAGGCGCTCACCGACGAGAAGTCCAAGCAGCGCTTCGAGCAGGAGGCGCACACCATCGCCAAGCTCGAGCATCCCTGCATCGTCGGCGTGCACGAGGTCGGGCGCACCCCGCAGGGCCTGCTTTACTACGTGCTGCCCTACCTGGCCCGCGGGCACCTGGGCCAGCGCGACTTCACCAATGACGAGGGCCGCATCATCGAGGTGCTGCGCGCGCTGCTCTCGGCGCTCGAGTACGCGCACACGCGCGGCATCGTGCACCGCGACGTCAAGGCCGAGAACGTACTGTTCGACAACGCCGACCGCCCGCTGCTTACCGATTTCGGCATCGCCCTCAAGCGCAACGACACCAGCCGCATCACCACTGCCGGCCTGGCCATCGGCAGCGGTGGCTACATGGCGCCGGAGCAGGCGCGTGGCGAAGCAGTGGATGGCCGCGCCGACCTGTACAGCGTCGGCGTGCTCGCCTACGAACTGCTGACCGGCCACCTGCCTTACCAGAGCTCCGACCCGCTCGGCCTGGCGCTGATGCACGCGCAGGATCCGATCCCGCGGCTGCCGGTCCACCTCAAGCACTGGCAGTTGTTCCTCGACCGCTCGATGGCGAAGTCGCCGGACAACCGCTTCCGCAATGCCCAGCAGATGCTGGGCATGCTCAACCAGATCTCCGCGAAGGAACGCAGCGGCGCGGTGGAGCCCGATTCCGGCGCCGCCCACCGCGCGCCCTCCCTGCTGTCGCGGCCCTGGGCCAAGCCGCTGCTGGTGTCGGCGCTCGCCGCGGGCCTGCTGGTGGTGGCGGCCGTGCTGCTGCGGCCGGGGGAGGAAACTCCCGCGCCCGGCGCCGATTTCTACACCGGTCAGGAACCCGCGCCAGCGCCGGCGCCCGCTGCCAGCAGCGCTGCCCCCGCGGTGGCGGCAGTCGCACCGACGCTGGCGGCGCCATCGAGCGTGGCGCCTGCCGCGGCCCTGGTCGATGGCACGGCTGCGCCTGCGGCCGCCAGCGTTGCCACCGCCAGCCCCGCCGTGCTGCCGGCACCCGCCGATGTTGCCGCGGGCGCGACCGCCTTCGCGGGGGTCATCGCCAGCGTCACCGTGGACCCTTTGCGCTTCGACCCGACCGCCCCCGGGGCGCGCGAGCTGCGCGCCGCGCAACGCCAGATCGACCAGAAGCGGCTGAGCACGCCCGCCGGCGACAACGCCGCCGATTCCCTCCTGGCCGCGGCCAAGGCCGGCGCACCCGCAGCCGCCCTCGATCCGCTCGCGGACAAGCTCGTCGCGGCCTTTGGCAGCACACTCGCGGGCAACTTCCGCAACGGCGACCTGAAATCGGCGGAGGCCGGCTACAAGCGTGCGCTGGCCTTTGCGACCAGCGCCAGGCGCCTGCAGTCGCCGGCATGGAAGAAGTTCCGCGACACGCTGCCGCCGCTGCTGGCCGCGCGCCTGAACAAGGTGATCGACGCCGGCGACGCTTCGGGCCAGGCGCTGGCGAAATCGCTGGCGCGCACCATGGACCTGGACCCGAAGTCGCTGGAGCCGGCCTGGTCGCGCGAGATCGCGGTGCAGAAACCGGGGCGCCCTGCGGCAGGACCCGGCCCCTCGGTGGTGATGGTGATCCCGGCCGGCGGCGGACGCCCCGGCGTCGCCTTCATGCGCGAGGAAGTCTCGCGCACCGACTATGCCGCCTTCGTGCAGCGCACCGGCCGCGCGCCGGCCAGGTGCAAGAACCGGCTCGCCCCGATCAGCCTCAAGAAGCGCAGCTGGTCTTCGCCCGGGTTCGACCAGGGCGGCTCGCATCCGGCCGTGTGCGTCAGCTACGACGACGCGCGCGCCTATGCCGCCTGGCTGAGCGAACGCACGGGCGAGAGCTTCCGCCTGCCGACTGCGGCGGAATGGAAACGCATCGCCAGCTACTCCGGCAGCGGCAGCGCCTGCCAGGATGGCCGCGTGTCCTGTGGCAGCGAAGGCACCTCGCCGCCAGCCCAGGGACCGGCCAGCCCGCTCGGCCTGATGGGCGTGAAAGGCAATGTCCGCGAGTGGCTCGCCGATTGCGCCGGTGGCTGCAAGGAGCACCTGGTGGGCGGCGTGGGCTGGCGCGACAGCGCGCAGCGCGCGCAGCCGAACCGCGCTGCCGGCATGGACGCCGATACCGGCTTCGACGACGTCGGCTTCCGGCTCGTGCGCGAAGTGCCGGCGCGCTGAGCGCGCGATGGGCAAGCTGCAGACCTACTTCCTCACCGGCCTGTTGACCCTGCTGCCGATCTGGCTGGTCTGGGTGGTGTTCAAGTTCGTGTTCGCGGCGCTGTCCAACCTCAGCCGCCCGTTCACCGGGCCGCTGGTGACTGGCCTGGCCGAGGGCGATCCCGGCATGTTCGGCTGGCTGGCCGCGCCCTGGGTGCAGGCCGCGATCGCCGGCTTCGCCACCGTCGCCTTCATCGTCGCGGTCGGCGCGCTGGCGCGGCGCGTGGTCGGGCAGAAGCATGCTGCGCTGGTTCGAGGCGGTGATCGCGCGCATCCCGCTGGCGAAGACCATCTACGGCAGCGCGCGCAAGCTGCTCGACCTGCTGCAGACCAAGCCCGACGGCGTGCAGCGGGTGGTGCTGATCGACTTCCCGCACAGCGAGATGAAGTCGGTCGGCTTCGTCACCCGCGTGCTGCGCGACGAAGGCCACCGGCCGGGAACTGGCGGCGGTATACGTGCCGACCACGCCCAACCCGACCTCGGGCTACCTCGAGATCGTGCCGATGGACAAGCTGACGCCCACCGACTGGACGGTGGACCAGGCGATGACCTTCATCATCTCCGGCGGCGCGGTCAGCCCCGAGCACATCCCGTTTTCGCGGGTGAAGCCTGCATGAGCGGCGAGGCGCGCGGCCACCGCCTGTTCGCGGTGCTCGCCGCCTTCTTCGTGGTCAACGCGGTGCTGGCCGAGTTCATCGGCGTGAAGATCTTCGCGCTCGAGGACACCCTGGGCCTGGCCCCCTTCGAGTGGAACCTGTTCGGCCAGAGCGGCTCGTTGAACTTCACCGCCGGCACGCTGCTGTGGCCGATCGTGTTCATCATGACCGACACGGTCAACGAGTATTACGGCACGCAAGGGCGTGCGCTTCATCAGCTGGCTGGCGGTGGCGCTGATCCTGTACGGCTTCGTGTTCGCCTTCGCGGCGATCGGGCTCGCGCCCGCCGGTTGGTGGATCGGCGCGGCGCAGCCGCAGGGCGTGCCCGACCAGCAGGCGGCCTTCGCCGCGATCTTCGGCCAGGGCCTGTGGACCATCGCCGGTTCGGTGGTCGCCTTCCTGGTCGGCCAGATGATAGACGTCGGCATTTTCCACCGCATCCGCCGCGCCACCGGCGAGCGGCACGTGTGGTTGCGCGCCACCGGCTCGACCGCGGTTTCGCAACTGGTGGACAGTTTCGTGGTGCTGTACATCGCCTTCGTGATCGGGCCGCAGAAGTGGCCGATGGACCTGTTCCTGGCCGTGGGCACGCTCAACTACGCCTACAAGATGTGCGCGGCGCTGGCGCTGATCCCGCTGCTGTACCTGATGCGCGGGCTGATCCGCGGCTATCTGGGCCACGATCAGGCGCAGCGGATGACCCAGGCTGCGGCCCGCGACTGAACGGCGCGCCGCGCCCTTGCCGGCACCCTTCGCCCACGACAGAATCCCCGCATGAAGCACGCCCCGCTTGCCTTCACCCTCGCCGCCCTGCTGCCGGTGGCCTGCGCGGGCGTCTACGCCGCCGAGCCCGTGGACCACTGCGCGACCATGCTCGGCTCGCTGTCGGTGGAACTGCGCCACGCCCGCGGCCTGCCGCCCGGGCGCAACACCAGCTTCACCTGTCCGAAGCGTTTCCATCCCCTGATCGGCGCCAGTCGGGAGCGCGTGCTGCGCGCGCTCGGCGCGCCGGACGCGCGCGTGGGCGGCGAGGCGGATGGTGGTGATGCGTGGCGGTACTTCTTCGCCGGCCGCGGAGCCGCGCGCGGAACCGGAGTGCCGGCGCTGGCCTTCGAGTTCGACCCCACCGGGCGGGTGCGTGCAGTGGAGTGCCGGCGCCTGCCCTGAACCGGCGCTCTGCCCCGCGGCCGGTGGCGGAAAGCACCCGCGTATAATGGCGCTTTCCATTCCGCCCCACGCGAGGACGCCATGGCAGGGACGATGAAGGCGCTGGTGAAGCGCGAAGCCGCCAGGGGCATCTGGATGGAACAGGTGCCGATTCCCGCGCCCGGCTCCAACGAGGTGCTGATCAAGCTCGAGAAGACCGCGATCTGCGGCACCGACCTGCACATCTACAAGTGGGACGAGTGGATCGCAGCGGATGATCAAGCCCGGGCTGGTGATCGGCCATGAGTTCGTCGGCCGCATCGTCGAACTGGGCCAGGGCGTCACCGGCTACAAGATTGGCGACCGCGTCTCGGCCGAAGGGCATATCGTCTGCGGTCATTGCCGCAACTGCCGCGCCGGCCGCCAGCACCTGTGCCCGAACACGGTCGGCATCGGCGTCAACCGCAACGGCGCCTTCGCCGAATACATCGTCATGCCGGCTTCGAACCTGTGGCCGATCCCGGACCAGATCCCGTCAGCGAACTGGCCGCCTTCTTCGATCCCTACGGCAACGCCGCGCATTGCGCGCTGGAGTTCGACCTGATCGGCGAGGACGTGCTGATCACCGGCGCCGGACCGATCGGCATCATCGCCGCCGGCATCTGCAAGCACGTCGGCGCGCGCAACGTGGTGGTCACCGACGTCAACGACTACCGGCTCAAGCTGGCCGCCGACATGGGCGCCACGCGCGTGGTCAACGTGTCCAAGCAGTCGCTCAAGGACGTGGTCGACGGACCTGCATATCGAAGGCTTCGACGTCGGCCTGGAGATGAGCGGCAACCCGCGCGCCTTCAACGACATGCTCGACTGCATGTACCACGGCGGCAAGATCGCCCTGCTCGGCCTGCTGCCCAACGGCGCCGGCATCGACTGGGACAAGGTCATCTTCAAGGGCCTGGTGCTGCACGGCATCTACGGCCGGCGCATGTACGAGACCTGGTACAAGATGACGCAGATGGTGCTGACCGGCTTCCCGCTGCAGAAGGTGCTCACGCACCAGGTGCACATCGACGATTTCCAGAAGGGCTTCGACCTGATGGACGCGGGCAACTGCGGCAAGGTCGTCTGCTCCTGGACCTGAGCGCTTTCGCCAGTTCGACGAAGAGCTTGGCGCTCCGGTTGGCTTAGCGCGGCCGATGCGCCCCCCTGGTTTCCCGCCACATCGGCCGTCGTTACTACGAAGCGCCTGTCTTCGTCGAACTGGCGAAAGCGTGCGCGGTGGGTTTTGCCTTTGGCGCGAGCGCAGCGAAGCGCGGCAGCGCAGCACACATCGGCCGGCTCGACGAAGCGATCCCCGCTACGCAGCGCGCAAAAAAAAACCCGCCGCGAACGGCGGGTTTCTTGTGAAGCGGAATCGGTCAGCCGTCGCCGAAGGTGAGGCTGAGCACGACGGCGTCCGACAGGCGATCGCCAGCGTCGTCGATGTCGGTGTCGTAATAGTTGAGGGCGGCGTTGACCGGACCGAACTGGCGGCTGATGCCTACGTTCCAGTCGTTGTAGTTGCCATTGTCCTCGCCGAAGACGCTGTGGCCGAAGCCGGCGTTGAGGCTGAAGGCCTCGCCGATTTCCCAGCTACCGGTGACATTGAAGTACAGGCTGTTGTAGCCCAGGTTCGAGTAGTCCGGCGCATAGGCGACGGTGAAGGTGAGCATCTCGCTCCAGGTCAGCGCGCCGATCGCCTCGGAGTAGTCGATGTTGCCGTACACCTGGCGCTCGCCGAAGTAGCCGTAATGCACTACCGAAAGGTCCAGGTTCCAGGCGTCCGACAGGTCGTGGTTCCAGCCGACGTAGGTATCGACCTCCATGTCCGGGCCGTCCGCGTCGGCGAAATCCACGTTGGAGGCCCAGATGCCGACGTAGAAGCCGCTGTCGCCGAAGGCATAGTCCAGCCCGCCCTGCACCGCGGGCTTGCGGTCGGTCTGGCTGATGCCGCGAAACAAATAGTCGCTGGTCAGCGCCAGGTTCCAGGTCCAGTTGGACTCCTCCTCTTCCTCTTCCGCCGCTGCTTCCGCCGGGGCCTCGTCCTGCGCCGCCGCTTCCGCGGTCGCGGCTTCCGCTTCGGGGTCGGCGGCGCCGCTGTTGTCCTGCGCCAGCGCCGACATCGGCAAGGCGAACATGGCCATGGCAAGGGCGAGCGCAAGTCGGTTCGGGCGCATGGAGCTTCTCCAGTCGGGGTGGCACGGTCGGGGTAGCCGCGGCCCCCTCCCCCGGGGCTGCGGCTGTTGAATTTTTTACCACAGTTTCGGCGAAAATTGCGATACGCCGGCGTATCTTCGCGCGTCCGGGGGCGGCCTTCGCGGATAATCGCCCCCTACCTCCCCGGGCCCGCCTGCCATGACCGACTCCACCCCGAACCGCTATGCGGAAACCCTGGACGCGATCCGCGCCGATGGCCTGTTCAAGGCCGAGCGCGTCATCACCGTGCCGCAGTCCGCCGAGATCGACGCTGGCCGACGGCCGCCGGGTGCTCAATTTCTGCGCCAACAACTACCTCGGCCTGGCCGACCACCCGGACGTGATCGCCGCCGCCAAGCACGCGCTCGACACGCACGGCTTCGGCATGGCCTCGGTGCGCTTCATCTGCGGCACCCAGGACCTGCACAAGGAGCTGGAGGCGAAGATCGCCGCGTTCTTCGGCACCGAGGACACGCATCCTCTACGCCGCCTGCTTCGACGCCAACGGCGGCCTGTTCGAGCCGCTGCTCGGCGAGGAGGACGCGATCATCTCCGACGCGCTCAACCACGCCTCGATCATCGACGGCGTGCGCCTGTGCAAGGCCAAGCGCTACCGCTACGCCAACTGCGACATGGCCGATCTGGAGAAGCAGCTGCAGCAGGCGCGCGCCGACGGCGCGCGCACGATCCTGATCACCACCGACGGCGTGTTCTCGATGGACGGCTTCATCGCGCCGCTCGACGAGATCACCGCGCTGGCGCAGCAAGTACGGCGCGCTGGTGCACATCGACGAATGCCACGCCACCGGCTTCCTCGGCGCCACCGGCCGCGGCTCGGCCGAGGTCGAGCGGCGTGCTGGACCAGGATCGACATCTTCACCGGCACGCTGGGCAAGGCGCTGGGCGGCGCACTCGGCGGCTTCACCACCGGCAGGCGCGAGGTGATCGAACTGCTGCGCCAGCGTTCGCGCCCCTACCTGTTCTCCAACTCGCTGCCGCCGCACGTGGTCGCCGCCGGCATCAAGGTCTTCGACATGCTGGCCGCGGCCGACGCGCTGCGCGCGCAGCTGCAGCGACAACACCCGCTACTTCCGCGAACGCATGACCGCCGCCGGCTTCGACCTGCAAGCCCGGCGAGCACCCGATCGTGCCGGTGATGCTGTACGACGCGCCGCTGGCGCAGAAGTTCGCCGCCGCGCCTGCTCGAAGAAGGCATCTACGCGATCGGCTTCTTCTTCCCGGTGGTGCCCAAGGGCCAGGCGCGCATCCGCACGCAGATGAGCGCCGCGCACACGCGCGAGCAGCTCGACCGCGCGATCGCCGCCTTCACGGCGGTCGGCCGGCGGCTGGGCGTGCTGAAAAACTGAGGGAAGGCCTCACTCGGCGAGCGCGGTGATCTCCGCCGCGTCGAGCCAACGCCATGCACCCTTGCGCAGTTCGCCGAGCGCGACCGGGCCGATCGCGACCCGCACCAGGCGCAACACGCCGATGCCCTGTGCCGCCAGCAGGCGACGGATCTGCCGGTTGCGGCCCTCGTCCAGCGCGATCTCCAGCCACGCGTGCTTGCCGCCGGCGCGCAGCAGGCTGGCTGCTTTCGCGCGCAGGAATTCGCCATCGACTTGGGCACCGGCGAGCAGGGCGCGCAGGCAATCGGCATCGGGAATCGCATCCACCTGCACGTGGTAGCGCTTGTCCGGGCCGCCGGCACCGGTGATCCGCGCCGCCCAGGCGGGATCGTTGCAGAACAGCAACAGGCCTTCGCTCGCCTTGTCCAGCCGCCCGACTGGCGCCAGCCAGGGCAGCGATGGATCGCGCAGGCAGGAGTACACGGTTTCCCGCCCCTGCTCGTCGCGCGCGGTCGTCACCAATCCGCGCGGCTTGTTGAGGGCGAGCACGCGACGTTCGCCGGGCGCGGCCTCGAGACCCTCGACCACGACGCTGTCGACGCCGGCGCGCACCGGAAATTCCGGGTCGGCGACCAGCCGCCCGTTGACGCGCACGCGGCCCTCGGCGACCCACTGCGCGGCCTGGGTGCGCGAGCCCAGGCCCAGCTTGGAAATGGCGCGGGCGACGCCGTGGCGAGGCGTGGGTTTGCGGGGGGGGCCGGGCATGGCGGGAATTGTGGCATGTGGTTGCGATGAGCTTGCGCGCGGAGCGCGTTTCACGAGGTCGTCACTGTACGGAATGGAGACTGCGCGGCATGAAAACCGGTCGATCTTCTCCGTGGAACGCGCGCGCCTTGATCCGGTGGTTCGACACCGGCGCGACAGGCGTGCAGTCGGAGCGTGACCCCGACCGCATCGACTGGCTGCGCGTGCTGCCCTTCGTCGGCCTGCACCTGGCCTGCCTGGGCGTGTTCTGGGTCGGCGTATCCGCCGTTCGCGCTGTGGACCGCGCTGGCGCTGTACGCGCTGCGCATGTTCGCGATCACCGGTTTCTACCACCGCTACTTCTCGCACCGCGCCTTCCGCACCTCGCGCGCGCTGCAGTTCGTCTTCGCCGTGCTCGGCGCCGCCAGCGTGCAGCGCGGACCGCTGTGGTGGGCCGCGCACCATCGCCACCACCATCGCCACGCCGACACCGAGCGCGACGTGCATTCGCCGCGCGCACGGCTTCTGGCGCAGCCACATGGGCTGGTTCCTCACGCGCGCGCGGCTTCGCGCACCGACCTCGACCGCGATCGCGCGACCTCGGCGCGCTTCCCGGAGCTGCGCTTGCTCGACCGCTTCGACATCCTGGTGCCGGTGCTGCTGGCGGCGGCGCTGTATCGGCTTCGGCGCCTGGCTCGAGCGCCGCGCCGGGGCTCGGCACCAGCGGCGCCGCAGCTGCTGGTCTGGGGCTTCTTCGTCTCCACCGTCGTGCTGTTCCACGCCACCGTCACCATCAACTCGCTGGCGCACCGCTGGGGCACGGCGCCGCTTCGCCACCCGCGACGACAGCCGCAACAACTGGCTGCTGGCGCTGCTCACCTTCGGCGAGGGCTGGCACAACAACCACCACCATTTCCCCGGCGTCCGCGCGCCAGGGCTTCGCCTGGTGGGAACTCGACCTCACCTGGTACCTGCTTGCGCGCCATGGCCGCGCTCGGCCTGGTCTGGGACCTCAAGCCGGTGCCGGCGACCTGCGTAACGCGCGCCTTGAGCGGCCGGAGCGCGGCGCATGAGGATCGCCGTGATCGGCAGCGGCATCGCCGGGCTTGGCGCGGCCTGGCTGCTGTCGCGCGAGCACGAGGTCGTGCTGTTCGAGCGCGAGCAGCGACCTGGGCGGCCACACCCACACGCACGGGTCGAACTGGACGGGCGCGACGTTCGCGGTCGATACCGGCTTCATCGTCTTCAACGCCGCACAACTACCCGCTGTTCACGCGCCTGTTCGACGAACTGGGCGTCGCCTCGCAGCCGACCACCATGAGCTTCTCGGTGCAGGACGCGCGCAACGGTCTCGAGTACAACGCCACCAGCCTCGACTGCCTGTTCTGCCAGCGCCGCAACCTGCTGTCGCCGCGCTTCTGCGGCATGGTGCGCGACATCCTGCGCTTCTACCGCGAGGCGCCGGCGCTGCTCGCGCAGGCCGGCGCCGGGCCCGACGCTGGGCGACTACCTGCACGCGCAGCGGCTATTCGGACGTTGTTCATCGAGGACCACCTGGTGCCGATGGCTTCGGCGCTGTGGTCCTCGCCCAGCGCGCAGATCCTGCGGTTCCCGGCCAAGTACCTGGCTGCGCTTCATGGCCAACCACCAGATGCTGCAGGCCGGGCACCGCCCGCCCTGGCGCGTGGTGACGGGCGGCTCGTCCAGCTACGTGCAGGCGATCGCAGCGCGACTGGCAGGTGTCGCGTGCGCCTGGCGCTGCCCGGTGCGACGCGTGCGCCGCGAGGCCGACGGCGGCCGTGGTGCACGACGCGACGCCGGCGACGAGCGCTTCGACCAGGTCGTGCTGGCCTGCCACAGCGACCAGGCGCTGGCCCTGCTCGCCGACCCCAGCGCCGCGCGAGCGCGAGGTGCTCGGCGCGCATTCGCTACCAGGCGCAACGACACCGTGCTGCACACCGATGCCCGCCTGCTGCCGCGCAACCGCAAGGCCTGGGCGGCATGGAACGCCTACGTCCCCGCCGAGCCCGGCGCCGCCTGCACGGTCAGCTACTGCATGAACCTGCTGCAGGGCCTCGATGCGCCGCGAGCCGTTCGTCGTCACGCCTCAACCGCAGCGCAGCGACATCGACCCGGCGCAAGGTGCTGGCGCGCATGCCCTACCAGCACCCGGTCTACACGCCATGCCAGCGTCGCGGCGCAGGCGCGCCGCGCCGAGATCAGCGGCGTCAACCGCACCTGGTACGCCGGCGCCTACTGGGGCTTCGGCTTCCACGAGGACGGCCTGCGCAGCGGCGTGCGAGGTCGCCCGCGGCGCTCGGGCGTGCGCGTGGCCCTGAGCGAAGCGTGCGCCAGCGCGATCTACGAAGGCTGGGTGCGGCATCGCCGCGCACGGCCGCGCGCCGCACGACTTCCGCTACCGCATGTTCCAGCTGTACCTCGACCTGGACGAGCTCGACCGGGTGTTCGCAGGCCGCTGGCTGTGGTCGGTGGACCGGCGCAACCTGGCGCAGTTCCGCCGCACGCGACTACCTCGGCGATCCGGCCGCTGCCGCTCGACGACGCCGTGCGCGACCGGGTCGAGGCCGAGCCGGGCACGCGCCCGACCGGCCCGATCCGCCTGCTCACCCACGGCCGCTACTTCGGCTAGAGCATCAATCCGGTCAGCTTCTACTACTGCTTCGCGCCGACGGCGAGACCCTGGACTGGATCGTCGCCGAGATCACCAACACGCCCTGGAAGGAGCGCCACGCCTACGTGCTGCCGGTGGCGCAGGCGCGAACGCCACGGGCGACGCCCTGCACTGGGACTTCGACAAGGCCTTCCATGTCTCGCCGTTCATGGCCGATGCAGCGCC
Source organism: uncultured Gammaproteobacteria bacterium (assembly GCA_963707625.1). Taxonomy (GTDB): domain Bacteria; phylum Pseudomonadota; class Gammaproteobacteria; order Xanthomonadales; family Xanthomonadaceae; genus Arenimonas. Next base: position 339,743 of record CAVPQV010000019.1, read on the forward strand.
ACTACCACTGGCGCTTCCAGCCGCCCGGCGACGACACTGCGCGTGCACATGGACGTGCTCGACGCCGAGCGGCCGCGAATTCGACGCCACCCTGGTGCTGGAGCGCCGGCCGCTGGAACGCGCAACACGCTGGCTTCACGCGCTGTGCGCGCTATCCATTGCTGACCGCCAAGGTCGTCGCCGCCATCTACTGGCAGGCGCTGCGCCTGTGGCTCAAGCGCATCCCCTTCCACGACCACCCCGACAGCACACCCCGGAGCCCGCGATCGATGAGCAGTCCCGCCGACGCCCTGACCAGCCCATGGCCGCGGCGCGCCGTCGCTACGGCGCGCTCGACCGCATCCTGCGCAAGCGCCTGCTGGCCGACGCCTGGCCGCGCCTGCGCGGCGGCCAGCTGACCGTTGCAGCGACGCGCCTGGGCACGTCGTGACTCGGCGACGGCGCGCGGCGGCGATGCGCCTGGCGGCCGACCCTGCGCGTGCAGCGACCCGGGCTTCTACCGCGCGCTGGCGGCGAACGGCACGGTCGGCGCCGGCGAGGCCTACATGGACGGCGCTGTGGAGCTGCGACGACCTGGTCGCGCTGGTGCGCCTGCTGGTGCGCAACCGCGACCTGCTGGACGCGCATGGAAACCGGCCTGGCGCGCCTCGGCGGCTGGCTGATGCGCGCGCTGGCACGCGCTGCGCCGCAACACCCGCGACGGCAGCCGGCGCAACATCGCCGCGCACTACGACCTCGGCAACGACTTCTTCGAGCTGTTCCTCGACCGAGAACCTGATGTACTCCTCGGCGATCTTCGCCGACGCCGCACGACACGCTGGAAGCGGCGCCAGCGCCGCAAGCTCGAGCGCATCTGCCAGAAGCTCGACCTGCAGCCGCAGCGACCACCTGGTCGAGATCGGCACCGGCTGGGGCGGCTTCGCGCTGCACGCCGCGCGCAACTACGGCTGCCACGTCACCACCACCACCATCTCGCGCGAACAGCACGCGCTGGCCGCGCGAGCGCGTCGCGCGACGCCGGCCTGCAGGATCGCGTCACCGTGCTGCTGCGAGGACTACCGCGACCTCGAGGGCAGCTACGACAAGCTGGTGTCGATCGAGATGATCGAGGCGATCGGCCACCAGTACCTCGACACCTACTTCGGCCAAGTGCGCCGTCGCTGCTCAAGCCCGACGGCCTGGCGCTGATCCAGGCGATCACCATCGAGGACCATCGCTACGAGCAGGCGCTGGAGCTCGGTGGACTTCATCAAGCGCTACATCTTCCCGGGCAGCTTCATTCCCTCGCGTCAGCGCCATGCTGGCGGCTCGGCGGCGCGCGCCAGCGACCTGCGCCTGGTCAACCTGGAGGACTTCGGCCCCAGCTACGCGCTCACCCTGCGCCACTGGCGCGAGCGCTTCCTCGCCGCGCCTCGACGCAGGTGCGCGCGCTGGGCTACGACGAGCGCTTCATCCGCATGTGGGAGTTCTACCTCTGCTACTGCGAGGGCGGCTTCCTCGAGCGCTCGATCGGCGACGTGCAGCTGCTGTTCGCGCGTCCCGAAAACCGCCGCGCCCAGTACCTGCCCGGCCTGTGATGACGATTCCGAAACTGCTGCTGCTGGTGCTTGCCGTCTCGGCGGTGGCCATGGCGCTGGCTTTCGTGGCGGCGCGGCGCGCCGGCAAGATCGGCATCGTGGACGTCGCCTGGGCCGGCCTGATGGGCCTGTCCGCACTGCTGGCCGGCGCCTTCGCCGGCGGCACCGGTTTGTCGCGGGCGCTGGCCGCCGGCTTCGGCGCCGCCTGGGCACTGCGCCTGTGCGCGTACCTGTGGCGCCGGGTCGCGCACGAGCCGGAGGACGGCCGCTACCTGGCGCTGCGCGAACACTGGCGCGATTCGGGCGCCGCCTTCTTCGCCTTCTTCCAGGCGCAGGCGCTGGTGGTGGCGCTGTTCGCGCTGCCCTTCGCGGTAGTGGCCTCGCGGCCGACGGATCCCGCCCCCGGCTGGATCCTGGCGGCCGCGCTGGTGTGGCTGGTTTCGGTGGGCGGCGAAGCACTGGCCGACCGCCAGCTGGCGCGCTTCCGCGCCGATCCGGCCAACCGCGGCCGACCTGCCGCGGCGGCCTGTGGGCCTGGTCGCGGCATCCGAACTACTTCTTCGAATGGCTGCACTGGTTCACCTACGTGCTGCTGGCGGTTGGCGCGCCGCTCGGTTGGCTGAGCCTGGCCGGCCCGGTGCGTGATGTTCGCTGTTCCTCTACCGGCTCAGCGGCATTCCCTGGACCGAAGCGCAGTCCTTGCGCTCGCGCGGTGACGACTACCGCCGCTACCAGCGCGCAGGTCAGTCGCCTTCTTTCCCCTGGCCGCCACGCGCGCGAAGCCTGATGCCCGGAGCCACGAACCGTGTCCCTGATCGACCTGTGCGAACGCGGGCTGGTGCCCGACGCCGTGACCCGCTACGGCATCCGCCGCCTGTGCGCGCGCAGCGGCTGCAAGAGGAAGGCGGCGCACGGCCGGCGAGCAGCGCAGCAGCGCTTACGCAGCGCTGCTCGGCGGAACTGCGCCAGCAGCCCGATCGCGATCGAGACCGCGGCCGCCAACGCGCAGCACTACGAGCTGCCGACCGCGCTTCTTCGAGCTCTGCCTGGGCACGCGGCTGAAGTATTCGAGCTGCTACTACCCGACCGGCACGCGAAACCCTGGACGAGGCCGAGGACGCCATGCTCGAGCTGTACGCGCGAGCGCGCGCGAGCTCGCCGACGGCCAGCGCATCCTCGAGCTCGGCTGCGGCTGGGGCTCGCTGACGCTGTGGATGGCGCAGCGCTTCCCGAACGCGCGCATCACCGCGGTGTCCAACTCGCGCACGCAGCGCGAGCACATCGAGGCGCGGCTGCCGCGAGCGCGGCCTCGCCAACGTCGCGATCCTCACCTGCGACGTCAATCAGCTGGACCTGCCGAGGCCGACGCGTTCGACCGCTGCGTGTCGATCGAGATGTTCGAGCACATGCGCAACTACGAGCACCCTGCTCGGCGCGCATCGCGCGCTGGCTGGCGCCGGGCGGCAAGCTGTTCGTGCACATCTTCTGCCACCGCCGGCCTGATGTACCCGTTCGAGACCGAGGGCGAGGACAACTGGATGGGGCGATACTTCTTCACCGGCGGGCTGATGCCCTCCGCCGACACCCTGCTGCACTTCCAGCGACGACCTGCGCATCGAGGAGCGCTGGCTGCTGCCGGGCACGCACTACCAGCGCACCGCCAACCACTGGCTGGCGAACCAGGACGCGCACCGCGACGAAGTGATGGCGGTGCTGCGCGAGGCCTATGGCGATGCCGCGCCGCGCTCTGGAACCAGCGCTGGCGGATGTTCTGGATGGCCTGCGCGGAACTGTTCGGCTACGACGGCGGCAGCGAGTGGCTGGTTGGCCACTACCGCTTCGGCAAGGCCTGAGTGCCGCTTGCGACTGAACCGATAAGTTGCGGACGTTCAGTTCGGCGCGGGGTGATCTTGAGGCCCGCTGCCGGTGGCGATATGCTGGCGGCGTTGCAACGCATGGTGAAGTGGCCCTGCGCACCGATGCAGGAGCTGCGCGGACATGACTTATGATGGCGAGCAAATGCACAACCGCGGCCTTACCGTAGCCGATCGCATGCAAATTCCGATTCGAACGATAGTCCCGTGCCTGCTGCTTGCCTTCAGTGCAACGGCCGCTGGCGCCCAGCCAAAGCTTGCTGAAGCCGTGCTGCCGGCCAGCCCGGTCGCGACACAGCTGTCCACCCCGCTCGATCTCACGCTGAATCCGGTCGCGGTACCGCAATCGGTCCCGGTCGATTTGCTGCAGTCGGCCTCGGAAGAGGTCAAGCGCGTCGCGCGCTGGGTCATCGATTCCGGCGACAACACCCGCCTGCCGTTCCTGCTCATCGACAAGGTCAACGCCCAGGTGTTTGTCTTCAATCCTGCCGGGCAGCTTCAGGGCACGGCGCCGGCGCTGCTTGGCATGGGGCGCGGTGATCGCATGCTGGTGTCAAATAACACGCCGATGTCGGCGATGCCCCCGAACGTGCGTATCACCCCCGCGGGGCGCTTCGTGTCCAGGCTTGCCGTCGACTCGAAGGGCAAGCAGCTCCTCGTGCTCGACTACGACGCTTCGCTTTCGCTGCATCCGGTGGTGAAGGGAACCCCGAAAGAGCGACGCGCCGAGCGACTCAGCAGTCCCACCGCGCAGGACAATCGCGTCTCCTTCGGCTGCATCAACGTTCCGGTGCCGTTTTACACCACCGTCGTCAGCCCCGCCTTCACCGGCACCAAAGGCATCGTCTACGTGCTGCCGGAGACGGGCCCGGCGAGTGCCCTGTTCGGGATGCAACCCGCTGGCACCGCGATATCCGGGGCACAGCAAGGCTCGCCGGCGGTGAACGCGCCGGCCGCGCAGACGGTTCCGGCCGCAGTCGCCAGGTAACTCGCCGCACGCAGTGCGTCGCCGGCAGGAGTCCACGGCAACGCTTCGCGGTGCAGGCACCGTTTGGCCGTTGCGCAGCCGCTGCACGGGCTTTTTCACAGGCGCTCGCGCCAGCACGTATCCAGAAAAACGAAGCCCGGCTTGCGCCGGGCTTCGAATATCGCGATGCGGCTGCGATTAACCGCGGTAGGGCTTCGGCTCGAGGACCGGCTCCGGGGCCGGCACCGGGCAACCGTCCGGACCGACGGCCTCGCCAGCCGGCGTGGCCGGGCAGCGGTCGTCGCAGTTGTTGACGCCGTCGCCGTCGTCGTCGAGGTCGGCGCAGGTCTTCTCCACGACCACGACCGGCTCGGGCGCCGGGGCCGCTTCCGGGCCGATCGGGAACACGAACTGGAAGCCCAGGAACGCGTCGGTGAAATAGTCGTCGCCGTCGGCGCCGATGAACTCGTCGTCGTCACGGTCGAAGTCCATGCGCACGCCGGTCTCGCCACGGATGTAGGCGTAGCCCAGGTCCTTCTGGAAGCCCAGGCCGAGCAGGCCAACCATGTTGGTGCCGGTGCGGCTCTGGTTGTAACCCAGGATCAGCGGCTGGCGCTGGGTGCCGTCGTGGTGTTCCTGCGCGCCGATGCCCGCGAGCACGTAGGGGTGCCAGTCACGGCCTTCGCGCAGGAAGTGGTAGCGGCCGACGAGCGACAGGCTCATCAGCTCCCAGTTGCGCTCGGAACCGTCGGTGCCGATGAGCGGCGCCAGGTCCGGGTTGGTGTGCCACAACTCGAGATCGAGCGAGACGTTGGGGGTGATGAACTTGCCGATGCCGATGGTGCCGTAGATTTCATCCGTGGTGTTGCGGTCGCGGTCCATGAACCCGACGCCCATGCCGGCGGTCAGATACCAGCGGTCGTCGTAGGTCTGCGCCGCGGCGTTCTGGCACAGGCCGATGCCGGCGAGCAGGGCGGCGCAGAGGATCTTCTTCTTCATGTCAAAACTCCGTTTTAATCCCAAAATTGCTGAATAGGTTCAATCAGGTCCCGACGCCGCGATCCCGGCCCGGGCCTCCCAACGTCCTTGTTAATGCGGGGCGTTAACCAGAATATAACAACACGTCCTGAACCCTGCAATAACGTCAGGCGGCGAAAAAGTCCAGCAACACATGCACGGGCGTCGCTTCCAGGCGTGAGATGTCCGAAGTCAGCGCCAGCAGCTCCTTGACCCGCTTGGCCGGCAGGTGGCCGGCCACGGCCGACTCGAACTTCGCCATCAGCACCGGCACGCCCTCGCCGCGGCGGTTGCGGTGCCCGATCGGGTAGTCGATCGAGACCTTGTCGGTGTGGCTGCCATCCTTGAAATGAACCTGAATGGAGTTGCCGATATAGCGCTTCTCGGGGTCGAAGTAGTCGGCGGTGAACCGCGGGTTCTCGACCACCTGCATCTTTTCGCGCAAAGCGTCGATGCGCGGATCGACCGCCACTGCGTCCATGTAATCGTCCGCGGTCAGGCGGCCGAAGATCAGCGGCACGGCGATCATGTACTGCAGGCAGTGGTCCCGGTCGGCGTAGTTGGCCAGCGGACCGGTCTTGTCGATGATGCGCACGCCGGCCTCCTGGGTCTCGACCAGGATGCGCTCGACCTGGTCGAGCTTGCCCGCGACCAGCGGGTGCAGCTGCATGGCGCACTCGACCGCGGTCTGGGCATGGAACTCGGCCGGGAAGCTGATCTTGAACAATACGTTCTCCATCACGTAGCTGCCGAAGGTGCGCTCGAACTCGAAGGGGCGGCCCTTGAAGGCGACGTCGTAGAAGCCCCAGGTGCGCGCGCTCAGCGCGCTCGGGTAGCCGACCACGCCCTTCATGGCGTTCAGCGCGTGCGTGACTGCGCGCCGGCAGGCGTCGCCCGCCGCCCAGCTCTTGCGCGGGCCGGCTTGCGGCGCATGCCGGTAGGCGCGCAGCGCGCCACCGTCCAGCCAACTGTGCGAGACCGCGTTGATGATTTCCTCCTTGCCGCCGCCCAGCAGCTTGGTGGCCAGTGCGGTCGAGGCCAGGCGCACCAGGATCACGTGGTCGAGGCCGACGCGGTTGAAGCTGTTCTTGAGCGCGTAGCAGCCCTGGATCTCGTGCGCCTTGATCGCTGCCTCGAGCACGTCGCGCACCAGCACGGGCTTGCCGCCTTCGCGCACGGCCTTGCGGCTGACGTAGTCCGCCACCGCCAGGATCGCGCCGAGGTTGTCGGAGGGGTGGCCCCACTCCGCCGCCAGCCAGGTGTCGTTGAAGTCCAGCCAGCGCACCTGCACACCGATGTTGTAGGCGGCCTGCACCGGGTCGAGCTCGAAGGCGGTGCCCGGGATCTTCACGCCACCGGCCATGCCCGCGCCCGGGACCAGGGGACCGAGGTGCTTCACGCATTCCGGGTGCTTCATCGCCAGCATCGCGCAGCCCAGCGAGTCCAGCAGCATGTAGCGCGCGGTCGCGAAGGCCTCCGGCGACTGGATCTGGTAGTCGATCACGTAGTCGGCGATGTCGACCATCACCTGGTCGGGCTCGAGGCGGCTCGCGGAACGGGAATCCGTGTGGCTCATGGCGGTTCTCTGGTGGCGCGGAAATGCGTGCGCGCATTTTGCCAGAAGCAGCCCGCCGCAGCTTGTTTGCACTCGGCTTTCCGGGCATGGTTCGCGACTCCACCTGCCTCGGCCCGGACATGAGCACCAGTCCCTACCCGCACCTGTTCTCGCCGCTGGACCTCGGCTTCTGCACCCTGCCCAACCGGGTGCTGATGGGCTCCATGCACACCGGCCTGGAGGACCGCAGCCGCGACTTCCCGAAGCTGGCCGCGTATTTCCGCGAGCGCGCCGAGGGTGGCGTGGGCCTGATGGTGACCGGCGGCATCGCCCCCAACCTGGTCGGCTGGCTGAAGCCCTTCGGCGGCAAGCTCAGCTGGCCCTGGGAGATCCACAAGCATCGCATCCTCACCTCCGCCGTGCACGCCGCGGGCAGCCGCATCTGCATGCAGATCCTGCACGCCGGCCGCTATGGCTACCACCCCCTGAGCGTGTCCGCCTCCGGCCTGCAAGCGCCGATCAATCCCTTCAAGCCGCGCAAGCTCACGGCCTGGGGCGTCGAGCGCCAGGTCAAGGCCTTCGTCAACTGCGCGCTGCTGGCGCGCGAGGCCGGTTACGACGGCGTCGAGGTGATGGGCTCCGAGGGCTACCTGATCAACCAGTTCCTGTCCGCGCGCACCAACCAGCGCAGCGACGCCTGGGGCGGCACGCCGGAAAAGCGCATGCGCTTCGCGGTGGAGATCGTACGTCGCATCCGCGAGGCGGTGGGCCCGGATTTCATCCTGATCTACCGGCTTTCCATGCTGGAACTGGTCGAGGGCGGCAGCGCCTGGGACGAGATCGTCCTGCAGGCCAAGGCGATCGAGGCGGCCGGCGCCACCATCATCAACACCGGCATCGGCTGGCACGAGGCGCGGGTGCCGACCATCGCCACCTCGGTGCCGCGCGCGGCCTTCGCCGCCGTGACCGCCAAGCTCAAGGGCGAGGTCGCGTTGCCGCTGGTCGCCACCAACCGGATCAATATGCCGGCAGTCGCCGAGGCGATCCTGGCTGCCGGACAGGCCGACATGGTGTCGATGGCGCGGCCGCTGCTCGCCGACCCGGACTGGGTGGCGAAGGCAGGCTCCGGACGCGCCGCGACGAGATCAATACCTGCATCGCCTGCAACCAGGCCTGCCTCGACCATGTGTTCGAGAACAAGACCGCGAGCTGCCTGGTCAATCCGCGCGCCTGCGCCGAGACCGAACTGAAGTACGCACCGGCGGCGCCGAAGAGGCGCATCGCCGTGGTCGGCGCCGGCCCGGCCGGCCTGGCCTGCGCCACGGTCGCCGCCGAGCGAGGGCATGCGGTCACGCTGTACGACTCCGCCGAGCGCATCGGCGGGCAGTTCAACCTGGCCATGCGCATCCCGGGCAAGGAGGAATTCGCCGAGACCTTGCGTTACTTCGGCGAGCGCCTGCGCCTGCTGGGCGTCGAGCAGCACCTGGGCTCGCGCGTCGACGCGGCCACGTTGCTCGCAGGCGGCTACGACGAGGTGGTGCTCGCCACCGGCATCTCCCCGCGCCGCGTTGACTTCCCGGGCGCCGACCACGCCAAGGTCTGCAGCTACGTGGACGTGCTGACCGGCCAGGTGCAGGTGGGTGCGCGCGCGGCGCTCAGTCGGCGCCGGCGGCATCGGCTTCGACCTGGCCGAGTTCCTGGTCCAGCCCGCGCCCTCGCCCACCGTGGACCTGCCGCGCTGGTTTGCCGAATGGGGGGTGCGCCCGGACTTCGAAGGCCCCGGCGGGCTGGCCCGCCCGCATGCCGAGCCGCCGGCCCGGCAACTCTTCCTGCTGCAGCGCAGCCCGGGCAAGCCCGGCGCCCGGCTGGGCAAGACCACCGGCTGGATCCACCGGGCCGCACTCAAGGCCAAGGGCGTGGAAGCCCTGTCCGGGGTGGAGTACCTGGGCGTGGAAGACGCCGGATTGCGTATCCGGGTCGGCGGAGTGGAGCGCCTGCTGGAAGTGGATCACGTGGTGGTCTGCGCCGGCCAGGAGCCCCTGCGCGAGCTCCTGCAGCCGCTGCAGGCGGCGGGGAAAAAAACCCATCTGGTGGGCGGGGCGGACGTGGCGGCCGAACTCGACGCCAAGCGGGCCATCAACCAGGCCTGCCGTCTGGCAGCTGCCCTCTGAGCCCCGAATTCGACTGGCCTAGAACAAATACTCCATGAAAATCAATGGTTTATTAACACGCCAAAAATGAATCCCCGTAGACTGCGCGCTTCGTCTTGCTTTCCTTCAGGAGCGCGCACCGAATGGACCTGTCTTTCATGCTCTGGATTGCCAGCCTGCTGCCGCAGTCGGCTGCCGATCCGCTGTGCCTGGCGACCACGGTTTACCTGGAAGCCCGCGACCAGTCCGAGCTCGGCCAGCGCGCCGTCGCCGAAGTCGCCCTGCGCCGTCATGAGGACGGCCGCTGGGGCGACTCCGTGTGCGAGGTGGTCACGGCGCCCAAGCAGTTCGCCCCGACCCTGGTCAATCCGAATTTCGAAATGAGCTCCCTCGCCTCCTGGCAGACGGCCTTCGACGTCGCCTTCGCCGCCCAGGCCGACTGGCAGCTGCCGCGCGATGCCCGCCACGAAGTCGTACCGGGCGCCAGCCACTTCGCCGCCCATTTCGTCAGCCCCACCTGGAGCACCTATCCGCGGGTGGCCACCATCGGCGGCCATACCTTCTACCGGGTGGAAAAGCTGCGCGGCCAGGCCGTGGCGCTCTGAGCCCCGACCAGCTCGCGTTCGAAAAAAACCCGCCGTCGCCGGCGGGTTTTTCATTTCCTGGCCCGGGCTTCAGCCGCGCGCGCCAATCGGCACGTAGGCGCGGTCCTCGGGCCCGGTGTAGTTCGCGCTCGGGCGGATGATCTTGCCGTCGATGCGCTGCTCGATCACGTGTGCCGCCCAGCCGCTGGTGCGGGCGATCACGAACAAGGGCGTGAACATCGGCGTGGGAATGCCCATCATGTGGTAGCTGGAAGCGCTGAACCAGTCCAGGTTCGGGAACATTTTCTTGAGCTCCCACATCAGCGTCTCGATGCGCTCGCTGACCTCGAACAGCACCGGATTTCCACCTTCGGCGCACAGCTCGCGCGAGATCTCCTTGATGATCGGGTTGCGCGGGTCGCCGATGGTGTAGACCGGGTGGCCGAAGCCGATCACGATCTCCTTGCGCTCCACGCGCGCGCGGATGTCGGCCTCGGCGGCATCGGCGCTGTCGTAGCGGCTGATGATGTCCATGGCCACTTCGTTGGCGCCGCCGTGCTTCGGGCCGCGCAGCGCGCCGATCGCGCCAGTGAGGCAACTGTGCATGTCCGAACCGGTGCCGGCGATCACGCGCGCGGTGAAGGTGCTGGCGTTGAACTCGTGCTCGGCGTACAGGACCAGCGAACGATCCAGCGCGCGCGCGTGCAGCTCGCCCGGGATATGGCCGTGCAGCAGGTGCAGGAAGTGCGCCGCGATCGAGTCATCGTCGGTCTCGGTGTCGATGCGCCGGCCGTTGCGGGTGAAATGCCACCAGTACAGCAGCATGGAGCCGAAGCTCGCCATCAGGCGGTCGGCGATGTCGCGCGCCTCGGCCTCCGGATGGGTGTCGCGCTCCGGCAAGACGGTGCCCAGCACGGAGCAGCCGGTGCGCATCACGTCCATGGGGTGGGCGTTGGCGGGCACCAATTCGAGTGCCTCGGCCACGATTGCCGGCAGCCCGCGAAGTCGCCGCAATTTCGCCTTGTAGGCGCTCAGCTGACTGGCCGTCGGCAGCACGCCGTGCACCAGCAGGTGTGCCACTTCCTCGAAGGTGGACTGCGTCGCCAGGTCCTGGATGTCGTAGCCGCGGTAATGCAGGTCGTTGCCGCTGCGGCCGACCGTGCACAGCGCGGTGTTGCCGGCGGGCGTGCCGCTCAGCGCGACCGACTTCTTGACCTTCGGGCCGGCGGCGGGGGATTCGTTCTCGCTCATGTCATTTCCTCTTCGCGAACAGCGCGTCCAGGCGCTGCTCGTAGTCGTGGTAGCCGATGCGCTCGTACAGTTCCTCGCGCGTCTGCATGCTGTCGAGCACCGCCTGCTGGTGGCCGTCGCGGCGGATCGCCGTATACACGTTCTCCGCGGCCTTGTTCATGGCGCGGAACGCCGACAGCGGATACAGCTGGATGCCGACCCCGGCCTGCGCCAGTTCCTCGCGCGTGAACAGCGGCGTCTTGCCGAATTCGGTGATGTTGGCCAGCACCGGCACCTTCACCGCGGCGACGAAACGCCGGTAGGTGTCGAGGTCGTAGGCGGCCTCGGCGAAGATGCCGTCGGCGCCGGCCTCGACGCAGGCGACCGCGCGCTCGATGGCGGCGTCCACGCCGTCCACCTGGATCGCATCGGTGCGCGCGATGAGGAAGAAGTCGGGATCCACGCGTGCGTCGGCGGCGGCCTTGACGCGGTCCACCATTTCCTGGACGGAAACGATTTCCTTGCCGGGACGGTGCCCGCAGCGCTTCGCGCCCACCTGGTCTTCGAAATGCACCGCGGCCGCGCCGGCCTTCTCCAGGCTGCGGATGCTGCGCGCCATGTTGAAGGCGCTGGGGCCGAAGCCGGTGTCGATGTCCACCAGCAAGGGCAGCTCGCACACGTCGGTGATGCGGCGGGTGTCGACCAGCACGTCTTCGAGCGTGGTGATGCCCAGGTCGGGGATGCCGAGCGAGCCGGCGGCAACGCCGCCACCGGACAGGTAGATGGCGCGGAAGCCGGCACGCTTCGCCAGCAGCGCGTGGTTGGCATTGATCGCGCCCACCACCTGCAGCGGGGTCTCCGCCGCCAGGGCGGCGCGGAAGCGCGCGCCCGGAGTCATCGCGCCCATGCCGCTCAGGCCAGCAGGCTGGCGACGCCGGCGCGCTCTTCCTCGAGCTCGGCCAGGGTCTTGTCCATCATCGTGCGCGAGTACTCGTCGATCTCCAGGCCGGGCACGATCCTGTAGTCGCCGTTCTCGCACACCACCGGGAAGCCGTACATGACGTCCTTCGGGATGCCGTAGCTGCCGTCCGAGGGCACGCCCATCGTGGCCCATTCGCCGCCGCTGCCGAGCACCCAGTCGTGGATGTGGTCGATCGCTGCATTGGCGGCAGAAGCGGCCGAGGACAGGCCACGCGCCTCGATGATCGCCGCGCCGCGCTTGCCTACGGTCGGAATGAAGGTGTTGCGATTCCAGTTGTCGTCGCCGATCGCGTCCTTCACCGAGGCGCCACCGACATTGGCGAATCGGTAGTCGGGATACATGGTCGGGCTGTGGTTGCCCCACACGACCAGCTTGCGGATGTCGCCGACCGGCTTGCCGGTCTTGCCCGCGAGCTGGCTGAGCGCGCGGTTGTGGTCCAGTCGCAGCATGGCGGTGAAGTTGCGCGGATTGAGTGCGGGCGCCGACTTCATGGCGATGTAGGCATTGGTGTTGGCCGGGTTGCCGACCACCAGCACCTTGACGTCGCGGCTGGCGACCGCGTTCAGGGCCGCGCCCTGCGCGGTGAAGATCTTGGCGTTCTCGAGCAGCAGGTCCTTGCGCTCCATGCCCGGGCCGCGCGGGCGCGCGCCGACCAGCAGGGCGATGTCCGCGTCCTTGAAGGCGACCTTGGCATCATCGGTGCCGACCATGCCGGCCAGCAGCGGGAAGGCGCAGTCCTCGAGCTCCATCATCACGCCCTTCAGCGCCGCCTGCGCCTTGTCCATCGGCAGCTCCAGCATCTGCAGGATCACCGGCTGGTCCTTGCCGAGCATTTCGCCGGAGGCGATGCGGAACAACGAGCGAGTAGCCGATCTGGCCGGCGGCACCGGTCACTGCGACGCGGACGGGGGATTTCATGGACGAGGCTCCGGAAAAAGATGGATCGAATGTCGGTTGGCGCGAACGGTTCAGGCCAGTTCGGCGAAGAATTCCTGGAATCGGCGCAGGCCTTCGGGCAGCTGCGCCGTCGGGCAGGTGTAGGAAATGCGCAGCGCACGCGGCTCGCCGAAGGCCGAGCCCGGCACGCAGGCGACGCCCTTGGCTTCCAGCAGCGCATTGCAGAAGTCGACGTCGTTGCCGATCCTGGTGCCGCCGTGGCTCTTGCCGAAGGCGCAGCTGATGTCCGGGAACACGTAGAAGGCGCCCTCCGGCTTCGGGCAGACCACGCCGGGGATCGCGTTCATCACCGCCATCACCTGGTCGCGCTTGCCCTGGAACTCGGCGTTCTTCGCCGTCGGCACGTCCTGCGGACCGCTCAATGCGGCGACCGCCGCGGCGGTGATCACTTCCGGCAGGTTGGTGATGTGGTTGGAATTGAGCGTGGTCACGGCCTTGGCCACGGACTCCGGGCCGACCATGAAGCCGACCCGCCAGCCGGGCATGCCGTAGGTCTTGGACAGCGAATCCACGAACACGGTGCGCTCGCGCAGCGAAGGCTGGCTGTGCATGAAGTTGTGGTAGCCGATGCCGTCGAACACCATGCGGTTGTAGATGTCGTCACAAACGATCCAGGTGTCCGGATGCTTCACGATCACCGCCGCCAGCGCCTCGATCTCGGCCCGCGTATAGACCATGCCGGTCGGGTTGTTCGGGTTGTTGAACAGGAACAACTTCGGCTTCAGCGCCAACGCCGCGTCGAGCTGCGCCGGGGTCAGCTTGTAGTTCTGACTGGCCGGGCACGGCAGTTCGAGCCGCTTGGCGTCGAGAATGTCGGCGATGTCGGCGTAGGTGGTCCAGTAGGGCACGGCGTAGGCGATGGTGTCGCCCTCGTCCAGCAGCGCCTCGGCCAGGTTGTAGAGCACGTGCTTGGCGCCCACGCCGGTCGAGCAGTTCGCCCTGGTGAATCCGGTGAGGCCGACCGCCTCGATGTGCTTCAGGAAGGCGTCAAGCAGCGCATCGGCGCCGCGGTTGGAGCCATACTGCCCCGAATCCTTCGACAGGGAGTCGCGCGCGGCGGCATACACATGCTCACCCGGCAGGAAGTTGGGAACGCCGATCGAGAAGCTGATGATGTCGCGTCCGGCCGCCTTCAGCGCCTTGGCCTTCTCGGCAACGGCCATGATCGCGCTGGGCTTGGCCCGGCCCATCCTGCGGGCGAGTTGGGGCATCGGAAAACCTCGGCTGAATTGATTGGCGGCGCGCGGCGCATTCGCCGCTGTATATCCCTAAGATTGTAACACGACGCCTGCGGGCGTCCGGCTGGCGGCCAGGCCAGGCCCGCCTCTAACAAGGACCGCGAGCAGATGAAACCGAGCGCCCTCCCGTTGCACATGCGCGGCCTGCTGCTGCTGTTCGCGCTCGCGCTGCCGGCGCTCGCCGGTGCCTACTCGAAGAACCGCGTCGCCACCGACGCCAACGGCCGGCCGCTGCGCATTTCCGGCAGCGTGGTCATGGTGGAACCGAACATCGAGCTGTCCGAGGTACTGGCCGGCGGCGTCGAGGAACCGCGCCGCGAATGGTCGGAGTCGGCCCGGCGGCTGTACCCGGCGCAGGTGCGCGAACGCCTGGGCGCCAGCGGCGTGCGCCTGCTCTCCGACTACGACATTCCGGACGACCTGCCCTCCGATACCCGCCTCGGCCAGGTGCTGCGCTTGAACGAGGCGGTCTCGATGAGCGTGCTTGCCTACACCTCGCCCGGCAACCAGCTGGCGACCAAGCGCGGCAAGCGGCTGGACTGGACCCTGGGCCCGGGCGTGGAGGAACTGCGCAAGCTCACCGGCGCGGACTACGCCCTGTTCACCTACATGCGCGACAGCTACACCAGCGGCGGCCGCAAGGCGCTGCGCGTGGTCGGGCTGTTGCTGCTCGGTGGCGACATCGGCGGCGGCCGGCAGGTCGGCGTCACCACCCTGGTGGACCTGCGCACGGGCCAGGTGGTGTGGTTCAACTTCCTCGCCAAGCAGACCGGCGATTTGCGCGACGAACCGGGCGCGCGCCAGACCGCGCAGCGCATGCTGCAGGGATTCCCGCTGTGAGCCGCGCCTCGCCTTGCGCGCTTGCACTTACGCTGGTGCTCGCCTGCGCAGCCGCGTTGCCCGCACCGGCGCGCGCGGCCGAGCCGATCGCCGCCACGCGCCCCGACCAGCGCCCCGCGGCCGGAACCGATGAGGCGGAACTGTGGTACGCCATGGAGCGCATCGAACGCGAGCTGCAACACTCGCCGCTGCTGGTGCGCGACCCGCAGTTGAACGCCTACCTGCGCTCGGTGCTGTGCAAGGTCACCGCGGACTATTGCCGAGACCTGCGCCTGTACGTCATGGACGTGCCCTGGTTCAACGCCTCGATGGCGCCGAACGGGGTGATGATCGTGTGGACCGGAACCCTGCTGCGCGTGCGCAACGAAGCCGAGCTGGCGCTGGTGCTCGGGCACGAGTTCGGCCATTACCGCGAGCGGCACACGCTGCAGCAGTGGCGCAAGCTCAAGCGCAGCTCCGCCTTCATCGGCGCCTTCGGCGTGCTTGCCTCCGGTGCCGGCGCCGGCATCGCCGGCATGGCCGCCAACCTCGCCGGCGTCGCGACGATGATGAAGTTCACCCGCGACAAGGAGCGCGAGGCCGACCGCATCGGCTTCGCGCAGCTGCTCGAGCAGGGCTACGACCCGCAGGCCGGCGTCGCCCTGTGGGACGGCATGCTGCGCGAGGAGGAAGCGCGCGACTACGGCAAGCCGATCCCGGTGTTCTCCTCGCACCCGCAGACGCGCGAGCGCCGCGACGACCTGAAGGCGGCCGCTGACGCGGTGGCGAATCCGCCGCGCGAACTCGGCACGGCCGCGTATCGCGCGGCGACGCGTCCCTGGCTGCAGCACTGGCTGGAGCAGGAACTGACGCGGCGGATGTTCGCGAGCTCGATCCAGGTGATCAGCGACCTCCAGGCCGCCGCGCCACCCGGGGACGCCGGGCTGTACTCCTTCTACCTCGGCGAGGCCTATCGCCAGCGCAGCAAGCAGCCCGACCGCGTGCAGGCGGCGCAGTTCTACGCGCGCGCGGTGGCGCAGCCGGGCGCGCCGCCGGAAGCCTGGCGCGAGCACGGCCTGGCCTTGCGCGCGAGTGGCGAACGCGCCGGGGCGGCCGCCGCACTGCGTCGCTACCTTGAAATGGCGCCGCAGGCGGACGACCTTGCCTTCGTCACCGGCTACCTCACCGAACTGGAGACGCCGCGATGATCCGATTCCTGCGCATCGCGCTGCTGGCGCTGTCGCTAGCGCTGCTCGCCGCCTGCGCCAGCGGCGGCGGCCGCCTGGTCAGCGCCGCGGAAGGCGTGCGCGTGTTCGACCTGCAGTTAGACACCAGCATGGACTGGGCGCGCATCCGCCAGCCGCGCATCGAGCTGTGGACGATCGACGGCCTGCCCTTGAACGAATTCGTGGTGGTGTCGAAGGTGCGTGCCAACGAACACGTGTTCCTGGAAGCGCGCGAGCGCCGCCGGCGCCCGGACGGCCCCTGGTATCGGCCCGGGATGCGCCCGGACGAGATCCGTGACGTGCTGCTGGACGCCCTGCGCCAGGACGGCTGGAGCCAGGTCTCCGCTTCCAACCTGCGCCCCGCCCGCTTCGGGGCGGCGGTCGGACTGCGCTTCGAACTGCAACTCACGCACGGCAACGGCCTGGTCTACCGCGGCACCTTCGCCGCGGCCGAACACGAAGGCAAGCTGACCCACTTCTTCTGGATCGCACCCGCCGAGCACTACTACGGCCGCGATATCGCGGCCGTGAACCGGATGTTCGACAGCGCCCGCTTCGTGCCCTGAATCAGGGGGCGAGCGCCTTGTCCCACTCCGCGATGCGCGCCGAATGCGCGGCCAGCAACGATTCGGTGTCGCCCTCGATCTTCACGCTCTCGATGCGGTCGCCGCCGCGCACGGCGTCGACGACCGTCTGGCCGCCTTCGATGACCTCGCCGAACACGGTGTGCTTGCCGTCCAGCCAGGGCGTGGCCACGTGCGTGATGAAGAACTGGCTGCCGTTGGTGCCCGGGCCGGCGTTGGCCATGGACAGCATGCCGGGCTTGTCGTGGCGCAGGTCCGGACGGCGTCTCGTCCTCGAAGCGATAGACCGGGACCGCCGGTGCCGGTGCCCTTGGGGCAGCCGCCCTGGACCATGAAGTCGGGAATGACGCGGTGGAAGCTGAGGCCGTCGTAGAAGCCTTTCTTCACCAGATTCACGAAGCTGGCGACCGTGACCGGGGTCTTGTCGGCGAACAGGCGCGTACGGATCGGGCCCTTGGCGGTGTTGAAGGTGGCGATGAGATCGGACATGGCGCGCTCCTGCGTCTTGGGGGTCTAGCCGGAAAGAATGCCACAACCGGGCAGGATCGGCCCCTTCCCGCTATAATGTTGGGCTCCCTTCCCAGACCGCGTCCCGACCCGCTCGGACGCCGCCAGCCATGTCCATCGAAAAGCTCCGCAACATCGCCATCGTCGCCCACGTCGACCACGGCAAGACCACTCTCGTCGATCAGCTGCTGAAGCAGTCCGGCACCTTCAGCGAGCGCACGGTCACCACCGAACGGATGATGGACAGCAACGACCTCGAAAAGGAACGTGGCATCACGATCCTGTCCAAGAACACCGCGATCCGCTGGAAATCGCCGGCCGGCGAGGAATACCGCATCAACATCGTCGACACCCCGGGCCATGCCGACTTCGGCGGCGAGGTCGAGCGCGTGCTGTCGATGGTGGACTCGGTGCTGATCCTGGTCGACGCCATGGACGGCCCGATGCCGCAGACGCGCTTCGTCACCCAGAAGGCCTTCGCGATGGGCTTCAAGCCGATCGTCGTGGTCAACAAGGTCGATCGCCCCGGCGCGCGCCCGGACTGGGTGCTGGACCAGACCTTCGACCTGTTCGACCGCCTCGGCGCCACCGACGAGCAGCTCGACTTCCCCACCGTCTACGCCTCGGCGCTGAACGGCTACGCCGGCCTGGAGCCGGACGTGCGCAGCGGCGACATGACCCCGCTGTTCCAGACCATCATCGACCACGTGTCGCCGCCGCCGGTGGACCTGGACGGCCCGTTCCAGATGCGCATCACCACGCTCGGACTACACCAACTACGTCGGCATCATCGGCATCGGCCGCATCCAGCGCGGCAAGGTGCGCACCAACATGCCGGTCTCGATCGATCGATCGCGACGGCAAGATGCGCAACGGCAAGGTCCTGCAGGTGCTCGGCTTCCTCGGCCTGGAGCGCCATGGAAGTGACGGAAGCCAACGCCGGCGACATCGTCGCCATCACCGGCATCGAGGACCTGAGCATCTCCGACACCGTGTGCGCGCTCGACGCGCCCGAGCAGCTGCCGGTGCTGACCGTCGACGAGCCGACCATCAGCATGACCTTCCAGGTGAACAATTCGCCGTTCGCCGGCGTCAAGGACCGCAGCGGCGGCAAGTTCCTGACCACGCGCCAGCTGCGCGACCGCCTGATGCGCGAAACCCATGCACAACGTCGCGCTGAAGGTCGAAGACACCGACGACGCCGACAAGTTCAAGGTCAGCGGCCGCGGCGAACTGCACCTGTCGATCCTGATCGAAACCATGCGTCGCGAAGGCTACGAGCTCGCCGTGTCGCGCCCGGAAGTGATCGTCAAGGAGATCGACGGCGTCAAGATGCGAGCCGATCGAGAGCGCTGGTGGTCGACCTCGAAGAGCAGTACCAGGGCGGCGTCATGCAGCGCCTGGGCGAGCGCCGCGCGCAGCTGACCGAACATGGAGCCGGACGGCAAGGGCCGCGTGCGCATCGACTTCATGATCCCGGCGCGCGGGCTGATCGGCTTCCAGACCGAGTTCCGCACGCATTACCGCCGGCACCGGCCTGCTGTTCCACGTGTTCGATCACTTACGGCCCGCAGGTCCGAGGGCGCCATCGCCGAGCGCCAGAACGGCGTGATGATCTCCAACGGCACCGGTCCTTCGCCGGCCTACGCGCAGATCGATGATGCAGGAGCGCGGCCGCCTGATGGTCGAGCCGGGCGAGGAAATCTACGAAGGCCAGATCGTCGGCATCCACGCCAAGGACAACGACCTGACGGTCAACGCCCTGCGCGCCAAGCAGCTGACCAACTTCCGCGCCTCCGGCAAGGACGACGACGAAGGCCTGATCCCGCCGATCAAGCTGTCGCTCGAGCAGGCGCTGGAGTTCATCGACGACGACGAGCTGGTCGAGGTGACGCCGGTGGCGATCCGCCTGCGCAAGAAGGACCGCACCGAGAACGAGCGCAAGAAGGCCTCGCGCGGCTGATATTGCCGGCAACCGATCGCGGCCCGATACTCGAAGGCCCGGCGCAAGCCGGGCCTTTTTCGTTTGCCGGGGAGTTCGTCATGGTCCTGCGCCGCACCGCCTTGCTGTTCGCCCTCGCCGCTGCCCTCGCGGCCTGCAAGCCCACGCCCACCGCCCCGGGGAAACCGGCGCTCACCGGCGCCCAGCCGGCCGGCGCCCCCGTCCTGGACGTGGCCGAGCTGTCCGCCACCGAGGCCGGCGCGAAGATGGCCGCCGGCGAACTGAGCTCGCGCGAGCTCACCCGCGCCTACCTCGACCGCATCGCGAAGATGGACAAGGCGGGTCCGGCCCTCAACGCCATCATCGAACTGAATCCGAAGGCGCTGGAGGAGGCGGAGGCGCTGGATGCCGAGCGCAAGGCCGGCAAGCTGCGCGGCCCGATGCACGGCATCCCGGTGCTGCTCAAGGACAACATCGACGCCGTGGGCATGGCCAACTCCGCCGGCTCGCTGGCATTGGCCGACAATCGCCCGGCGAAGGACGCCTTCATTGCCGCGCGCCTGCGCGCCGCCGGCGCGGTGATCCTGGGCAAGACCAACCTCAGCGAATGGGCGAACTTCCGCTCCACGCGCTCGAGCTCGGGCTGGAGTTCGCGCGGCGGGCAGACGAAGAATCCCTACGCGCTGGATCGCAATCCCTGCGGCTCGAGCTCGGGCACCGGCACCGCGATCGCCGCCAGCTTCGCCGCCATCGGCGTCGGCACCGAGACCGACGGCAGCATCATCTGCCCCGCCTCCGTCGCCGGACTGGTCGGCCTGAAGCCGACGGTCGGTCTGGTCAGCCGCAGCGGCATCATTCCCATCTCCGCCACGCAGGACACCGCCGGCCCGATGGCTCGCAACGTCGCCGATGCCGCGCTGTTGCTCGGCGCGATGGCCGGCGTGGACGAGGCCGATCCGTCCGGCCATGCCGCTGCCGGCAACATTCCGGCCGACTATGCCGCGTTCCTTAAAGCCGACGCGCTCAAAGGCAAGCGCTTCGGGCTGATGCGCGATGCCATGGGCTGGCACCCGGGCGTGGACGTGCAGCTCGATCGCGCCGTCGCCGCGATCAGGGCCGCCGGCGGCGAAGTCGTCGACGTGAAGATCAAGACCTACGGCAAGTGGGACGCGCAGGAATACGAGGTGCTGCTGTACGAGTTCAAGGATGGACTGAACCGCTACCTGCAGCAGTCCGGCGGCCCGCATGCCTCGCTGGAAGCACTGATCGCCTGGAACAAGGCCAACGCCGACAAGGCGATGCCCTTCTTCGACCAGGAGATCTTCGAGAAAGCACAGGCCAAGGGTTCGCTGAGCGATGCCGCCTACCTCAAGGCCAAGGCCGATGCCCGCCGCCTGGCCGGCGCCGAGGGCGTGCTCGCAGCGCTCGATGGCAACAAGCTCGACGCGCTGCTTGCGCCGGCGATGTCGCCGGCCTGGATCACCGACCACGTGCTCGGCGATCACTTCGTCGGCGCCGGCTACGGCATCGCCGCCGTCGCGGGCACGCCCAGCATCACCGTGCCGATGGGCGACATCCAGGGCCTGCCGGTCGGGATCACCTTCCTCGGCCGCGCCTGGAGCGAGCCGGAACTGCTCGGCTTCGCCTACGCCTTCGAGCAGGCCACGCGCGCCCGCAAGCCGCCGGCCTACCCCGAGACGATCGCACCCTGATCTGAAGGTCGGTGCGCGGCAAACCGCCGCGCCCGACGGCAGTTCAAGCCTGCGCCGGCTTCGCCAGCGCCGCCTGCTTGTGCACGATCAGCATGGCGATCTCCAGCGACTGCTCGTAGTTGAGCCGCGGGTCCACGGTCGAGCGGTATGCGCGTCCCAGGTCGATCTCGGTCAACTCACGCGCACCGCCGAGGCATTCGGTGACGTTCTCGCCGGTGAGCTCAAGGTGCACGCCGCCCAGGCGCGAGCCCAACGAGGCGTGGATGTCGAAGCTGCGGTCGAGCTCGCTGCGGATGTTGTCGAAGCGCCGCGTCTTGTAGCCGTTGCTGGTGCTCTCGGTGTTGCCGTGCATCGGGTCGCACACCCACAGCACGCGCCGGCCGTCGCGCTGCACCGCCTGCACCAGCGCCGGCAGCTTTTCCTCCACCTTCGCCGCGCCCATGCGCTGGATGAAGGTCAGGCGTCCGGGTTCGTTGTCGGGATTGAGCGCGTCGGTCAGCCGCAATAGCTGGTCGGCGGAAACCGAGGGACCGATTTTCACCGCCAGCGGATTGCGGATGCCGCGGAAATACTCCACATGCGCGCCGTCGAAGGCGGCCGTACGCATGCCGATCCACGGGAAATGCGTGCTCAGGTTGAACCAGCCCCACTGCCGCGGCACCTGCCGCGTCAGCGACTCCTCGTAGGGGAGCAGCAGCGCTTCGTGCGAGGTGTAGAAGTCGGCGCGGTTGAGGTTGTGCAGGGGCTCGCCGCTGATCGTCTCCATGAAACGCACCGCGTCGCCGACCGCCGACACCATGCGCTGGTAGTCGTCGGACAGAGGCGAATGCTGCACCCAGTCCAGATCCCAGTATTCGGGGTGGTGAAGGTCGGCGAAGCCACCATCGATGAGTGCGCGCACGAAATTCATCGTCATCGCGGAGCGCGCGTGGCCCTTGACCATGCGCCGCGGCTCCGGCGTGCGCGCCTCGGCCGTGAACTCCGGTTGATTGACGAAGTCACCGCGGTAGCTTGGCAGCGTGACGCCCTCGCGCGTCTCGAGGTCGGCCGAGCGCGGTTTCGCGTACTGGCCCGCGAAGCGGCCAACGCGCACCACCGGCAGCCGCAGCCCGTGCACGAGCACCAGGCTCATCTGCAGCAGCACCTTCAGCCGGTTCGAGATCCGCCCGGATTCGCAGTCGGTGAAACTCTCGGCGCAGTCGCCACCCTGCAGCAGGAAGCGCGTACCTTCCTGGGCCTCGGCCACGTGCTTCTTCAGCGCCAGGATTTCCCGGGAGGTGACCAGCGGCGGCAGCACGCGCAGTTCGGAAAGCACGCCGGCGAGCGCGGCTGCATCCGGATAGAGCGGTTGCTGGTCGGCGTCGAAACGCCGCCAGCTGTCGGGACTCCAGCCGGCGGGAACGGACTCGGGTTGCAGCGGGAGTTCGGAAGGACTCATGGCCTGCGCTTGAACCCTGCGACGAGGGCGCCGATGGCCAGCAGCACGAAGCAGAGCAAGGTCCATTCCGGCATCGAGAAACCGAGGAAGGTCCAGTTCACCTCCGCGCATTCGCCGGAGCCCTGCAGCACCTTCTTGACCACGTCGAGCCAGCTCGGCATCGAATCCATCATGTAGCCCAGGGTCGGACGCACAGGCCGGGACCTGGTCGGGCGGCAGGTGCTGCAGCCACACGTGGCGGGCGGCGATCGCCGCGCCGACGCCGGCGGCCAGGAACGCGACCATCCCCCAGAAGATCCGGCCGCCGCGTCGGCGCGGGTTGTGGATCGCCCCGAGCAGGCCGGCAACGGCTACCGCCACCATCGCCACGCGCTGGAAGATGCATAGCGGGCACGGCTCGTACAGCTGACCGTACTGGGCGAAGACGGCGTAGACCAGCAGCGCGGCGGCGACGGCGAAGCCGAACAGCATCTGCAGGCGGAAGGACCAGGCGAGGGGATTTGCGCTCATGCGGGAACCTTAGCAAAGAAAAACCCCGGCACGCAGGCCGGGGTTTCGTTTGTCACGAAACGCAAAGGCTTACTCCGCGGCGGCGGCAACGGCCGGGCGGTCCACCAGCTCGACGTAGGCCATCGGCGCGTTGTCGCCCGGGCGGAAGCCGCACTTGAGGATGCGCAGGTAGCCGCCGGGACGGGCCTGGTAGCGCGGGCCGAGCTCGACGAACAGCTTGCCGACCGCTTCCTTGTCGCGCAGGCGCGACATCGCGAGGCGACGATTGGCGACGCCGTCGATCTTGCCGATGGTGATCAGCGGCTCGGCGACGCGGCGCAGTTCCTTGGCCTTGGGCAGCGTGGTGCGGATCAGTTCGTGCTTGATCAGCGACGCGGCCATGTTGCGAACATCGCTTCGCGATGGGCGCTGGTGCGGCTGAACTTGCGGCCGGAATTTCTGTGGCGCATGGTCGTGCTTCCTGATTGATTGAACGGGCGCTTAGCCCATCATTCCCTGCTGCAGGCCGGCCGGCGGCCAGTTCTCCAGCTTCATGCCGAGCGAAAGGCCGCGCTGAGCCAGCACTTCCTTGATCTCGGTGAGCGACTTCTTGCCCAGGTTCGGGGTCTTGAGCAGCTCGACCTCGGTGCGCTGGATCAGGTCGCCGATGTAGTAGATGTTCTCGGCCTTGAGGCAGTTGGCCGAACGCACGGTCAGCTCGAGGTCGTCGATCGGGCGCAGCAGCACCGGATCCACGCCCGCAACGCTGGTCTTCGGCGGCGCCACGCTCACGCTGCGTGAAGTCGCCGAACACCGACAGCTGGTCGGTCAGGATGTCGGCCGCGGTGCGGATCGCATCCTCGGCGTCGATCGTGCCGTTGGTCTCGATGTCGAGCACCAGCTTGTCGAGGTCGGTGCGCTGCTCGACGCGCGCCGCTTCCACGGCGTAGGCGACGCGGCGGACCGGGGAGAAGCGTCGCGTCCAGCATCAGGCGACCGATGGTGCGGGTCTCCTCGTCCGGGCGGCGACGGGCGGTGGCCGGCTGGTAGCCGAAGCCGCGCTCGATCTTCAGGCGCATGTTCAGCGCCGTGTCCTTGGTCAGCGTGCAGATCACGTGCTCGGGATTCAGGATCTCGACGTTGTGGTCGGTCTTGATGTCCGCGGCGGTGACGATGCCCGGGCCCTTGCTTCTGCAGGGTCAGGGTGGTCTGCTCCACGTTGTGCATGCGGATGGCGACGTCCTTGAGGTTCAACAGGACCTCGAGCACGTCCTCCTGCAGGCCTTCGACCGTGGTGTACTCGTGCAGCACGCCGTCGATCTCGACTTCCGTGATGGCGAAGCCGGGGATCGAGGACAGCAGCACGCGACGCAGGGCGTTGCCGAGCGTGTGGCCGTAGCCGCGCTCGAGCGGTTCAATCACGACCTTGGCGCGGTTGGCGCCGAGGCGTTCGATGTTCGGGCCGCGGGGACGCAGCACCTGGTGTGCGGAAACCGTCATTGACAGTGACACTCCTGGAAAATTACTTCGAGTACAGCTCGACGATCAGCGCTTCGTTGATGTCGGAAGGCAGGTCGGCGCGGTCCGGGACCGACTTGAACACGCCGCTGAACTTCGTGGCGTCGACCTCGCACCAGCCCGGGATCAGGTCCATCTGCTGCGCCAGGGTCAGCGCCTCGGTGACGTTGAGGTGCTTGCGCGCCTTCTCCGACAACTGGATGCTGTCGCCGGCCTTGACCTGGAACGACGGCAGGTTGACGGTCTTGCCGTTGACCAGCACGCCCTTGTGCGAAACCAGCTGGCGGGCCTGCGGACGGGTGACGGCGAAGCCCATGCGGTAGATGACGTTGTCCAGGCGCTGCTCGAGCATCTGCAGCAGCGATCTCACCGGTGTTGCCCTTGCGACGGGCAGCCTTGGTGTAATAGCCGCGGAACTGACGCTCAAGCAGGCCGTAGATGCGCTTGACCTTCTGCTTCTCGCGCAGCTGGGTGGCGTAGTCGGACAGCTTGCCCTTGCGGGCGACGGGACCGTGCTGGCCCGGCTTCTGCTCGAGCTTGCACTTGGAATCGATCGCGCGGGCCGGACTCTTGAGACTGAGGTCGGCGCCTTCGCGGCGGGCGAGTTTGCAGGTGGGACCGATGTAACGTGCCATTTATCTGCTCCTCGCCCTTAGACGCGACGCTTCTTCGGCGGGCGGCATCCGTTGTGCGGGATCGGCGTCACGTCGATGATGTTCATGATCTTGTATCCGACGGCGTTCAACGAACGTACCGCGGACTCGCGACCCGGACCCGGGCCCTTGATGCGGACTTCCAGCGTCTTCACGCCGTAGTCGAGCGCGGCCTTGCCGGCCTTCTCGGCCGCGACCTGCGCCGCGAACGGGGTCGACTTGCGCGAACCACGGAAACCGGCACCGCCGGACGTGGCCCACGACAGCGCGTTGCCCTGGCGGTCGGTGATGGTGACGATGGTGTTGTTGAAGGAAGCGTGGACGTGGGCGATGCCGTCGGTGACGATTCGCTTGATCTTCTTCTTCACTTTGGCAGCAGGCTTGTTCATGTGCGTCCCTTACTTCTTGATGGCTTTGCGCGGACCCTTGCGGGTGCGTGCATTGGTGCGGGTGCGCTGACCGCGCAGCGGCAAGCCGCGGCGATGGCGCAGGCCGCGATAGCAGCCCAGGTCCATCAGGCGCTTGATCGAGATACCGACTTCGCGGCGAAGGTCACCCTCCACCACGTACTTGGCAACTTCGGAACGCAGTTGGTCGACCTCGGACTCGGTCAGGTCGCGGATCTTGGTCGCCGGGTTGACCCCGACGGCTCCGCAAAGCAGCTTCGACCGGGTACGGCCGATGCCAAAAATGCACTGAAGGCCGACCCAGACATGCTTCTGGACAGGCAGGTTGACACCCGCGATGCGCGCCATGAGGCGATCTCCGAAAACGAATTGAGCGCAGTGAATCGAAAAGTATAACAGGGCTCGGGGTTACTTGGAAGTTCAGGCAGCTTTCGCTGCCCAAACCCGGCATGGGGAGTGTGCCCATGCTCCGGCGAGAGGCCGGCGGCTGGTTCCGGGCCTTCCTGGCCCTTCCCCGCCCGCGCTACTCAAGCGCGGGACTGCCTCCGGCCAACCCCCGCGCCAAGCCGCCGCAGGGATCGCCCATATAAATTGTCGGCTCAGCCGCGGGCGAGACCGCCGCGCGAACCGCCGCCCTTCAGGTTGGCCTTCTTCATCAGGCCTTCGTACTGATGCGACATCAGGTGCGCCTGGATCTGCGCGGTGAAATCCATCACCACCACCACCACGATCAGCAGCGAGGTGCCGCCGAAGTAGAACGGAACATCGGCCCAGGCCCGCAGCATTTCCGGCAGCAGGCAGACCGCGACCAGGTACAGGGCGCCCCACAGGGTCAGCCGCGTCAGCACGCCGTCGATGTACTCGCCGGTGGCCTTGCCCGGGCGGATGCCCGGAATCAGCGCGCCCGACTTCTTGAGGTTCTCGGCGGTTTCCTGGGAGTTGAACACCAGCGCCGTGTAGAAGAACGCGAAGCCGAGGATCATCAGCCCGTACAGCAGCATGTGCAGCGGCTGCGCGGGGGCCAGCGCGTTCGCGACCCACTGCATGCCCCGCGAAAGCTCACCCTGCCAGCCCGGCGCCTGCGCGCGCCGCGCTGCTCAACCAGGTCGAGATGGTGGCCGGGAACAGGATCAGGCTGGAAGCGAAGATCGGCGGAATCACGCCGGCCATGTTGAGCTTCAGCGGCAGGTGCGAGCTCTGGTTCATGTAGCGCCTGGCGGCCACCCTGGCGGCGCGCGTAGTTCACGGTGATGCGGCGCTGGCCGCGCTCCATGAACACCACGAAGTAGGTCACGCCGAGCAACCAGGGCGAGGATGCACCAGCAGCGTCAGGATGTTCATGTCGCCGCTGCCGACCTGGCTGAGCGTGTTGTAGGCCGCCGAGGGCAGCCCGGCAACGATGCCCGCGAAGATGATCAGCGAGATGCCGTTGCCGATGCCGCGCTCGGTGATCTGCTCGCCGAGCCACATCAGGAAGATGGTGCCGGCGGTCAGCGCGACGATCGCGGTGAGCAGGAAGGCGGGACCGCTGTCCAGCGCCACGCCCTGCGCCTGCAGGCCGCGCGACAGCGAAGAAGCCTGCACGATCGCCAGGACCACGGCGCCCATGCGCGAATACTGGGTCAGCTGCCGACGACCGCTCTCACCCTCGTTCTTCATCGCCTTCCACGGGCCGTAGATCTGGCCCATCAGCTGCACGACGATCGAGGCGGAGATGTAGGGGATGACGTTGAGCGCGAACAGGCTCAAGCGCTCGAGGGCGCCGCCGGAGAACATGTTGAACATGTCGACGATGGTGCCCTTCTGGCTCTGCATCAACTCCATCCAGCGGGCGCTGTCGATGCCCGGCACCGGGATGAAGCAGCCGACGCGGTACACGATCATCGCCAGCACGACGAACAGCAGGCGCTGGCGGAGCTCGGTGAACTTGCCGAGCCCGCCGAGAGCCGGCGACGGAGTTGGGTTGCGCCAAGTCGCTTACTCCACGCTGCCGCCGGCGGCTTCCACGGCCGCCTTGGCGCCCGCCGTGGCCAGCAGGCCCTTGAGCACGAACTTCTTGCGTCAGCTCGCCCTTCTTGACGATCTTCGCCTGCTTGGCGTTGGCCGGGACCAGCTTCGCGGCGCGCAGGGCGGCGAAGTCGATCTCGCCCGCTTCCAGCGTTCGAGCTGGTACAGCATCACTTCGGCAGTGTCGTTCTTGATGCTTCGAGCGGAAGCCGATCTTCGGCAGGCGCTTCTTCATCGGCATCTGGCCGCCTTCGAAGCCCGGCCTTGATCTTGCCCTTGCCGGCGCGAGCGAACGAGCCCTTGTGGCCGCGACCCGCGGTCTTGCCGAGGCCGGAACCGATGCCGCGACCGACGCGCATGCGCTCCTTGCGGGCGCCTTCGGCGGGCTTGAGAGTATTGAGTTTCATGGGTTTTCTCCTAGGGCCGCCGTCAGGACTCGACGCGAACCAGGTAATGCACCTGGTTGATCAGACCGCGCACCGACGGGGAGTCCTTCAGTTCGCGCACATCGTTGATCTTGCTCAGGCCAAGCGCCTTCACGGACAGGCGGTGGCGGGCCTGGCAGCCACGCAGGCCCTTGACCAGGCGCACCTTCACGGTCTTATCAGCCATTGGGTGATCTCCTCGATCTTCTTGCCGCGCTTGGCGGCGATGCGCGCCGGCGACTGCATCGCCGACAGGCCCTTGATGGTCGCGCGCACCAGGTTGATCGGGTTGCGCGAACCAACCGCCTTGGCCAGCACGTTCTTGACGCCGACGGCTTCGAGGACGGCGCGCATCGCGCCACCGGCGATGACGCCGGTACCTTCGGAGGCGGGCTGCATGAACACGCGGGCGGCGCCGTGGCCGGCCTTGACCGGGTGCCACAGGGTGCCCTCATTGAGGTCTACGCTGACACCATCGCCTTGCGCGCCTACTCCATCGACTTCTGGATCGCGACCGGCACTTCGCGCGCCTTGCCGTAACCGAAGCCGATCTTGCCGGCGCCGTCGCCGACCACGGTCAGCGCGGTGAAGGTGAACTGGCGACCGCCCTTGACGGTCTTGGAGACGCGGTTGACGGCGACCAGCTTCTCGATGAAGCCGTCGTCGCTTTCGCCGCGATTGCGATCGCGTTCGTTGCTGCTCATTGGATTCGATCCTGTTGGAAAGGGTTTGCTTACGGCCTTGGCCGCTTATAGTTGTGGTCCATCTGCCGGATCACCCCTGCATGGGAGCGGGGGCGTTCCGGTTCAAGCGCGTCGCACGATCAGAACTTGCAGGCCACCTTCGCGCGCGGCATCGGCCAGCGCCTTGATGCGGCCGTGGTAGCGGTAGCCCGAGCGGTCGAAGGCAACCTTCTCGACACCGGCGGCCAGCGCGCGCTCGGCGATCATGCTTGCCGACGCTGGCAGCGGCGTCCGTGTTCTTGCTGCTCTTCAGGCCTTCGCGCACATCGGTCTGCACGGTGGAGGCGGCGGCCAGCACCTTGGAACCGTCGGCGGTGAACACCTGGGCGTAGATGTGCTGGCCGGAGCGCAGCACCGACAGCCGGGCGACGCCGAGGTCGCGGATGTGCGAACGCGTGGTCTTGGCGCGGCGCAGACGGGCGATTTTCTTGTCATGTCATGGTCTGTTACCTCGAGGAAGCAGAAGGCCATTAGGCCTTCTTGGCTTCCTTCATGATGATCTTCTCGCCGGAGTAACGGATGCCCTTGCCCTTGTAGGGCTCCGGCTGGACGGAACGCACGGATCTTGGCGGCGACCTCGCCGACCTGCTGCTTGTCGGCGCCGCGTGACCAGGATCTCGGTCTGGGTCGGCGTCTCGAGGGTGATGCCTTCCGGGCGTCTGGAACACGGACCGGATGCGAGAAGCCCAGGCTCAGGTTCAGGTCCTTGCCCTGCATCGCGGCACGATAACCGACGCCGACCAGCTCGAGCTTGCGGCTGAAGCCTTCGGACGACGCCGGTCACCATGTTGGCGAGGATGGCGCGGACGGTACCGGCCATCGCCATGTCGCTCGGCGTTGGCGGCGCCGAGCTGCGACGCTCGCCGTTCTCGATGCTGACGCTCGACGCCGGCCGGCTTGGCCATGGTCAGGGTGCCCTTCGGGCCCTTGACCGGACAGCACGCCATCGGCGTCCTTGCAGTTCGACGCCCTTCGGCATGGAGATCGGCTTTCTTGGCAACGCGGGACATGTGCGTTGCTCCTTAGGCCACGAGGCAGATGACTTCGCCGCCCACGCCCGCAGCGCGGGCCTGGCGATCGGTCATCAGACCCTGCGAGGTGGAGATGATGGCGACACCGAGGCCGCCGAGCACCTTCGGCAGGTCGTCCTTGCCCCTGTACTGGCGCAGGCCGGAGCGCGAGACGCGCTCGAGGCGCTCGATCACCGGCTTGCCTTCGTAGTACTTCAGCGCGATTTCGAGCTTGGCGCTTGGCGCCCTCGCCCGTGGTACGCGGACGTCGCCGATGTAGCCTTCGGACTTGCAGCACGTTGGCGATCGCCAGCTTCATCTTGGAGGCAGGCATGGAAACCTGCGGCTTGCCGACCGCGAGCGCATTCTTGATGCGCACCAACATGTCGGCGATGGGATCAGTCATGCTCATTGATTCTGTACCTTCTCTAGATGTGGGAGCACCGATATCCGCGAGTCCCGGCCGGGGCCGGGACCGGCGGTTACCAGCTGGCCTTGCGCAGGCCGGGCACGTCGCCACGCATGGTGGCTTCGCGCAGCTTGTTGCGGCCGAGGCCGAACTTGCGGTACACGCCGCGCGAGCGACCGGTCAGCTCGCAACGGTTGCGCTGACGCGGCACGGAGCTCGAGTCACGCGGCAGCTTCTGCAGCTTGGTCGACCGCTTCCATCTTCTCCTCGTACGAGGCGGTGGGGCTCGCGATGATCGCCTTCAGCTCGGCGCGCTTGGCGGCGAACTTCTTCACCAGCTTCTTCCGCTTGATGTCGCGGTTGACCATCGACGTCTTGGCCATGATGTCGTTTCCTTGGGAATCAGTTGCGGAACGGGAAGCTGAAAGCCTGCGAGCAGCGCCTTGGCTTCTGCGTCGGTCTTCGCGGTCGTGGTGATCGCGATGTCCATGCCGCGCAGTCGCGTCGACGGCGTCGAAATCGATCTCGGGGAAGATGATCTGTTCCTTGATGCCCATGTTGTAGTTGCCACGGCCGTCGAAGGAACGACCCGACACACCGCGGAAGTCGCGCACGCGCGGCAGCGAGATGTTGATCAGGCGGTCGAGGAACTCGAACATCTTGGCGCGGCGCAGGGTCACCTTGCAGCCGATCGGCCAGCCGTCGCGGATCTTGAAGCTGGCCACCGAGACGCGCGCCTTGGTGGTGACCGGCTTCTGGCCGGCGATCTTGGTCATGTCGGCGACGGCGTTCTCGAGGATCTTCTTGTTGCCCACGGCCTCGCCCACGCCCATGTTCAGCGTGATCTTGGAGACGCGCGGGACCTGCATGACGTTCTCGTAGCCGAACTCGTTCCATCAGCTTCGGAACGACGGTGTCCTTGTAGAACTTTTCGAGACGGGTGGTCATTGCGATCATTCCTTAGGCGTCCATCACCTCACCGCTCGAGCGGAACACACGCACTTTGCGTCCATCCTCGAGCACCTTGAAACCAACGCGTTCGCCCTTGCCCGATGCCGGGTTGAACAGCATCACGTTGGAGATATGGATCGGCGCCTCACGCTCGATGATGCCGCCGGCTGGTTGGCCTGCGGGATTCGGCTTGGTGTGGCGCTTGATGATGTTGACGTTCTGCACGACGACCTTGTCGCCGGCAACGCGCACCACCTCACCCTTCTTGCCCTTGTCGTCGCCGGCGATCACGATCACCTGGTCACCCTTGCGGATACGGTTCATATCGCTGTTCCTTCGCTCAGAGCACTTCGGGCGCGAGCGAGACGATCTTCATGAACTTCTCGGAACGCAGTTCGCGGGTCACCGGCCCGAAGATGCGGGTGCCGATCGGCTCCTGCTTGTTGTTGAGCAGCACGGCGGCGTTGCCGTCGAAGCGGATCAGCGAACCATCGGCACGGCGCACGCCCGTACGGGTGCGGACCACGACGGCGTCGTAGACCTCGCCCTTCTTGACCTTGCCGCGCGGAATCGCGTCCTTGACGGTCACCTTGATGATGTCGCCGATGTGGGCGTAACGACGCTTGGAGCCGCCGAGCACCTTGATGCACATCATTTCCTTGGCGCCGGAATTGTCGGCGGCGTCGAGGTAGCTCTGCACCTGGATCATGTTCTGGCTCTCCTTACTTCGCGGCGCGCGTGATGACTTCGACCACGCGCCAGTTCTTGGTCTTCGACAGCGGACGGCACTCGGTGACGCGGACGATGTCGCCCTCCTTGCAGGTGTTGTCCTCGTCGTGGGCGTGCAGCTTGGTCGAACGCCGGATGTACTTGCCGTACAGGGCGTGCTTGACCTGGCGCTCGACCAGGATGGTCACGGTCTTGTCCATCTTGTTGCTGACAACGCGGCCTTCGACCGTGCGCGAGCTGCGTTGTTCGCGTTTTCGCTCATGGCTCGCCCTTACTTCTTCTCGGTCAGCAGCATGTTCACGCGCGCGATTTCGCGACGAACCAGGCTGGATGTCGTGGGTCTTGGCCAGCTGGCCGGTCGCCTTCTGCATGCGCAGAGTGAACTGCTCCTTGTGCAGGTCGCAGCAGGTGGGCCTGCAGCTCGGCGGCCGACTTCTGACGCAGTTCCTTGAGTTCCATCAGCGCACCGTCCGGGTCACGAAAGTGGTCTGCACGGAGAGCTTCGCGGCGGCCAGGCGGAACGCTTCGCGCGCCGCGTCCTCCGGAACGCCCTCGATTTCGTAGAGCATCGCGACCCGGCTGGATCGGTGCCACCCAGTACTCGACGTTGCCCTTACCGGTGCCCATTCGGACTTCGATCGGCTTCTTGGTGATCGGCTTGTCCGGGAACACGCGGATCCACAGCTTGCCGCCGCGCTTGACGTAGCGGCTGATCGAGCGGCGCGCGGCCTCGATCTGGCGCGCGGTCAGCTGGCCGTGCGTGGTCGCCTTCAGGCCGTACTCGCCGAAGCTGACGGCCGCGCCGGTCCAGCTCAGGCCGTCGTTGCGGCCCTTGAATACCTTGCGGTACTTGGTTCGTTTCGGTTGCAGCATGGCGGCTTACCTCGGTTCACGCGCCGGACGGGCCGGGCGCTCGGAGCGCTCTTCGACCTTTTCCTGGCCGACCTGGCGAGAAATCGAAGATCTCGCCCTTGTAGATCCAGACCTTGACGCCGATGATGCCGTAGGTGGTCGAGGGCTTCGGCAAAGCCGTAGTCGATGTCGGCGCGCAGGGTGTGCAGGGGCACGCGGCCCTCGCGGTACCACTCCGAACGCGCGATCTCGGCGCCGTTGAGGCGGCCGGCGACATTGACCTTGATGCCCAGGGCACCCAGGCGCATCGAGTTGCCGACCGCGCGCTTCATCGCGCGGCGGAACATGATGCGGCGCTCGAGCTGCTGCGCGATCGACTCGGCGACCAGCTGCGCGTCGAGCTCCGGCTTGCGGACTTCGGCGACATTGATGTGCGCCGGGACGCCCATGATGTCGGAGACTTCCTTGCGCAGCTTCTCGATGTCCTCGCCGCTCTTGCCGATCACCACGCCCGGACGGGCCGAGTGGATCGTGACGCGCGCGGTCTTCGACGGGACGCTCGATCAGGATCTTGCGAGATGCCGGCCTGGGCCAGCTTCTTGCGCAGCATCTCGCGGACCTTGAGGTCGGCGGCGAGGTACTGGGCGAACTCGCGCTTGTTGGCGAACCACTTGGAATTCCAGTCCTTGGAGATGCCAAGGCGGATACCGATCGGATGAACTTTATGACCCATGTTCTTCGTCCCTGCCTTACTTGCCGGAGCCCACAACCACAGTGATGTGGCTGGTGCGCTTGAGGATGCGGGTGCCGCGGCCCTTGGCGCGGGCCATGAAACGCTTCAGGATCGGGACCCTCGTCGACCATGATGCTGGTGACCTTGAGTTCGTCGACATCGGCGCCGAGGTTGTTTTCGGCGTTCGAAATCGCCGACCAGCACGACCTTGCGGATCATCTCGGCGGCCTTCTTGTCGCTGAACTGCAGCAGGTCGAGCGGCGCGCGCGACCGGCAGGCCACGCACCTGGTCAGCGACCAGGCGGGCCTTCTGCGGCGAGATGCGGGCCGTGCGGAGGATGGCTTTGGCTTCCATTGTCATCGCTCCTTACTTGCCCGGCTTTCTTGTCGCCGCCGTGACCCTTGAAGGTCCGGGTGACGGCGAACTCGCCGAGCTTGTGGCCGACCATGTTCTCGTTGACCAGCACCGGGACATGCGACCTTGCCGTTGTGGATGGCGATGGTGAGACCGACCATTTCCGGCAGGATCATCGAACGACGCGACCAGGTCTTGATCGGCTTCTTGCTGTTGCCGCTGCGCGGCCTCCACCTTCTTGACGAGGTGCTGGTCGACGAAGGGACCTTTCTTGAGTGAACGTGCCATGGCCTATCAACCCCTGCGATCGCGCACGATGAACTTCTGCGGTGCGCTTGTTCTTGCGCGTCTTGTAACCCTTGGTCGGCGTGCCCCACGGGGACACCGGGTGCGGATTACCCTGGCCGGCCTTGGCCTCACCACCGCCGTGCGGATGGTCGACCGGGTTCATGGCCGCGCCGCGGACGGTCGGCTTGATGCCGCGCCAGCGCTTGGCACCGGCCTTGCCGAGCTTCTCGAGGTTGTGTTCGACATTGCCGACTTCGCCGATGGTGGCGCGGCAGTCGGACGGCACCTTGCGCATTTCGCCGGAGCGCAGGCGCAGGGTGGCGTAGCCGCGCGTCGCGCGCGATCAGCTGGGCGCCGGCGCCAGCGGCGCGCGCCATCTGCGCGCCCTTGCCGGGCTTCATCTCGATGCAATGCACGGTCGAACCGATCGGCATGTTGCGCAGCGGCAGCGTGTTGCCGATCTTGATCGGCGCATCCTTGCCGGACGATCACCTGGTCGCCGACTGGACAGGCCCTTGGGCGCGATGATGTAGCGACGCTCGCCGTCGGCGTAGCACAGCAGCGCGATGTGCGCGGTGCGGTTCGGATCGTATTCGATCCGCTCGACGCGGGCCGGAATGCCTTCCTTGTCGCGCTTGAAGTCGATCATGCGATAGTGCTGCTTGTGACCACCACCGATGTGACGGGTGGTGATGCGACCATTGTTGTTGCGGCCGCCGGTCTTGGCTTGCTTCTCGATCAGCGCATCCAGCGGGCCACCCTTGTGCAGGCCAGCCGTGGAGACGCGCACCATCGAGCGACGGCCGGGCGAAGTCGGCTTGAATGTCATCAGTGCCATGTCGATGCCTCAGGCCTTGGCCATCACGTCGATCGACTGGCCTTCGGCCAGGCGAACGTAGCTTTGCGCCAGTCGCCGCGACTGCCGGCGCGCGAAACGGAAGGTCTTGCTCTTGCCCTTCACGTTGAGCACGTTGACCGCCTCGACCTTGACGTTGAACAGCGATTCCACGGCCAGCTTGACGTCGGCCTTGGTCGCAGTCGTCGCCACTTCGAAGACGTACTGGTTGATCTCTCCTGGATGCCGGGCGGTCTTTTCGGACACGCGCGGCGCGCGGATCACATTGCAGAAGCCTGATGTTGCTCATGCCAGCCACTCCTCGATCTTCTTGACCGCTTCCGACGGTCATGACCACGTGCTCGGCGCCGACCAGCGCGACCGGGTCCAGGCCCTGCACGTCGCGGACCTGCACGTAGGGAATGTTGCGCGCGGCCAGGTACAGCGACTTCGGTGCCGCTCTCGGTGACGATCAGCGGGCGCTTGCGACAGCCCAGCTCTGTCAACTCGCAGCGATCATGGTCTTGGTCTTCGGCGCATCGATCTCGAACTGCTCGACGACCTTCAGGCGACCCTGGCGATTCAGCTCGGACAGGATCGCGCACATGGCGCCGCGGTACATCTTGCGGTTGACCTTCTGCGCGAAGCTGCGCGGCTTGGCGGCGAAGGTGACGCCACCACCGACGAAGATCGGGGCGCGGTAGTCGCCGTGACGCGCGCCGCCGCCCTTCTGCTTCTTGAACTTCTTGGTGGTGCCGTGACTTCGGAACGCGTCTTCTGCGCCTTGGTGCCGGCGCGGCCGGCGTTGCGGAAGGCGACCACGACCTGGTGCACGAGGTCCTGGCTGAAATCGCGACCGAAGACGCTGTCGGAGACCGACAGCGTCTTGCCGCTATCCAATGATGGCGAGTTCCATCGTCTAGCTCCTCAACCCTTGCTGCGCGGGACGGACGATCACGTCGCCGCCCGGCGCACCGGGAACGGCGCCGCGGATCGCGATCAGGCCGCGCTCGGCGTCGACCTTGACGACTTCGCAGGTTCTGCGTGCGTCTGGTTGGCTCGCGCCCATGTGGCCGGACATTTTCTTGCCCGGGAACACGCGACCCGGCGTCTGGCGCTGGCCGATGGAGCCCGGCGAGCGATGCGACAGCGAGTTACCGTGGGTGGCGTCGCCCATCTTGAAGTTCCAGCGCTTGATCGTGCCCTGGAAGCCCTTGCCCTTGGTGACGCCCTGCGACGTCGACGATCTGGCCGACGCTGAAGATGTCCGCCTTGATCTCGCTGCCAACCTCGAAGTTGCCGAGCTCCTTGGCGTCGACGCGGAACTCCCAGAGGCCGCGACCGGCCTCGACCTTCGCCTTGGCGTAGTGCCCGGCGAGCGGCTTGTTGACCAGCGCGGCGCGCTTGTTGCCGGCGGTGACCTGCACGGCGGTGTAGCCGTCGGTCTCGTCGGTCTTGATCTGGGTGATGCGATTCGGCCGAGGCCTCGATCATGGTCACCGGGCACGCGAACGGCCGTCTTCAGTGAAGATGCGGCTCATGCCGGCCTTGCGGCCAACGATTCCGATGGTCATGGTCGTCATGGCGTCGCCTCAGCTCAGCTTGATCTGGACGTCGACGCCAGCCGCGAGCTCAAGCTTCATGAGCGCGTCGACGGTCTTGTCGTTGGGGTCGACGATATCCAGCACGCGCTTGTGGGTGCGGGTCTCGTACTGGTCGCGCGCGTCCTTGTCGACGTGCGGCGACACCAGGACGGTGTAGCGTTCGATCTTGCGTCGGCAGCGGGATCGGGCCGCGCACCTGCGCGCCGGTCCGCTTCGCCGTCTCGACGATTTCGCTGGCGGAACGATCGATCAGACGATGATCGTAAGCCTTGAGCCGAATCCGGATTTTCTGGTCCGCCATGGCGATATATCCTTGTGATGTTAAAGAGCGCCGGGCACTGGGATCTGCGCCCAGCACCCCGTTGAATGGTTCGGTGGAGCGCGAATGGCTCCACCGAGTCAGAAAGTATAGTGCGAATGAACCGAACCTGTCAAACGACAAGTGCGTATTTCGCGCTATTTCCCTTCCTGGGAACGAACACGAGGCGCATCCGGCACCTCATTTCGTATTTGGGGCCGCCCAAGGGGGCGGCCTGAGCACGGCTAAATCTACCGAAAAATCAGAGGTTTACTTGATGACCTTCGCCACCACGCCGGCGCCGACGGTGCGGCCACCTTCGCGGATCGCAAAGCGCAGGCCTTCTTCCATCGCGATCGGGGCGATCAGCGTCACCACCATCTTGATGTTGTCGCCCGGCATCACCATCTCGACGCCTTCCGGCAGCTCGCACGCGCACCGGTCACGTCGGTCGTGCGGAAGTAGAACTGCGGGCGGTAGCCCTTGAAGAACGGCGTGTGACGACCGCCCTCTTCCTTCGACAGCACGTACACCTCGGCTTCGAACTCGGTGTGCGGCGTGATCGAGCCCGGCTTGCACAGCACCTGGCCGCGCTCGACGTCGTCACGCTTGGTGCCGCGCAGCAGCAGGCCGACGTTGTCGCCCGCCTGGCCCTGGTCCAGCAGCTTGCGGAACATCTCGACGCCGGTGACCGTCGTCTTGACCGTCGGGCGGATGCCGACGATCTCGATTTCCTCGCCCACCTTGACGATGCCGCGCTCGATGCGACCGGTCACCACCGTGCCGCGACCCGAGATCGAGAACACGTCCTCGACCGGCATCAGGAACGGCTTGTCCACGTCGCGCTCCGGCTCCGGGATGCAGCTGTCCAGCGCCTCGACCAGCTTGACGATCGACGGCACGCCGATCTCCGACTGGTCGCCTTCCAGCGCCATGCGCGCCGAACCGGTGATGATCGGGGTGTCGTCGCCCGGGAAGTCGTACTTGCTCAGCAGCTCGCGCACTTCCATCTCCACCAGCTCCAGCAGCTCGGCGTCGTCCACCATGTCCGCCTTGTTCAGGTAGACCACGATGTACGGCACGCCGACCTGGCGCGCCAGCAGGATGTGCTCGCGCGTCTGCGGCATCGGGCCGTCCGCGGCCGAACACACCAGGATCGCGCCGTCCATCTGCGCCGCACCCGTGATCATGTTCTTCACGTAGTCGGCGTGGCCCGGGCAGTCGACGTGCGCGTAGTGGCGGTTCGGCGACTCGTACTCCACGTGCGCGGTCGAGATCGTGATGCCGCGCGCCTTCTCTTCCGGCGCCGCGTCGATCTGGTCGTACGCCTTGAACTCGCCGCCGAAACGCTCAGCGCCAATCTTCGTCAGCGCCGCCGTCAGCGTCGTCTTGCCGTGGTCAACGTGACCGATCGTGCCGACGTTCACGTGCGGCTTGGTGCGCTCGAACTTTTCCTTGGACATTTCTATCTTCCTGATTCTGTCTGGTGGTGCG
Organism: uncultured Gammaproteobacteria bacterium; assembly: GCA_963707625.1. Taxonomy (GTDB): domain Bacteria; phylum Pseudomonadota; class Gammaproteobacteria; order Xanthomonadales; family Xanthomonadaceae; genus Arenimonas. The sequence continues at coordinate 377,902 of CAVPQV010000019.1, forward strand.
TGGAATCAGCTCTTCTTGATGATCGCTTCGGCGATGTTGTTCGGCGCTTCCGCGTAGTGGTCGAACTCCATCGTGAAGGTGGCGCGACCCTGCGACATCGAGCGCATGGCGGTCGCGTAGCCGAACATCTCGCCCAGCGGCACCATCGCGTTGATCACCTTGCCCGAGGGCGTTTCGTCCGAGCCCTGCAGCAGGCCGCGACGACGGGACAGATCGCCCATCACGTCGCCCATGTAGTCTTCGGGCGTAACCACCTCGACCTTCATGATCGGCTCGAGCAGCACCGGGTTGGCCTTCTTGAAGCGCTTCCTTGAACGCCATCGAGCCGGCGATCTTGAACGCCATTTCGTTGGAGTCGACGTCATGGTACGAGCCGTCGACGGCGCGGATCTTGATGTCCACGACCGGGAAGCCGGCCAGCACGCCGTTCTTCATCGCTTCCTGGATGCCCTTGTCGGCCGCCGTGCACGTATTCCTTCGGCACCACGCCGCCGACGATCGCGTTCTCGAAGCACGTAGCCGGCGCCACGCTCCTGCGGCTCCATCTCGATGACGATGTGACCGTACTGGCCACGACCACCGGACTGGCGCACGAACTTGCCTTCCTGCTTGACCTGGCTTGCGGATCGTCTCGCGGTACGCGACCTGCGGCTTGCCGACGTTGGCTTCGACGTTGAACTCGCGCTTCATGCGGTCGACGAGGATCTCGAGGTGCAGCTCGCCCATGCCGGAGATGATCGTCTGACCGGACTCCTCGTCGGTAGCGCACGCGGAAGGACGGATCTTCCTGCGCCAGGCGGCCGAGCGCGATGCCCATCTTTTCCTGGTCGACCTTGGTCTTCGGCTCGACCGCCATCGAGATGACCGGCTCCGGGAAGATCATGCGCTCGAGCGTGATGATGTGGTCCTGCGAGCACAGCGTGTCGCCGGTGGTGACGTCCTTCAGGCCGACGGCCGCGGCGATGTCGCCGCTCAGCACTTCCTTGATCTCTTCGCGCTGGTTGGCGTGCATCTGCAGGATGCGGCCGATGCGCTCCTTCTTCGACTCTTGACCGGGTTGTAGACCTGGTCGCCGGCGTTCAGCGTGCCCGAGTAGACGCGGAAGAAGGTCAGCGAGCCCACGAACGGGATCGGTCATGATCTTGAACGCCAGCGCGGAGAACGGCTCCTTGTCGCCGGGACCGCGGGTGGCATCCTTCTCGTTCGTCATCGATGCCCTTGACCGGCGGGCGATCGGACGGCGACGGCAGGTAGTGGACCACGGCGTCCAGCATCGCCTGCACGCCCTTGTTCTTGAACGCGGTGCCGCAGAACATCGGGATGATGTCGCAGGTCAGCGTGCGCGCACGGATGCCGAACATGATCTCGGCTTCGGACAGCTCGCCCTCTTCGAGGTACTTGTCCATCAGCTCTTCGGACGACTCGGCGGCGGCCTCGACCATGAACTCGCGCGCCTTCTTGGCGTCCTCGAGCATCGCCGCCGGGATCTCGCCGTAGGTGAACGTGGTGCCCTGGTCGGCCATGTCCCAGATGATCGCCTTCATCTTGAGCAGGTCGACCACGCCTTCGAAGCCTTCTTCGGCGCCGATCGGCACCTGCATCGGCACCGGATAGGCACCGAGGCGCGACTTCAGCTGCTCGACGACCTTGTGGAAGTTGGCGCCGGTGCGGTCCATCTTGTTGACGAACGCAAGCCGCGGCACCGATACTTGTTGGCCTGGCGCCACACCGTCTCGGACTGCGGCTGCACGCCACCGACCGCGCACAGCACGAACACCGCGCCGTCGAGCACGCGCAGCGAACGCTCGACTTCGATGGTGAAGTCGACGTGCCCGGGGGTGTCGATGATGTTGAAGCGGTGTTCCTCGAAGGACTTGTCCATGCCCTTCCAGAAGCACGTGGTCGCGGCCGACGTGATGGTGATGCCGCGCTCCTGCTCCTGCTCCATCCAGTCCATCGTCGCGGCGCCGTCATGCACTTCGCCGATCTTGTGGTTGACGCCGGTGTAGAACAGGATGCGTTCGGTCGTCGTGGTCTTGCCGGCGTCGATGTGCGCCATGATGCCGAAGTTGCGGTACCGGTCGATGGGGGTCGTGCGAGCCACGGGGATTCCTTGAATGTAAGGCCGCCGCGACTGGGCGCGGCGGTGGTTACCGGCGGATTGTGGTGCCGCCGGTAGCGGTTACCAGCGGTAGTGCGAGAAGGCCTTGTTGGCTTCCGCCATGCGGTGCGTTTCTTCGCGCTTCTTGACGGCGCCGCCGCGGCTCTCCGCAGCCTCGAGCAGTTCGGCCGCGAGCTTGCGCGGCATGGTGTTCTCGCCGCGCTTGCGCGCGGACTCGATCACCCAGCGCATCGCCAGCGCCATGCGGCGCGAGGAACGCACTTCGACCGGCACCTGGTAGGTGGCACCACCGACGCGGCGCGACTTGACCTCGACCGCCGGGGCGACATTGGCCAGCGCCTTCTCGACCAGGCCAAGCGCGTCGGCGTTCTTTTCGCCGATCACGTCCATGGCGCCGTAGACGATCTTCTCGGCGATGGACTTCTTGCCGCTCTTCATGACCATGTTGATGAAACGGGCGACGACTTCGCTTCCGTGCTTGGGATCGGGAAGAATGGAGCGGGTACCGGGAGAACCTTTACGGGACATGCTGCAGTCCTGGTAGGTCTTGGATCAGGAGGAAAGCCTGGCATCCGCGCATGCGGACGCCGGCGAAGGGATGACGCGAATTACTTCTTCGGGCGCTTGGCGCCGTACTTGGAGCGGCTCTGGCGACGCTTGGCGACGCCGGAGGCGTCCAGCGAGCCACGCACGGTGTGGTAGCGCACGCCCGGCAGGTCCTTGACGCGACCGCCGCGGATCAGCACCACCGAGTGCTCCTGCAGGTTGTGGCCTTCGCCACCGATGTAGGAGATGACCTCGAAGCCGTTGGTCAGGCGCACCTTCGCGACCTTGCGCAGCGCCGAGTTCGGCTTCTTCGGCGTGGTGGTGTACACGCGCGTGCAGACGCCACGACGCTGCGGGCAGTTGGCCAGCGCCGGGGAAGCGCTCTTGTAGGTGTTGCGGCTGGCGCGGCTTGCGCACCAGCTGGTTGATCGTCGCCATTTATGCGGGATCCTGTAAATGATAGGGCAGGCCGGTGCAACTCGGCCCAGTGAGACAGAGAAGTATAGGGGGTGAGGCCCGGACCTGTCAAACCCGGACGCGCCTACGTGCTTGTTGCAGCAGCAAACAAACGAGGGCGGCTCGCGCCGCCCTGCCCTGCCTGCTTACTCCTCGCCGCCCGGGCTGGCCGCGGCGGCCGCTTCCTCGGGCTCGTCGCCACCGATCATCGCCGGGGCCGGCGCACGCAGCGTCTCCAGGTCCTGCTCGGACAGCGCACCGCACTTCGGCCAGGCGGCGCTTGGTGTGGTACGCCAGGCCGGTACCGGCCGGAATCAGGCGGCCGACGATGACGTTTTCCTTCAGCCCGCGCAGCGTATCGCGGGTGCCGCGGACGGCCGCCTCGGTCAGCACGCGGGTGGTCTCCTGGAAGGAGGCCGCCGAGATGAACGACTCGGTCGCCAGCGACGCCTTGGTGATGCCCAGCAGCACCGGCTCGTACCTGGCGGGCATGCTCGTTGCGGGCCACGATCTTGGCGTTCTCCTCGACCACGCGGACGCGCTCGGCCTGCTCGCCCGCATGAAGCGGGTGTCGCCGGCGTCGATGATCTCGACCTTGCGCAGCATCTGGCGAATGATCGTCTCGATGTGCTTGTCGTTGATCTTCACGCCCTGCAGGCGGTACACGTCCTGGATTTCCTTCACCAGGTATGCAGCCAGCGGCTCGACGCCGAGCAGGCGCAGGATGTCCTGCGGGTTCGGCTCGCCGTCCACCACGGTCTCGCCCTTCTCGACGTGCTCGCCTTCGAACACGATGATCTGGCGATACTTCGGGATCAGCTCTTCGTGCTCGTTGCCGTCCGGATCCTTGATGATCAGGCGCTGCTTGCCCTTGGTGTCCTTGCCGAAGCTGACGATGCCCGAGCGCTCGGCCAGGATCGCCGGATCCTTGGGCTTGCGCGCTTCGAACAGGTCGGCCACGCGCGGCAGACCACCGGTGATGTCGCGGGTCTTCGAGGCTTCCTGCGGAACCTTCGGTGACAACGTCACCGACGCCCACTGGCGCGCCATCCTGCAGGTTGACGATCGAGCGCGGCGGCAGCAGGTACTGCGCCGGCAGGTCGGTGCCCGGGATGTTGAGGTCCTTGCCGTTCGGCATCGAGGATGCGAACGATCGGACGCAGGTCCTTGCCCTGCGAGCCACGACGCTTGGGATCGGTGATCTCGCGCGAGGCCAGGCCGGTCAGTTCGTCGGTCTTTTCGATGACGGTGACGCCGTCGACGAAGTCGATGAAGCGCACGAAGCCGGCCACTTCCGACACGATCGGGTGGTTATGCGGATCCCAGTTGGCGACGGTCTGGCCGGCCTTGACGGCAGCACCGTCCTTGACGTTGATCATCGCGCCGTAGGGCAGCTTGTAGCGCTCGCGCTCGCGGCCGTGGTCAGTCGAGCACCGACAGTTCGCCCGAGCGCGACACCGCGACCAGGTGGCCGTTGGCGTGCTGCACGTTCTTGAGGTTGTTGAACTTGACCGTACCGGTGGTCTTGACCGTGACGTTGTCCACCGCCGCCGCACGCGAAGCCGCACCACCGATGTGGAAGGTACGCATGGTCAGCTGGGTGCCGGGCTCACCGATCGACTGCGCGGCGATGACGCCGACCGCTTCGCCGTGTTGACCAGGTGACCGCGGCCGAGGTCGCGGCCGTAGCAGTAGGCGCAGACGCCGAAGGTGCTTTCGCAGGTGATCGTCGAACGCACCTTGATCGACTGCACGCCCGCCTCTTCCAGCTTGTCCACCCACTTCTCGTCGAGCAGGGTGTTGCGGGTCACGATCGGATCGTCGTCGTTGCCGGGCAGGTAGACGTCCTCGGCGACGATGCGACCCAGCACGCGCTCGCGCAGCGGCTCGACCACGTCGCCGCCTTCGACGATCGGGGTCATGGTGAGGCCGTTGATGCGTGCCGCAATCCACCTCGGTGATGACCACGTCCTGGGCCACGTCGACCAGGCGACGGGTCAGGTAACCGGAGTTCGCGGTCTTCAGCGCGGTATCCGCCAGGCCCTTGCGGGCACCGTGGGTCGAGATGAAGTACTGCAGCACGTTCGAGGCCTTCGCGGAAGTTCGCCGTGATCGGCGTCTCGATGATCGAGCCGTCCGGCTTGGCCATCAGGCCGCGCATGCCGGCCAGCTGGCGGATCTGCGCCTGCGAACCACGCGCGCCGGAGTCGGCCATGATGTAGATCGAGTTCATCGACTTCTGGTCGACCTGTCTCGCCCTTGGCGTTCGGCGACCTTCTCGGTGCCGATGCCTTCCATCATCGCCTTGGCGACGCGCTCGTTGGTGCGCGACCAGATGTCGACGACCTTGTTGTAGCGCTCGCCGGCGGTGACCAGGCCCGACTGGTACTGGTCCTGGATCTCCAGCACTTCGCTTCTCGGCCTCGCCGAGGATGCCCTTCTTCTCGTCCGGGATGATCATGTCGTCGATGCCGATCGACACGCCGGCGCGCGTTGCGTACGCGAAGCCGGTGTACATCAGCTGGTCGGCGAACATCGACCGTGTCCTTCAGGCCCAGCATGCGGTAGCAGGTGTTGATCAGGCGCGAGATGTTCTTCTTGGTCAGCTCGGGTTGACCAGCGCGAAGGGCAGGCCCTCCGGCAGGATCTCGGCCAGCAGCGCGCGGCCGACGGTGGTGTCGACGATCGTACGTCTGCTCGACGCAGCGTCTCGCCGTCCTCGTCGATCTCGACCAGGTCGAGGCGCACCTTGACCTTGGCGTGCAGTTCGACGACGCGGTTGTCGTAGGCGCGCTTGCACTTCGGCGACGTTGGCGAAGACCATGCCCTCGCCCTTCTTGTTCACCAGCGCGCGGGTCATGTAGTACAGGCCCAGCACGACGTCCTGGGTCGGCACGATGATCGGCTCGCCGTTGGCCGGCGACAGGATGTTGTTGGACGACATCATCAGCGCGCGCGCTTCCAGCTGTGCTTCCAGCGACAGCGGCACGTGCACGGCCATCTGGTCACCGTCGAAGTCGGCGTTGAACGCGGTGCAGACCAGCGGATGCAGCTGGATGGCCTTGCCCTCGATCAGCACCGGCTCGAACGCCTGGATGCCGAGACGATGCAGGGTCGGCGCGCGGTTCAGCAGCACCGGATGCTCGCGGATCACTTCTTCGAGGATGTCCCAGACCTCGGCCGTCTCGCGCTCGACCAGCTTCTTGGCGGCCTTGATCGTCGTGGCCAGGCCACGGCGCTGCAGCTTGGCGAAGATGAAGGGCTTGAACAGCTCCAGCGCCATCTTCTTCGGCAGACCGCACTCGTGCAGGCGCAGGGTCGGGCCGACCACGATGACCGAACGGCCGGAGTAGTCGACGCGCTTGCCGAGCAGGTTCTGGCGGAAGCGACCCTGCTTGCCCTTGATCATGTCGGCCAGCGACTTGAGCGGGCGCTTGTTGGTGCCGGTGATGGCGCGGCCGCGGCGGCCGTTGTCCATCAGCGCATCGACCGATTCCTGCAGCATGCGCTTCTCGTTGCGCACGATGATGTCCGGCGCATTGAGCTCGAGCAGGCGCTTGAGGCGGTTGTTGCGGTTGATGACGCGACGATAAAGGTCGTTGAGGTCGGAGGTCGCGAAGCGACCACCGTCCAGCGGCACCAGCGGACGCAGGTCCGGCGGCAGCACCGGCAGCACGGTCATCACCATCCACTCGGGGCGGTTGCCCGACTCGAGGAAGGCCTCGACCAGCTTGATGCGCTTGGTGAGGCGCTTGAGCTTGGTCTCGGAGTTGGTGGTGGCGATCTCTTCCTTCAGGCGCACCAGCTTCGCGCGTGCAGGTCGAGCTGGCGCAGCAGCTCGATACACGGCCTCGGCGCCCATGAGGGCGTCGAAGTCGTCGCCGTGCTCCTGGCGCGCGGTGCAGGAACTGCTCTTCGGTCAGCAGCTGGCCGCGCTCGAGCGTGGTCAGGCCCGGCTCGATGACCACGAAGGCCTCGAAGTACAGGATGCGCTCGATGTCACGCAGGGTCATGTCCAGCATCAGGCCGATGCGCGAGGGCAGCGACTTCAGGAACCAGATGTGCGCGGTCGGGCGAGGCCAGCTCGATGTGGCCCATGCGCTCGCGACGCACCTTGGCCAGCGTCACTTCCGTGCCGCACTTCTCGCAGACCACGCCACGGTGCTTCATGCGCTTGTACTTGCCGCACAGGCACTCGTAGTCCTTGATCGGGCCGAAGATCGCGGCGCAGAACAGGCCGTCACGCTCGGGCTTGAAGGTGCGGTAGTTGATCGTTTCCGGCTTCTTCACTTCGCCGAAGGACCAGGAGCGGATCAGGTCCGGCGAAGCCAGGCCGATCTTGATCGCGTCGAAGTCCAGCGACTGGCGCTGCTGGTTGAACAGGTTAAGCAGGTCTTTCATTTGATATCTCCAGTTCCGGCGCCGATCACTGCTCTTCCAGCTCGATGTTGATCGCGAGCGAACGAATTTCCTTGACCAGCACGTTGAAGGATTCCGGCATGCCGGCCACCATCTCGTGCTCGCCGTCGACGATGTTCTTGTACATCTGGTTGCGGCCCTGCACGTCGTCGGACTTCACCGTCAGCATTTCCTGCAGGGTGTAGGCCGCGCCGTAGGCTTCCAGCGCCCAGACTTCCATTTCGCCGAAGCGCTGGCCGCCGAACTGCGCCTTGCCGCCCAGCGGCTGCTGGGTGACGAGCGAGTACGGACCAGTCGAACGGGCATGCATCTTGTCGTCGACCAGGTGGTTGAGCTTGAGCATGTGCATGTAGCCGACGGTGACCGGGCGATCGAACGCCTCGCCGGTGCGGCCGTCGTACAGCGATGGTCTGGCCGCGTCTCGGGCAGCTCGGCCAGCCTCAGCATCGCCTTGATCTCGGCCTCGGCGGCGCCGTCGAACACCGGCGTCGCCATCGGCACGCCGTCGGTCAGGTTGCCGCGCCAGGCGCAGCAGCTCCTTGTCGGTGAACTGCGTCCAGGTCCACGCGCTCGCCGTGCAGCTTCTTGTCGTGGTTGTAGATCTGGTCGAGGAACTTGCGCAGCTCGGCGACCTTCTCCTGCGCCTCGAGCATCGCGCTGGATCTTGCTGGCCCAGGCCCTTGGCGGCCCAGCCCAGATGGACTTCCAGCATCTGGCCGATGTTCATTCGGCTCGGCACGCCCAGCGGGTTGAGCACGATGTCGACGGTGGTGCCGTCGGCCATGTACGGCATGTCCTCGACCGGGACGATGGTCGAGACGACGCCCTTGTTGCCGTGGCGGCCGGCCATCTTGTCGCCCGGCTGGATGCGGCGCTTCACGGCCAGGTAGACCTTGACCATCTTGAGCACGCCCGGGGCGAGGTCGTCGCCGGCGGTGATCTTGGCGCGCTTGTCGGTGAAGCGCTTGTCGAACTCGGCCTTGTGCTGCTCGATCTGCTTCTGGGCGCGCTCGATGAGCTCGGCCGCGTCCTCGTCCTTCATGCGGATCGCGAACCACTCGTCCTTCTTCAGGCCGTCGAGATAGGCATTCGTCGATCGCGTCGCCCTTCTTCAGGCCGTTCGGGCCGCCATTGGCGACCTTGCCGACGATCAGCGAGCGCAGGCGCGCGTAGATCGCGCCCTCGAGGATGCGGAACTGGTCGTCGAAGTCCTTCTTGACGCGCTTGATCTCGGTTTCCTCGATCTGGCGCGCGCGCTTGTCCTTCTCGATGCCGTCGCGGGTGAACACCTGCACGTCGATGACGGTGCCGTCCATGCCCGGCGGCACGCGCAGCGAGCTGTCCTTCACGTCAGATGCCTTCTCGCCGAAGATCGCGCGCAGCAGCTTCTCTTCCGGGGTCAGCTGGCTCTCGCCCTTGGGCGTGACCTTGCCGACCATGATGTCGCCGGCGCGCACTTCGGCGCCGATGTAGACCACGCCGGACTCGTCGAGGCGGCCCAGCGCCTGCTCGCGACACGTTCGGGATGTCGGCGGTGATTTCCTCCGGCCCGAGCTTGGTGTCGCGGGCAACGCAGGTCAGCTCTTCGATGTGGATCGTGGTGTAGCGATCTTCCTCGACCACGCGCTCGGAGAGCAGGATCGAGTCTTCGAAGTTGTAGCCGTTCCACGGCATGAACGCGATCAGCATGTTCTGGCCCAGCGCCAGCTCGCCGATGTCGGTGGACGGACCGTCGGCCAGCACGTCGCCGCGCGCGACGCGGTCGCCCACGTGCACCAGCGGACGCTGGTTGATGCAGGTGTTCTGGTTGGAACGGGTGTACTTGATCAGCGTGTAGATGTCGACGCCGGCATCGTTCTCGCCGATCTCGTCCTCGTTCGCGCGCACCACGATGCGGCCCGCGTCGACCTGGTCGACCACGCCGCCGCGCAGGGCGTTGACGGTGACGCCGGAGTCGCGCGCCACGGCGCGCTCGATGCCGGTACCGACCAGCGGCTTCTGCGACCGCAGCGTCGGCACGGCCTGGCGCTGCATGTTCGCGCCCATCAGGGCGCGGTTGGCGTCGTCGTGCTCGAGGAAGGGCACCAGCGCCGCCGCGACGGAGACCGACTGCATCGGCGACACGTCCATGTACTGGATTTCGGACGGCGGCTTGAGCAGGGTCTCGGCCTGGAAGCGGCAGGGCACGAACGGGGCCTGGAAGCTGCCGTTGTCGTCGAGCTCGGCGTTGGCCTGCGCGATCGCGTACTCGTGCTCCTCGATCGCCGACAGGAACTCGACGTGTCGGTGACCTTGCCGTTGACGACCTTGCGGTACGGCGTCTCGAGGAAGCCGTAGTTGTTGGTGCGGGCGTACACGGCCAGCGAGTTGATCAGGCCGATGTTCGGGCCTTCCGGCGTTTCGATGGTGCAGACGCGGCCGTAATGGGTCGGGTGCACGTCGCGCACTTCGAAGCCGGCGCGCTCGCGGGTCAGGCCGCCCGGGCCGAGGGCCGAGACGCGACGCTTGTGCGTGACTTCGGACAGCGGGTTGTTCTGGTCCATGAACTGCGACAGCTGCGAGGAGCCGAAGAACTCCTTGATCGCGGCGGCCACCGGCTTGGCGTTGATCAGTTCCTGCGGCGTCAGGCCTTCGGACTCGGCCAGCGACAGGCGCTCCTTGACGGCGCGCTCGACGCGAACCAGGCCGACGCGGAACACGTTCTCGGCCATTTCGCCGACCGAACGCACGCGGCGGTTGCCCAGGTGGTCGATGTCGTCGACGGTGCCGCGGCCGTTGCGGATCTCGATCAGGGTGCGGATGACGTCGAGGATGTCCGAGCTCTGGCCATTGGCCGCGACCAGGGCCTTGGAGGCCTCGTCGTTGCGGTCCTCGAAGTACTTGTGGTCATACAGCACCGAGGAGCCGGTCACTTCCTTGCGGCCGACGCGGCGGTTGAACTTCATCCGGCCGACGCCCGACAGGTCGTAGCGCTCGAAAGTGAAGAACAGGTTGTGGAACAGGTTCTGCGCGGCGTCCTTGGTCGGCGGCTCGCCCGGACGCATCATGCGGTAGATCTCGACCAGCGCCTCGAGCTGGGTCTTGCGTCGGGTCGATGCGCAGGGTGTTGGAGATGTACGGGCCGCGGTCGAGGTCGTTCACCCAGAGCGTGCCGATCTGGTCGATGCCGGCCTTGCGGAGCTTGGCCAGCGATGGCCTCGTTGAGCTCCTCGTTCGCCACCGCCAGCACTTCGCCGGTCTTCGTGTCGACCACGTCGTGCGCCAGGATGCGGCCGACCAGGTAGTCGTCCGGCACTTCCAGCGTGCTTGATCTTGGCCTGCTCGAGCTGCTTCACGTGGCGCGCGGTGATGCGCTTGCCGGCCTCGACGATCACCTTGCCGCCGACCACGAGGTCGAAGTTCAGGGTCTCGCCGCGCAGGCGCTCGGGCACCAGCTCCAGTTCGACGCCGTCCTTCTGGGCGATGTGGAAGGTGTTGATCTCGAAGAACTGGCGCAGCATCTGCTTCGTTGTTGTAGCCGAGCGCGCGCAGCAGGATCGTCACCGGCAGCTTGCGGCGACGGTCGATGCGGGTGAACACGGCGTCCTTCGGGTCGAACTCGAAGTCCAGCCAGGAGCCGCGGTAAGGAATGATGCGGGCGCAGTACAGCAGCTTGCCCGAGCTGTGGGTCTTGCCGCGATCGTGGTCGAAGAACACGCCCGGCGAGCGGTGCAGCTGCGAGACGATGACGCGCTCGGTGCCGTTGACGATGAAGGTGCCGTTGTCGGTCATCAGGGGCAGCTCGCCCATGTAGACCTCCTGCTCCTTCACGTACTTGATCGCCTTGGTGGACGACTCGCGGTCGTAGATCACCAGGCGCACGGTGACGCGCAGCGGGGCGCCGTAGGTCAGGCCGCGGTTGCGGCACTCGCGCTCGTCGAAGGGCGGCTCGCCCAGCTTGTAGCTGACGTATTCCAGCGCGGCGTTGCCGGAGTAGCTGGTGATCGGGAACACCGATTTCAGGGCGGCGTGCAGGCCGCGCTCCTCGCGCTTGCCGGTCGGGGCGAATTCCTGCAGGAACTCACGGTAGGAGTCCATCTGGATCGCCAGCAGGTAGGGCACGTCCAGCACGGTCCGGCGCTTGCCGAAATCCTTGCGGATCCGCTTTTTCTCGGTGAAGGAGTAGGTCATGGTAAAAACCGCCTCGGTTTTCTTGGGTTGCGCGTCCGCAATCCCGTGGGAAACATGAATTGCCAGTCGGAAGTCGCTGGTATTGCCGGCACCAGCACGCCTTCTCTTGCTACTTCAGACTGCCAACTCGTATCGTTTGTCTCTGCTACGCGGCCATTCCTTCCGGAACGGCCAAAGGCCGGGGGCTTTCGCCCCCAGCCTTCGTGGTCGCCTGTGTCAGCCGGCGACGCAAGTACGTCTTACTTGAGCTCGACAGTGGCGCCAGCCGCTTCGAGGTCCTTCTTGAACTTCGCCGCGTCGTCCTTCGACACCGCGTCCTTGACGACGCCAGTGGCCTCGACGAGGTCCTTGGCTTCCTTCAGGCCCAGGCCGGTGATGGCGCGGACGGCCTTGATGACTTCGACCTTCTTCTCGCCGGCGGCCTTCAGGATGACCGTGGAACTCGGTCTGCTCTTCGACCGGGGCAGCGGCAGCGGCCGGGCCGGCGGCACATCATGACCGGGGCGGCGGCGGAGACGCCGAACTTCTCTTCGATGGCCTTGACCAGCTCCATCACTTCCATCAGGGTCTTCGCGGCGATGGCGTCGACGATCTGTTCGTTGGTAAGGGACATTGTGATTACCTCTGGAATTTAACTGGGTTGGATTTAAGTAGTTGGTTCGCGACCGGACTGATCAGACGATCAGGCGGTCTCGACTTCGGCTTCGGCGGGGGCGGCTTCGCCACCACCCTGCTGGTCGGCCACGGCCTGAATCGCGCGAGCGAACATGCTCGCCGGCTCGGCCAGGACGCGGGCCAGCATGGCCAGGGCCTGGTCGCGGGTCGGCAGGGACGCGAGCACGTCCACGTGCGAGGCCGGGTACAGCTTGCCGCCCATGGACACGACCTTCGCCTGCAGCTTGTCGTTGCCCTTGGCGAATTCCTTGATCAGGCGACCGGCAGCGCCGGGGTCTTCCTGCGAGAACGCGTACAGCAGCGGGCCGACGAGGGCGTCCTTGACGCACTCGTAGTCCGTGCCCTCGACGGCGCGCGACGCCAGGGTGTTCTTGACGACTTTCAAGAACACGCCGGACTCGCGGGCCTTCTTGCGCATCGCGGTCATCTGGCTGACCGTGGTGCCTGCGTACTCGGCAGCAACCAGGGAATGGGCCTTGGTGGCGACTTCAGCCAGTTCGGCGACCACTTCTTGCTTCTGAGACAGATTGAGAGCCATTGCACTCCTCCTTATGAACTCCGCTCGCGACTCCTGCCGCTTGCGGTCCTGGGGCGGCACCGTTCCTTCGGCGCCGGGGACGCCGGTGGCGTCCGCGGTGGTGGCCTTTCCAGAAATCCAGATCGGCGGCACCATCTGCGCAGGCCCGCTCCTTAGCGGAGCGCGGATTAAGCGATCCCGCTTGTGACGACGGCGAATCCTTGCCAGTCGTGCGTCCGTGCCCGACGTCGTCACGCGCTGACCGCACCTGCGGTCTTTGATGGCTCCTGCTCCGCACGAAGCTCGGCGGGCGCCTTCAAAAGTGTCCGGCCGGGGCGCGAGCCCCGTCCGATTGATACGAATTACTTGGCGATCGAGAGCGAGCTCTGGTCGATCGATGACGCCGACGCCCATGGTCGAGCTCAGCGAGATCTTCTGCAGGTACTGGCCCTTGGCCGTGCGCCGGCTTGGCCTTGATCAGGTCGCGCGAGCAGCGCGTGCAGGTTGTTGCTCAGCGCGTCGGCTTCGAAACTGGCCTTGCCGATGGTGCAGTGGATGATGCCGGCCTTGTCGGTGCGGTAACGCACCTGACCCGCCTTGGCGTTGCGCACGGCGCCGGCCACGTCCGGGGACACGGTGCCGACCTTCGGGTTCGGCATCAGGCCGCGCGGACCGAGCACCTGGCCCAGCTTGCCGACCACGCGCATCGCGTCCGGCGTGGCGATGACGACGTCGTAGTTGAGGTCGCCGGCCAGCATCTTCTCGGCCAGGTCGTCCATGCCGACGACTTCCGCGCCGGCGGCCAGGGCTTCGTCAGCCTTCGCGCCCGGGGGGCAGAACACGGCGACACGCACGGACTTGCCGGTGCCGGCGGGCAGCACGGTGGAACCGCGCACCTGCTGGTCGGACTTCTTGGCGTCGACGCCGAGACGCACGGCCACGTCGACGGACTCGACGAACTTGGTCTTGGAGTTCGCCTTGATGATGCTCAGGGCTTCGTCGAGGGAATAGGCCTTGCCCGGGACGACGAGCTTCTGCAGATTCTTGAAACGCTTCGAGATACTGTGCCATGTCTTAACCCTCCACCACGAGACCCATGCTGCGGGCGCTACCGGCAATGGTGCGCACCGCTGCATCGAGAGAGGCCGCCGTCAGGTCCGGCTTCCTTCGCCTTGGCGATGGTCTTCGAGCTGCGCGCGGGTGACCTTGCCGACCTTCTCGGTGTTCGGGCGCTTGGAGCCCGACGCGATGCCGACCGCCTTCTTGAGCAGCACGGTGGCCGGGGTGGTCTTGGTGATGAAGGTGAAGGTACGGTCCGAATACGCGGTGATGATCACCGGCATCGGCAGGCCCGGCTCCAGCTTGGCTGCGTGGCGGCGTTGAACGCCTTGCAGAACTCCATGATGTTGAGGCCGCGCTGACCGAGCGCCGGACCGACGGGCGGCGAGCGGGTTGGCCTGGCCGGCCTTGACCTGCAGCTTGATGTAACCAACTACTTTCTTTGCCATTGTTCCTCTCTCCGGGTACTAGCGCCTGTCATTGAAGGCAGGCTCCCCATCGTGTCCGGGAATGAGCGTGTCCCGGCTTCACGTTTGCTGCGAAAACTCTTGCTCAGGCCTTTTCGACCTGCCCGAACTCGAGTTCGACCGGGGTCGAACGACCGAAGATCAGCACCGCCACGCGCAGGCGGCTCTTCTCGTAATTGACTTCCTCGACGGTGCCGTTGAAGTCGTTGAACGGGCCGTCGGTGACGCGGACCAGCTCGCCCGGCTCGAACAGCACCTTGGACGCGGCTTGTCGACGCCGTCCTGGACCCGGCGCAGGATGGCGTCCGCCTCGCTGTCCTTGATCGGCAGCGGCCGCTCGCGCGGTGCCGCCGATGAAGCCCATCACCTTCGGGGTTTCCTTGATCAGGTGCCAGCTCTCGTCGTCGATGCGCGGCACGCCGCCTGCTTCGTCGGTCTCGATCTGCACCAGCACATAGCCCGGGAAGAACTTGCGCTCGGACTTGCGCTTCTGCCCGCCGCGCATCTCGATGACTTCCTCGGTCGGGACCAGCACCTGGCCGAACTTCTCCTCCATGCCGGCGCGCGCGATGCGCGTGCTCGAGGGCGCGCTGCACCTGGTGCTCGAAGCCCGAGTAGGCGTGGACGACGTACCAACGCTTGGACATTCCCATGGACCTCAGTTACTCATCAGCATGCTGATCAGGAAGGAAATCACGAGGTCGAAGCCGGCAGGATCAGGCTGATGATGACCACCACCACCAGCACGACCATCGTGATGCGCGTGGTTTCCTGGCGCGTCGGCCAGACCACCTTGCGCAGTTCGAACAGTGCCTCGGAAACGAACTCGCGGCCGCGCAGGCCCGCCGCCGTGAGCGAGGCGATGACAGATCGCGCCGGCGAAGCCGGCGGCGACGATCAACGCCCGCACCGGCGCCGGCCACTGCGGCAGCAGTAGAAGGCGGCGATGCCGGCCCCGGCGACCAGTGACCGACGGCGGCGTACTTGGCGATGTCGCGCCGCGCTGGTGCTCGGTGGCGACCGTTGCGTTCGGCTTTGCTGTTCATTCCGAACTCGTCTGTGGTGGCACGCCAGGAGGGACTCGAACCTCCAACCTGCGGTTTTGGAGACCGCTGCTCTGCCAGTTGAGCTACTGACGCATTCCTTTATCCCGAAAACGGCAGCGGCGGCTTGCGCCGCCCTGCCTTTTTCGTCGCAAGAAACGCGGGTTCGGCGGCAAGCCGCCAGGCCCGCGTGCTTACTTGATGACCTTCGCCACCACGCCGGCGCCGACGGTGCGGCCACCTTCGCGGATCGCGAAGCGCAGGCCTTCTTCCATCGCGATCGGGTGCGATCAGCGTCACCACCATCTTGATGTTGTCGCCCGGCATCACCATCTCGACGCCTTCCGGCAGCTCGCAGCGCACCGGTCACGTCGGTCGTGCGGAAGTAGAACTGCGGGCGGTAGCCCTTGAAGAACGGCGTGTGACGGCCGCCCTCTTCCTTCGACAGCACGTACACCTCGGCTTCGAACTCGGTGTGCGGGGTGATCGAGCCCGGCTTGCACAGCACCTGGCCGCGCTCGACGTCGTCACGCTTGGTGCCGCGCAGCAGCAGACCGACGTTGTCGCCCGCCTGGCCCTGGTCCAGCAGCTTGCGGAACATCTCGACGCCGGTGACCGTGGTCTTGATCGTCGGGCGGATGCCGACGATCTCGATTTCCTCGCCCACCTTGACGATGCCGCGCTCGATGCGACCGGTCACCACCGTGCCGCGACCCGAGATCGAGAACACGTCCTCGACCGGCATCAGGAACGGCTTGTCCACGTCGCGCACCGGCTCCGGGATGTAGCTGTCCAGCGCCTCCACCAGCTTGACGATCGACGGCACGCCGATCTCCGACTGATCGCCTTCCAGCGCCTTGCGCGCCGAACCGGTGATGATCGGGGTGTCGTCGCCCGGGAAGTCGTACTTGCTCAGCAGCTCGCGGACTTCCATCTCCACCAGCTCCAGCAGCTCGGCGTCGTCCACCATGTCCGCCTTGTTCAGGTAGACCACGATGTACGGCACGCCGACCTGGCGCGCCAGCAGGATGTGCTCGCGCGTCTGCGGCATCGGGCCGTCCGCGGCCGAACACACCAGGATCGCGCCGTCCATCTGCGCCGCACCCGTGATCATGTTCTTCACGTAGTCGGCGTGGCCCGGGCAGTCGACGTGCGCGTAGTGGCGGTTCGGCGACTCGTATTCCACGTGCGCGGTCGAGATCGTGATGCCGCGCGCCTTCTCTTCCGGCGCCGCGTCGATCTGGTCGTACGCCTTGAACTCGCCACCGAATCGCTCAGCGCCAATCTTGGTCAGCGCCGCCGTCAGCGTCGTCTTGCCGTGGTCAACGTGACCGATCGTGCCGACGTTCACGTGCGGCTTGGTGCGCTCGAACTTTTCCTTGGACATTGCGACTACCCGATGGATGCAAGTGGATTGGGGTCCGGCGCGCCTGCGCGCCGGCGGATCTGGTGCTCATCACAGGAATCGAACCTGCGACCTCTTCCTTACCAAGGAAGTGCTCTACCGACTGAGCTAGATGAGCGTTGTATCTGGTGCCGCCGCAACCTCGTTGCAAGGGTTCAATGGAGCGGGAGACGGGAATCGAACCCGCGTAATCAGCTTGGAAGGCTGAGGTTCTACCATTGAACTACTCCCGCAATCGTCGCTTGCCTGCCGCGTGTAACTGCCGCGAATAACTGGTGGAGGGAGGTGGATTCGAACCACCGAAGGCGTGAGCCAGCAGATTTACAGTCTGCCCCCGTTGGCCGCTTGGGTATCCCTCCTAGGGAGCCCGCAATTTTCGGGGCGCAGCCAGGTTTTGTCAACGACCTGAATTCAATGGGTTTCCGGGCGAGTGTTGAGACGCCGCTCCGGGCTAGACGTTGAATCGGAAATGCAGCACATCGCCTTCCTGCACCAGGTACTCCTTGCCCTCCAGGCGCAGCCGGCCGGCGTCGCGCGCACCCGCCTCGCCCCGGTAGCGGATGAAGTCCTCGTAGCCGATGGTCTCCGCCCGGATGAAGCCCTTCTCGAAGTCGGTGTGGATCACGGCCGCGGCCTGGGGGGCGGTGGCGCCGGCCCGGACCTGCCAGGCCCGCACTTCCTTGACCCCGGCGGTGAAGTAGGTCTGCATGCCCAGGAGCTTGTAGCCGGCCCGGATCACGCGGTTCAGGCCCGGCTCGCCCAGGCCCATCTCGGCCAGGAACTCGGCCCGGTCGGCTTCCTCCAACTGGGCCATTTCCTCTTCGATGGCCGCGCTGACCGGCACGACCTCGGCGCCCTCGCGGGCGGCCCGCTCGCGGACCTTGTCCAGGTGCGGGTTGTTCACGAAGCCGTCCTCGAGCACGTTGGCCACGTACATCACCGGCTTCAGGGTCAGCAGGAACAGGTCGCGGATGGTCGCCTTCTCATCTTCGCTGAGACCAAGGCCGCGGGCCGGATGCCCCTCGTTGAGGGCAGCGGCTACCTTCTGCAGCACGGGTTTACGCGCGATGGCTTCCTTATCGCCGGACTTGGCCGATTTTTCAGCCTTGCTAAGCGCCTTTTCGACGGAGTCGAGGTCTGCCAGCGCCAGCTCGGTGTCAATGGTGTCGATGTCGGAGAGGGGATCGACCTTGCCGGCGACGTGGACGATGTCGCCATGCTCGAAGCAGCGCACCACGTGGGCGATGGCGTCCACCTCGCGGATGTGGGCCAGGAACTTGTTGCCCAGGCCCTCGCCCTTGGAGGCGCCCGCGACCAGGCCGGCGATGTCCACGAACTCGAAGGAGGTCGGGAGCACCTTCTGCGGCTTGACGATCTCGGCCAACGCCTCGAGGCGCGGGTCCGGCACCGGCACCACGCCGGAGTTCGGCTCGATGGTGCAGAAGGGGTAGTTGGCCGCGGCGATGCCCGCCTTGGTCAACGCGTTGAAGAGGGTCGACTTGCCGACGTTCGGCAGGCCGACGATGCCGCATTTGATGCCCATTTGCTCAGGAATCCTTGGGGGTGTGCAGGCGTTTCATCGCCTCGTTCATGTCGCCCGCGACCGCCAGCGGCAGCACGCCGATGGCGTCGTCCACGGCGCGCAGCATGGATGCCTCATCGTCCCTGCCCGGCTTGCCGAGTACCCAGGGGGTGACGCGGTCCTTGTGGCCGGGATGGCCGATGCCGATGCGCAACCGGTGGAACCTGCCGTGGCCGAGCACCTGCATGATGTCGCGCAGGCCGTTCTGCCCGCCGTGGCCGCCATCGAACTTCAGCCGCGCCGCGCCAGGCGGCAGGTCGAGTTCGTCGTGCGCCACCAGGCACTCCTCGGGCTCGATCTTCCAGTAGCGCAGCGCCGCCCCGAAGGAACGGCCGCTGAGGTTCATGAAGGTGGCCGGCTTGAGCAGGTGCAGGTTCTGCCCGGCGACCTGCGCCTTCGCAGTCTCGCCATGCAGCTTGGATTCGAGGCCGAAACGCGCCCCCGCGCTCGCCGCGAGGGCGTCAATAAACCAGAACCCGGCGTTGTGCCGGGTTCTGGCGTGTTCGGCCCCGGGGTTGCCGAGGCCGACGATAAGGCGCAATCCCGCCATGTTCCTGGATTAAATCCGGGGTTGGCGCCTTACTTCTTCTTCGGCGCGGCCGGGGCGGCAGCGGCCGGAGCCGCGGCCTTGGCGGCCTTGGTCGAGGGCACTTCCGCCGGGGCGTCGGCGGCCGGCGCTTCCTCTTCGGCCTCGACGCGGGCATGGCGCGCGATTACCACCGCGACATCGTGCTCCTTGCCGAGCTTGAGTTCCGGCAGCGTCACGCCTTCCGGCAGCGCGAGGTCGGAAAGATGGATGCTCTGGCCCAGTTCGAGGTTGGCCAGGTCCACTTCGATGAACTCCGGCAGGTGCCTCGGCAGGCAGCTGACGCCGATCTCGTTGAGCTCGTGCAGCACCACCACGCCCGCGGTCTTGCCGGCCGGCGAGATCTCCTGGTTCATGAAGTGCAGCGGCACGTTGAAGCGGATCGCCTCGTTCTCGTCCACGCGCTGGAAGTCCAGGTGCATGATCTGCTGCTTGAAGGGATGACGCTGCATGTCGCGCAGCAGGACCTTCTGGTTCTTGCCGTCGATGCCCAGGGTCAGGATCGAGGAGTAGAACCACTCGTTCTGGCTGGCGAGCCAGAGCGCGTTGTGGTCGAGCTGGACGTTTTCGGGATCGGCCTTGGCGCCGTAGACGATGGCCGGGACCTGGCCGCTGCGACGGAGGCGGCGGCTCGCACCCTTGCCCTCGACCGCGCGGCTGGAAGCCGTGATGTTGTGGATAGCCATGATTTCAATACCTTCTGTTGTGATGCGCCGTGATGGCGCGATTCACGCTGCCCGCGACCAGGCGGCGTGTCGTTCCCGTCGGGGAATCGGGCATCGGCGCTGCAGCAACGCCGATGCCGGAACCCCCGGCCGTGTCAGTGCATTCGCATCCTCAATCCACGTACAGCGTGCTGACCGACTCGCCGAAGGCGATGCGGCGCACCGTCTCCGCCAGCAGCTCCGCCACGCTCATCTGGCGAATCACCTTGCAGGACCTGGCCGCGGCCGACAGCGGGATGGTGTCGGTCACCACCAGCTCGTCCAGCTTGGAGCCGTTGATGTTGTCGATCGCCGCGCCCGACAGCACCGGGTGCGTGCAGTAGGCCACGACGCGGGTCGCGCCTTCCGCCTTCAGCGCCGCGGCTGCGGCGCACAGGGTGCCGGCGGTGTCGACGATGTCGTCCACCAGCACGCAGGTCCTTGCCAGCGACATCACCAATGATGTTCATCACCGTGGCCACGTTCGCCTTCGGCCGGCGCTTGTCGATGATGGCCAGGTCGGCGTCGTCGAGGCGCTTGGCGATAGCCCGCGCACGCACCACGCCGCCGACGTCCGGCGAGACCACGATCGATGTTGTCGGTGCCCTGGCTGCGCCAGATGTCGGCCAGCAGCAGCGGCGAGGCGTAGACGTTGTCCACCGGCATTTCGAAGAAGCCCTGGATCTGGTCGGCGTGCAGGTCCACCGTCAGCACGCGGTCGCAGTTCACCGCCGAGAACATGCGCGCGGCCACCTTGGCGGTGATCGGCACGCGCGCCGAGCGCGGCCGGCGATCCTGCCGGGCGTAGCCGAAATACGGCACCACCGCGGTGACGATGCTGGCCGAGGCGCGCTTGAGCGCGTCGATCAGGCACCAGCAGTTCCATGAAGTTCTCGGCGGTCGGCGCGCAGGTCGGCTGCATCACGAACACGTCCTGGCCGACGGACGTTCTCCTCGATCTCGACCTGGACTTCGCCATCCGAGAAACGGCCGACCAGGGCCTTGCCCATCGGCACGCCGAGCTCGGCGCACACGGCCTGCGCGAGCGGACGGTTGGCGTTGCCGCTGAAGACCAGAAGGTTTTCGTTGCCCATTGGAACCTTCTCGTCGTGTTATCCGCTGAAAAACAAGCGGCGCAAATGGCTGGGGCGGTAGGATTCGAACCTACGAAATGCCGGGATCAAAACCCGGTGCCTTAGGCCTCTTGGCGACGCCCCACCGTTACCCTCGGTCCGAAACCGCCGCCTCGAGCGCGTCGAGCAGGGGCGATCTTTCTGCCCCCGCCACCACGCGACTGCGCCACGACACCGGCAAAGCCGAGGCCGCGTCCCGCGCCCGCGACTCGCTGTCGAAACCGACGAAGCATCCGCTGCCGGTGCCGGTCAGGCAGGCCTGGCCGAAGCGCGAAAGCTCCGCCAGCACGGCATCCACGCGCGGCTGCCGGCGCCGGAGGACCGGTTCGAAGGCATTGCCGAGCAGCGGTCCCGGAAACGAAGTCGGCTATTGTCGCCGGGGGCGCATCCCGCGTCAATTCAGGGGCTTGGAACAATTCCCCAGTCGGCACCGGCACGCCCGGGTCCACCAGCAGGTACCAGGCGGGGGGCAGCGCGATCGGCGTGAGCCGCTCACCCAGACCTTCGGCCCAGGCGTTGCGCCCGCGCACGAACACCGGCACGTCGGCACCCAGGCCGAGCCCGAGCTCGGCCAGCCGGTCCTCGCCCAACCCGGTCGCCCACAGGTGGTCGAGCACGCGCAGCACGGTGGCGGCATCCGAGGACCCACCGCCGAAACCGCCGCCGGCCGGGATTTCCTTTTCCACCCGCAGATCGGCGCCCAGCGGGCTGCCGCTGGCGGACCGGAGCGCGCGGGCGGCGCGCATCAGCAGGTCCTCGGCTTCCGGCAGGTGCGCGCTGTCGCCGCCGTCGCGGGCAAGCACCCCGTCCTCGCGCACGCGCACATGCACGCGGTCGCCCCAGTCCAGCAGCCGGAACACGGTCTGCAGTTCGTGCAGTCCGTCCGGGCGCCGGCCGGTGATGCGCAGGAACAGGTTCAGCTTGGCCGGCGCCGGCCAGGCGCTCCAGCCCTGCGGCCGCGTTCACGGCGCGCCCCAGGCCTCGACCACGAGCCGCACGCTGGCCTCGCCCTTGCGCGCGAAGACCTTGCGCGGCAAAGGCTCCGATCCGGGGAACCACTCCCGGTATTCGATCGTCCAGCCTTCCCGCTCCTGCCTGGCGAGGCGGCCTTGCGCGTCCCAGGCGATCCCGGCGCCACCGCCGGCGCCGCGGGAGCCGCGCATCCATTCGCCCATCGCCGCGAGCGGAATGCGCCATCCGGTCACTTCCAGCAGCAGCGCCTCGGCATCCGTGCCCTCGCGCACGCCGCCGTCCAGGCCCTCCACGCGGACCCGCCCGCCCTGGGAATGCAGGCGCCAGCTCTGGCGCGTGATCGGCGCGCTGAGCTCGATTTCGAAGTCGGATCCGCGCTGCCGCCAGACCAGGCTCGCGTTGCCGCCATCGTCGCCCTGGACCACCGCAACGCGCCCGCGCATTTCCCAATCCGTGGCCAGGCTTGCTTCACGGGCGGCCCAGCTGGCCGGGTCGAAGTCCGGCTCCGGGCGGCTCGGCGCGCTCGCGCAACCGGAAAACAGCAGCGTCAGCAGCAGCGAACACGCCAAAAAGGCGCGCGGAAGGCGAAGCGGGCAAGAAAACTTGAGCAAAGTCATTGGGCTGGGTGCCGGCGCGGCCTAAAATGCGCGCTGGATGACCATGAGGCCCTAGCGCCGCGAGAGCTTAACCGATCGCCGCCGCCACCCATGCCACTGATTGCGCTTGGACTGAACCACCAGACTGCCCCGCTCGCCCTGCGCGAACGGGTCGCCTTCGACGCCGCCGGCCTGCCGGCGGCGCTGGCGGGCCTGCGTGCGCAGCCGGGCGTGCTGGAAGCCGCGCTGGTGTCCACCTGCAACCGCACCGAGATCTACGCCGAGGTCGAGCCTGGCCACGAGGACGTGCCGGCGCAGTGGCTTGCGCGTTCGCAGGGCCTCGATGAAGGCACGCTTTCCGCCTACCTTTACCGCCACGCCGACGAGGACGCGGTGCGCCACCTGTTCCGCGTCGCCACCGGGCTCGATTCGATGGTGCTCGGCGAGCCGCAGATTCTGGGCCAGGTGAAGGAAGCCTGGCAGGCGGCGCGCGCCGCGGGCAGCCTGGGCAATCCGCTCGACCGCCTGTTCCAGCAGAGCTTCGCCGTCGCCAAGCGCGTGCGCACGGACACGCGCATCGGCGCGCATCCGGTCTCGGTCGCCTACGCGGCGGTGCGGCTGGCGCGACAGATGTTCGCGCGCCTCGACCAGGCCTGCGTGCTGCTGGTCGGCGCCGGCGACACCATCGAACTGGCCGCCAAGCACCTGGCCGACGCGCGCGTGCAAGCGCCTGCTGGTCGCCAACCGCACGCTCGAGCACGCGCAGTCGCTGGCGGCGCGCCACGGCGGCGTCGCGCTGCCGCTGGCCGAACTCGGGCGCCACCTTGCCGAGGCCGACATCGTCATCACCGCCACCGCCAGTCGCGACGCCGGTGATCGGCCGCGAAGACGTGGCGAAGGCGCTGTCGGCGCGCCGCCACCGGCCGATGTTCCTGCTCGACCTGGCGGTGCCGCGCGACATCGCGCCGGAAGTCGCGGGCCTGGACGACGTCTACCTGTACACCGTCGACGACCTCGAGCAGGTGATCGAGGGCAACCGCGCCTCGCGCCGCGAGGCCGCGCAGCAGGCGGACGCGATCATCGACCTGCAGGTCGTGCACTACCTGGCGTGGTGGCGGGCGCAGGGCCGGCAGGACGCATTGCGGAAACTGCGCGCCGAGGGCCGATGCGGCACGCGATCGACGCGCTGGCCAAGGCCGGCGAAGCAGCTCGCCGCCGGCGCCGACCCCGCCGACGTGATGCAGCGGCTTGCACACCAGCTCACCAACCGCCTGCTGCACGCGCCCAGCGCGGCGCTGCGCCAGGCCGCGCTCGACGGCGACGCCGACCTGTTGCGCGCCGCCGAGCGCCTGTTCCGGAGCGACGATGACACCCGGGCCTGCGCCGTAAGCTCGAACACCTGGCCGAGCGCCACGAGGAAGTCGGCCGCCTGCTGGCCGACCCCGGCACGGTGGCCGACAACGCGCGCTTCCGCGCGCTGTCGCGCGAGTACGCGCAGCTCGAGCCGATCGCCGCCGCGCTGGCCGAGCCTAGGCGCGGGCGCAGCGCGACCTGGCACGCCGCCGAGGCGATGCGCGCCGATCCCGAGCTGCGCGAGCTGGCCGACGAGGAAATCCCGGCCGCGGAAGCGCGCATCGCGGAACTGGACGCGCAGGATGGCCCTGCTGCTGGTGCCCGGTGGATCCGCGCGACGAGGGCAACCTGTTCCTGGAAGTGCGCGCCGGCACCGGCGGCGACGAGGCGGCGATCTTCGCCGGCGACCTGTTCCGCATGTACGCGCGCTACGCCGAGCGCCAGCGCTGGCAGCGTCGAAGTGCGTTTCGGCCAGCGCCGGCGAGCACGGCGGCTACAAGGAAATCGTCGCGCGCATCGAGGGCCGCGGCGCCTACTCGAGGCTGAAGTTCGAGTCGGGCACGCACCGCGTGCAGCGCGTGCCGGACACCGAATCGCAGGGCCGCATCCACACCTCGGCGGCGACGGTGGCGATCCTGCCCGAGCTGCGAGAGGTGGACGAGATCGAGATCAACCCGCGCCGACCTGAAGGTCGACACGTTCCGCGCCTCCGGCGCCGGCGGCCAGCACGTCAACAAGACCGAGTCGGCGATCCGCATCACCCACCTGCCCAGCGGCATCGTGGTCGAGTGCCAGGACGAGCGCTCGCAGCACAAGAACCGCGACACGCGCGATGAAGCTGCTGAAGGCGCACGCTGCTGGACGCGCGAGCGCAGCAAGCAGGCCGCAGCCCAGGCCGCGTCGCGCCGGCTGCAGGTCGGCAGCGGCGATCGCAGCCAGCGCATCCGCACCTACAACTTCCCGCAGGGTCGCATCACCGACCATCGCGTCGAGGGCCTGACGCTGTACGCGCTGCCGCAGATCGTCGACGGCGATCTCGACGAGCTGGTCGAACGCCTGACCCGCGAACACCAGGCCGACGAACTCAAGCTGCTGACGGAGGCCGCATGAGCGCCCGCCAGTGCCTTCTCGCCGCTCTCGCTGTGCGTGCTCACCGTGTCCGACACGCGCAGCGCGGCGAACGACAGCTCCGGCGACTATCCTGGTCGCGGCACTGCGCGAGGCCGGCCACGCGCTGCGTCGAGCGCGCCATGCGTGCGCGACGACAAATACGCGCTTGCGCGCGCTGGTGTCGCAGCTGGATCGCCGACGACGCCGTGGACGGCATCCTGGTCACCGGCGGCACCGGCTTCACCGGCCGCGACTCCACCCCGGAGGCGCTGCTGCCCCTGCTCGACAAGCAGATGCCCGGCTTCGGCGAAATGTTCCGCGCCCTGAGCTTCGACGAGATCGGCACCTCCAGCCTGCAGTCGCGCGCCTTCGCCGGCCTCGCCAACGCGCACCTTCCTGTTCGCCCTGCCCGGCTCGACGTCGGCCTGCCGCACCGGCTGGGAGAAGCCTGATCCAGGCCGCAGCTCGACGCGCGCACCAGCCCCTGCAACCTGGCCGACGTTGCGGCCGCGCCTGCGCGAGACCTGAGCAGCCCGCAACCGGAGACGCACCGTGTCCGAGCATGAAGACCAGAAGGGCAAGCTCAAGCGCAAGGAATATGAGCCGAACTGGAGCAGCTGCAGCTGGAGCTCAACGGGCATGGCGCGCTGGCTGCAGCACACCGGCAAGCGCCTGCTGGTGCTGTTCGAGGGCCGCGACACCGCCGGCAAGGGCGGCACCATCAACGCCATCGCCGACGGCCTGAACCCGCGCCAGTGCCGCGTGGTCGCGCTGCCAAGCCGAGCGAACGCGAGCACGGCCAGTGGTACTTCCAGCGCTACGTGCGCGCACCTGCCGGCGGCCGGCGAGATCGTGCTGTTCGACCGCAGCTGGTACAACCGCGCCGGCGTCGAGACGGTGATGGGCTTCGCCACGCCGGCGCAGGTGGAGCCGTTCCTGGAGCAGGCGCCGGTGTTCGAGAAGCATGCTGGTGGACGACGGCATCCTGCTGTTCAAGTACTGGCTGGCGGTGGACCAGGACGAGCAGGAGCAGCGCTTCGCCGAGCGCCTGGCCGACCCGCTGAAGCGCTGGAAGCTGTCGCCGATCGACATTGCCGCGCGGCCGAAGTACGCCGACTACACGCGGGCGCGCGACGCGCATGTTCAAGGCCACGCACAGCCGGCACGCGCCGTGGACGGTGGTGGATTTCAACAGACCAGAAGCGTGGCCGCCTGAACCTGATCCGCCACCTGCTCGACCGCCTGCCCGAGACGCGCGTGCCGCGCGCGAAGCTGGAATTGCCGCCGCTAAAGGGCACACCGGGCAAGGAAAGCTACAGCGGCGTGGTGAAACCCATCGCCTGCAAGTTCTGAACTCAGCGGGTATCGAAACCGGCGAGGGTGCCAGCCGCCTCGAAGGCCTGCCGCTCGACGCGCGCCACCTTCGCCAGTGGCGGGCCCTGCCACAGCCAGCGCTCGAGCGCGTCGATGCCGGCGGCCTCGCCGACGGCGACCACTTCCACGCCGCCATCGTCCAGGTTGCGCGCGAAACCGCACAGCCCCTGCGCCAGCGCCTGCTCGCGGGTGGCGGCGCGGAACCACACGCCCTGCACCCGGCCCGACACCAGGAAGCGCGCCGCGCTCATGGGCCGCCGGAGGCTGCCTGGCCCTTGGCCGCGGGCTTGGCCGGCGGACCCACCAGCGCCACCAGTTCGGCCATGGTGACCGGGCCGACGAACTGCTTGGCCACCTTGCCGTCCGGCGCGATCAGGTAGGTCATCGGCAGCCCGCGCGGGATCGGGAAATCCGGCAGCCCCGCGTACACGTCCACCATCGCGAAGGGATAGGAGAAAGGATGCTGCTTGAGGAAGGCTTCCATCTCCGCGCGCTCGATTTCCTCGTAGGCCAGGCCGATGACCTCGACGTCCTCGCGCTCGCGGTCCAAAGCGTCAAGCTCGGGGATCTCCTTCAGACAGGGGTTGCACCAGGTGGCCCAGAAATTCACCACCACCCACGTGCCGCGCCGTTGCGCGAGCGACCAGTCGGCGCCGGCAAAGGTGCGCAGCTCCAGCGAGGGATAGTCCTTCACCGTGTCGGGCGCGGCGGCGGGTCCGGTGCCCGCTGGCGCGGTGCTGGCCACCGAGGCGGCCGGCGCCGGGGCGGGAGTGGTGCTCGCCGGAGGAGTCGGCGCAGGGGCGCAGGCAGCCAGCAGGAGCGCCATGCCGGCCGACGGGAAGCGGAAGATTCTGGATTTCATGGGCGGTCCACGTTGGGAGGAGCCGGCGGCTCCTCCAGGAAGTCTGCGACGCTGCGCGCGAGGGTGGCGTGCAGTGGCGAGCGCAATTGGTCCAGCGCGGCCTGGGCGGCGCGCCCGATCGGGTCATGGCGTTGCGGCAGGCACACCTCGCCGGTGGGCAGGCGCAGCGACATGCCTTCGTATAGCTCGAGCAGCGGCACCGCGCGCAGGTCGCGCGACAGCAACCAGGCCCCGGATTCGCCGCGCTGGATGATGTTGAGTTCGCACAGCGAGGCGATCATGTTCTGCAGCAGCTCGTCGGTCAGGCCCGGCTCGCGCTGCTTGAGCTGCGCCAGGTGCAGGCCGTGGCCGTCGCGGCGCGCCTCTTCGAAGCGTCCCAGCAGGCGCAGCACGCCGTAGAGCTCGGCGCCCGCGCTCAGCCGCAGCGCGCGCGGCTGGTAGCGGAAGGATCCCAGCGAGGCTGCCAGCGAGGCGCCAAACAGCACCGCCAGCCAGCTGAAATACACCCAGACCAGCAGGATGGGCACCACCGCCATGGCGCCGTAGAGCTGCTCGTAGGAGGCCCCGCGCAGGTAGATCGCCAGCGCCCACTTCAGCCATTCGAACAGGATGGTGGCGAGCAGGCCGCCGGCGAAGGCGAAGCGCAGCTGGATCGTGCGGTGCGGGATCAGCCAGTAGGCGGCGGTGAAGGCCAGCAGCTCGATCAGCACCGGCAGGTAGCGCAGCAGCTGCTCGCCCAGGCCGCGCGCCTCGATGCCGGCCAGCTCGGGCACCGAGAACAGCGCCGAGGACGCGGTCAGCATCGCCACCGTCACCAGCGAGCCCAGGGTCAGCAAGGTCCAATAGATGAGGAAGCGCACCAGTTGCGGCCGCGCCGAGGGCACGCGCCAGATGCGGTTGAAGGCCTGCTCGATGCTCCACATGGTCAGCAGGATCGAGACCACCAGCGCGATCACGCCGGTGGCGCTGAGCTCCTGCGCACTGAGCGCGAAGCTGGTCAGCTTGGACTCCAGGCCCTGCGCCGTGGCCGGCACGAAGTTCACGAACACGAAGTGGATGACACCCGCGGTCGAGTCGTGGAAGGCGGGGAAGGCCGAAAGCAGCGCCATC
Source organism: uncultured Gammaproteobacteria bacterium (assembly GCA_963707625.1). GTDB lineage: Bacteria > Pseudomonadota > Gammaproteobacteria > Xanthomonadales > Xanthomonadaceae > Arenimonas. The sequence goes on from CAVPQV010000019.1 coordinate 406,163, forward strand.
ACCACCGCAGTGAACGGCACCAGCGCGAACATGGTGGTGTAGGCCAGCGCGCCGGCGGACTCGAAGCAACGGTCGTCGGTGAAGCGCTGGAACAGGAATTTCCCGAACATCACCAGGCGCTCGCGGTCGATGCGCGCGACGCGACGGCGGATGTCCTCGAGCAGGGAGGGCGTGGTTTCTGGCATCAGCAAAGGGTAACGCAAGCCGCCGCAAGGGCGTGCGCGGACGCGCGCGCGGGCGGGGCTTCGGCTAGGCTGTGTTCATGGCCGAAATCCTGATCCTGTACTACAGCCGCGGCGGCTCGGTGGCGAAGCTGGCGCAACTGCTGGCGCGCGGCGTCGAGGAAGGCGGCTGCAGCGCGCGCCTGCGCACGGTGCCGCCAGTGGCTGCGGTGACGACGGTGGCCGCGCCGCCGACGCCCGAGGCCGGCGCTCCCTATGTCGAGCCGCGCGACCTCGTCGAGTGCGACGGCCTGCTGCTCGGCAGCCCGACCCGCTTCGGCAACATGGCCGCGCCGCTCAAGCACTTCATCGACGGCCTCGGCGCCGAATGGGTGAGCGGCACGCTGGCGGGCAAGCCCGCGGCGGTGTTCACCTCGACCGGCACCATGCACGGCGGCCAGGAGTCCACGCTGCTGTCCATGATCCTGCCGCTGCTGCACCACGGCATGCTGGTGGTGGGCATTCCCTACACGGAAGCCGCGCTGCATTCCACGCGCAGCGGTGGCACGCCCTACGGCGCCAGCCACGTCGCCGGCGATCATGACGACCTGCCGATCAGCGACGAGGAACGCGAGCTGGCGCGTGCGCTGGGCCGGCGCATCGCCGGGATCGCACGGAAACTTTGCGCTTGAGCGGACCGTGGCGCCTGGCGGCGGCCGCGCTGGTCGCGTTGCTCGGCCTGCAATGGCTATGGCACGGCTGGCTGGCGCCGCCATCGGGGCCGCCGGCCTGGCTGGTCGCCACGCTGTTCTCACTGCCACTGCTGCCGCCGGCGCTCGCCTTCCTGCGCGCTCGCAGCAACGCCGCGCTGTGGGCCGGCATCGTCGCCCTGCTCTACTTCTGCCACGGCGTGATGGAAGCCTGGGCCAGTCGCCGCGCAACGCGCGCTCGCCCTGGCCGAGAGCCGGCCTGTCCCTGGCGCTGGTGCTCTCCTCGAGCTGGCCGGGCCTGCGGGCGCGTCGCCAGCGCAAGGCGCCCTCGCCGCCGACCGTATAATCCGCGCATCGCCGCGCGAGGAGACCTTGCCATGGATGAGCTGCTGGTCGTCACCACCGGCGGCACCATCGACAAGGTCTATTTCGACGACAAGTCCGACTACCAGGTCGGCGAGCCGCAGATCGGCCGCATCCTGAAGGAACTGGGCGTCGCCTTCCGCTTCAACGTGATCCCGATCCTGCGCAAGGACAGCCTGCACATCGACGCCGCCGACCGCGAACTGCTGCGCGCCGCCATCGCCGCGCAGCCGGCCCGGCACGTGCTGGTCACGCACGGCACCGACACCATGGTCGAAACCGCGCAAGGTGCTGGCGGCGCGTGGCGGACAAGACCATCGTGATCACCGGCGCGCTCAACCCGGCCGGCTTCCGCGGCTCGGACGCCGAGTTCAACATCGGCACCGCGGTCGGCGCCGTGCAGTCGCTGCCGCCGGGCGTCTACATCGCCATGAACGGCCGCATCTGGGATCCGGCGCAAGCGTGCGCAAGAACGTCGCCGCCAACCGTTTCGAAGCCCTGGACTGAAGCGCAAAAAAAAGAACCCCGGCCGAAGCCGGGGTTCCCGTTTGTCGCCTTGCCGTTACCCGATCAGTTGTGCGAACCCTTCAGGCTGACGCCCGAGTAGGCCGTGTAGGCGCGCACGTTGACGTAGTAGGTCGTGCTGGTGGTCGGGGTGAAGGTGCAGGTCTCGGCGTTGCCGGACTTGTACGGACGGCAGTTGTACGAGCTGGAGGTCGGCGCGGAGCCGGCCTTCACGTACATGTCCGCATCACCGGTACCGCCGGAGATGGTGAAGGTCACCGTCTTGCCAGCCGCGATGGTCATCGTGTAGTTCGAGGACACACCGCCCTTGGCAACCGAGGGCAGCGCCACGGCTACGTTGTTGCACAGGACCAGGCCGCCGCAGCTCGGGGTTGCAGTCACCGTCACCGAAGCCGACTTCGTGCTCGACAGGCCACCCGCATCCGTCACCGTCTCGGTCACCGTGTAGGTGCCCGCCGCGGCGTAGGTCTTGCTCGGGTTGGTCGAGGTCGAGGTGGTGCCGTCGCCGAAGTTCCAGGAACGCGAGCTGATGTTGTTCTGCGCGTCGGTGGAAGTATCGGTGAAGGTCGCCGTCAGGCCACTGGTGGTGAAGCTGAAGTTGGCGACCGGGGCGGTGTTGGTCGCGCCGGTGCTGTAGTCGCCCTTCAGGCTCACGCCGGAGAAGGTCGAGTAGGCCTTCAGGTTCACGTAGTAGGTACCCGCCTGCGCCGTGGCGAAGGTGCAGACCTCGGCGTTGCCGGACTTGTACGGACGGCAGTCATAGACGGTGTCGGTCGGCGCGGCGCCGAACTTCACGTACATGTCCGCATCGCCGGTGCCACCCGACAGGGTGAAGGTCAGGTTGGTGGCGCCCACAGGCACGACCAGCGTGTACTTCGCGTAGGCACCGGTGGCCGCGCCGATCCCGGTCACGGTCACGCCCTTGGTCAACGGGGTCGTGGTGCCGCCACCGCCGCCGCCGGCGCAGCTCACGCCGACCGAGGTGAAGGCCGCGGTGACGTCGGCCTTGGTGAAGCCAA